>NZ_CP060707.1:1354221-2031332 GCF_003048675.2 Campylobacter concisus | reverse complement strand
ATTTAAACCCTTTTGAAGTAATTAATTTTATTAGCGATTTTATCTTAAATTTAATAAAACCTTTGTTAAACTCCGACAAACTTTTTCACGGCGTGAAAAAGTCGTGAAAAAGTATTGAAAAGATTGTGATGAAAATTTTAGGAATCGATCCAGGCACGAAAAATTGCGGTTACGCGATACTTGAAAAGAGCAAATTTAAAACCATACTTCTTGAAGCTGGGCTTATAAAGATAAAGCCAAACACGCTTCAATACCAAATAACAGAGCTTTGCGAGGGGCTTGATCTCATCTTTAAAAACCATAAATTTGACGAGGTCGCGATAGAAGACATCTTTTTTGCCTACAACCCAAAAACTGTCTTAAAGCTCGCTCAGTTTCGCGGGGCACTTAGTCTTAAAATTTTGCAGCTTCATGGGGATTTTGCCGAATATACGCCGCTTCAAGTGAAAAAAACAGTCACTGGCAAGGCAAAGGCTGACAAAGAGCAGGTGGCATTTATGGTGAAGAAAATTTTAGGTATAAATAAAGAGATAAAACCGCTTGATATCACCGATGCTATCGCGATCGCACTAACTCACGCGAATAATTTAAGAATAAACTAAATTTGATAGGAAAAATATGGCAACACTAAAAGCTTTACTAATTGGAGATGTGAAAAACTACGGCTCGCAAAATGCAACTGATAAGCTAAATTTACCTTGGAGCTCAGCTATTTTTAAAGTAGCTCAAAATGGCGAAATTTTCGCAAATGAGCTTGGCTTTGAGGGCGATAGCGTCGCTGATACGAAGCACCATGGCGGCCCTGAGAAAGCTGTATTTGCAAATTCATTTGCAAACTACGCCGAGTGGGAGAAATTTTTAGGATTAAAAAACATGGCTTATGGGGCGATGGGGGAAAATTTATGCGTTGATGGGCTTGATGAGAGCTGCGTCTGCGTGGGCGATATCCACAAGGTGGGCTCGCTTGTGCTTCAAGTCTCGCAGCCTAGAAAGCCATGCTTTAAGCTCTCAAAAAGATGGGGCAACGAAAATATGGCTACTCACATCTTTGAAACAGGCCTTACTGGCTGGTACTACCGCGTTCTTACGCCAGGCTCATGCAAAGCAGGTGACATGATAGAGGTTGTAGAAAGTGACCCAGTTCATATGAGCATTTTAGAGATAAATAGGCTATTTTACGCGCCAAGTGAAAATTTAAATTTACTAGAGAAATTTAACGCCCTCACTACTCTTACAAATGGCTGGCATGATGATATGAAAAGACGCATCGAAGGAATTTATAGCACCGAATTTATGAGAACACTATAAACATTTATACTTTTGCTCCGATTTTGTTTTACAAATAAATTTCAAACAAAATTTAAAGGAGCAGAGGTGTTTCGTTCTATCACAAATAAGATAGCACTCGCCTTGATGATCTTACTCATCATCTCGTTTTGCGCTATCTCGGCGGTTAGTTATTTTACTTCAAAGGACAAGATCGTTGAGCTTGTCAGTGGCAAAGAGGATCAGGTCCTCAAAGATATAAAAAGTGTTGCAAACACTTTTTTTGATGAAAATTTAGAGTACGTCAAGAAAATTTCATCAGCAGTTGAAGGCACTCAAAGTGGCGATGAGATAATGAATTTTGTCTTATTAGAAAAAAAGGTCGCAAACTCTGCGGTGAAATATGTCTATTACGGCGATGAGGACGGACACTTCTTTCAGTCAGATGGTAAAAGAACAACCGTAGCTGATAACTACGACCCAAGAACTAGAGGCTGGTATAAGAGCACAAAAGAGAAAAATAAAGAAATTTATACCGAGCCAAGGATCACTTCTACAAATGATCTTGTTGTAACTTTCACAGCTCCAGTCACTAAAAATGGTAAATTTGTTGGCGTTGCTGGTATAGACGTAGATGTAAAGAAAGTTAGCGACAAGATCATCGAAATAGGCAACACTGGCGATGGCGGATATGCTTATGTGATGAGAAAAGATGGCACTATGCTCTTTTCTGACGTAGCTTCAGAAGTTGGCACTATCTTGCCAGCTACAAAGGTTGTCTCAGAAAAATATGCCAATAAAGAATTTGATGAAAATGGTCTGATCTCATATAAAAACTCTAAAAACCAAGATGTAACGGCTAAAATTTTACCTATCAACGATGATGGCTGGCTTGCAACCGTTGCCATAGGTGCGGATACCTTTTCAAACCACACTATGCCTATTTTAAAAGCACAACTAATACTTGCAGTGCTCTTTATAGTCATACTCTCAGCCATTGTTTTCGTGCTACTAAAACGCTCGCTTAAGCCTATCAGCGTTATCCAAGAGAAGCTTTCTGATACGTTTAAATTTATCACTTATGAGAGCAGCACCGCTCCAAGCAAGCTAGACATCCACACGACTGATGAATTTGGCGTGATGAGCGAAGAGATAAACAAAAATATCGACAAAGTCATAGCTGGCATCAAAAAAGATAACACCATGCTTGAAGAGCTAAATGTAGCTGCAAATAATATGATAAGAGGAAATTTAGGCGTCAAACTAAGTGAGAATCCAAACAACCCATCACTCATCAAGCTAAAAGATTTACTAAACACTTTCTTTAGCTCTATCAGTCAAAATTTAGGCAGCGTCATAAATATCCTAAAAGCCTACTCAAATAACGATTACACCGCTAAGATCGAGCTAAGAGATGACATAGAGGCTGATCTAAAGGCCATGATAGTTGGCATAAATAATGCAGGTGATGCTATAAGCGCTATGCTAAATAGCAACCTAAATCAAGCTCAAATTTTAGAAGAAAAGGCAACTATGCTTGCTGAGTCTATGAGAAATTTAACTGAGGGTGCGAGCAAACAAGCTGACTCTATCCAAGAGAGCGCGGCTGCGGTTGAACAGATGAGTAGCTCGATGAATGCTATCTCGCAAAAGACAGGAGACGTCATAAGACAAAGTGAAGAGATCAAAAATATCATCGTCATCATCCGTGACATCGCTGATCAGACAAATTTACTAGCCCTAAATGCCGCCATAGAAGCAGCTCGTGCAGGAGAACACGGACGTGGCTTTGCGGTTGTGGCCGATGAGGTTAGAAAACTAGCTGAGCGCACTCAAAAGAGCCTTGGCGAGATCGAAGCAAATACAAATGTATTGGCTCAATCAATAAATGAGATGAGTGAGAGCATAAAAGAGCAGGCTGAGGGCATAAATATGATAAATAGAAGTGTCGCTCAAATAGATAACGTCACAAAAGAAAATAGAAGCGTTGTTAGTAACACAAATGACGTAACTAGCGAGATAGACAGCATGGCAAAGGTCATACTAACAGACGTTAGAAAAAATAAATTTTAATACCCCAAAATACTACTAGGCTCATGTAAATTTACGTGGGCCTTTAAATTTTAAATCTTTTTTACGCTAAAATTACCAAAAATTTAAAGGAGAATATATGCCACTACTTGATAGTTTTTGCGTAGATCATGTGAAGATGAAAGCCCCAGGAGTTAGACTAGCAAAGAGTATGAAGACCCCAAAGGGCGATGATATCAGCGTTTTTGACTTGAGATTTTGCAAGCCAAATGAGGAAATTTTGCCAGAAAAAGGCACTCACACTTTAGAGCACCTATTTGCTGGTTTTATGAGAAACCATTTAAATGGCAACGGCGTGGAGATCATAGACATCTCACCGATGGGCTGTAGGACTGGCTTTTATATGAGCGTGATCGGCACACCTAGCGAAGAAGCTGTAAAAAAGGCATGGCTTGCTTCGATGAAGGATATCTTAGAGGTCAAAACTCAAGATCAAATTCCAGAGCTAAATAAATTTCAATGCGGCACCTACAAGATGCACTCACTTGAAGAGGCACACGCCATAGCAAAGAAAATTCTGGATCACGGTCTAGTCATCATAAACAACGAAGAGATCAAGCTTGACGTTGATGCTATGGGACTAAAAAAGCACTGATTTGAAGCCAGTAAAACAAGAAAATCAAGCCTATCTAAAAGAGCAAATTTTAACCTATCTTGGTAACAAACGCTCTCTTTTAGGCTTTATCGAGCGAGGCGTAAAATACGCAAAAGACGAGCTTAAAAAAGAGAAGCTTAGCTGCTGTGACCTCTTTAGTGGAAGCGGCGTGGTGGCTAGGTTTTTAAAACAAAATAGCGAATTTCTAGTCGCCAACGACTTGGAGCTTTACAGCTTCATCACAAACTCATGTTATTTGCAAAACGCCACAAGTGAACTAAGAGATGAGATAAATTTCTGGCAAAAAAAGCTTGAAAAAGAGATAAAAGAAAACCTTTATGAGGGCTTTATAACAAAGCTTTATGCCCCACAAGATGACGAAAATATCGCTTTTGGCGAGCGGGTCTTTTACACAAGAAAAAATGCCATATTCATTGACACCGCAAGAAGGCTCATAGATGAGATATTGCCAGCTGAAATGAGAAAATTTTTCATAGCTCCACTACTTTATAACGCAAGTGTGCATGCAAATACGAGTGGAATTTTTAAAGGTTTTCATAAAAATAAAGAGGGCATCGGTCAGTTTGGTGGCAGGGGGCAAAATGCCATCTCAAGGATCACTTCTGATATAAATTTGACTAAGCCAATTTTTTCAAATTTCAGCGTGCCATTTGAGGTCTATCAAAAGGACGCAAATTTGCTAGCAAAAGAGCTTGATAAGCTCGATCTAGTCTATCTTGACCCACCTTATAACCAGCATCCATACGGCTCAAACTACTTCATGCTAAATCTCATCGCAAGCTATGAAGAGCCAAGTAAAATTTCAAAAGTCTCAGGCATCGCAAAGGACTGGAACAGATCAGTTTTTAATAAAAAATCATCAGCAAGCGAGGCATTTTTCGAGCTGATAGCAAATTTAAAGGCGAAATTTGTGCTCATCTCATTTAACTCAGAGGGCTTTATCAACCAAGATGAATTTGATAAAAACCTAAATAAAATGGGCAAAGTTCATCTACTGCGCCAAAAGTATAATGCCTACCGCGGCAGCAGAAATTTAAAAGCTAGAAACATCCACGTAGACGAACTTCTTTACGTTTTGAAAAAGTAAATTTAAAGGATATAAGATGACAACTACAATTTTTAAAGGTGATATAACGCCTCAGATAGCCCAAATTTTACAAGATGCCTACGAAGCTATAAAAAAGATCGATCCTCAGTTTAAGATGGAAAATGATGGATACAGACTTTGTAAAGAGGATGCAAAATATCTAAAAGATGTAGCTTTTAAGGCTAAAAATAGTGAGCTTGAATGTGTTGAAGAAGATGAATTTAAAAGTCATAAAAGAGAGTTGCTCATAGGACTTGGTGCAGATGAGAGTAAAATTTTCTAAGGAATTTGAGCAAGCTACTGATAAGATCACTAAATTTATAGCTAAAGATAGTGTTGAGAAGGCGGTACTTTTTTACAATGATCTGATAACAAAGATCGAAGAGATAAAATATATGCCGTATCGTTTTCGTAAAAATTTAGATATAAACGATGATGATGTTAGAGACTTGATATTTCATGGTTATGTTGTTCCATTTTATATCGATAAAGAAAAAGAGACTATAACTATACTTTTGATCTACAAAGAGAATTTACCAAGCATAAAATTTTAGTTCTTTCTCTTTATTTAACTACTTTTAATTTTAGCCCTCATCCTCTGGCAAGCACTTCTCAAAGATAAATTTATGCTCATTTGGCAAGGCGTCGTAGATAGCATTTGCTAAATTTCTTATCTCCCAAAGGGCTGACTTTGAGCTTCTAAGAGAGATGAAATTTTGCAAGCTTCTAGCGTTTATGCTCCATGTAAGCTCTGTCTTATAGCATTCTGGCAAGCAGTATTTAACGATATCAAGGCTTTTTGTGGTTGAGGCTAAAATTTCACGTAAATTTTCAAGCGCTTTTATGCTTGCGTTATCGACCATTTCGTCATTTGTTAGCACGATAAATTTAGCCGCACGCTCAAACTGCCCTACTTCAAATTTCTCCTCCTTTTTTAGCTCTTTTAGTGTGTAACGGGTTGATTTGACGCTTAGGCTTGCTATGCGGTGGCGGGCTAGCTCTTGTAGTAGTGCACGCGAGATGCCTTGGATGTAGAAGTTGTAGTAAAGATGCTCTAGTGTTGAAGCGTGTTTAAATTTATTACCCACCCTATCTATCAGTTCGACATCTTTTTCGCCACCATTATCGCCTTTTTCAAAGCTTTGCCAGCATGTGCGGATCGCGTGAGAGCAGATATTTAGTGGGGTGTGATTTAGAAGTGTTACTTGCATATTTTCTCTTTTTGTAAAATTTTTTAGCATTTTACAAAAAGAAGGCTGATTTTATTTGTAAATTTAAAAGGGAGCGAGCGCCCCCTTTATTATTGTTTTAGTTGAAGAAGTGTGTTTAGCATCTCGTCACTTGTTGTGATCGTTTTTGAGTTTGCTTGAAAGCCTCTTTGGATGACGATAAGATCTGTTAGCGCACGGCTTAGATCGACGTTACTAGCTTCTAGTTTTGAAGCTGCGATCGTTCCTTTATCGCCAGTGCCTGCTGCGCCGATGACTGCTTCGCCTGAGTTTGCAGTTTGTGAAAAGACGTTTCCGCCCTCACTTTGAAGACCCTCGTTGTTTGTAAAGCTAGCAAGTGCCACTTGAGCTAGACCAAAGCTTTGTCCGTTTGTAAATGCACCGATGATCGTACCAGTTTCGTCGATCTTTAGGTCATTTAGCGTGCCACCTGTGTAGCCATCTTGTGAGATAGACTCAGTTGAAGAGTCTTTATCAAAGCTTGTTAGTCCGTTAAAGTCTGTTCCCAAGCCAAAATTTAAACTAACATTTTGACCACTTTGTGAGCCGTTGTTAGCTGAAAATGTTATCGTAGCTGGGTGAAAGCTAGCAAGTGAGCCATTTGAGTTAAATCTCAATGAGCCAGTTACGACGTTATCTGGACCCTCGCCTGTGTAGTTTATCTTAGCAGGCTCTGGCACTTGGATGATCATATTCCACTCTGTACCACCATCTGTTGTAGTGCCTGTCTTTGCCCATCTGATACTAACTGTGTGTTTTGAGCCAAGTGAGTCAAAGATCTCAGCTGTTGAGCCGTGGCTAGACATCATCATCTTGCCGCTTGCTCTTAGAGCTTGACCTGGGCTTAGTGCGCCATCAAGTGCTTTCATGATATTTGTAAAGCGAACATTTTCGTTTACTGCTGCGTTGTTTGTGCCTTGAGCTGGTTTTGTAAGGCCAGTTGTTGTCATATAAAGGGCTTGGTCAGCTATTTCATTTGTAGGGTTTTCTAGTTGAAATTGACCTAGTTTATTTACAGTGATCTTTACGCCATCGTTCGTATCATCTCCAGCTACTGCCTGAAGTGCAGCAACACCTGCTGCGTGTTTTTGATCAGGTGTGCCAGCTGCTGCTGCATAAGCGTTGTTATATGCTAGTGCATAGGCTGGGTTTGTTATAGCTGCGCCACCTGTACCTGGGGCTACCTTGTGAGCAGCAGTTGCAAGTTTTGCAGCATCAAGTGCGTCAGAGTTTGCTCTTATTTGACCATCACCGTTGTAATCAACGTGGTTTCTAGCATCCTCTTGCATAGCAGCACGAAGATCTTCTGTTGTAGTGATCTGTCTTGCTATCTTATCGTTATTTGGATGAACTGCCGTTGTTTGTGAGCTTGTATAGACATATTGATAAGCTGTTATGATATCTTTACTAGCTAGACCGCCAACTGTGTTTCCAGCATTTACTGTTAGGTGGATGTTTTTTGTCTCTTCAGTTGTGCCTGAGTTGTTTCTGTTTATAAGCGTTAGTTTGTTACCCTCTGAAATTTCAGCTCTAACACCAGTTTTGTTGTACTGAGCGTTGATAGCAGCTGCAACGTCACTAATGCTTGTCATTGTGCCAGCTTGAGTTTTGATGTTTTGTCCATTTAGTGTTATATCAAGTGTAGCTGGTGGGTTGATCTGACCGATGTTTTGTGCTAGAGCGCTACCTACTGAAAATTTCTCAGTTTTAGCGTTTGCGTAGCTTACCCAGATACCTTGACCATCTCTTAGAGCAAGACCGTTTCCAAGCTCGTCAAATGTAACGCCAAGATCGACACCACGCTCTGTTAAAATTTGCTCGTTTCTTGAGTTTGTATAAAATTCATCGTTGTTTGTATCGTTTTCATTATGAACTTCGTTTGCATTTAAAATTCCATCATTATTAAAATCACGTCCGCCAGCAACTGAATCAAGTGCGTAAATAGGTGTGCTTCTTTGACCGATGCTGTTGCCTGAGTCAAGGTTGCCTTTTATCTTTACCTCTGTTGTCGCTCTTGCTGGAGTTGTAAGACCTTCTTTGATGACGATGTTGCTTATAGGGCCTGTTGAGTCGATAGTGCCAGTCTCATCATCTCTAGTCCAGCCTTGAACGATGTAGCCGCTATTATTTACGAAGTTACCAGCCTTATCACGGACGAAATCGCCGTTTCTTGTATAGTATCTTGTCGTTCCGCCATCTGGAGAGACGACAAAGAAGCCATTTCCTTGAAGAGCAAGGTCGGTTTGCTTATCAGTGGCTGTTAGTGTGCCTTGTGAGAAAATTCTTGTAGTTGAGTTTATGGTCGTTCCTAAACCTATTTGCATAGCGTTTTGACCGCCTAGCTGGCCTTGTGGAGCTGTAGCAACTCTTGGAGTTTGGCTTAGTATATCAGCAAAATTTGCGCGGTTGTATTTAAAACCATAGGTATTGACGTTTGCGATATTGTTGCCTTCTACGTCCATGGCTATCTGGTGGGCTTGTAGGCCTGAAACACCAGACCAAAGTGATCTCATCATGAGCTTATCCTTTTTCTCGTTTTAAAATTTTTATAATCTTTCAAAAGCAAAAGATGTTCCAAAATTTATATCGGCAAAAAGAGAAAAATTTGAAAATTTTTGTATGATCGTATTTTTTAATATGCTTTTTCTCGTGATGAAATTTCTATTATCTCAATAGTTAAAATTTCATCTTGCTTAAGCCCTATTATGCGGTAATGTATGCCAACTCTCCAACGCCAGCGGTCATCATAGCCTTGCATCTTTTCTGCGTTATTTGTTGCAAAAGGATTTTCTACTTTTTCAAGCTCTTTTAGAAAGGTGCGTATTTTTAGAGCTGCTCTTAGATCACCTTTTGAAATTTTATCTAGTTGTTTGTCGGCAGAGCGCTTAATGACTATTTTATACACTAAACACCCATTTCAGTTTTAACTTCAGCTATTAGTGCTTCCTGTTCCACTTTTGAGAGTTTTTTAAATTCTATATCGAGTTTTTTTATGCTTGGAGACTTTAAAAGTTCATAATCTTTTGGCTCATCCAGTTTGCTTTTTATCTTTTTTTTAAGATAAAGGATTAGTTCTGATTGTTTTTTTAAAGTATCTTGCAATGAATTTAGTTTTTTCTCCTCTTTTTCAAGAGAATTAAACAATGCTTTACGTGTCATAGTCTCGTATTTTGCATAATCAATATTTGTTTGCATCGCATTTTCCTTTAAATTTTTTAATGATTTTAACACATTTATCCAAGTATCATGGCTCCTACGATGCCACCGATGATTAGTGGGATGTTAAAAAATATAAATGTAGGCACGCAAGTATCATATATGTGGTTGTGCTCACCATCAGCGTTTAGGCCGCTCGTTGGCCCAAGTGTGCTGTCGCTTGCTGGGCTTCCAGCATCGCCTAGAGCCGCTGCTATACCAACTAGCAAGATGATAGCTGGCACGCCAAAGCCAAGGCTAAGGCAAAGTGGCACGTAGATAGAGGCTAAGATAGGGATAGTGCCAAAGCTAGTGCCTATGCCCATCGTCACAAGAAGTCCGATAAGTAACATCAAAAGCGCTCCACCTATCTTGCCGCCAGAGACCAAGCTGGCGTATTTTACAAGCTCGTCTATACCGCCACTCTCTCTTAAAATGGTGCCATATCCCGCAGCAACAAGCATGATAAATGCGATAAAGCCCATCATAGCAAGGCCATTATCCATGATCTTATCTACTTTTTTATATTCTATCCCGCCAAAAACGACCATAACCAAAAGTCCAAGTAGCGCACCAAGTGGCAAAAGCGAAGTGTAAATTTGCACGACAAAGGCGACAACTGCACCAGCTAAGACCGCCCACTCTTTTTTAGTCATCTCAAGGCTTTTTGCGCGCTCGATCTCATCAAGCTCGGCTTTTTCAAATTTAGAAGTTTTATAAATTCTTTTTTTACTATAAAAAAGTATGGCTAAAATGAGCCCTACAAACATCGAAGCTCCACCTATCCACATGACTGAGGAGATATCTGATATGGTTGTGTTTATGCCGTTGTTTGCTAGCTCTTTTTTAAGGATATTGTGAAAAAGCAGACCAAAGCCAACGCTAAGGCTCACATAAGGTGCTTGAAGTCCAAATGTAAGAGCGCAAGCCACCGCACGTCTATCTATGCCCATTTTGTTCATAAGAGCAAGAAGTGGTGGGATCAAGATAGGTATGAAGGCTATATGAACTGGGATCAAGTTTTGAGACAAACAAGCGATAAATGCGATAGTTAGTGTAAAAATGACTTTGTTTGAGCTAAGAAATTTACTCATTGCATTTATCAAAATGGCTGTTAAATTTGTATTTGCGATGGCAGCTGCAAGAGCGCCTAATAAAATGTAGCTTAGCGAGGTTTCAAGGTTGCCTTGCATGCCGCTTATGAGGCTTTGAGTGGTCTCTTTTAGAGCTGTAAAAAAGCTATCTATTCCGCTTGTTAAGCCACTTTCAAATCCGCTAAAACCATGCTTATACATAACCCCAGCAACAAGGGCTGAGATGAGGATAGAAAGTAGGATGTTAAAACGCAGCAAACATAGCACCGTCATCACCAAAATGCTAAAAACAACAGGGTTAAAGAGAAGCATGTGTGTCCTTTTTGTATGAGTGCAAGAATTATACAAGGGCAGGGCTTATTAAATTTTAAAAAGAGTGGCTTAAGTGGGTATGTGTTAAGATTTTTGGCAAATTTTAAAAGGAAAAAGCGATGGATTTAGAGAAAATTTATAAGGACGCTGGGGCGTATTTAGAGGGGCACTTTTTGCTAAGTAGTGGCAACCACTCGCAGTTTTATCTGCAAAGTGCAAAGGTGCTTGAAGATCCTGCTCTTGCTGCAAAGCTAGCAGATGAGTTAGCCAGTGTGATAGAGAAATTTGGCATTAAATTTGATAGCGTTTGCTCGCCAGCACTTGGTGGAATTTTAGCTGGATATGAGCTAGCTCGCGCGGCGAAAAAGCGCTTTATATTTACAGAGCGCGTTGATAGGGTGATGAGCCTAAGGCGCGGCTTTGAAGTGAAAAAGGGCGAGAAATTTATAGTTTGTGAAGATATCATCACAACTGGTGGCTCAGCACTTGAGGCGGCTCGTGTCATAGAGAGCCTTGGGGGAGAGGTGGTTGGTTTTGCGGCACTTGCAAACCGCGGTTTTTGTAAGGTTGCAAATTTAGGCAATGAAGCTAAGGCAAATGCAAAACTGCCAAGTGATAAGCCATTTTTTGCTTTGGGGAATTTTGAATTTGAAATTTACGAGCCAGAGCACTGTCCGCTTTGTAAGAGTGGTAGCAAGGCTATTAAGCCTGGAAGCAGAGGCAACTAAATTTTATAAAATTTATCTCTTAAAGCTTAAAATAATAATATTTGTAACTTATTCGTTATTTTGGGCTTTGAGTAAATTTTCTCATCAAAATTTCTTTTTTTCCTTAAATTTTAAAAGTTAATTTATAATTAAGATTTGAATGTATAAAATGGCACGCAATTTTTAGGAGATCCCAAAATGCAAGGATGTGTGCTATGAAAATATCTACAAAGATAATTCTCACTTTTGTTTTCTCAGTTTTGCTTGTCAGCTGTTTGCTCATCTTTTTAAATAGCAAATTTTCAAGCGATCTAACTCAGTTTTTCACCCATAAGTCCTACGACGAGCTGGTAAATGCCAGAAAAGAAAATTTAAAAGATGACGTCGAGACGATCAATCAAATGATGCGTGAAATTTATAATGGCGGCAAAGAAAAAGGGCTAAGCGACGATGAGATAAAACAAGAAATTTTTAGAGTCGTCTCAAAGCTAAAATTCTTTAGCGACAAGACCGGCTATATCTTCATTTATGACTATGACGGCGTTGTTTTGATGCACCCTGAAAAGCCATCGCTTGTTGGTAAAAATTTAATCGGACTAAAAGATCCAAAAGGGCTACTTCTTATAAAAGAGCTCATCGAAAAGGCTAAACAAGGTGGCGGATTTGTCACATTTGGCTGGGTGAAAAAAGAGGGGCAGGAGCCAGTGGAGAAGCTTGGCTACGCTGCAAATTTTGAGCCATATAAATGGATGCTAGGAAGTGGCGTATATGTCGATGACTTAGCGGACGAGACAGAAAAGACAAAGGCCGTGCTAAATGAGCAAAATAGCCAAAATACAAAAACATTTATCATCGCTTGCGCCCTGATAACGGTTGTTTTGATAGCTATCGTGCTATTTATCTTAAGTAGAGCGATCATCAGACCTATAAAAAATATCGTTGCAAATTTAACCGCGATGTCAGATGAGATAAAAAGTGGCAGAGGCGATCTTACTAAAAAGCTTGAAGTTAGTGGCAAAGATGAAATTTCAAACATCAAAAGCTCTATAAATGACCTAACAAGCGAGCTAAGATCTGTGATAGAGAGTGTTAAAGGCTTGGCGCATGAGAACTCTTCTATCGCCGAGCAACTCTCTTCAACATCAGCTCAAACTACAAATTTAACCAACAAATCTTCGCTAATCGTCACAGATACGACAAATATGGCAAAAAATATGTCAGAAGAGATAAAGAGCTCATTTGAAGAGGCTAAGAAGAGCAAAGAAAATCTTGAAAGAACCTGTCTATATATAAATGAGGTCTCAAGCGATGTTTTGGGGCTTAGCAAAAATGTAGATGAGGCTGCAAATAGCGAAATTTCACTTGCTAGCTCTATGAAAAGCCTAGCTGATCAAGCTAAAAATGTAAAAGATGTCTTAAATATCATCGATGACATCGCTGATCAGACAAATTTACTTGCTCTAAATGCCGCCATAGAAGCAGCGCGTGCAGGAGAGCATGGACGTGGCTTCGCAGTTGTGGCTGATGAGGTTAGACAACTAGCTGAACGCACGCAAAATAGCCTAAGCGAGATAAATGCAACTATAAATTTAATCGTTGAAGCGATCTCAAGCTCAAGCCATACCATCGGCGATAATGCTAAAAAAGCTGGTGAGCTTTGCAAAAAATCAGCCCAGATAAATGAAAAAATAGAAAATATGAATCTGCTAATGAACGAGACTGTTAGCTTAAATGAGACCTCTACGAGGGATTATATAGAGACTGGAAATAAGGTCGAAGAGCTGATAAAAGGCATCGTAAATATCGATGAAATTTCAAAACAAAACTCAAAAAGCATGGATGAAATCTCACTTGCAGCTGCTCATCTTTCAAAGATGACTGATAATCTAAACACTAGCCTTTCAAAATTTAGAACCTGATAAATTTAGCCAAATCTTTGGCTAAATTTAACTTTATCTTTTAACTTCTTTGCTTAAGTAGCAAGCCGATTTTTTACTTTAAGCTTACGATCATGATGTAAATTTATGAAATAATTTTTATTTTGTGTTATTTAAGTCGGCATTTTGGCTTAAGAGATGAGATGACGCATGCAAGAGTATGATATTTTAGACGTTTTATCAAACAAAAAGGTCCTTTGCTTAGAGGATGAAGAGGCGATATTAAAAAACATTTGCGCCTCGCTGGAGCTATTTTTCGCAGAAGTAAAAGGCGTCACAGATGGCTTTGATGCGCTTGAGCTTGCTATGAGCGGGGCGTATGACGTGTTAGTGCTTGATATCAGCGTGCCAAATATCGATGGTCTTGAGATCGCTAAAAAAGTAAGAGCTATCAATCAAAAAATTCCTATCGTGATCTTATCAAGCCACGTCGAGCAAGAGTATCTGTGGCGCGCGGTTGAGCTAAAGATCACAAGATATCTTGCAAAACCATACGATAAAAAATCTTTTGTTAAAGCGCTTGAAGATGTGGCTTTTGAGCTAGTTGGACGCACACCAACTATCAGGCTAAATGACGAGCTTGAGTATGATTTTGGTAAAAAAGCGCTTTATGTAAATGGCGAAATTTCTCATCTAAGCAAGAGCGAGAGCAAGCTTTTGGAGTACTTTTTAAACAACAAAAACCAAACTATCACTTATGAGCAAATTTTTGACTACATCTGGGACTACGAGCAGCCCACAAAAGAGGCAATAAAGACGATCGTAAAGGAGCTTAGAAGAAAGCTAGGCAAAGATGTGATCAAAAATTTATACGGCGTGGGCTATCTTTGTGAGATATAAATTTCAGCTAATTGTCGGTGCTTTTATCTTTGTCTATCTGCTAGTCTCAGCACTTGTTTTAAATTTTTACAACGATCTTGCGATGAAAGACGCCAAAAAAGAGGCGTATTATGTTTTGGAGGGCATAAATTCAGTAAGAGAGTATATCGCTGGAGTTCAGCGCCCGCTAATCGAGCAGTTAAAAGAGCAGGGCATCTTAAAAGAGGACTTTTTTGACGAGAGACTTCTATCGTCATCATATATAAGCCGTGAAATTTACAACATCCAAAAGAAAAAATACAACCTTGAATTTGACTACAAGCTAGTTGCTATCGCTCCGCTAAATAAAGCCCACGAGCCAAATGAATTTGAAGCTGGCGTCTTGCACGGCTTTAAAGAGAATAAATTTCAAGAATTTGTAAAGATAATAAAAGATGAAAATGGATCACAGCTCTTTGTGGGTCTGCCTATAAAAAACCAAAGTCCAAGCTGTCTAGCCTGTCATAGCAGTGCAAATGCCCCACAACAAATGCTAGAAAAATACGGCATGGAGGGCATAGAGATCCCAGACGTGAACGAAACGGTCGCGATGATCTCGTTTAAGATACCAATCCGCGCCATTTTTACCTACCACTTGCAAGAGGTCATCGTCATAATGAGCGCCATAACGCTTATCTTTGGGCTATTTTTGCTACTTGTTTATAAGATGCATAAGCGTGGCGAAGAGAGCAAAAAGCAGACTGAGCAGCTGATGATACATCAAAGCCGCCTAGCCTCGATGGGCGAGATGATAGGCAATATCTCGCATCAGTGGAAGCAGCCGCTTGCTCAGATAAGCTCAGCTTTGATAAATTTAGAACTCTATCAAGAGAGAAAAAAGCTTGATGAGGCGAAAATTTATGAGTTTATAGAAGAGACCAGCAAGCAGATAAATTTCATGTCAGAAACCGTTGATGACTTTAAAAATTTCTTTAGTCCAAATACCTTGAGAAAAGAGTTTAAAGTGCTTGAAGTGATAAATCAAACGATAAAAATTTTAAACGCAACGCTTAAAAAGTATCAGATCGAAGTGCAGCTTGACGTGAGAGAAAATTTTGAGATATTTGCAAATTTCAATGAGATAATCCAAATTTTAATAAACATCATAAACAACGCAAAAGACGCATTTAAGCAGAGCTACACAAAGCCAAGAGTGATAAAGATAAGCGCCTTTTTAAAAGATGATCGCAAGAATTTATGCGTGCAAAATAACGCAGGGGCGATAAAAAATTCATTTTTAAAGGTCATCTTTGAGCCACACTTTAGCACAAAAGAGAGCGGTAGCGGGCTTGGGCTATATATGAGCCGTCTTATCGCTCGCAAAAACAACGCCCTAATCTTTGCTAAAAATGTGGATGAAAACCACGTTGCATTTACAATTAGTTTCGAAAATTTATAATTTGTTAATTTTCCCCCTTTTCTGCCCTTTTTTGGTGTTAAGATTATCAGTATGAAATCATTTTGATTTTAGGATAAAAATTCAAAGGAGGAGACGTGAGAAACTTACACAAAGCCTTAGCAGGCTTACTCATGGGTGTTAGTATCTTTGCTTCACAAGCCTGTTGCGAAGAGCATAATATGCAGATGTCCGATAAAGCACGTGATGTTATCGCAAATCCTAAAGGCACACTGCAAAGTAGAGGTGTTGTCTCCTTGCAAGACTACGTCGTAGAAGAGCAAGAGATGTATAACTGGCTATTTAAAAACCACCCTATTTTTACAAAGTATGGTGGCAAAACCGTCGGCAAAATGGTCGTTCATGACCGCGGCTTAGAGTGGCTTGCCGAGGGACATGGCTTTGATATGTCAAAGCTTAGTAAAAGAGATGGCGGTAAGGGCTATAGTTCTATGATGTATAGAATTCCAGCCACCTCATCACTTCAGTTTCCTAATAAATTTGTAGGTCCAGAAAAGTGCGGTGAGTGTCACCCAGCTCAGTATGAGGTCTGGAGCAGATCTCGCCACGCAACTACTATGCGCTTCCCTGGCGAGCACCCAGAGGTCAATAACAACCTAACTGAGCCAGTATTTGACAAAGATACCGCTTCTATCCTTCCAAAAGGTATCACTCCAGATGTCATCTACGCAACCGTTGGTCACTTAAGAACTAAGATGGGCTACGTCGATGCATGGCTACTTCGTGGTACTTACTATGTTGAGGGCGGTTTGCTAAGAGATGGCACAGGTCAGATCGTAGCTGGTGGTAACCAATGGCAAAGAACATGGGCGTTAAATTTAGACGACGCAACTGTTAAAAAGATAAAAGAGCTTGTCCCAGAATTTCCTGGCACTCTTGAAGAGTATGGCGATAATGGCGGATATGTCAGAGGTCTTGCCTCATACGCCGCAAAACATAAAAAGTCGATGTTTTTCCAAGCAAACTCATCATATTGTGAGGTTTGCCACCCAGTTAAATTTGACTTTAAGTCAAAAGCAGAATTTTACGCAGCACTTGGTAATGCCAAAGAGCTTCAAAAACACACTATCTCAAAAGGCGTAAGCTGTGAGGAGTGCCACGGAGCTGGCGGTCACCTTGATGGAGCTACAAATTTCAGAACATCAAACTGCGAACGCTGTCACCAAAGATTTAACTTTAGCCCAGATCTAATGCGTGCTAACCCACTTAACAACGGCAAGCTTGACCTATCATTAAGCTCTAAATTTAAATCAATGGGACCAGGATGTGGCTCAGAAGGCTCTCAATCATACTTTACCGCTCACTACGATAAAGGCATGAGATGCGTCACTTGCCACGATCCACACGACAACACAGGTAACGTCGTAGGCGATAAGAGCGTAACTGGCATGAACTACAACCCAGATCAAGGCTATCTAAGTGCGTTCTACACTAAACCAAAGATCAAAAAAGATTGTAAAGATTGTCACGAGACTCAAGCATATATCGCATCAAAAGCAGATACTCACAAAAACAACACTTGTGCATCTTGTCACATGCCATTTATGATGAGCTGTGAGAATTTCTACGCTGTTCAGTTCCAAGACAACGCTGGCTTTGATACTCAAAGACGCTCTCACATCTGGAAGATCATGGTCGATCCAAAAGAGAAATCTCTTGTCCCAGGCGACGCTGCTAAAGGTCCAAGAGATGCTAAAGATTGGCACTTTGAGAGAGATAAAAATGGCCACAACTATGTTGATTTGATGTGGGCATGCGCTAGAACATCTTGGGCTGATAAAGATATGAAAGATAATAAAGGCTGCCATAGCCCAGTGCTATCTGAGCTAAAACCAACACTTCATTTTAAAAACCAAAAACAAGTTTATGATGAGGTTATGGGATGGCAAACTCCAGTTAAGAATGAATTCTCAGAGGTCAAAATAGGTATCGAGGGAATTTACTCACTACTAGAGACTAAAAAGCTAGATCCAAGCGATAAAGCAAGAGTTTATGAGCTTGTCCAAAACGCTCAAGAGATCATCGATATGGTCGAAAAAGATGGTTCGTGGGGTATGCACGGATTTAAATTTACTAAACAAAGACTAGATGCATCTAAAGAGTATATAAAAGAAGCTCAGAGAATTCTAAACAAAAATTTATAGCATTTAGGGGCTAGTTTTAGCCCCTTTAATCTTAAGGGTTTGAAATGAAAAATGGGTTTTTAAAATGTTCGCTACTTCTTAGCCTAAGCGTGGCTAGCCTCTTAGCAAATGTTGATACAAACGACTCTTATGCCATAGGCGCAACAAGTGGCGGATATGTTTTAAAAGGACTGCTAGATCAAAAACAACTAGGTGTTGGCTATGACGCTGATGCAGTCATAAAAGGCTTTAGCGATGCGCTAAAGAGTGAGCTAAAACTAAGTGATGATGAGATAGCAAAGCTACTAAACAAAAGGGCTGAAAGCTTAGAGAAGATAGTAAAAGAAAAAGAGGCTACCAAGCTAAAAGAGAATTTAGCCCAAGGCAAAGCCTATATGGAAAAAAATGCAAAAAACAAAAATGTAAAAACAACAAAATCAAATTTACAATATGAGATCATAAAAAGTAGCTCAAAAGGGGCTACACCAAAGCCTGAGAGCATCATCATAGTAAATTATAAAGCAAGCTTTATTGGTGGCAAGGTCTTTGATGAGACAAAAGAGGCTCCAGCTCATCTTTCGATGCTAAATTTGATCCCTGGACTTGAAGAGGGACTTATGCTTATGAAAGAGGGCGAGAAGTTTAAATTTGTCATCCCACCTGAGCTTGCATACGGCGATAGCGGCATGGAGGCGATACCTGGAGGCGAGACTATCGTTTTTGAGATAGAGCTTATTAAGGTCTTAAAGCCTGGCGAACTAGCTGAGGCGGCAAGAAAAATTCATGAAAAAGAGCAAAATGAGGGCATTAAAAAGCCTCATTAAGGCATAAATGGAGTTAAAAATGCAAAATCAAAATAGCAGAAGAGCCTTCTTTAAACGCATGGCAGTTGTGGCTGCTGGTGCTAGCGTGGCAAGTAGTGGTTTTGCTTTTAAGAGTGAAGAGAGTGCGAAAAAACCACATTTTGGCATGATATTTGACCAAAACAAATGCGTTGGCTGCACGGACTGTGAAGTGGCATGCAAAAAGGTAAATTTAGTTCCAAAAGGACAAATGAGACTTTTTGTAGAGGATAAGACTGATCCAAAAAATTTGCTTGATAAAAGATATGTAAGAGTATCTTGTCAGCAGTGTGAGGATGCACCTTGTGTGGCTGTTTGCCCAACAAAAGCCTGTCACAAGGACATAAAAACTGGCATCCAAACTACAAACATAGATGACTGCATCGCCTGTAAATACTGCATCGTAGCCTGTCCTTACGACGTGAGATATATCGATAAGTTTAGTCACTCAGCCCAAAGCTGTAACTTCTGCATAGATACAAATTTAAAGGATAAAAAAGATCCAGCCTGCGTTGAGGCGTGCAGATATGAGGCTTTGGTATTTGGCGATTTAAACGATGAGAGCTCGCACATTAGCCAGCTTTTAGCTGTCAAAGATAGCATAAGGCTAAGAGCAGAACTTGGCACAAAACCAAGCCTTAGATATATTCCTAAAGTAAAAGCGGGGGTGTAAGATGGATGGTGCATTAAATTTCACTGCGACATTTTCGCACGCAGTTGAGTGGGGCTGGCCGATCGCTGTTTATCTTCTGCTAGCTGGTATGAGTGGCGGAGCGCTAATAGCTGCCATACTTCTAAAGCGCTACAAAAGACAAGAGAGCTTTAGTCCATTTTTCAAGGCTGCTTCGCTTTTAGCATTTGTTAGCATCATGCTTGGTATGGTTTGCTTGATAGCTGACCTTGAAAAGCCACTTTTGTTTTGGAAAATTTTGATTAATTACAACTTCACATCAGTTATGTCTATCGGTGTAGCTGGACTTTGCGTATTTATACCGCTTAGCTTTTTGATGTGTCTATACGCCTTTGGCGCGGAGTTAAAGTCATTTTGTGGCTTTTTTGATGGCGTGATGAAAATTTTATCGCCACTTTATCCGCTCTTAAGTGCGCTTTGCTTGCTTTTTGCGGTTATCATTTGCGCATATACAGGCTTTTTGATCTCGGTGCTTATTAGATTTCCACTTTTAAACACCGCCGTTTTACCAGCGCTTTTCATAGCTTCAGGACTAAGTGCTGGCATAAGTGGTAGCAGCTTGATAGCGGCACTATTTTTCAAAGAAGATCCACACTCAAGCGACCTTGGCTCGCTTCATGGCGTGGAGTTTTACGTATTATGCGCTGAAATTTTACTCATTTTAATGCTTTTTGTCTCACTTTTGCTTGGTTCAAGCTATCAGCAAGGCGCGGCAGTTGCATTTTATAGTGGCGTTTGGGCAAATTTCTTTTGGCTTGGGGTTGTTTTAGTTGGCTTTGTCTTACCTCTTGTTTTAAATTTCGCACTTGGCAAGATGAAATTTAGCTTCTACCTTGGCTCATTTGCAGCAGTCGTTGGCGTTTTATTGCTTAGGGTTTTTATACTTTATGCAGGACAGACTTATAGCATTTAAGGCTTAAGGGCAGGTGATGAAAATTTTAAACATTTATCGCTTGTCTTTAATATTATTATTTATCCTTGCTTTTGGTGCAGGGGCGGCGACCTTTTTGGAAAATTTTTATGACACACAGACGGCTAGAGTGCTTGTTTATGAAGCGCTCTGGTACGAGTGCGTCATGGCAGCTTGCGTTATTTGCTTAGCCATTAGCATCGTAAAAACCAAGATGTATAAGAAATTTGGTGCATTTTTGATACATCTTGCTTTTATTCTGATCTTCATCGGTGCTGCGCTTACAAGATACTTTGGCGAAGAGGGCGTGCTACATTTAAGGGTTGGCGAGAGCGGCAACTACATGCAAAGCACAAAGCCATATTTGAGAGTGCAAATTTCAAATGAAAGCTTTGAATATCCACTAAAACTTAGCCTGCTTGGTAAAAACGACTTTGGCTTCAAAAAAGATATAAATGGAAAAGAATTTGAGATAAAGATAACTGGCTACAAAAAGGATGAGAAAAACGCTCCAGCCACGCTTAGCATAGAGGCTGGCTTTGCTAATGAAAAGAGCAAGAGCGCCAAGCTAAAAGGTGGCGCTGGATACGATCTTGAGCCAAGCATTTTAAGCTTTGATGGGCAAGAGACTAAATTTTACTTTAGCTCACGAGCGATAAATTTACCATTTACAATAAGGCTTGATAAATTTATCCTAGAGCGCTACGCAGGGCTAAATAGCCCATCATCTTACACGAGCAAAGTAAGCATCGCAGAGGGCGAGCATGAAATTTCACTAAATCACCCACTTACGCTGGACGGGTATAAAATTTTTCAATCATCATACGACGCTGACGAGCTTGGAAGCGCCTTTGAGATCAGCTTTGATCCTGGTAAAGTGCCAACTTACATCGGATATTTTCTGCTTTGCCTTGGCTTTTTGGGAAATTTATTTAGCAAAAAGAGCCGATTTTTTAGACTTTGTAACTTCATAAAAGGCACTCAGTTTGCATTTTTAGCCTTGCTTTTACTAAATGCCACGCCAAATTTCGCAAGTGATGAAGCTATAAATTTTAAAGCTCATGCAGATAAATTTGCCAAAATTTTAGTTCAAACTGATAGTAGGATCGCCCCAGCTAGCTCTTACACAAGGGCAGTAATAAGCAAAATTTCAACCAAAACGACGCTATTTGGGCTTAGTAGCGATGAGCTCATGCTCTCTTTTGCCATCTCGCCGCAAGAGTGGATGGATAAAAGGATGGTAAAGATCACAAGCGATCGTGTGGGCGAGCTTCTTGGAGTTAGTGAGAAATTTGCTAGCTTTAATGACGTTTTTAGCGAAAATGGCGAGTATAAGCTGGCTAAATTTGTAGAGGCTGCAAATGAAAAATCCGCCTCAAAAAGAGATAAATTTGATAACGATGTCATTAAATTTGACGAGAGGCTAAATGTCTTATACCTTGCGCTAAAGGGCGAAATTTTAAAATTTATCCCTGCTAAAGATGGTGAAGCGATCACGTGGCTAGGCGTAAATGAAGCCTTTAGCAAAGATGAAATTTCAAACGAGTTTAAAAGCGTTTTAGGCGCTTACATAGAAAATTTAAGCCTTTGCGTAAAAAGTGGCGAGTGCGCGGATGCTGATAAGAGTTTGGAGCAAATTTCAAGCTATCAAAGAAGCACTCTAGGCTCTCTTGCGCCAAGCGAGACAAAGGCCAGCATTGAAGTGCTTTACAATCAAATGGAGATATTTAAATTTCTTATCTATTTTTACATGATCCTAGCTCTTGCTTCGCTCGCCCTTGGCTTTTACAGGATATTTTTTGGGAGGAAATTTAGATTTGAAAGAGCGCTTAGCCTTGCGTTTTTCACTGCCTTTGCGGTGCATGCTCTAAATTTAGCCCTACGCGCTTACATCTCAGGTCACGCACCTTGGAGTGATGCTTATGAGAGTTTAGTCTATATCTCGCTTATAAGCGTGCTAGCTGGAGTGCTGTTTTTCAAGCATCAAAGCTTCGCACTAGGCGCTGCTTCGCTCTTTGCAAGTGTTAGCTTGCTCGTTGCTCATCTAAATTTTATAAACCCACAGATAACAAATTTAGTCCCAGTTTTAAAGTCATTTTGGCTTAGCGTGCATGTAAGCGTTATCACCGCAAGCTACGGCTTTTTGGGCTTTGGCTTTGTGCTAGGGCTTGTGGGACTTATATTAATGGCTCTAAAAAATGACAAAAACGAGCAAAAACTTAGCGAGCAGATAAGATACCTTGCCGCCACCGACGAGCTAAGCCTTATTATTGGACTTAGCTTGCTAACTATCGGAAATTTCTTAGGTGGCGTCTGGGCGAATGAGAGCTGGGGCAGATACTGGGGCTGGGACAGCAAAGAGAGCTGGTCATACATCACGATCATCGTCTATGCCATAGTGCTTCATCTAAGATTTATACCAAAACTAAGGGGCGTTTTTACCTTTTTAACGGCTAGCGTGCTATCATTTGCTTCGGTGCTTTTTACATATTTTGGAGTAAATTTCTACCTTAGCGGGCTTCACTCATACGCAAATGGCGAGAGCTTTGGCGTTTCTGGGCTAATATACTTGATCTTGGCGGCTCTTGCCTTGCTGATCGCCCTAGCCTACCGCGGCAGAGATATAAAAGTAGTTTAGGAGATATGATGAAGAAGAGTTTGGTTTTATTGGCTGCTAGTTTGTGCGTTTTAAATGCTGGCTACATCAAAGAGGCTTTAAGCGCAAAAGATGATCACAACAAACTAGCGCAAATTTATGAAGATGCTTGCGATAAAGAGAAAAAGGCATCAGGCTGCTACAACCTAGCTGTGCTTTACAGCAGGGGTGATGGCAACGTCAAAAAGGACGAGGCAAAGGCGGCTATGCTTTATGAAAAGGCTTGCGATCAAAATTTCTCTATGGCTTGCAGCAACCTTGGCTATGTATATGAAAAGGGCAAAGGCGTAGAAAAAGACCTAACAAAAGCGGTCAAACTATATGAAAAGGCATGCAGCGACAACGAGGGCTGCACCGAGCTTGGCTTGCTTTATGCAAACGGCACTGGCGTGGAAAAAGACCTAAAAAAGGCAAAAGAGCTCTATGAAAAGGCTTGCAAAGCAGGTGATGGCATAGGATGTAGCAACCTTGGCTACTTGTATGCTCAAGGCGAAGGCGCCGAGAAAGACTACGCAAAAGCCAAAACATACTACGAGATGGCCTGCGCAAACGAAGCTGGCATAGGATGTGATAATCTTGGCTTTTTATATGTTTATGGGCAAGGCGTTGATCAAAACCTTACAAAAGCGACAAAACTTTACGAGCAAGCGTGTATATACGCCTATGAAAAGGGCTGCAACAACTACGCTATTATGCTAGCTGAGGGCAAAGGCGTGAAAGAGGACGTGGAAAAAGCACGTGAAATTTTCACTAAAAGCTGCAAAAATGGCTTAAAAGAGGCGTGCGAGAATTTAGAAATTTTAGGAAAGAATTGATGAGTTTTAAAAACTGGGGCAATAAAGAGGCAAGCCTAGAGGCGCTATATGCGCTTGATAGTGCTTTTTTGGAGCCAGATGAAGAGTATCTACGGCTCATTTCAAAAAGAGAGGATGAAAATAGCCTAAGATACGTGGTAGATAACGGGCAGGGCGATCTACTCGATGTGATATTTACGCGTGAGGCGGTGCTTGTTAGAGGGTTTGATCATGAAAATGAGTTAAATTCGCTTAGCATGGCAGACAAAAGCGTGATAGAGCAAATTTATGGTGGCGAAGCTGCTAAATTTCGCTCTTACTTCTTGCCAGATGAGATAGAGCAAACGACCTTTTTTATCTGGTATGACGGGACGGAGCATCAAAATTTAGTCGGTGGCAATAACGGTGGACGCTGGCTGCTTGGGTATGCCTTTGATGAGTTTGATAAATTTAGCGAGTTTGTAAAGGGCTACTACGAGATAGACTTTGATGATGAGATGTTAAAAAAGCTCTATGAAAAGGGCGAGTTAGAAAAAGAGAAACTAAAGGAGATAAGATGAAATTTATAGCTTTGTTGCTTAGTGCGGTTTTTGCCTTGTGGGCTGGAAATTTGACGAGTGAGGCAAACATAAACGCCTATAAAGGGGCAAAAGAGCGCATCGAGCTACCAAAGGATGCAAGATGTGCGGTGTGTGGCATGCCTATAAAAAACAAGCAGTGGGCGACGCTTATCAAAGCTGGTGGCAAGGACTATTACTTTGACGGCGTAAAAGATATGGCGCACTTTTACTTTGCTGATGAGATGGCAAAAGAGGCCTATGTGAGTGATTATTACACGCTTGAAAAGCTTGATGCAAAAGAGGCGTTTTACGTTCATGGCTCAAACGTTTTTGGACCGATGGGCGAGGAGTTTATCCCGTTTAAAGACGAAGCAAAGGCAAATAGCTTTATGAAAGATCACGCTGGCAAAGGTGTCATAAAATTTGACGAGATAAAGACATTTATCGGTAAATAAAGTGAAATTTCTAGCATTTTTGGCGTTATTTTTTGGGCTCTCTTACACGCTTTTAGCGGCGCACTACCTTAGCTTTGACCACAAAGCAAAGCAAGATGAGCTAAGAGAAATTTCAAAGATAACAAGGGCAAATTTAGCTTCTAGCTTTAGCCTAAAAGAGCAAAAGGGCTTTGTCTATGATAAGTAGAAATTTCATAAACTACGCCGTGATCTTGCTTTTTAAAGACAAAAAGGATCATCTCTTTAGCTTTTGCCTCTTTGCGCTCATTATCTTTGTGCTAAGCTCGGTGCTTTTCATCTCTGGCTCGATCCAGCATGATCTCATAAGATTAGTAAAAGATAGATCAAGTATCGTAGTTAGTGCCTTTCGTGCTGGTAAAAACGACCTCATGCACCCTGGCTACATATACGACATCTCAAAGATCGATGGCGTGGCTGATGTTAGAGGCGTGGCGGATGGAGAGTACTACTTCGTGCAAAAGCGCGTCTGGTTTCATCTATATGAGGATGATAGCTTGAAAGAAGATGAGATGATCGTTGGCGAGGGCGTAAAAGCTGCTATGAACGAGCTTTACTACGACGAGAGCTTTAACTTCTTAACAGAAGAGCGCATGATACCAGTAAAGATAGTAAAAACCATGCCAAAACAAAGCGCTCTTATCTCAAATAACGCGATATTTTTGCACCCAAAAACGCTAAGGGCTATCTTAAATTTAAAAGATGAAGAATACACAAAGCTCTATGTCGATGTGCCAAATAGCGAAGAGATCAGCCAAGTGGCCTTAAAGATAGAGAATTTATATCCAAACTCATTTGCCATTAGCGTAGAAGACGAGGTGGCAAACATTAGGCATCTTTACTACTATAAGGGCGGAATTTTTATGAGCATTTATGTTAGCGTTATGCTCATTTTTTTCGTGCTGCTTAAAAACCAAATTTCACTTGCTTACGGCAGTAAAAAGCGTGAGATAGCCATTTTACGAAGCATCGGCTTTAGTATAAAAGAGATCATTTTTTTAAAATTTATACAAAATTTCATCGTTAGCGTTAGCGCCTTTTTGCTTGGCGTTATGTTAGCTTATATCTTTGTGTTTGTTTTAAATGCTCCCTTTTTAAAGGGGATATTTTTAGGCGATGAGCTTTTAAATTTTACAAATTTCACGCCTATTTTGGAGTTTGATAAGCTCTTTTTGATCTTTGTCTTTGGCGTCATACCATTTTTGGCATTTGTCCTTATCCCATCGTGGCGTGTGGCGTGTGGCGACATAAATGAGGGGCTAAAATGATAAATGTAAGAGGCGTTAGCCTAGTCTATAACCAAGGCAAACAAAACGAGTTTTGCGCTCTAAAAAATATAAATTTAGACGTTAATAACGGCGAGTTAGTGATACTAAAAGGCGTTAGCGGAAGTGGTAAAAGCACCCTACTCTCGCTCATCGCCCTACTTCAAAAGCCAACTAGCGGAGAAATTTTGATAGACGGCACTAACATCGCAAAGCTGCCTGACGCATTTTGCTCTGAGTTTAGACACAAAAGGCTTGGGCTTGTCTTTCAAAATTTTAACCTCATCGAGGGCTTAAGCGTCTATGAAAATTTGTTAGCTCCGTTTGCTCTAACAAATTTCAAGGCAAACGTGCGTGAAGAGATGATAAAAAAGGCTATTGAGCTTGCAAATATCTCTCACAAAAGAGATGAAAATGTATCAAATTTAAGCGGCGGCGAGCGCCAAAGATGTGCGGTAGCTAGGGCTTTGTCAATGGATGCGGATATCATTTTGGCTGATGAGCCAACGGCAAATTTAGATAGGCAAAATGCGCGTGCATTTTTAAGTTTGCTAGAGTCTTTTAAAGCGCTTAAAAAAAGCGTCATAGTCGCGACTCACGATAGCATTTTTGACGAGTTAAGCGCTACAGATAGAGTTGTCAGCTTACAAAACGGAGAGATAGTATGAGCGTATTTTTATCAAACGCCGTTATCGCCTTTTTGTTAGCGGAGTTTGTGCTGTTAGTTTTGATGGGCATTTCGCTATTTTACGTCGTTAGGATCGTGAGGTCGTGGGACTATAACGCGCTAACATCGCTTCAATACTCACTTGAAAAGCAAAACTATCTTGTAAATACGATCTTGCTCTTTAGCGTCTGCACAAAGATCGTTTTGTTTATATTTTTCGCACTTTGTCTAAACGAGCTCTCTGACATAGTGCCAGGGGCTATGTGCTCGGCTGGCGTGATCGGCTCAAATAAATTTGGCGGCATCTTGATGCTCACTAAAATTTTGCTCATCTTTGGGCTTGGTATCTGGCTGGTTATAAATAGGCTTGACTTGCAGGCACTAAATTTCCCATATATAAAGAAAAAATATGCCATTTTCATCTGCCTTTTTGTGATGATACTAATAGAGCTTGGCATAGAAATTTCGTTTTTTTATAACATCCCGCTAAAAGTGCCAGTCTTTTGCTGCTCTGTCACTTTTCAAGCTCCAAAGCTGCCATTTGGCTATACAAATTTTGGCTTAGTAAGCGCCTTTTTCGTGCTATTTTTTGTCATTTTGGCTCTAAATTTCTTAAAGCAAAGCATGGCAAGCTTTGTGGCAAATTTGCTATTTTTGGTGCTTAGCTACTACGCTATCACCTATTTTTTTGGCCTTTATGTCTATGAGCAGCCAAATCACAAGTGCCCATACTGCATGCTAAGAAGCGACTATTTTTACGTTGGCTACCTTATCTGGGGCAGTTTATTTTTGGGCGTTTTTTACGGCCTCATGCCATATCTTGTGGAGATCATCACAAAGACAAACTACTCGCACAAGCTCAAATTTTCATCGATCTGGCTAAGTATTTGCGTGCTGATCTGCTCGCTTTACGTGCTTAAATACTATTTGTTAAGAGGATTTTTATTTTGATAAAGCAAATTTTTTCTCTTTGTTTGTTAGCTCTAGTCTTAGCCGTGCTAGCCTATAATGCCGACATAAGCGATGATAAAATTTTAGTCCTAAATAACGGCAAATTTGAGCCCATAGAGCAGCTTACGCCAAATAAATTTATATGTTATGAGAGCAGAACGCTCATCGCTGATAACAACGACACAGCTCAGGCGATCATGCCAAATGGCGACATCTACTTTTTCAACGACATCACAAATTCTTTCATCTGGTATATGGCGCAAAAGAGCAAAGATAAGATCAAGTTATATGTCTATTCAAGAGATACAAACCGCTACATCCCAGCGCAAGATGCCTGGTACTCGAGGGTCGATATCACGCCGATGGGATACGGTATAGGGGCGTATGAATTTCACACTTACGGCATAAACGACAACTACTTTAAAGAGGTCTTGCTCTACGCAGCACGCGGCGAAACGCTGCTAAATCCATACATAAACATCCTACTTTCAGAAAATAAGATATAAATTTAGAGGAGTTCTAAAATTTGTTAGAGCTCGCTAGGTTGTTTTTTGGGTATTAAAAGCCTTTTTCATTTAGTTTTTTGTAAAAATCACATCCTGGTTGAAGACCTAAATCACAAGCCTTCCTAAATAACTCTTTTGCCATATGGTAATCTCGCCCTACCCCTTGTCCTTTTTCATATAAAATACCTAGATTATAACAGCTCAAATCATCTCTACTATCACAACCTTTTTCCCACAACTGAGCTGCCTTGTAGTAGTCTTGTTTTACGCCTTGACCCTTATTGTATAAAGTCCCTAAGTTGTAACAACTCATGCTAAATTTGTCCCGCAACCTTTTTGCCATAATTGAGCTGCTTTATAATAGTTTTTCTCTACACCTTGACCATTTTCGTATAAAACTCCTAAATTAGAGCAACTATCATTAAATCCATCATCACAAGCTTGTTTATATAGTTTGGCAGCTTTGATGTAGTCTTGCTCTACCCCTTGTCCTCTTTCATAAAGAACGCCTAGATTATGGCAACCAGTAGTATCTCCACTATCACAAGTGTGTTTATATAGGTCGGCTGCTTTGTGATAGTCTTGTTTTACACCTTGAGCATCCTCGTATAAAAATCCTAAGTTATGACAGGCTCGAGCAACATTATCGTCGCAAGCTTTTTGCCATTGTTTGGCGGCTTTATCAAACTCGCCTTTATTATAAGCTTCAAGCCCAAGCTTAAAAAGGTCCTCACAAAAGCCAGTAGTTAGTAAGATCACGGATAAAAGAATAATCTTTTTCATCTCTTCTTCATTTTTGTAAATTTAGTTTGCCTCTTTGTTATAGAAACAAGCCTAATGTTAGTATCTAACGTTATTAACTTTTAAAAAGTCTCTTAGGTCTTCGTATTCGCTATTTTCGAAGTAGCGCCATTTGCCAGGCTTTAGCATATCAAGGCTAACACGCCCAAAGCTAACACGTTTTAGGTCCATCACTTCAAGATCAAAGTAGCCAAAGAAGCGACGAAGCTCCCTATTTTGACCCTCATTGATGATGACCTTTAGTTTTGTATAGCCACCGCTTGAGCCAAAGACTTTGTAGGCTAGAAATGGCTTAAATTCCATTGATTTTATAGTAGTTTTTGCGTGAGCGCCTTTGGTGGCGTCCTTGGCAAAAAAGCCATTTGTCATCGCCTCTATCACCTCTTTTGTTACCTCGCCTTTTACTTTTAGGTAGTATTCGCGCTCTAAGTCGCTATTCATTAGCGCTGTGGCGATCGCTGGGGCATCAGTTAGTAAAAGTAGCCCCTCGCTTGCGTAGTCTAAACGCCCTACGCTAACAAATTTGGCAAATTTCTTATCTAACGTGTCATATATCGTCTTTCGTCCGCGGTCATCTTTTTTGCTAACTAGCTCGCCCTTTTGTTTGTGATAAACGATAACAGTAAATTCTTTTTTTAGCTTTATCAAACGGCCGTTTATGCGCACTTTGTCATCTTCATCCACGCTTGTAGCAAGGTCGCTAACCACACGTCCTGCTATGCTAACCTTGCCAGCTTTTATCAGCTCATCTGCCTCACGGCGTGAGTAGTTTGTGTTATGTGAGATAAATTTATTTAGTCTTGTTTTTTCCATTTTATAGTCCTAAATTTGCAAGGTCGTGGATGTGTAAAACGCCTACAGGCACGCCATTTTCTACGACGGCTAGAAGCTGAATTTTATACTTTTCTATGAGGGCTAACGCATCTACTGCTAACATCTCTTTGTTATCTATCTCTTTTGGATGCAGTGTTGCAAATTTCATCGCTGGTTCGTCTAAGTCAAAGTCCTCTCTCATAAGCGCACGCCTAAGGTCGCCGTCACTTAAAAGGGCGTCTAACACGCCATCTTTATCAACGATAAGAACTGTGCCAAGCTTGCCATGCGTCATCGTATCGATCGCACTTTTTAGGCTTGCATTCCAGCGAACTATCGGTAAATTTTCGCTTCTCATCACGTCTTTTACCTTTAAAAATAGCCTCTTGCCAAGGCTGCCACCTGGATGAAAATTTGCAAAGTCCTCTTTTTTAAAGCCGCGCTTTTGCATCAAACAAACAGCTAACGCATCGCCAAGAGCTAACGTTAGCGTGGTTGATGCTGTTGGGGCAGCATTTAGCGGGCAGGCCTCTTTCTCTACATTTATATCTATAAAAGCATCGCTAAATTTACCAAGTGAGCTTGTCTTGCACCTTGCCATGGCGACGATTTTCACGCCAAAGCGTTTTACATGAGGCAAAATTTTGATAAGCTCATCGCTCTCGCCACTAAAGCTAATGGCCAACAAAACATCGTCCTTTTCTATCATGCCAAGGTCGCCGTGCATAGCCTCTGTTGGGTGTAAGAAAAAGCTTGGCGTGCCAGTGCTTGCAAGCGTGGCAGCGATCTTTGCACCTACATGACCGCTCTTGCCTACGCCTGTGACTATGACTTTTCCCTTTGCGTTATATATCAAATTTACAGCATCTTCTAACTCTACGCTTTTAGCATGTCTTAAAAGCTCATTTGCTTCTATCTCTAGGACTTCAGCGGCGATTTGATTGGCTTTTTGCATAAATTTTCCTTACATTAGATAGATGATCGGCACGATAGTTGGGTACTTTTTGACCTTTCTAAATATGTGCTTTCTGATCACTTGGCGCACTTGTGACTCGAGTAGTCTGCTATCTTTCAAAAGCTCCTCTTTGACGTTGCTTAGATATTGCTCCAGCACGCCCTCCATCTCTTTTCTAAACTCAGCGTCTTGCTTGTCGCCCACAAGGCCGTAGCTGATAACGCGAGGTTTGTTGATGAGTTTTGCGCCGTGACGTGAAATTTGAGCGATTATCATGACGACGCCTGCTTCAGCTAGGTTTTGTCTGTCGATCACGACGTCGTCTGCGATTTGTTTATTTATTTGATTATCTATGAAGACTTTGCCAGTTTTTACAGTTTTTACACGTTTTAGGTATTTTTGACAAACCTCCATCTGATCACCGTCGCTCATTAGATAGATATTTCGCTCATCCACACCACAGCTAATGGCTGTCTCTTTGTGCTTTGCGATGTGGTTATACTCACCATGCACTGGCAAGAAAAATTTTGGTTTTATGAGGCGAAGCATCAGCTTTTGCTCTTCTTGTGCTGCGTGGCCGCTGACGTGGATCTCGCTAAAGTCTTGGTAAGCGACGCTCGCACCTGATTTTAGTAAGAAATTTAGCACCGTTGAGACGCTGTTTTCATTACCTGGGATCGCTTTTGAGCTGATGATTATCTGATCGCTTGGTTTTATCTTTATATATTTGTGCTCGTCTGTCGCCATGCGGTAAAGCGCGCTCATAGTCTCGCCCTGGCTGCCAGTAGTGACGATAAGTACCTCATCATCTTTAAATTTACCAACCTCGTTTGCGTCGATAAAAATTTTCTTATCAAGTTTGATGTAGCCTAGCTCCATCGCAGTGTATAAATTTCGCTCCATTGATCTGCCGATGACACAGACTTTGCGGTTGTATTTTAAGCCCCATTCGATCGCTTGATAGACGCGGTGGATATTTGAGCTAAATGTGCTCATTATGACGCGGCCTTTTGCTTTTGAAAATATCGCGTCAAAGGTCTTGCCAACGCTACTTTCACTCTTTGTAAAGCCCTCTTTGTAGCTGTTTGTGCTATCGCTTAATAGGCAAAGCACGCCACGCTCGCCATAATACGCTAGTCTGCCAAGGTCTGTTGGATAGCCATCTATCGGTGTGTGGTCGATTTTAAAGTCGCCTGTGTGGATGATCGTGCCAGCCTTTGTCGTGATCGCAAGTGCAGAAGCATCGATGATAGAGTGGGTGATGTGTATCCACTCGACCTCAAAGTCGCCTATGAGATATGGCTTTCTCTTCTCGACCGAGCGAAAGAGTGAACGCTCTTGTTTTAATCCGTGCTCTTCAAATTTATTATTTATCATGCCAAGTGGAAGCGGTGTGGCGTAGATAGGAAATTTAAACTCTTTATAAAAGTAAGGCACCGCGCCGATGTGATCCTCGTGTGCGTGAGTGATGATGACGCCTTTTATCTTATCTTTTATCTTGCGAACGTAGTCAAAGTCTGGTATGAGGATATCCACGCCGTGCATGCTCTCGCTTGGAAAGCTCATACCGATGTCGACGATGATGGCGCTGGTTTCTGTTTCAAATATCGTCATATTGCCGCCGATCTCGCCAAGACCGCCAAGTGGAGTTATGCGAATTTTATGCTCGCTTGAATTTAGATATTTTAGTGGCTCAAGTCTTAGCTCGTGAGTGGCTTTGTTTGCCTCCATCGCGCTTGCGATGTCTTGCTGCCATTGCTCGTTGCCATTTAGCTTTGCGGGTAAATTTTTCTTTGGTTTTTTAGCCTTTTTTGGCTTCTCTTTTTGCTCTTTTGCCTCGCTTTTGACTTCAGTTTTTGGCTCTTGCTTTGGCTTTTCTTTTTGCTGTTTTTGCTCTTTTGGCTTATTGTTTTCGCCATTTTTGTTTTGATTTTTATTGTTTCTTGGCTTTTTTGGGCGAGGATTTTGACTCTTTGGCTCGGCATGCGCTTCATTTTCAGCTTGCTCTGCTGCAAAGAAGTTATCTATCACTCTTTTGCTTGCTAGTGAGGTTTGCTCAGTAGTTTCGCCCTCTTGTTTTGGCTTATTTTTTGGTCTAAATCTTCGTCTTTTGTTGTTTTTGCTTTGGTTAGTTACAACTTTCTCTTCGTTTTTGTCGTTCATTATCTTCCTTTAATCTTTCAAATACTTTTAGATAAGAATCGACATCTAGCTCGTGTGGACGTAAATTTTGAGCTAAGCCTAGGTTTTCAAAAATTTCTTCTAACGCCTTTTTGTCAAAATTTGTGGATAAATTTTTCAAAAGCGTCTTTCTTGGCGAAGCAAACGCAGCTCTTAAAAATGCTTTAAAAGCCTCGTATTGTTTTGCATCTTTGAAAATCCCGTCTTTGCCAAAAATCTTTTTTGTTTTTTGTAGTTTGATGACCGAAGATGTGACCTTTGGAGGAGGATTAAAAAGCTTTGCATCCACGTCAAACAAAAGCTCACACCTGCCTTGAAGTGAAGCGAGGATCGATAAAGCACTAAATTCTTTATCCTTGCTCTTTGCACTAAATTTAAGAGCAACCTCTTTTTGTATCATCACAATAAGCCCAAGGCATTTTTCGTCATCTATCGCATTTAGTATCATCTTCGTAGCAACGTAATAGGGCAAATTTGCGACCAAAAAGTAGTTCTGGCTACTTAGTCCGCCCTCTTGCTGCCACTGCTCTAAAGCATCTTTACAAAAAAGTTTTAATTGTCCATTTTGGATATCATTTGCAAATTTGACCTTTAAAATTTGAAACAGCTCACAATCTATCTCAAAAGAGGTCGTCTTGTAAATTTGCAAAAGTCTAAATGTCAAATCACCTAAGCCAGGCCCAATCTCAACGACGTTTTCTACGTCCTTGGGTATCGCTTGGATGATCTTATCTAGTGTCGCTTTGTCTTGTAAAAAATTCTGTCCAAAGTGCTTTTTTGCCTTTATCATAGCCGCGATATTAGCCAAAAATTACTTATACAATGATTACAAGTTTAGTTTAATCATATATAAAATGGACTATAATCACTAAATAACAACAAAATAAGGCGCAAATTTGAGTAGGGCAAATACCTTAAAATACTTTTTATTATCACAATATTTAGAGCCAAAAACCTTAGACGAACCAAAAAAGACAAATAGCAAATTTAAAAAATCAATGGACCTTGAGATCGCAAATTTCGATGAGAAATTTATGCAAATTTTAAGAGCGTTTGATAGGTCGCTTTTAAAAAATGGTGTGGAAATTTCGATTTATGGTGGCATTTTTGAGACTGACTTGCTTGCCCTTGCGATATCAAAGCTAGCAAATGTGAAATTTGAAAAAGAGCAAATTTTAGATGAGTTGCGCTCTGAGCAAACTAGCTTTGAAAAGGCATTTTGTTATAAGCTTAAGCTCTCTGGCGATCTAGCGTTTTGCAAAAATGAGCAAAGTTTTGCTTTAAAAGATGCAAATTTAGATGATGAGCTAAGCCCATTTTTCACGCCAAACTCAACAAATGAGCTCTTTATCCCAACGGCTCCATGGGCGATGATGCGCCTAAACCACCTAAAAGAGATCAGCCAAAGCGACTTTAACAAAGAGTGCGAGCACATCAAGGATAAAATTTCTATCCACAAAGAGAAAATGAGGCTTAGCAACTATGTAAAAGCGGTGCACGAGGAGATAAAAAGCTCGCTAAAGACACCGTTTTGTAAAGATGTAATCAGGCTTGAAGTAAGGATCGCTGATCCAAATTTTAAAGAGAACGACGCCCTTTTAAATAGCTTTTTTATAGATGATATAAATTTGCTTATCAAATTTTACGAGTCAGGCAGGACGCATGAGCTAACGGATCAGTTTTTAGACGAGGGCGGTGAGAATAAATTTGAGCGCCTTGACGTTAGAGACGAGCTAAATCAAAGGGCAGTTAGGGACTTTTTTAAGGCTGAGCGCTACCCAAGATCGGCCTTTGCAAGTGACTTTGCCTTAAATTTCTCACAGCAAATGGCGCTAAACAACATCATAGAGAAATTTAAAGATGGAAATGGTGGAATTTACAGCGTAAATGGCGCTCCAGGCACTGGAAAAACAACGCTTTTAAAGGACGTGATGGCTGAAGTGGTGACGCTTAGGGCGATGAAGCTCGCGCAAATGAGCAGGCACGATATTTTTAAGCCAGTCTATGACAGCGACGAAAAGGCACTTTATTTTAGGCTAAATGACGAGCTGCAGGGCTACGAGATGGTCGTTAGCTCTTGCAATAACGGCGCGGTTGAAATTTTGAGTAAGGAGCTAAGCCAGTTAAAAAGCATAGGGGATTATAAGGACGAGATTGATTATTTTAAATTTATAGCCACAAGGCTACTCTCGGCTGATGAAAAGAGCAAATATGGAGAGAAGTCCTTTATCTCAAAGCCAGCTTGGGGGCTATTTTGCGTGGCGCTTGGCTCAAAGCAAAACAAGTCAAATTTTGTTTTTAATGCAATTAATGGCGTAAAGATCGAGGCTACTCACAGCCAGTATGACAAGATCGCAAGCGAATACGGCGAGTTTTTGGAGCAAGATGGCTTTTTGATGGGGTTTGGTAAGTACCTTGCAGTTGGCGAAGGGGTTGATGATTTTGACGAGGCAAAGGAGAAATTTAACCTTGCGCTTCACGAGGTAAATTTACTTTTTAGTGAGATCAGGATCAAAGAAGAGGAGCTAAAGAGCCTAAAAAGTGAGCTAGCTGATGTCGATAGGAGGCTTGAGAGCTATAACTCAGCTAAGCAGATAGAGGAGCTTTTATCTCCGCTTGAGAGTGAATTTGTTAGCGTTAGTGACGAGCTTGAATATAAAAAGGCTGAATTTAGCGAGCTAACAAGAGTTGTTAGTCAAAATGAAGCGTTGCAGGAGTATCTAAGCACACCAGAAAAGCCACCATTTTTTCTTTTTCAGCAGATTTTTAAGACAGAGGCCTTTGAAAAGTATAACGACGAGGCGCTAAAGGTTGGTGAGATAAACCGCCAGATAGCCGAGCAGAATTTAAAAGCTAGCAAGCAAAATGGCGAGAGCAAAGAGAAAAACGAGGCAAGGCTAAATGAGCTAAAAAGCGAGATAGCAGAGCTTGAGAGTAGGGCAGCAGAGCTTGGCACTAAGATAAATCTCTACAAAAGGCTACAAAGTGACTTTGCTAGACGCCAAAAGATACTTGGCAGGAGCGAGGAGCTAGATATCTTTCTAAACGGCAGCTTTAGCGAGAGCAACGAAGAGATGCAAAAGAGTATGCCATTTATGATGGAATTTGGCATAGACCAGAAATTTCACAAGACAAAGCTTTTTAAGGCTAGGATAGAGCTTTTTAAAGAGGCGCTAAATTTGCACAAAGCTGCCATTTTTGCCTGCAAAAAGGCTGTTAGGACAAATTTACGTGCCCTTAGCGTTATCTTTAACGATGAAAAGATGGCTGAGAAAAACGGCTTAGAGGCAAAGCATAGACGTGAGATCATTAAAGGGCTCTTCTTGCTAACGCCTGTTGTTAGCTCGACTTTTGCTTCGTTTAATAACACCTTTAAAGACTTTTTAAATGGCGATATAGGCATGCTTTTGATAGACGAAGCAGGGCAGGCAAATTTAACTAACGCGTTAGGTGTCTTACTCCGCTCAAAGATGGCTGTGGTGGTTGGCGACCCGCTTCAGCTTGAGCCTGTCGTAACGCTACCAGTTAGTTTAAATAATGCGATCCTTAGCTACTGCGAGGCAAAAGAGGAATTTAACCTGCTTAAGTCCTCTGTGCAACTAAGGGCAGACAAGGCGCAGAATATCGGCACATATATAAAAGGTAGCGGCGAGAGTATCTGGGTCGGCTCGCCACTGATCGTGCATAGAAGGTGCGCTAACCCTATGTTTGATATCTCAAACGAGACCACATACGACGATATGATGATACTTGGCAGAAGCGCGGCTAGTAAATTTGCAAACACTAACGTGCAAACAAAGTGGATAGACGTTAGAAGTGAAGAGTGGATAGGCAACTACAACAAAGTCGAGGGCGAGGTGGTTAAAGAGCTCTTAGCAGGCGAGCTAGCTGATGAGAAAAATAACATTAGGATAATAACGCCATTTAAGGATGTTTGTAGAAATTTAAAAGGTGCTGGCACTATCCATACTATGCAGGGCAAAGAGGCTGATGTTATCGTCTTTGTGTTAGGTGGCGCGACAAAGGGCGCTAGAGCGTGGGCTGCTAGTAAGCCAAACCTGCTAAACGTGGCGCTAACAAGGGCAAAAGAGGTTATTTATATAGTTGGAAACCGAGAAAATTGGGCGAGTTTGCCCTACTTTGAGGTGGCAGCTAGAAAGATAGACAAAGGATAAATTTGAATCATTTTGCAAAACGCATAATCCCATGCCTCGACGTAAAAGACGGCAGGGTCGTAAAAGGTGTAAATTTCGTAGGACTTGTCGATGCTGGAGACCCAGTCGAGATAGCTAAAAGATACAATGACGAAGGCGCTGACGAGCTTTGCTTTTTGGATATCACAGCTTCTCACCTTGGCCGTGATACGATAGTTGATGTGGTAAAAAAGGTCGCAAGCAAGCTTTTTATACCGCTAACCGTTGGCGGTGGCATACGCACGATCGACGACATCTCTCGCCTTTTAAATGCAGGCTGCGACAAGGTGAGTCTAAACTCATCGGCGATAAAAGATCCAAATTTGATCGACGAAGCGGCTAAGAAATTTGGCTCGCAGTGCGTCGTCGTAGCGATCGACGCCAAAAAGATCGAAAATGGTTATAGTGTTTTTATAAATGGCGGCAGGATCGATACGAAAAAAGATGCCTTTGCTTGGGCAAAAGAGGTCGAGTCGCGCGGAGCAGGGGAAATTTTGCTAACGTCTATGGATAATGACGGCGTCAAACAGGGCTTTAGCTTGGAGCTAACAAAGATCTTTAGTGCGCTTTCTATACCGACTATCGCAAGTGGGGGTGCAGGGAAAATGGAGCATTTTAAAGATGCTTTTGAGGCCGGGGCTGATGCGTGCCTTGCTGCTTCGATATTTCACTTTGGCGAGATCGAGATAAAAAAGCTAAAAGAGTATCTTAAGACAAACGGCGTTGAGGTTAGACTTTGATGTTAGTTATCTCAGCTGGTAAAAATGAAATTTTTGACTTTGCCTTGCCGATGGGGGTGGGGCTAGTCGATATGGCGATAAATTTGACAAAGTTTTTGCAAAAAAGATCATGTGTGGGAGCAGATGAAAAGAGTATAAATTTAAAGAATATTGACCCACATTATCTTGCAAAGATCGAGGCTAAATTTGCAAACTCATCAAACCCAGAGCTGCAAAATTTATGCCAAAATTTATCAAAAAATCCTGAGCCAAATTTATATCAGATGCCAGAAAAGATAGTTTTTGTTGGTTCAGCTGGTCTATATAAAGATGGTGAAATTTTGCAAATTTATGAAAGCTCGGTTGGGGCAAATATTGAAATTTCTAGTATAAAAAATAGATCTTATTCGCCTATCGAGTGTGAAATTTCTTCTATCGTTTCACGTGGAACTATCAAAACAAATTCATCAAATTTCATAACGACAGACAAAAATTTGGCTCATAAGATGTTTGAAAAGGGTTATTTTTTAGAAAATATGGAGTTTTTTTCTATTCTAAAAGTGGCTCAAATTTTTAAAATTCCAGCTTATGGAATTTTCGTAGCGACAAATTTTTGCGATGAAAATGCGCATGCTGATTTTATAAAAAATCACGCAAAAGCCAAAGAGCTACTAACAAAATATGTAAAGGAAAATATGTGAAAAATTTGCTTGATCTTAGCATTGAAGAGTTAAAAGAGCTGGTCTCTCCCTCTTTTAGAGCGACGCAAATTTATGAGTGGGTTTACAAAAAAAATGCTACGGAATTTAGCCAAATGCTAAATTTGCCAAAAGATATGCGCCATGATTTGGCCGAGAAATTTTACCTCGATCCTCTAAAATGTGTGAAATTTGAGCAGAGTAGCGATGGCTCGATCAAGTATCTTTTCGAGTTAAAAGACGGGCTAAAGATAGAGAGCGTTTTGCTGCCGATGAAAGAGGAGATCAGCGACGAAGATGGCAAGATCAGTCGCCATGCTCGTTACACTGTTTGTGTTAGTTCGCAGGTTGGCTGTAAAATGGGCTGTGCTTTTTGCCTAACAGCAAAGGGCGGACTTGTTAGAAATTTGACTGCTGGCGAGATCGTAGGGCAAATTTTATGGATAAAAAGAGAGAATAACATACCATACGAGAGGCGCATAAATGTCGTTTATATGGGTATGGGTGAGCCGCTTGATAACCTTGCTAACGTTAGTAAAGCGATCAAAATTTTAGCACTTAATGAGGGTCTAGCTATATCACCACGCCGTCAAACCGTTTCAACTAGCGGCCTTGGTAGTCAGATAAAAAAGCTTGGCGAGATGGACCTTGGGGTCTTACTGGCTATATCGCTACATGCTGTTACTAATGAGCTTAGAAGTCGTCTGATGCCGATAAATAAGGCTTATAATATCGAGGCAGTTATGGATGCTGTTAGAGGATTTCCTATCGATATGCGAAAGCGTGTGATGTTTGAATACCTTGTTATAAAAGACCTAAACGATAGTGTTAGCGATGCGAAAAAGCTGGTTAAACTGCTTCACGGTATCAAGGCTAAGGTAAATTTGATCTACTTTAACCCGCATGAAGGTAGTGAATTTGGACGACCTGAGCTTTCTAGCATGCTAAAATTTCAAGAATACCTAAGAGATCATGGCATCACTTGTACGATCAGACAGAGTAAAGGGCTTGATATAAGTGCGGCTTGCGGACAACTAAAACAACGAAATGAAAATCCTAAATTTAAAGCTAACGTTAGCGATAATAGTGCAACTAAAGTACATGAAAACTTTGCTAACGATGAAACTAACGTGAGTAAAAAATGACAGCTCTTGATATCGCTGAGATAGTTTTTATAGTAATAGTTGCTGGTGTTGGACTTGGGTTGATTATAAAAGTTTTGAAAGAGGAAAATAAAGCCTCAAAATAATATCTAAGAAATTTGGCATGAAATTTTGTGGGTGAAAAACAAAAATACAAAGTTGATTACTAAAATTTAATTCTATCTTTTAACAGAAACTCTATTTCAAATTTAAAAGCAAAATTATGAAAAATTTTATAAATTATTTTTACTAGAAAGACTTTTTAAAATTTAAATGTTTTATTATTTGCTTCTTTTGCAAATTTATAAAACTCATTTTCGGCGTCAAATTTGCTTTTTATGGTGTAAAAAATTTCATCAAATTTAAATGAAATTTCGTCTGAGTGAAGTAAAAGCCTTTTTGCTCCAGTTAAATTTATCCGTTCACGCTCGCTCATCTCTTTGTCTAAAATTTTCTCGATCTGCGGACGAGACAAACCATAAAGTGGTTCGCCAAGGATCTTGTGTTTCACATGAAACAAATGCAACCGAATTTGATGCTGCCTGCCAGTGAGCGGGATAGCTCGAATTAAAGTCGTATCGATATCGTCAAAATATCTGATCGGCAAAATTTTAGTCACTGCGCTCTTGCCATTTTCACAAATTTGCATTCGCATTTTCACATCGTCGTAGTTGTTCGCTAGATCCATCTTAGCATCGATCGTAAATTCTCGCTCGATCTTGCCTTGCACCATCGCGACGTAGCTTTTAAAAACCTCTCTGTTTTCAAAGATTTTCTTTAGCTTTATCGTAGAATTTCTATCTTTTCCCACGACTATCACGCCACTTGTTTCGCAGTCCAGCCTATGTGCCACGCTCGCATCTCGCCCAAAAAGTGTGTAAATTTCATCATTTAGCGAGTAGTCGCAGTGTCTGCCATTTGGGTGGCTTAGCACGCCGCTTGGCTTGTCAAATACCGCAAAGCTCTCGCACTCAAAGATCGGCTTTAGTCCCTTTGGTTTGGCCTCATAGTCGATCAAAAAGACATCGCCACACAAAACGGCATTTTTCTCGCTCACGACACTGCTGCCACAGATCAGCCTGCCTTTATCGATGAGACGCTGGGTTTGGCTCATGTTAAAGCCATTTTGCAGTAAAATTTCATAAGCTTTTTGGTGATCTGCAGTAATGATAAATTTATTTACGTAGGGCAAAAATGATCCTTTTGAAAAACGAGTGAGCTATCTTAAGCCCAAATTTATAAGCGTATAACCGACATTTCAGCCCGGATTTTATATAATCAAAACTTAAATTTAGAGAAATTGCACGACGTGATTTCTGGCTCAAAAAGCCAAATTTATACTTTCAGGACAAAAGCAAACTAACACAAAAGGTTCAACAATGGTCGAAAGATACTCACGCAAAGAGATGGCTGAAAAGTGGAGCATACAAGCAAAATACGACGCTTGGCTCAAGGTAGAAAAAGCTGCCGTTAAAGCTTGGAATAAGCTTGGCTTCATAAGCGACAGTGACTGCGAGAAAATTTGCAAAAATGCTAAATTTGAAGTGGCTCGCATCGACGAGATAGAAAAGACGACAAAGCACGACGTTATCGCCTTTTTAACAAGCGTCAGCGAGAGCCTTGGCGAGGAGAGCAGGTTCGTACACTACGGCATGACCTCAAGCGACTGTATCGACACAGCCGTCGCACTTCAGATGAAAGAGAGCCTAGAACTCATCATCAGCGACGTTGAGGAGTTTATGCAGGCGGTCAAAAACAGAGCGAACGAGCACAAGCACACGCTCATGGTCGGCAGAAGCCACGGCATCCACGGCGAGCCGATAACTTTTGGCCTTGTGCTTGCCATCTGGTACGACGAGATCGCAAGGGCGCTAAAGCTCATCAAAGACGCAAAAGATACGATCAGCTATGGCAAACTCTCAGGCGCTATGGGAAATTTAGCCCACGCTCCGATGGAATTTGAAGAGCTAACATGCGAGGAGCTAGGCCTAAAAGCTGCCCCAGCGTCAAATCAAGTGATCCAGCGCGACCGCTACGCCCATGTGGTGAGTGCCATGGCTATCTTGGCTTCTACTTGCGAGAAGATCGCAGTTGCCATTAGGCACTACCAAAGAACTGAGGTTTATGAGGCGGAGGAGTACTTTAGCCCAGGACAAAAGGGCTCAAGCGCTATGCCACATAAACGCAATCCAGTGCTTAGCGAAAATATCACCGGCCTTTGCAGGGTGCTACGCTCATACGTCACGCCTTCTCTTGAAAACGTCGCACTTTGGCACGAGCGCGACATCAGCCACAGCTCGGTTGAGAGATTTATCCTGCCAGATATGTTTATCACGGCTGATTTTATGCTGGTTCGCATCAAAAATTTGATAGCAAATTTAGTCGTATATCCAGAAAATATGATGAAAAATTTAAATTTAACAGGCGGTCTAGTCTTTTCACAGCGCGTGCTTTTACAGCTGCCACAGCGTGGAATTTCTAGAGAGGACGCCTATAAGATCGTTCAGCGCAATGCTATGAAGGTCTGGGCGGACTTGCAAGAGGGCAAAAAAGCGATAGACGAGCAAGGTCACAGCTTATTTTTACAAAATTTACTAGCCGACGAGGACCTAACTAAGAGCCTTAGCAAAGATGAGATCAAAGAGTGCTTTGACTACAACTACTACACCAAAAATGTAGATAGAATTTTCGCCAGAGTTTTTGGCAAATAAATTTAAACGCAAGGGGTAAATTTAGCCCCTTGCAACTACCCTAATCACAAACAGCTTTAGCGTATCCATCGCAGCCGTCACGAGTAAATTTAACAACTTTGCCCCAGTCACAAATCAACCGCTACCCTTTTAAATTTATTTATCAAATTTAGCAGCAACGGCGGCCGTTTAACTGGGTCATCACACTTGGCATTTTTGCACTGTTTGTTTTCATATATGAGAGCTTTGGCTAAAGCACTTGATAAGCTCTATTTTTATCATTTTTTATTTATTTAGCAAAGAGAGTTTTTATATCTTTTTGGATAAAATCTCAAATTAAAATTTAAAACGGAGAGATATTTTTGAAAGTTATAAAACGTAACGGCAGAACAGAAGAGCTTGATATCAGCAAGATCAAAAAATATACAAACGAAGCGGTTCTAGGGCTTAGCAATGTAAGTCTTAGTGAGCTTGAGGTAGATGCGAAAATTCAGTTTAGAGATATGATAACGACTGAGGAAATTCAGCAAACTCTTATAAAAACAGCAGTTGATAAGATCGACATTGACCGCCCAAACTGGACATTTGTCGCTGCAAGACTATTTTTATTCGACCTTTATCACAAAGTGACTGGCTTTAACGGCTACAACCACCTAAAAGACTACCTTGCAAAGGGCGAAAAGGTAGGCCGCATCATCCCTGGACTAAAAGAGAAGTACGACTTAGAGGATTTAAACGCATACATCAAGCCTGAGCGCGACCTTCAGTTTGCATATCTTGGTATCAAAACGCTTTATGATCGCTACCTCATCAAAGACAAGAGCGGTATGCCTATCGAGCTGCCACAGCATATGTTTATGGCGATAGCGATGTTTCTTGCGCAAAACGAGCTAGACAGCCAAGGCTGGGCTAAGAAATTTTACGATCTTATCTCTAAATTTGAAGTGATGCTAGCTACCCCAACGCTCTCAAACGCAAGGACTACACGCCACCAGCTAAGCAGCTGTTACGTAGGCAGTACGCCTGATAATATCGAGGGCATTTTTGATAGCTACAAAGAGATGGCGCTACTTTCAAAATTTGGCGGCGGTATAGGCTGGGACTGGAGCAAGGTGCGTGCGATGGGCGGCAGTATCGACGGACACAAAAACGCAGCTGGCGGTATCATCCCATTTTTAAAAGTGACAAACGACATCGCAGTAGCGGTCGATCAGCTAGGTACTAGAAAGGGCGCGATCGCTGTTTATATCGAGCCTTGGCACATGGACGTGAGCGATTTTCTCGATCTTCGTAAAAACTCAGGTGAAGAGAGACGCCGCGCGCACGAGCTTTTCCCTGCGCTTTGGATAAACGACCTATTTATGAAGCGTGTCAAAGAAAATGGCCGCTGGAGCCTCTTTGACCCAGCTCAAGTAAGCGACCTTTGCGACCTTTACGGCGAGGAGTTTGAGAAGAGATATTTAGAGTATGAAAACGATGAAAATATCCAGAAAAACACCATCCTTGCAAAAGAGCTTTGGAAGAAAATTTTAACTAGCTATTTTGAAACGGGCATGCCATTTTTATGCTTTAAAGACAATGCCAACAAAGCAAATCCAAACGACCACGAGGGCATCATCAGAAGCTCAAATTTATGCACCGAAATTTTCCAAAACACAGCGCCAAACTACTATAAGATCAAGATCACTTATGAAGATGGCGGCGAGGAGCTATTTGACGAAGAAGAAGACATCACGGTCGATAGTGGCATAACTAAAAAAGCCAAAAAGCTTAGCGCGCTTGATAGCCTAAAAGGCAAGCAAATTTTCATCGTAGAAAAAGAGAGCATCGAGGGCAAAACGGCAGTTTGCAACCTTGCAAGTATAAATTTAAGCAAGATAAACAGCAAAGAGGACATCGAGCGTGTCGTGCCGATAGCTATCAGGATGCTTGATAACGTGATAGATCTAAATTTCTATCCACACAAAAAGGTAAAACACACAAACCTAGCCTCTCGCTCGATCGGCCTTGGCGTCATGGGCGAAGCGCAAATGCTAGCTGAGAAAAATGTAAAATGGGGCAGTTATGAGCATTTGGCGCTCATTGATAGCATAATGGAAAACATAAGCTACAACGCCATCTATGCTAGCTCAAATTTAGCCGTAGAAAAGGGCGTCTATCCAAAATTTGAAGGCTCAAAATGGAGCAAAGGCATCATGCCGATAGACACCGCAAACGAGAACGCAAAAGCCCTTTTAAACGATAAAGGCGGGCTATTTGACGAAAATGTCTGCGACTGGGACAAGCTAAGAGAAAAGGTCAAGCGCGATGGCATGAGAAATGGCTACCTAATGGCGATCGCTCCAACTAGCTCGATCTCGATCCTTGTTGGCACTACTCAGACCATCGAGCCAGTCTATAAACGCAAGTGGTTTGAGCACAACCTAAGTGGCATGATCCCAAATGTCGTGCCAAATTTAAGCCCTGATACGTGGCAGTTTTACACGCCAGCTTACGAGCTTGATCAAAGGATTCTCATAAAAGCAGGCGCGATCCGCCAAAAATGGATCGATCAAGGTCAAAGCTTAAATATCTTCATGAGCTTAGACAAAGCAAGCGGCGGATACCTAAGTGAAATTTACACGCTTGCATGGGAGCTCGGACTAAAATCAACCTACTATCTACGCTCTGAAAGTCCAGACAGCGAAAAGCTAAACGACGTAGCAGACCGCTCGATCGAGTGTGAGGGATGTCAGTAGTTAAATTTAAGAGAGAAATTTCTCTCTTAAATTTTTAAATTGTCTATTAAATTTATAAATTTACGGAAGTGTCACAAAACTTAATTTTATACCAAGCTCATCTGCTAGCTTGCTTAGCTTCTCGCTCTTTTCTATTCCTGCTGATATACAAAACTGCATACCATTTACGTTACGCTCTTTTAGTCTCGTAAAGATATTTGTCATGAGCGATTCTGTTTTCATCCCACTTTCGCCGTAGATGACAAAGGCATCCACACCTTCTTGTATTTTATCCGTTAGATTGTTGTAAAAACCTCCGTCGTTGTTTGAAACACTAGTTGTTGCGCTAGCTATTGCGTCAGCAAGAAAGCCACGACTTGGTACTAGCATAATGACTGTACTATCTGATTTTAGGGCGCATTTTGCAAAGCTTTTCATCATGCCATCTTCGGGTGATTTTACACCGTTGGATGATGCACAGCCAGCCAAAAGTAGACCTAGGGCGAGCATTGTGATTTTTTTCATTGAAACTCCTTTTTTTGAAAATCGACTAATATTAACATAAATTAAATAAAGATCTATATGGAAGAAAAATTTAAATCTATTATTTTAAAAAGTAAAACTAAAATAATTATTTAAGTAAAATAATTAAATTTTATTTTAAAATACTTAAAATACGTAAAAATATACTTAAGAAAACTCTCTAAAATTTTATATTTTTTGATAAATATTATTAAACAAAATAAAATAGTTATCTATCTTTTAAGCTTTCTTGTCCTATACTTTTAAACTCCATATCAAAAAAAACAATCAGAAAAGAGCAAGTGATGCGTGAAATTTTAAAACGAGATGGCACAAGGCAAGAATTTGTAGCATACAAGATAGTAGATGCGATAAAAAAGGCATTTGCAAGCGAAAATAAAGCTTATGACGAGCAAGTTTTTACAAACGTAGTCCAAGATATCTTTCAAAAATCAAGCGCGATAACAGTCGAAGACATCCAAGATGCGATCGAAAAAGAGCTATTTGACGGCGGACATTTTGAAGTTTTAAAGAGCTTCATGCTCTACCGCCACACGCACAAGCTCCAACGCGAACAAATTTTAGGCCTAAACGAAGATACGACCTATATAAACTCAACCCAGACGATAAATGAATATATAAACGGCACCGACTGGAGAATTTCTGCAAATTCAAACACGAGCTACTCAAACGCAGGCCTTATCAACAACACCGCTGGCAAAGTCATAGCAAACTACTGGCTAGACGCTGTTTATAACAAAGAGGAGGGGCTAGCTCACAGAAACGGCGACTACCACATCCACGATCTAGACTGCCTTACAGGATACTGCGCTGGCTGGAGCCTGCGAGCCTTGCTAAATGAGGGCTTTAACGGCGTTCGTGGCAGGGTCGAGAGCAGAGCGCCAAAGCACTTTAGAGAAGCACTCTATCAGATGGCAAATTTCTTAGGCATTTTGCAAAGCGAGTGGGCGGGCGCTCAGGCGTTTTCTAGCTTTGACACCTACCTTGCGCCTTATGTTTTTAAAGACGATCTAAGCGACGCCGAGATCAAAAAGGCGATAACTAGCTTTATTTTCAACTTAAACGTCCCTGCACGCTGGGGACAAAGCCCATTTACAAACGTAACCATAGACATCACTTGCCCAAGCGACCTAAGGGATCAGATACCAACGAGCGATGATATACACCTTTTTACAAATGTAAAAGATGAGAAAATTTTGAAAAAAGCAAACGAGCGTGGCAGAAAAAATTTGATCGATATGACCTACAAGGACTTCGAGCCTGAGATGGCGCGCATAGACAAAGCATTTTACGAGGTCTTAACAGCTGGCGACAAGTGCTCGCAGCCTTTTACATTTCCTATACCAACGGTAAATATCACAGAGGATTTTAACTGGAATAGCGAAGTAGCCGACGTGCTCTTTGAAAACACCGCAAAAATGGGCTCAAGCTACTTTCAAAATTTCATCGGCTCACAATACACTTACGACGAAAATGGCAACAAGATAGAAAACGAAAACGCCTACAAACCAGGCCACGTGCGCTCTATGTGCTGCCGCTTGCAGCTTGATCTAAGAGAGCTTTTAAAGCGCGGTGGAGGTCTTTTTGGAAGTGCTGAGATGACTGGCTCGATCGGAGTTGTGACTATAAATTTAGCCCGCCTAGGCTATAACTTCAAAGGCGATAAGGTCGCGCTTTACAACAGACTAAGCTACCTTTTAGAGCTAGCTAAATCAACCCTAGAGAAGAAGCGTAAATTTATACAAGAGATGTATGACAGAGGGCTTTATCCTTACACAGCTAGGTATCTAAAGCACTTTAACAACCACTTTAGCACGATCGGCATAAATGGCATGAATGAGCTACTTAGAAATTTCACTGGCGACAAAGAGAACATCTCAACTAAATTTGGACGTGAATTTGCCCTTGAGATGGTTGGCTTTTTACGTGATAAGATAAGGACATTTCAAGAAGAGAGCGGAAATTTATACAACCTTGAGGCCACACCAGCTGAGGGCACTACCTACCGCTTTGCCAAAGAGGATAAGAAGCGCTATCCAGACATTATCCAAGCAGGCGAGGGGGATAATATCTACTACACAAACTCAACCCAGCTACCTGCAAATTTCACAGACGACGCTTACGAAGCGCTTGATCTGCAAGATGAGCTACAAAGCGCCTATACTGGCGGCACCGTCTTTCACCTATATATGAAAGAGCGCATCAGCTCGGCTAAAGCTTGCAAAGAGCTTGTAAAGAGTATAATCTCAAACTACAAACTCCCATACATCACGATAACGCCGGTATTTAGCGTCTGCGCAAAGCATGGCTACATAGCTGGCGAGCATGAGTTTTGCCCACTTTGTGATGCAGAGCTTATAGAAAATGAAAAGAAAAAATCCAAATAAGGAGAGAAGATGACAGAAAAAGAAATCTTAGAAAAAGTGCAAGACAAACGCACAAGATGCGTGGTCTATACTCGTGTTATGGGCTATCACAGACCAGTTGAGAGCTTTAATCTCGGTAAAAAAGGCGAGCACAAAGAGCGTGTTAAATTTGACGAATACGCAAGTTGCTGCAAAAGATAAATTTCTTGCCTAAAAACAATAATAAATTTAAAAAAATCAATTAAAATGCAAACCAAAGGCACGCCCCTGTGCCTTTTAGTTTAAAAAAGGGTCAAAACTTGCAAAAAGTCTTTAGTATAACGCCATTTACGACGCTTGACTATCCTGATAAAGTGGCAGCTGTCATTTGGTTTGCAGGGTGTAATATGCGCTGTGGATACTGCTACAACATCGAGGTCGTAAAGTCAAATGGCACTATAAGTTTTAGCGAAGTTTGCGACTTTTTAGACCGCAGGGTCGGCAAGCTAAATGGCATCGTCTTTAGCGGTGGCGAATGCACAGCACACCCTCTTTTTTTAAGGCTAGCACGTGAGGTAAAGGCGCGTGGCTTTAGCTTAAAAGTAGATACTAACGGCTCGTATCGTGACGTCTTGAAAGAGGCGATAGATGAGGGGCTGATTGATTACATCGCGCTTGATTTTAAAGCTCCAAAAGAGAAATTTATAGGCATCACTGGCTCAAATTTATATGAGAAATTTGCCGCCACGCTTAGATACCTGCTTGAGATAAATTTTAAATTTGAAGTTAGAACGACCGTGCATGCGGACTTGCTAAGCGAAAAGGATATCTCTGAGATGTCCGAGCTGCTTTACGAGCTTGGGTATAGAGGGGATTATTTCTTACAAAAATTCTTTAACACTGGCGAAAATTTTGGAGGTTTAGGCGATCCAAAAAACAGCTTCGATCCAGATAAGATCACATCAAAACTACCTATCAGACTAAGAAATTTCTAAATTTAGCAAAGACTAAAAATAGCTAAAAATAAGAAAATTTAACTAAAATTTACACCAAATCACAAAAGCAAACAAGGAGAAAACTATGCAAAATTTCAGCTTTTTAAACCCAACTAAAATAGAATTTGGCAAAGACAAAGAGCAAAACATCGGCAAATATATGAAAGAATTTGGCGCAAAAAAGACACTCATCATCTATGGTAGCGATAGGATCATACAAAACGGACTTTTTGACATCGCCACAAAGAGCCTAAGCGCAAATGGCATCGAGTTTTGCAAGATAGGCGGCGTGAAGTCAAACCCAGTGCTAAGCAAGGTAAATGAGGCTATAAATTTAGCTAAAAAGCAAGGCGTCGATAGCGTGCTAGCCATAGGCGGTGGTTCGGTGCTTGACACGGCCAAAGCTGTGGCTGCTGGAGCGAAGTATAACGGCGATGTTTGGGACTTTTTTACTGGCAAATGCCCAAAAGAAGCGCTTATGATCTTTGACATCATAACACTAGCTGCAACTGGCTCAGAGATGAACGGCGGCGCAGTCGTCACAAACGAAGCCACAAAAGAGAAATTTGCCATGCACGGCGCTTGTCTTTACCCAAAAGTGTCGGTGATAAACCCACTTCTTCAAGCAAGCGTTAGCAAGGAGTACTTGGTCTATTCAGCCTCAGACATCATCGCTCACAGCATCGAGGGCTACTTTACGGCGAGCATCCAGCCTGAGATTATAAATTTATACATCGAAGCAAACATCAAAACGGTTATGAAAACGACTGAAATTTTACTAAAAGAGCCTGAAAACTACGACGCTAGAGGCGAGTTTGCCTGGGCTGCTACGATGGCGCTAAATGGCTTAACATACGTTGGCACTGCTGGCTACTCATATCCAAATCACATGATCGAGCACGCCATAGGTGCGGTGGTTGATTGCGCGCATGGAGCTGGGCTAAGTGTGGTTATGCCAGCTTGGATGAAGTGGTATAAGAGTAGAAATTTAAAGGCGTTTAAGCGCTTTAGTAAAGAAATTTTTGGCGTTGATGACGCAGACGTAGCCATAGAGAAGCTAAAAGAGTGGTTTAGCAAGATCGGCACACCAACAAGCCTCATAGAAATCGGCGTTGATGAGTCAAATTTAGACGAGATCATGGCGCTAGTTTATGACTACGCCAAGGGCAGGGGCTTGGAGCAAATTTATACAAAAGAGGCCATAAGCGAAATTTTTGCCTTAGCGAGATAGAATTTATCCAAAATTTACAAAGGATAAACATGAAAAAAGTCGCCCTTATAGCAGGAGCCAGCGGCGCTGTGGGAAGTGAAATTTTAAAGGATTTATGTGGGAGTGAGCACTATAACAAAGTGGTCGCCCTTGTTAGGCATGAGCTAGAATTTACCCATGAAAAGCTTGAAGTAAAGATAGTAAATTTTGATGATTTTAAAGATGAGGTGCCATTTATCGCTGATGATGTATTTTGCGCGCTTGGCACGACGATGAAAGCGGCAAAGCACAAAGAGCAGTTTTACAAAGTCGATGTGACCTATCCGATAAATTTTGCCAAATTTGGCTTGGAGTGCGGCGCAAAACGCTTTGTCTTGCTCTCAGCAGCAGGCGCAAACAGAAAGTCAGGCTCATTTTACCTAAAGGCAAAAGGTCAAGCAGAAGCAAAGATAAAAGAGCTTGGATATAGCTCATTTCACATCGCTAGACTGCCACTTATCGAGGCTGAGAGAAAGGAATTTAGACTTGGCGAGTACATGGCGATAAAGGCGTTTAAATTTATCCCAAAAGGTTTTTTCGACGAGTATCGTCCGATGAAGGCAGCTGATATCGCTAAAGTGATCGTGCAAGTAGCGCAAGATGACCACAGCGAGGGTGTCAAAATTTATAGTCCTATGGAGTATGCGAAGTGAAAAGATACATCGCCATCACTGGGGCAAGCTCAGGCATAGGAGCGGCCACGGCAAAGGCATTTGCAAGGCGCGGGGAGAATTTGATCCTTATCGCAAGACGGGGCGAGCTTTTAGAAAATTTAAAAAGCGAGATAGCTAAATTTGCAAATGTCAATGTGGTTATAGAGCTTTGTGACCTTTCAAAGCAAGAAAATGTCCTTTCTCTTTGGCAAAAATTAGAAAAATTTGAGCTAAAAGCGCTTATAAACAACGCTGGCTTTGGCGACTATAACAAGGTCGGCGAGCAAAATTTAGAAAAAATCACTCAGATGATAAATTTAAACATCATCTCACTTGTCACGCTCTCAACGCTATTTATGAAAAAATATAAAGACAAAGATACGCAGCTTATAAATATCTCTTCAATAGGCGGCTACAAGATAGTGCCAAACGCCGTCACATACTGCGCTAGCAAATTTTTCGTAAGTGCCTTTAGCGAGGGGCTTTACCACGAGCTAGCACAGGACAAGCAGGCGAAAATGCAGGCAAAAGTGCTGGCCCCAGCTGCCACAAAGACGGAATTTGGCATGGTGGCAACTAGCAAAGAGAGCTATGACTACGACAAGGCGTTTAAAAAGTACCACACGAGTGAGCAGATGGCAGAGTTTTTGCTTCGCCTTTATGATAGCCACTGCTGCGTTGGCTCGGTCGATAGAGATAGCTTTGAGTTTAGTCTAAGTAAGCCAAAATTTGACTATGCCCTCAAGTATGATGCAAAAAATATAGATAAATAAAGCCAAATCAAGGAAGCAAAATGGCACTACAAAAAGTTGATCTAAACAAGGCCTACCGCCTCATCAACCACGGCCCAACGCTCATCATCTGCGCAAGCCACGAGGGCGTCGAGGACGCGATGAGCGCCTCTTGGGTCTGCCCGCTAGACTACGACAAGATAACAGCAGTCGTAGCCTCTGGCTCATTTACGCGCACGCTTTTTGAAAAGAGCGGTAAATTTGGCCTTTGCGTGCCATTTTTCAAAGATACCGCCCTTATCGCAAGACTTGGCACGACCAGCATGCACAGCGACAAAGAGAAGCTTGCTGGCGTGGAGATGTTTTACGAAAATGGCGTGCCTTTGCTAAAAGAGTGCGCAGCCTACATGGTTTGCGAGATCATCAAAGACGCCAAAAACGAGAGTGAGTTTGACCTCTTTAAGGCCAAAGTCTTGGCAGCCTACGCCGATACGCGCGTTTTTGAGGGTGGTCACTGGAAATTTGAAAATTTAGATGATGGTCTAAGGACGCCTCACTACATAGCTGGCGGGCAGTTTTATGCTGACGGAGCGGCGAAATTTGAGGAAAAGGCAGCCATTATTGGTTAAAGGACGAAGTATGAAAAGCGCAAAATACTTAGTTTTGGCGGTTTGCTTGGCTGGTGCGTGCTTTGGAAATGAACTTAAATTTGATGAGAGTAAATTTGAGCTAAAAAGCGTGCAAGTTGGTGATAGGACGCTTAAATTTAGAGCTTACGAGGGCATAGTCTATGTGGCAAAGCCAGCTAGCGACTATGAGGTCTTAAATTTCTACGTGCCAGAGGGTAAATTTAGCGACCAAAAAGGGGCTATCTTTATGCCAAACGCTATCGGTGGCTACATGAGCGCTAAACCGCAAAAGCCAGAAATTAAAAACGAAAAGCCAAATGCCACTCTCGAAGCGCTTCTTAGAGGCTACGTCGTGGCAAGCGTTGGCGCTAGGGGTAGGACGCTAAAAGATGGCGAGCGCTTCATCGGCAAAGCCCCAGCTTCGATAGTTGATCTAAAAGCGGCCGTTAGATATCTAAAATTTAACGATAAATTTATGCCAGGCGACGCAAATAAGATCATCTCAAATGGCACGAGCGCAGGTGGTGCGATGTCGGCACTGCTTGGCGCTAGCGCAAACGCAAAAGAGTATGAGCCATATCTTGACGAGCTAGGCGCTGCAAAGGCGGACGATCAAATTTATGCAGTCTCAGCCTATTGTCCTGTTACAAATTTAGAGCACGAGGACGAGGCGTATGAGTGGATGTTTGGGGATTTGGATAAATTTGAAAGGATAGACTTTGCAAGCCTTGACGCGGCTAGCTTTAACGACAGGAGCAAAAAGCCAAAGATGATAGTAGGCGAGCTAAATGCCACACAAAAAGAGCTCTCACGTGAGTTAAAAGTCAAATTCCCAGCCTATCTAAACTCGCTAAATTTAAAAGACGCCAAAGGCCACGCACTAAGCCTTGATGAAAATGGCGAGGGCAGCTTCAAAGAGTATATAAACGCCCTCATCTCAAAGGCATTTACCGCTACAAAAAACAGCGACAAAAGCACGCTCACACCTAAATTTATAACTCTTGACACGCAGGGCTGCGAGCTTGGATATACGTTTAAGCTTGAGGACTTCATCGCCTCGCTAAAGCGCGCCAAAGCACCAGTTGCCTTTGACGGCCTAGCTCTTGAAAATGCTGAAAACGACCTTTTTGGCGACAGCAAAACGCCTGCAAAGCACTTTACTAAATTTGCCAAAGAGCGAAGTGGCGGCGAGATGGCGGAGGCTAGCGTCATAAAGATGATGAATGCGATGAACTACACCGCAAACAAAAATGGAGCGAAATTTTACCGCATAAGGCAGGGCACAAACGACACCGACCTAGCGCTTGCCGTGCCTGCTATGCTCGCACTCTCGCTTAAAAATGCTGGCAAAGAGGTTGATTTTGAAGCGGTCTGGGGGCAAGGACACGGCGGTGACTACGATCTAGACGAGCTTTTTGCTTGGATGAAAAGAGTTTTAGAAAAATAAATTTAAAGGAGAAAGTATGAGAAATTTAAAAATTTTCAAGGAGAGTAAAAATGAAAAATAAAGCATTAATTGCAGCATTTGCTGTAGGATTTGTTGGTTGCATAAATTTAAATGCCTATGATGGATCTGATGTTTTTAATAAACATTTAAGAGGAGAAGCTAAAGAAGAAGTGGTTGATTGTGATGATCCAAAAAATTTACCGCTTGATATAGGTGGAAGATTAATTGGTGGAAAAGAAGAGTGCTTTGTCAATCGCGGAACAGCTGCTAGAGCTAAACGCGAACTAGATATGACTATCGGTAGAAACCCAGTAACTGGCAAGGTCACATCAAAGGCTGAGCTACTAGGTGGCGACAAAGCTACAAATGACCTTGAAAAAGCGCAAAAGAGCTATGGCGACAAGAAATTTAAGCTAGAAGAGGCAGAAAAAGCCTATGATGATAACCCAAGCACGAAAAATTCTAACCGCTTAGAAAAAGCACGTAAAGCCTTTAAAAAAGCGCAGATCGATCTAAAAGGCGCAGAAGAGATAAAAGCTAAGGCTGATATGAAAAAGGCGAAGTGATAAGGGGAATTTGATGTTTAAAAAGCTATTTTTACTAGCAGTTTTGGCGGCGTTTGCCTTTGGGGCGGAGGCGAAAGTGAGCTTATATGAGCTGCTTGTGACACCAAATAACAAGACTTTGTTAAAGCAGCTTGGCAGGGAAAATATCCTAAGCTCAAAGAGCGAGCCAGGCACGCAGGCGATCTTTTTTGCGAGCGCAAAGAGCAAGCCAGAGCTATTTTACGTGCTTGAGTTTTACAAGGACGAGGCAGCTTATAAAAAGCATATAGGCTCGGCGCATTTTAAGAAATTTGCAAGCGCAAGCGCTGAAATTTTAGCTAGCAAAAAGGCTATAAACGTGAAAAAAAAGGCTGCGTTTTCAAAAAATTTAACGCCAGAGCGCCTAAAAGATGCCTACTTTCACATCACAAACTTAAGCCTTAAGGCAAAAAGCGATGCGAAATTTGAAAAGATCATCAAAAAATATATGCAAAAAAGCGTAGATGATGGTGCTTACGCGCAGTTTGCTTTTAGTCAAAAGGATGCGCCTAACAAGTGGGTGCTGGTTGAAATTTACAAAGACGAAGCTAGCTTTGAGAGCTACCGCCACAGCGAAAACTACAAGGCTTACGCCAAAGAGCGAGCTAGGCTAATAGATGAATTTGACGGCTTTGGCCTAAAAAACGAGATCTCATTTAGCAAGGTAAAATTTTAGGAGATTTATGAAAAAGATCTGCTTTTGCCATTTATAAGGCGGGCGTATTTGTTTGCAAGTAAATTTAAAGGAAAAAGATGTCTATCGTTACTATTAGTTTAAAAACAGATCTCATACCAAAAGAGAGGGCTGAGGAGCTTTTTGCCGAGCATAGAGGGTGGTTTATAAAGTATGTTGAGTATGTGGTTAGAGAATTTAAGGCTATTATGGGCAAGATTTCATGATACCAGCGAAATTTTATAGATATGTTTTTGCGTTTATAATGTCAGCATTTATGGCGTTTTTTATGTCATTTGTGCTGACGTATCTTAACCTTGGCTTTGTTGATGGTTTTGTGAAAATTTGGCTAATTGCTTATGTAAAAGCCTTTGTAGTGGCGTATCCTGTGCTTTTGCTAGTTTCGCCGTCTGTTGCAAAGATCACGCAAAATTTATGTAAAAAAGAGGGGTAAATTTGAAGTGTGGCTAGAGAGCCTAGCCACATGGAGTTTTATTTTAAAAGACCTTGTTTTTTCATTTGATCCATTACTTGAGCAAACATCTCTTTAGCTTGTTTGCAAGTAGCGTCTTGTTGCTCTTTTGGTAAAGAAGCTAGTTGATCCATTGATTGTTTCTTTTGATCCTCATACATTTTTACTTGTTGCTCTTGACCAGCTTGTTTGTAAGCTTCGACCATCTTATCGATGTCTGAGAAGTAAGACTTGCAAGTATCTGTAAGATCTGCAGCGTTTAGGCTTAGTGCAAAGCCAAGAGTGGCTAAAACTAGAAGTGATTTTTTCATTTTTTCTCCTTGTGAAAAAGTATGCGAAAGTATAACATTTTTGATAGTGGTTGTGTGCTTAAAAAATTATAAATTTAGCCAAGACAAGCGCCTTGGCTATTTTGGCTATTTTTAGCCTAAGAATTCGCGCTTAAAATACTCTTTTGGAGCTTTGCAAAGTGGGCAAGCGCCTGGAGCTTTTTTGCCTCTGTGAACGTGTCCGCACACCTCGCAAACCCAGATATCTTCTTCGTCGCTCTCAAAAAAGCCCTCTTCATCAAGCATCTTTTTAAGCTCTAAATACTCCCTCTCATGCTCAACTTCAACCTTGCCGATCGCGTTAAATAACCTTTCAACATCTTTTAACTCTTCTTCTTTTGCGATCTTTGCAAAGTCTGGATACATCGTCGTATGCTCGTAGTTTTCGCCAGCTGCAGCGTCAAGTAAATTTTTATCCATCTTATCGATCGGATCGTTCATCATCTCGTGATATTTCTTAAATTCAGCCCTTGCGTGCCATTTCTCGTTTTCAGCTGCCTCGTAAAAGTGTCTAGCTATCGCGTGGTAGCCAGCTTCTTTGGCTAGGTCGCCGTAAAGCTCGTATTTGTTTCTAGCTTGTGACTCGCCAGCAAATGCCTTCATCAAATTTACCGCTGTTAAATTTTCAGTCACGCATTTCATCTCTTCGCCGCAACAGGTTAATGTGCCGCCGCCAACTTTTTGAACCTCGATCTCGTTGCCGCATTTCTCGCATTTGTATGTTTCGTATTGTCTCATTTTGACTCCTATTTTGATAAAATTTGAGCCGATTATAACCTAATAAATGAAATATGTAAATAATAATTTTTATTGATAACGTATATTATTTTTATAAATTTGAAGTTATAATAAGATAAAAATTTAAAGGTGTAAGATGACTACAACGATTGATTTTAAAAATGCTGACTATGGATTTATCGAGCTTATAAAAGAGATGGCTAGGCAGGCAAATGTAGAATTTGAGCAAAGAGATAAAGTCTCAAGGCTTGATAGAGCTATCAAAGAGATCGAAAATGGCGAAGTAGAGAGATTTAAAACATTTGAAGAATTTGAAAAGAGCCTTGATGCTTGAGATAGAGTATTCAAAGAGTTTTAAAAAATCTTTTAAAAAGCTAAATGAAAACGAAAAAAAATTAACTAAAGATATCATCTGGTAGTTAGCAAATAACGAGGAATTAGCATCAAAGTATAAAGATCACGCTCTTATTGGAAGCTATAAAGGCTTTAGAGAGTGTCATGTTAAGCCAGACTTGCTCTTGATATATAAAAAACAAAACGAAATTTTACTTCTTACATGCGTTGAAATAGGAAGTCATAGCGAACTTTTTCAGTAAATTTAATAAAAAACAAAATCCATCATCATAAATTTAAAATAGACAAATTTCAGCCAAAATTTATTCTAGCGTTAAAAGTGCGGTTGAGCTTGGTTGTAGAATAACTCAAAATAAATCATCCAAAGGAGAATATTATGAGTTTTCTATCTAAATTTAGTAAGGCTATCTTTGCCGTTGCGGTAGCTGGAGCGATTAGTGCAAGTGCATTTAGCGAGGGCGAGGACTATGTCAAGCTCGAAAAGCCACTAAGTGTCGGACAAAATACACTAGTTAAGGTTTTTAGCTACGCTTGCCCATTTTGCTACAAGTACGACAAGAGCGTCACTCCAAAGGTAGTTGAGAAAATTCCTGGCCTAAAATACGAGCCATTTCACCTAAAGACAAAGGGCGATTACGGTGAGGTTGCGAGCAAGGTCTTTGCCGTGCTTATCACTATGGACGAGGCAAAGGGAGTGAGCTTATTTGATGAAAATTCGCTATTTAAAAAGGCTAAATTTGCCTACTACAAAGCTTATCATGACAAAAAAGAGCGCTGGGGCGATGGCAAAGACGCTGAGGGCTTTTTGAAAACTGGACTTGATGCAGCTGGCGTTAGCAAAGCAGACTACGAAAAAGAGCTAGCTAATCCAAAAGTGACTGAGCTACTTAAAAAGTGGGATGAGAGCTATGAGGTGGCTAAAATTCAAGGCGTGCCAGCATTTGTCGTAAATGGCAAATATCTCATCATGACAAAATCAATCAGCTCACTTGACGGCATGGCAGCACTCATCGAAGAGCTTCTTAAAAAATAAGGCGCCACATGAGCTTTTTTAAAAAAATGGCTAAATTTCAAGACTCACGCATCTCTTGGGCGATCCTGGTCTTTGTGAGCATCGCGCTTGTTATCATTGCGCACTCGCTCTTTCAAAACTACGCCTATATGCCCCCTTGCGAGCAGTGCGTCTATATACGTTTTGCCTTTTTATGCATGGCGCTTGGCGGAGTGATAGCTATCATAAACCCTAAAAATTTACTCTTTGCTCTAGTTGGCTATCTCTTTGCCTTTTGGGGAGCGGTGCAGGGCATAATGTATAGCGTAAAACTAGCTAAAATCCACGACGCGGTGCATGGTGATGATCCTTTTGGCGTGCAGGGCTGCTCTACTGAGCCACACTATCCATTTGGTTTGCCGCTTGAGAAGTGGGCGCCTGACTGGTTTATGCCTACAGGCGACTGCGGCTACGACAGCCCTATGGTGCCTGACGGCGCGGTGCTAAGCGATCTGCAAAAGAGCATAGTAGATCTCTACGCAGACGGCTGGTATCTTGTGCCGTCTTCTAAATTTATGTCGATGGCAGATTGCACGCTACTTGGCTTTAGCATTTGTTTTGTCGTGCTTGCACTTATGCTTGTTTCAAAGCTCTTATCTTTTATGAAATAAATTTTAGTTAGCCCTATTTTTGGGCTAACTTAGGATATACTGCGCGCATGGGTATTAATTTAAAATCACAAAATATTAAAATTTATGCGATCATCTTGCTAGCAAGCCTCTTTGTCGTGCTTCTTGGGCTAAACAGCTACAATAATGCAAAAGAAAAGATCATCGAGCTATCTGATAAAAACAACATCGCAGTTAGTAAAAACATCGTTAGCAACTTTCAAATTTGGCTTGATGAGCGCTTAAATTCGCTCATCCGTGCGTCAAAATTTATCCAAAACTCTGGCATCATAGATGACGATGCTAAGGTGGCAAATTTCATAAAGCTATTTAAAGAAAATGCAAAAGAATTTGATCTCATGCAGCTTCTAAGAGAGGATGGCGAGATCTTTGTAGATGGGCAAAAGATCTCAGAAGAGGTGATGTCAAAGCGTGAGCGAGCGGGGCTTATCTGGTATGTCGAGACAAAAAATACAAATGCCCCAAGCGTAAATTTCATGCAAAATCACAAAATTTTAAATGACTCTACTTTAAATTTATGCGTGCCAGTTGAAAAAGACGCGAAATTTGAGGCGGCACTTTGCGGTGTCGTGCGCATAGGCACTATCTTTGATAGTATCAAAAACTTTAGCCTTGCGCCAAATTCTTACTCATTTTTAGTAACTCACAGCGGCGAGATCCTCACATCGATGGCTGATGCGACGCTTAAAAGAGAGATAGAGGAGAAATTTAAGGAGCTATTTTTAAAAGATGAGGACATCACTAGCCTAAAGATAGGGCAAAATTTGATCCAAGTAGCCGAGATACCGACGATGAACTGGTTTATCGGAGCTGGCACAAACAACGAAGAAGAAATTTTAGCCATGACAAGAGAGGCGCTAAAAAACGCTCTAAATTTACTCTTTGCCTTCGTCGCACTTGCATTTTTGGCAAACAGCCTGCACAACTTCATGTATAACAAGATAAAAAAGGTGCAAGATGAGTATGAGACCTTGCTAGCGCACAGAGCCAAGATGAGTGAGGCTGGGGAGCTCATAAGCGGCATAAGTCATCAGTTCATCCAACCAGTAAATTCGCTAAAACTGATGCTAAGCTCGGCGATAATGCTAAAAAAAGAGGGCAAGCTAAGTGATGAGGAGCTTTTAAGTTTATTAAAAAAAGGGCAAAGCTCGATCGAGCTTCTTTCAAAAACAATCGAAATTTTTAGAAATTTTTACAAAAGCGCTGAAAATGTTAGCGAATTTGACATCCAAACAAGCATTAGAAATTTAATAACACTTATGCACACAGAGCTTAGCCGTGCAAATGTGAGCGTGAAATTTAGCGGTTTTGAAGAGATGAAGGTCTGTCAGATAGAAAACATCATCCAGCAAATTTTGCTAATCCTAATCCACAACGCAAAGGACTCACTAGTTGAAAGCTACAAAGATGAGCCGCTAAAACGCGTGATAGAGCTTAAATTTAGAAGCTTTGAAGATAAGTGCTACATCGGCGTTTATGATAGTGGTGGCGGCGTGAGCTACGAGATGAGTAAGAAAATTTTTACCTGGCTAAACACGACTAAAAAGCAAGGAAATGGCATAGGACTTTACTTTGCTAAAAAGCTCGCACGTGAGAAGCTAAATGGCGACATCACGCTTGTGCACAACCTAAAGCCAACGATTTTTGAGCTAAGCTTTGATAAGAATTTAAAGGGTTAAAAGATGCAAGAGGCACTAGAAATTTTAAAAAAAGTATCTATCTTAGTAGCTGAAGATGACGAGATGGCAAGGGAGCTCATCATCACTGGGCTTAAGCCATACTGTGGTCAGGTCGTAGGCGCAAAAGATGGGCAAGATGGGCTGGAGAAATTTAAAAAGCAGGGCTTTGACATCGTGATGAGCGACATTCACATGCCAGTATTAAATGGCTTTGAGATGATGAATGAGATAAAAAAGCTAAAACCTCATCAGAAATTTATCGTCTTTACCTCGTATGATAGCGATGAAAATTTGATCAAGAGCTATGAGCAGGGGGCGATCTTGTTTTTGAAAAAGCCTATCGATATAAAGGATCTTAGATCGATGTTGATAAGCCTAAGCTTTGAGCGAGATGAGAAGCTAGTGCGCCTAAGTGATGAGGTGAGTATAAATTTAAAAAGAGAGAAAATTTATAAAAATGGCAGCGAGCTATACCTTAGCTTCTTGCAAAATAAGATATTTTGGCTATTTGCTTACAACCTAAACAAGCTCGTGACCTACGAGATGATAGAGGAATTTGTCTATGAGAGCACCGAGGTGAGCAAGGCTGCTATACAAAATGTCGTTTTGCGCCTAAAACGCGAGCTTGGCGTTAAATTTAAAAACATCAGCGAGAGTGGGTATATCTTAGTAGCTGAGTGTGAAAAAGCATAAATTCAAAATAGCAAAATTAATATTTTTATCTAATAATATCTTAAAGGTAGTGATAAATTTATGTCACTACAAGCTAAAATTTATAGAAAAAGAGATGAAAATTTGCAAAATTTGATAGATAAACTTAAGAAAATTTATGTCACAAGTGGGTATAAATTTATGATAGTTATAAATAAAAAACATTTTGATATAAAAAGTCTAAATTTAGTTGCAATAAGGCTAGATAAAGGCTTTTTTGATTAAGAATTTATACGTTTAAAATGAAAAAAATTTTGTGACATTTTTGGGTTATTTTATCAACTACTATATCATTTTGATGAACAAAAACTTAAAATTTTAAAATTTATATAGATAAATATAAAAATTTTCACACATTTATAAAAAATTTACACATTATTAACCCCTAAACTTAGGCTTTTCTTAAGTGTATTGTACCAAAGTACAATATAACTAAATTTTTTTCTTAGCTAAAATCTTGATATAGATCAATAAAATCCAAAGGGAGGCACTAAGATGCAAAAGTTAGGCGTTATCAAAAATATCCTAGGCGGTGAAGTCGTAGCTGTTGATAAAAGTGGCAACGAAAGAGTCTTGAAGGTGGGCGATAGCATTTTTGAAGGCGAAACGATAAAAGCTAATGGCTCTACAAAAGCAGTGATCGCAGCAAACGACGGCAAAGAGGTCAGCTTGCAAAATGGCGAAAGTCTGAGCCTAGACAAAGAGGCAAATGCACTTAGTGACAACCCAGAGATAGCCTCTATCCAAAAAGCCTTGCTAAACGGCGCAAACATCACAGACCTTGAAGAGACTGCAGCTGGTGGCAACCAAGGCGGTGGTAATGCTACTGGAGATGGCGTGAGTTTGGGAGCTGCAAGCTTTGCTGAGGGTGGCCACTACTCAAATATCAATGAAAACTATAGAAATTTAACCGATGCAAATAGAGCTTTTCAAACCCCAGAAAACTCAATAGGCGGCTATAATGATGCAGGCACAGATGCAGATACGACAACTCCTATCTCACCAGCTACACCTGTCACTCCAAGCACACCAAGCACTCCAGTAACGCCACCAACTCCGAGTACGCCAAGCACTCCTGGCGTCACTGTAACTCCAGGCACTCCTTCACCTGCTAATCCTCCAGTCATCACGCCTCGTCCTGGCGCAGTAGAGATCACTACTAGCATCGATCCTGCTACTAGCGAGGTAAGAGAGAGTGGCGCAGGAGCAAACGGCGAGGGCGGACACTATCTTGTTTATAAACTAGGTCTATCAGGCACTCCGGTAAGTCCAAGTGGCGAGACCACAGATCTAGGTTTAAATTTCCTCGGTGGCACTAGAGGAGAGGATTATTCAAACGTGGTTGAGTACTCAACTGACAATGGTGCGACATTTCATCCACTATCAGGCTACACGATAACTGGCGTAAATATAGAAGATATCTCAAAAGTGCAAGTAAGGATAAAGGTGCTTGACGATAACGGCCAAGACACCACAAAAGGTCCTTTGCATCACAACCAAAACGAGGGTGAGAACACTGGCCCTCAAGGCATGACTATCGACAATGTACAAAAAACTGATATGGTTGATAATTTTGCTGTATTTAAAGAGGGTGTAAAACTAAGTGTCACGCCAAGCAGTAGTTATCTGCTACCAACAACTAATGCAAATATGGCCGAAGGCAAAATAATAGATAATGACGACAACATCGAGCTAAATAAAGATATCAAAGGCAATATCGCAAACCATACAAATTTAAATACAAATGATGGTGATGATACGGTTAGCATAAAAGCAAATTTAGAAAATTTACACTTAGATACTGGCTCTGGTAACGACGTAGTAAATTTTGATAAAGAGGTTACTATTAGTGGCACAGCAAATAGCGGCTCAAACGCTAATAGTACAAGTATAGATCTTTATAGTGGCGATGATGTGGTAAATATCAATGCTGATCTAACCATGAACAAAGCTTCAATTAATCTTGGTGCAACAACAAATGATCCAAGCTACAACGCACATGATGCCTCAGGTACTAATGAGCTAAATATAAATGCAAATATTACCGGTGTAGGCTCTGACTGGAGAAATAAAAATACTGTTTCTATGGGTGATGGCGACGACACTGTAAATTTTAAAGATGGCGTAAAAGTTGAAAAAGTGTTTATAAATATGAACGCTGGAGAAAATACCGCCAAGGGAAGCCATGTGACCTTAGAAGATGTTCGCTTAGATACTGCAACTAGTTACACAAAAGCTGGCGAAACTAGTAATGTAGAATTTTCAGACTCTACATTTAGAAATGTAGAGATAAATTTTGGCGTAAATACCGCCGCAGACGTCAATCTTGGCGTGCAAAATGTAAAACTTACTAATATCATAGGAGATCACGTCACAGCTAATGCACAAGATTATCTTGAAGTAAAAGGCGGATCATATACTGGGGGCGCTAACTACTTTTCATCTAAAGATATCGTTATAGATGATATTACAGTAGATCAAGCTAGTATCGGTTCATTTAGCGGTGTCTCATCAGTTGCAAACATATCAAATTTAACAGCTACAAATAGGGTTGGCCTAAGATATGGAGACGGCGACGATACGATAAATTTAAATGGTGGTAACAACCTAAGCAAGGCTGACTCTTCAAGCTATGCCGATATAGATACCGGAAATGGCAACGATACTATAAATTTCACTGGTGAAAACAAATCCGGTGGCTTAAGTATAAATACAGATGATGGCAACGATACTATAACATTTGGTGCAGGCACTACACTTGGTGGTACTTATACGAGTAGCGATAATAACCTAGTTAGCCACTATGTTGGCGTAAGAATGGGCGCAGGAGACGATACGCTAAATATCGACAAGGGTGCTGTTCTTAAAAATGCTGGCATAGAAATGGGTGATGGTAATGACGTTGCAAATTTAAATGGCGGTCTAGAAAAAGCAGGGGGCGGTATGTATAGCCCTGGCGTAAGTGCTATTAACCTAGGTAGTGGCGATGACATCATACATATCGGCAAAGATGCGGTGGTTAATGATGATGCTATGACTTTTCTGGGTGGTGGTCATTTAGAGCATGACGGCATCATCATCCAAGGCGGTGAAGGTAACGATACGCTAGATATTGCTGGAAATATCGACTTTAGCAAGGTGGCCGGCTTTGAAAAAGTTAGCCTTGGCGGAAGCGCAAACAATGTAACGCTAAATTTAACTATAGATGATGTGCTAAATATCACTCGTGGAAATCTTAATAACACTCTTAGGATAGATGGCGAGGCGGGTGATCAAGTAGATATGTCAGCCTTTAGCAAAGGTGGGGTAAATTCTGAAGGGTATACAGAGTACTCAGCTACGTCTAATGGCACGACATTTACCATCGAGATAAAAGACGAAATAGTCTTACACTCTTAAATTTCATGCCCTAGTCTCCCAAAACTAGGGCAAATTCTTACAAAATTTCAAAATTTAGTACCATAGTACAATTTACAAAGCTCTTTTAAGATATTAAAATACGTTCAAAATTTTTTAGATAAGGAAGTAAAATGGCAACAAGGATAGGCGTTATAAAAAGCATCTCACAAGGAGCAAATGTAATCGCAACTGCAAAGGATGGCACACAAAGAGTGTTAAAAGTAGGCGATGAAATTTTTCTTGGTGAGACTATACAGACAACTGATTTTGACTCAAAAGTAGTCATAACTGCAAACGATGGTAAAGACATCGCGATCATCGGAAAAGATACCCTAAATTTAGACAAGAGCGTAGCTCACAACGATAGCTTTGGTGACGATAGCGTAGCTGATGTAAGCGCTATCCAAAAAGCACTTCTTGATGGTGCAAACATCACTGATCTTGAAGAGACTGCAGCTGGTGGTAACCAAGGTGGCAACGCTGGTGGAGACGGCGTAAGCTTAGGTGCTGCAAGCTTTGAAGAGGGCGGTCACTACTCAAACATCACTGATGATTATAGAAATTTACCTGACTCAAACAGAGCCTTTCAAACTCCAGAGAACTCAATCGGCGGCTACAATGACGGCAATGACGCAGGCGATGCAACTCCTGTGGCACCAGTAATACCTCCAATCAGCGTTGATATCAAAACTTTAACTGATGATCTTGGCACTATAACTGGTGATTATAGCTTAGACGCACCAAGCGTACCTCGCACAAATGATGCTACTCCAACCATAAGTGGCACAGTTGAGCCTACTGCTGTAAGAGCGGTTGTTAGCGTTCTTGACAAGAACGGACACGAAGTCTTTACAAAAACTCTAAATCCAAGCGACTATGCTGATGGTAAATTTAAATTTACAACTAACGAGTTAAGCGTAAATGGTAGCCATGATGGCGATTATGAAGTAAAAATAGTAGCAACTGGAAGAGACGGCAATACTGCAACCGATACTGGTAGCTTTGTGCTTGATACAGTTGCAAAAATAACTATAAACGTTGAAACTGAGATGAGCCTTGTAAAAGAGTCTGAGATGAGTAGCGGACTAAAAGGAAATTTCTGGTTTAACCATATCTATGAAGAAGGCGTAAGAGGTACTGAGCTAAGACCTTATGCCTTTAATAATACAACATACGCTCATAACGGTATGAAGCAAAATGATTTTGTCGAATACTATATGAATAACACCAAACCTTGGGCAAGCTTTAAAGCAAAAGAGCTAAATTTCCAACAAGGCAAAGGCGGCGATAGAGATAATGTTGATAGCGATGCTGGAACAGTCTCAGGCCTTGACGGCGCTCATAACAGCACATTTGTGCGCGGAGCAAGAGATCTTGACGGAAATTTAATAACTCCAAATAATGAGTGGGTAGCTCCAAATTTCAAAGCGCTTGAGTACTTTATCGACAACGCAAAAGGTAGCGATATTCATATCGTAAGAGATGCTCCTAATGGCAAAAACACAACAGCTGGTGCGATGATAAATTTAAAAGGCACTATGTATCTTGAGCCAGGGGATTATAAATTTGACGCAAAAGGCACTGATGATAGCGTAAGATTTAAGGTTGATGGCGTTACTATGGTTGATTATGACACTATCCACTCGGGAAATAGAGCCACAGTTACAACTTTACACGTTGATAAAGCAGGTTACTATGACTTTGATATGAGCTATGCAAACTATATCTTTTGGGGTAAGCTAAAACTAACAGTTTCAAAAGATGGCGGACCTGAGAGCATACTTGGCTCAGAGGCAAGTGGCATAAAACTAAATTCAACCGACTTTGACAGCTACGTAGATACAGTAACAAGAAATGTCTATAAAGTAACTCAAAAGATCACAGGAACTGTGGATAATGTAGAAGACGGACAGATCGTAACTGTCACATCAAGCACAGGCGAGAGCCATACAGCTAAAGTGGTAGATGGCAAATATGAAGTTGAGTTTAAAACAAGCGATCCAAAAGCAACATACACAGCTAAGGTTAGCGACCTTGTAGGCAACGAGGCGCAGGCAGAATCAACTAAGCTAAATGTCGCTAACACAGATCTGATAGACGCGACCGATGATGACGCAAGCAATGTAAGTGCAAATACAAATACAGGTATAAACGATGCAACTAAATATTATAAATATACAACTGATGACATCGCTCAAACTGATAAATTTTCATCTAATGCACCACTACCAGTACTAAGCGATAAGACTCCGACATTTACGGGCAGCATAGATAGCAGTGCAACTAAAGCGATCATTACTGTTCTTGATAAAAATGGACATAAGGTCTTTACAAAAGAGCTTAGCCAAAGCGAATTTTCAAATGGTAAATTTGAAGTCACATCTGATAACTTAGAGGATGGTAACTATAACATCAAAGCAACTGCAATATTCGCAAATGGCGACAAGAGCACGATAGTTAGCGAATTTGTAGTTGATAAAACACCAGTTACTATAGAAAACATCAAGATCATCGAAAATGATGGCGAGGGACTACACCATACGCTTAAATTTAATCTCAAAAACTATGAAGAGGGTGATAAGATTGAGAGTATAAAAATGGTAAGAGCTGACGGAACTACCGAGGTTATCTCTGTTGGTACTACTAAGCCAACTAATGGCGTGCTAAGCTTTGAGTACGATCACAAGATAAAACTAGGCGATAAGATAGAAGTTGAGATGACTGATAAAGCTGGTACAAAATATACTCATGTAAATGAAATTTTAGTTCCAACAATGACGCAGTTTGAAAACGGCAACGACACAACTACAAATGCAAATAACCGCTCAGCTGAGAAGTTGTGGGGTACTATGGAGATGAGCGAAGATGGCCTTAGAGCTGATGGCTCAAGGATCGTTTCAAACGACGCTATCCCATACCTAAGAGCTGTGATCCCAGAAGATGCAACAGCTGGTAATGCTAGCAATAATCAAACTGTAAGCGAGTTTTTAAATAGCGGCAGAGGCATAACATGGGGCACTGGCGATGTTAGATTTGTAGCAACCAACGTCGATAAAGGTGTTTCAAAAGATCTATTATCTCAATCGATAGAAAAACCAATAGGCAATGTAACGCCTGATCACTACAACAGACTTACAGGCTACAACAACAGACTTGATGCCGCTGGCAAAATGGCTGATGGTGTTTATGATGTATCTATAAAAGGCAAATACCAAGGTGGAGATGAGCTACTTTACAACTCTATCAGATTTACGATCGATGCAACAGCTGCAACGATAAATGACTCAAAATTACACTACGACGCAGCTGCAAATAAAACCACATGGAGTGGAAATTTAAGTGAAAATGGAGTTGGCGCAAGCTACACACTAAAAGAGCACTTTGAAGAGGCAGTAAAAGGCATAGCTCTAAAAGATAGCATCACGCTAAGAGGTGCTGATGGACACATCATAACTGCAAATTCTGTAACGCTTGATGATAATGGAAATTTCGAAGCAGTGTTTAACGGCGATGTAAAAGCAAGTGATGTCTATTTGCAAGTTTCTGATATCGCTAAAAATACAAGAGTAGTTGCAGAAAACAACAACGATAACGTTATCACAACAAGTGAAGGCAATGACATCATCAATGTTGGAAATGGCGATAACATCATACACGCAGGACGTGGTGAAAATGAAATTCGCACAGGCAATGGTAACAACGTAATCATCACTGGTGACAACAATGACGTCATAACCACAGGAAGTGGTAACGACTACATCGATGCTGGCAGAAGTGGCTATACTGGCATGAACAAAGGCGATCTAGTAAATGCTGGCGCTGGTAATGACAAAGTTGTATTTACCTTTGATAATCCAAGGGCAGCTCTATCTCAAAGCTTGGATGGCGGCACTGGCACAGATACGCTTATCATGCGTCCAGTGGCAAAGGATGGCACTATCGACTTTGATAAGATAGACAACAAATCTTTAACTAATGCGATCAAGAGTTTTGAAGAGATCCAACTTGGCATGGATGAGCATGGCAACGACAACCAAGATGTTAAGCTACTAAATTTAAAAGCGGATAATGTATTTAGCATCACTGATGATGTAAATACTATCTTAAAAATAAGTGGCGACAACAAAGATAGCGTTTCATTAAAAGGATTTACTGAAGCCACAGATCAAAGTGGTGTCCAAGCTGGATATACAAGATATGAGGGTCAAACAAGCACAGCTACTCCAACAACTATCTATATAGATGTCGATAACGATATAAACAAACAACTTGTATAAAATTTGGGCTTTTTAGCCCAAATTCTTCTTTTAAATTTCTATTTTTACTCCCAAAAAACGCTCTTAAAATCATCTTTGTACCAAAGTACAATATACAAATTTAATAAAAAACACTAGAATAAATCAAAAATAAAAGTAAGGAATAAAGATGGCAGCTATAGCCGGCAAGGTAAAAAGCGTCACATCTGATGTTATAGCGATAGATAAAAACGACCGTGTAAGAGTTCTAAACGTAGATGATGAGGTTTATATCGGAGAGAGTATAAAGGGAGAGAGCCAAAGTGCGAGCGTGACTATCACTGCAACAGATGGCAGCGATATATCGCTAAATGGATATGACACGATATGGCTTGATAGTAGCGTGGTGAGTGCTGATACAAGTGCTGAAAATAGCATCGATACTGACGCACTTTTTAGAGCGCTTCTTGGAGAAAACTACGCTGAGATACTTGATCAGATGAATGAAAAAGTAGAAGATATGTTTGCAAAAACGCAGCCAAATGAGGCTGAAAATAGTTCAAATAGCCTTGAGAGCAGTGAAAATTTAGCAGACAAGCATAGCGCAAATGATGAGATTTTATCTGACTCAAACGAGCTAAAAGTAGATAACTCTTACGAGCATGCAAATTTTGACGCAACTACGATATATATCGAGATCGATAACGATCTAAATAAACTTTCATAAAATTTGAGCCTCTTGGTTCAAATTTCTTATCCTAAAAATTAACTAATATCCCCTATAATAAGCCAAAATTTACAAAAGGAAAACGATGAAGAAAATTTTAATCATCGCAGGCTCATGCAATAGCGGTACAGCGGGGCTTCAGGCTGATATAAAGACATGCGCTAGGCTAAACTGCTATAGCGCAACGGCGGTCACTTCGCTAGTTGCTGAGACCACGGACGCGATAAAAAGCGTAGTTTGTCTTGAATCTAGCTTTGTTAAAGACCAGCTTAGTACGCTTGCGGAGGAATTTAGCTTTGATGCCATAAAGATCGGCATGCTCTTTAGCGAGGAGATAATGGACGTGGTGCATGAGTTTTTACTCACACAAAAGGCAAAAGTCGTGCTTGATCCAGTCTGCGTTTCAAAGAGCGGCCACAAGCTCATAAAAGATAGCGCAGTAGAAAAGCTAAAAGAACTAATGAAGCTTGCCGCCGTCGCCACGCCAAATTTGGACGAGGCAAATGTCCTTTTTGGTGGAAATTTTAAAGATCTGCCTTGCGATATCATCGTAAAAAAGCGAGTGAGCGAGGGCAATAGCATAGATACGCTTTATAGAAAAGATGCCTCACTGCAAAATTTCAAAACCCCACTTGCTAGCCCGCTTGTGATGAGTGGGACTGGTTGCACTTTCTCAACGGCGCTTGCTTGTTACCTTGCAAAGGGTAAGAGCTTAGAGGAGGCTATAGGGCTTTCAAAAGAGTATATCTGCTCCATTATAAAAGAGAGTATCGACACAAAGCTAGGCAAAAACCGCCTACTTTGGCACGGAGCGAAGTAAAATTATTCTCACAAGATCATGGTAGAATATGATGTTGTGAGGTTTTTAATGTTATAAGATTGCTATTTTAACTTTCTTATTATATAAGTAAAGTCATTTTCATTATTTATTAAATAATCTATACCGCTAGTTAAAATTATCTCAACTTTTTGATCTATCAAAATATATCTATCGTGAAAGCCATTTTGATACGGTGATATATTATTGGCTGAGTAGTCTTTTACAGTATAACTATTATGGATTTGTTTTATCGTAGTTTTTTGATCTTGATTTAATCCAAAGCATTCTAATGTTAGTCTTTTTTGAGGAATACACTGTTTTATAAAATTTTTAAAACTATTAAAATTACTACTTATAAATTTATCATAGATAACAATATAATTGGCACTTTCAAGCAATGCTTTAATATGTGCAATAGCTTTATCTCGTGATGATGATTTGAATGTACCGGTTAAATTATTTTCCAACTCATCACCATTTATATTTACATATGGAAAATCTTTTTTCGTATTTGATAAACAAATTTTATAGATAGTTTTTGAGAGCGCTTCAGGTAAGTCATAAGAGGTATAACCGCTTGATACTAATTTTGATTTTAAATCATCACCTAATATCTCAAGTTGTTTTCTTGTTGGTAGAATTTCAGGCTTATAATAATGCAAAAATTTCTCTATAGTATCATTATTTACTGATTCACCGTGTTTAAATTTGATAAATTCTTTTAACAAATCATCTTCGCAACACATAGAAAATACCATTACATTATCTCCAATAATTCACCAAGACTAACATCTAAAAAACCAGTAGGAAAATTGATTTTTTCGTTTTTAAAATTTACCAAATGCCCATTTTCATTTATATCAATTATTTCAAATTCTTTATTTGGATCATCTTTGTAAAAAAATCTCACATCATTGGCATTAAATTTTCTCTTATAAATCTCATACCTCAATTTGTGTAAAAAATATTCTGAGTGAGTTTCTATAATTAGCTGAACTTTATTTTTTGATACAATTTCTGCAAAAAAACTAGCCAAATTTGATATAGCTTTTGGATGTAGATGAATTTCTGGGTTCTCGATCATAAAGATATCATTTGGTTTTAACCATAAGGCAACAATTAGTATTCTTATGACATAACTTACACCAGTTCCAACATTAAAAGTAGAAAGAATATTTGAGGTAATAAGACTAGATTTATAACCTGCTTTTATATTTGAACCATCTATATCTTCCGTATAAAGCTCAATATCTAAATCTAAAATTTTTTTAATCCAATACTTAAGATTACCAGATAACGTTTCGTCATTATTATGATCTGCCACAAAACTTACAATTTGATCTTTATATTTTTGAAAAAAACCAAAAACATTTTTACCATTTATTCCAAATTTTATATTTTCGCTATAAGTTGCTATATCTTCTTGTCCTATACGATTAGAACTAATATAGTATAAATTATCTTCAAAAACTAAAGGAGATTTTTTATTTATAACCCAATTACTGTTACTATCACATTTTAATATGTATTCTCCATTGTCCATTTTTATTTGCAATGTAACTTCATTGCTGTTATTATTAAAATTTCTAATTTCTTGAAATTTTTTAACCTTTATTAATGCCTTTTCTAGTTCCGAATTTTGGTTAGAATAATAAGACAATAGTAAAATACTCTGCATTAATGTAGTTTTGCCAGATGAATTAGTCCCAGTAAATATAGTTAGCGGCTTTAATTCAATTTCTTGATTGTTTATACTTTTAAAGTTGCTAATTTTCATTTGTTGTATCATTGTAAACCCCTATAAATTTTTCTACACTATCGAATCTGAATTTAATATTATCTTTACTATCTATTCCATATGTAAACCTTTCTGGTTTGTCAAATTCTTGCGTCTTAAATTTCTCCAATTCTTCTTTGTCTATTTCTATATTTTTTTCCAAAGCCAGCATAAACATATATGTTATACACTCAAATAAACCCATGTTTATAGGTCTTTTTCTATTATTGCCATCTTTGTTCTTAAATCTAAAAACACTATCTCCATAGTTATCAGATATGTATTGCATTGTTTTATCAAATGCATCTTTTAAGTATTTTATTTCATCAAGAGTCTTTGTGTTGATATACTGCATGACATTTTTTAAAAAGTCATCAATGTCAGAATTAAAATCGATTTTTTTCCCAAATTTATCTGTTCTAAAAAAATAGAAAGCAACAAATCTAAGAATTAGATATCTATCTTTCATTGTGGTTGCATTTAGAGAATATCCTGTTGCTTGTTTAAAACTCTCTAGTTCACTCATTTCTTTTATAAGTTTAGTTGATGTTCCTTGATATAGAGCGTTTCTCATTTCTTGATTGTTTAATTTTGTTCCGCCCCTATTTAGTCTGTCAAATATATTAAATTTAACCCTCTCTGGTGCCGGAGGTAAAATAGTGTAAATGTCTAATTGGTAATCTTCTATTTTATTTTGTTCATATACTTCAAGGTCTTTAAAGTATTTATTATTTAAGGTTCTCAATATTTCTAATTTTTCTAGTTTAAAATTATTGTTTAAAAAATCTGCCATGCAAGTTAAACGTTGTCTTCCATCGACAACTTGTTTGATACCCTTTTCATCCTGAAATAAGTATATAACAGGTAATGGTATCCCCATCAGAATAGATTCTATTAGTTCACTTTTTTGTTTTAGGCCCCATCTCCCTTCGTCTCTTTGAAAATCTGGGTTTAATACAATATTGCCTTTTACAGGGTCATCGTATTTTCTTTTAAATTCAAAAACACTCATTCTTCCCTTATCTATTCTTATTTCCTTTAGTGGGTATACTGTTTCAATATTTTCTGGACCAAGACTGTCTTCGCCTTCAAAATCAAATAAATTATTATTATTCATAACTGTCCTTTATATAAAATTTTAATTATCGTATTTTTACGCCTCCAGTATCGCTCCGTTGCTTGCGTTTGTGACTAGTTTTTGATACTGCCTTAGCCAGCGAGAGGTTAGCGCTTTATCGACTGGTTTAAATTTAGCCCTGCGCTCAGCGATCTCGACTTCGCTTAGGCGAACGTTTATCTCGTATTTATCGACGTCTATATCGATGATGTCGCCATCTCGTAGCAAGCCTATCATGCCGCCTTCAGCTGCTTCTGGGCTTACGTGGCCGATGCTTAGACCCCTTGTCGCCCCGCTAAAGCGACCATCCGTGATGAGCGCTACGTCTGCGCCAAGTCCTCGTCCCATGATGAGTGAGGTAGGGCTTAGCATCTCTTGCATGCCTGGTCCTCCGCGTGGGCCTTCGTAGCGGATGACGACGACGTCGCCTTTATCTACTTTACCGCTTGAAATTCCAGCGATGGCTTCATCTTGTGAGTTAAAGCAGACTGCTTTGCCACTAAATTTACGCTCACCAACGATGCCGGCCGTCTTGATGACACAGCCTTGCTCGGCTAAATTTCCAAACAAAATGGCAAGTCCGCCAACTTGAGAATAGGCATTTTCCACCTTGTGGATGACGCTTTCGTCTTTTATGTCGCTAGATTTTACGCGCTCGCCCAAAGTTTCGCCGCTAACTGTTAGGTTGTCTAAATTTAGCATGCCATGATCTCTGCGTGAAATTTCTTTTATCACCGCATTCATACCGCCAGCTCTGCCGACGTCCTCCATGTGCACGTTTGGCAAGCTTGGGCTGATCTTAGCGATGTGAGCGATGTTTTGACTGATCTTATTTAGCTCTTTTATGTCTAAATTTACGCCAGCTTCTCTTGAGATGGCTAGCATGTGAAGGACGGTGTTGCTGCTACCACCCATCGCCATATCAACGACAAGTGCGTTGCGGATCGCCTTTTCATTTAGTATGTTTCTTATCTTAAATTTCTCATCAAGGGCGATCTGGCAAATTCTTCGAGCAGCCTGCCTGATGAGCTCCTCACGCTCTGGAGTAAGTGCTAGGATAGTGCCGTTGCCAGGGAGCGCTATGCCCATCGCTTCGCAAAGCGTGTTCATAGAATTTGCCGTAAACATACCGCTGCAGCTGCCGCCACTTGGACATGCGTTGCACTCGATATCTCTTAGCTCAGCCTCGTCTATCTCTTTGGTCTCAAATTTGCCAACCGCCTCAAACGCAGTCGCAAGATCGATCGGCCTGCCATCTTTTGTATGGCCTTTTTTCATAGGGCCGCCGCTTACGAAAATGGTCGGGACATTGACCCTTAAAGCGCCCATAACCATGCCAGGGACGATCTTGTCGCAGTTTGGCATACAAACAAGCGCGTCAAGTGCGTGCGCGTTCATCACAGTCTCAATAGAATTTGCGATGATCTCGCGGCTAGGCAAGCTATATAGCATGCCCTTATGCCCCATCGCTATGCCATCATCCACGCCGATGCAGTTAAACTCAAACGGCACACAGCCATTTTTGCGAATTTCATCTTTTAAAATTTGAGCGTATTTGTTTAAGAAAAAGTGCCCCGGGATGATCTCTATAAAGCTGTTTGCAACGCCGATAAATGGCTTAGCAAAGTCCTCGTCTTTTAGCCCAGTCGCACGTAAAAGTGAGCGGTGTGGGGCTCTTGTGTAGCCTTTTTTGATTATATCGCTTCTCAAATTTGATCCTTTTTTTAAAATTTGAGAGGATTTTATCACATCTAAAGTATCAAAAATTTTAAAAGTTTTTACAAAATTTAAAAGAAAATTTTTAATAAGTTTTATAACGCAAATAACACGTTAAATTTAACTCTCTCTTAAAAGATAAGACAGATAAAATGAAATTTGCCTCATTTTGATCAAAATAATATATAAATTGATAACATAAAATTGTCATATATGTGTCATAAATGCCGAATTTAAGGGCCTTATTGTACCTGAGTACAATATACATGAATTATAAAATTCATTAAAATGCGAGGAAAAATTTAACAAGGATGAACATGGCAGCAAAACTAGGAAGTATAAAATCAATTTCAGGTCAAACTGAAGTGATCGCAGTTGATAAAAGTGGAAATGAGAGAATTTTAAAAGTTGGCGATAGCTTGTACGAGGGCGAGAGTATAAAGACAACTTCAGCTGATGCGAAGGTAGTCATCGTTGCAAATGACGGCAAGGAGGTCTCAGTAGTAGGCGAAGATACTATCTCGCTCGATCCAAAAGAGGCGGCAAGCGCACAAAGTGCTAACCCAGAGATCGCAGCGCTTCAAAACGCTCTTTTAAATGGTGCAAACATCACAGATCTTGAAGAGACAGCAGCTGGTGGTAACGCAGCAGCTGGTGGAGCTGGCGGAGATGGCGTAAGTCTAGGCGCTGCTAGCTTTGCTGAGGGTGGCCACTACGCAAATATCAATGAAAATTTTAGAAATTTAACCGATGCAAACAGAGCTTTTGACTCTTTTAATAGCCCAATCGGCGGTTATGCTGATAATAACGACAATAGCGAGGGCGATAGTGTTGCACCGCAAAACCCAACAAACCCAACAACCCCTGTAACACCGGTCACTCCAGTTACTCCAGCAACGCCTGCAACCCCTGTTGCGCTAAGCGTATCGCTTGATGGTAACGGCGAGGCAAGAGAGGCAACTCCAAACGAGTATCTAGTCTATAATCTCGGCCTATCAGCTGCTACAAGTTCAACTACACCTACTGATCTAACGCTAAATTTAAGCGGTGCAAGTGCAGGCAGAGACTACTCAAACGCTATGGAGTACTCACTTGATGGTGGACATAGCTGGACAGCGATACAAAATGGCGGCACGATAAGCGGCGTCGCGCCAAGCGATATCGCAAATGTAAAGGTTAGAGTGCAGGTTGTTGACGACTACGGTCAAACAGCAGGTAATCAAAACGAGGGCACAAGTAGCGAGGATCTAGGCGCAAATATCGCTCCTGGCATAAATGGCTATGGTGTTTATAAAGAGGGCGTAACTCTTAGCGTGACTACAAATAACGCTGCTATCACATCTGGCGAGGCTGAGGGCAAGATCATTGATAATGATGACAATATAAATATCACAGAAAATATAGATGCATCTACAGAGGGCTTAAATCCTGCTCTTGTAAATTCTGACCCAGATAATGGCAACACTATGAAAACTATCATCGATACAAAAGATGGTGATGATACGATAACTATAAAAGAGGAAGTCTATTTTTCAAGTGGGTTATATGATCTAAAAGAAAATGCCAATGATGTTATAAAAATGGGCGATGGCGACGATGTGTTTAATACTGGAAAAGATGCTGTTGTAGAAAACACTAGGATAGACCTTGGAAACGCTGGCGGAGAGAAAAATCAAGATACACTCAATATAAACGGAACTGTTATAACAGATACAAGATTTACAAGCCACGATGGCAATGATGTATTTACTATAAAAGATGATTCTGGTCCAAGCCTTAGTAGTACGATTTTAGACAATGTCTTGTTTAAAACAGGAAGTGGCAACGACACTGTAAATATCGAAAAAAGTGATAATCATCAGCTTATAAAAAATACCAAAATAGACACTGGTGCTGATAACGACACCGTAAATATTAAAAGCGATATGTATGCTTACGTTACTAATAACGGAACAACTGACGAGACTGAGTATGCAGGAAGCAGAACTGATAGCTTTATAAAAACAGGCGAGGGCGACGACACTATAAATGTAACTGACGCAAGTATCAGGAGAGTTGATATCGATACTGGCGACTCAGACACGGGCGATATGCTAAATTTCATCAGTGCAGGCATATATAACTCTGAAATAAAAAGTGGCAATGGCAATGATAAGATCGTACTTCAAGATACTAAAGCAGATGTCATGGATATCTACACAGGTGAGGGCGATGATAGCCTAACTATCAAAGGTAGCACTGAAATAAAAAATAATAGCGCCGTACATAATGACCCTATAAGCTCACCAGCTCACGTGGCAAATCCAGTAGCTAATCAAGCTGGAATTCACTCAAACTACATAGAGATGGGCAAAGGTCGCGATACACTAACTATCGAAAGAGGCGCTGAAATTTCAAACACTAAGATAAACACTAGCTCAGCTGATGCTGGAGTAAGTGACGATAGAGACAGCGTAGATGTTACTGGCGCTAAATTTAACAACGCTGCCATTGAGACTGGATATGGCGATGATGTGATAAATTTAAAAGATGTCACCATGATCTCAAATGATGGATTTAGCACATATATCGGCGCAGGCGGCGGAAATGACACTATTAACGTCTCTGGAAATAGCTCATTTGACAAGGCTATCATCTACACAAATGGCGGAGATGACCGTGTAAATGTCGATGGTGATGTTTCTATGGTGGATTCAAACATTATGCTTGAAAATGGCAACGTAACGCTAAATGTCGCAAGAGCTACTGGTCTAGTTGATACAAACATAGAGGGTGCAGGCGTTGGAAATGCTGGCGTAAAAACCGTAACTATCGATAACGCTGAGCTTAGAAGGGTCACCATAAATACCGCAGATGACGGCGATAGCGTGACTATCGGAGCTGGCACTCATGACAACACCGATGTTAAAATTTTCACTCAAGGTGGAGACGATACGATAAATATAAACGCTGATCTAACTGGCACATCAAGTGTAAATTTAAGTCCAGCTGCAGGCGAAGCTGCGCATGACTACGATACATCAAACATCAACTCAGGCAAAGGCAACGACACTATCAATATAGCTGATAACGTGACACTAACTAACACCTACCTTTCAGGTGGCGACGGCAATGACTTAGTCGATCTTGGCAAGGATGTAAGCCTAAATGGCACTGCTATAAATGGAGGCGATGGCATAGATACGCTAAAAGTTCATGACGCATCATTTAATACGACAAATGCTGGCAAGATAAGTGGTTTTGAGGTGCTTGATATGTCAGACGCAGATAAGGAATTTACATTCCACCATGCTTCAGATATCGCAAATTTCATAAAAAATGTTGGTGGTGAAGGTGCAACATCGCTGATCGTAAAAGGGGTAAAAGGTGTTGGTACATTTACAGAGGGTTCATCTGAAGTAGCAGATGCTTCTACTGAAATTAGCAACGGATATGTATATAGCGTAAATGAAGGCGGTCAGACATTTACGCTTACTATACAAAATGTCAATGTAAATGAATTAATGTAAAATTTAGACCCATTTTTTGGGTCTAAACTCCCCTTGCTTCATTTAATAAAATTTTTTATACAAAAAGCCTAAATTTAGGCATTTCTTTTGATAATCAATATAATTTATATTTCAATGTGATTTAAAAACGCTTATTAAAATCCAAAAGTCAATTTTTTAAGAAAGGATTAATATGAGCGTAGAAGTAGCCGACAAAGAGGGGTTAAATTTAAGCGGTGGCGTGAGCCAAAATGGCGGGCAAAACGACCCTTACGTGAGGATCATAGAGGAGGTAAAGTCGCTTGAGATACTTGAGCCCAAGAATTTTCTTGCTGAGCTATACGGACGAAGGGTGGCAGATGCGAGGCCAAAAGCGCAGGATCAAATTTTAAACATCGCAGACGCAACCACGAGTGCAAACGATGTGCGTTTTGACAATGGCAACGACATAGTCGATATGACAAGATCTATCGTAAATGATGCTAAGATAGACGCAGGAGATGGCGATAATAAGCTAAGAATTCACGATAATATCGAGGTTAGAGGGCTGAGATTTGACGCTGGAGCTGGCAATGACGAGATAGAGATAAGAAACAATGTTGGCATAAAAGATCATACGCTTTTATACACAAATGACGGCGATGATAGCGTGAAAATTTATGGTGCGACGATGGAAAATGCTGCCATTCATACAGGTCTAAATAACGACATTATAGACATCCAAAGATCTGAGATCAAAAACGGCGCAGATATAAGGCTTGGCGGAGGAAATGACACTATAAATACCGACTGGGTGGGCTTTTTTGGTGATACGAAAATTTCTCTTTCTAGCTTTACTAGTCCAAACGAAGTAGATACGCTAAATATGGACAACACTATCTTTAACGGACACACTACGATCGAAGCGAATGATGGCGAAAAGACCACTATGAATATAAAAGTGTGCGGTGGAGACGGCGAGATAGATATAAAAGGCTCGCATGCAAATTTAGACCACACACCGCTTTTTGATATGAATTTTCTTGGGCCAAAATTTATGGGTGACGTTAAATTTGACGGCAGAAACAACAAGGTCAATATGCATATAGACGACTCAGAATTTCATGGTAAAAATAACGAATTTTACTTCTCAGATAATCAAAACGATACTTTAAATGTGACATCAGCTATCATAAAAAATTCTAAATTTTATCTAGGTGGTGGTGACGATACAGTTAGTTTAACTATGACAAGAACAGATATAGATAATAATACTCAAATATTTGGTGGCAAGGGATATGATACGCTTGTACTTGATAATAATATCGACTTCTCAAAGGTCTCTGGCTTTGAAGAATTAAAAGTAACGAGCGGTGCTTATGTGACATTAAATGGCAATGATGTGGCTCATTTGAGTGACATTTTAGATAATGGCTCTAATATAGTTAAATTTAGTGAAGCCCATGGCACTGTAAAACTTAATGGTTTTAGCGAAACTAGCGGAGCAGAAAATGGCTACCACAGATATGAAAGTGCCTATAATACGCACTTAGCAGACGGTAGCGAGCATCAAGGCACAGTCTATATAGATATAAAAGAGGACATTCACGTCGATCTTTAAATTTTTAGATCCCTCTTGGGATCTTATTTAAATTTATCAAAAATTTAATTTTTAAAAACCACTGCAACAGCGTAATCTTAAGAATTAACATCATATTTACATTACTTTATATTTAAAAGAAATATTTATAATGTGTCAAATTGATTTTAAAGGAGGCAGCGATGGCTGTTAAAGTAGGTGTTATCAAAAACATTCTTGGCTCCAAGGAAGTAGTAGTTATAGACAAAAATGGCAACGAAAGAGTTGTTGTCGCGGGAGATAGTTTATACGAGGGCGATGTCGTTAAAGCAAACGGCGCAAAGGTAACTATCGCATCAAACGACGGCAAAGAGTTTGAGCTAAAAGATGGCGAAACTCTAAATTTAAATAACGACCTTAGCTCAGACAAAGAGGTAGCAGCTATACAAAAAGCCCTTTTAAAAGGTGAAAATTTAGCAAATCTCGAAGAGAGTGCCGCTGGTGGCAATAGCGGTGGCAGAGGCGGTGATGGCGTGAGCCTTGGCGAGACAAGGTTTGAGCATGGCGGTCATGAAAGCTCTGATGTATCAGCTAGCTTTAGATCACTTTCAGATACTTTTGGTGCTGTAAAACTAACTAACCAAGAGGTAAAAGGTGGCGGTAGTGATGTTTTTGATGGTTCAGATAGTGATATAAATTCTGCCATTGCACCTGTAGCCCCAGTTGAGCCATCACAACCAGAAAATCCAGCTCCAACTCCGCAGCCTAAACCGGTTGAGCCAGTTGAACCAAAACCAGAACCAAAACCAGAGCCAACTCCAGAACCAACCCCTAAACCAGAACCGACACCTGATCCAAAACCAGAACCTAAGCCAGAGCCTAAACCTGAACCAACTCCAGAACCAAAACCTGACGAGAGCAAAGATATAGTTAAAAATATCTCAGTTGAAAACAAGTCAGAATTTGGCTACGAAAAGAGCTCAGACCCAAGAAGCTCAAATGACAAATCATACCTAGAGTACAACCTAAAAGGCGAAGTAGCGGAGGCTGATGCTGATAAAAAGGTAGATGTGACGCTTAAATTTGGCGGAGAGGCAACTGCTGGCAAAGACTATGAAAATGCAGAGTACTCGCTAGATGGCGGTAAAACTTGGCAAAAGCTAGATGATAGCGGCGTGATAAAAGATGTAAGAGCTGGCGATATAAATAAAGTAAGCGTGCGTGTTGAAGTGACAAACGATCACGACCAAAATGAAGGCACACTTGATCCATCGGAGAAAATTTTCACAGATGCAGATAAGGGCGTAGAAAATAATGGCTACTTTAAAGAGAGCGTTTCGCTAGAAGTTAGCATAGGTGGCTTAAAAGCATCAAATAGCGAAAAAATCGTAGATAATGATCATGATATCACTGTAAATAACCAGTTTAATAATGATAAATCTTTTGACGTTACATTTAAAGACAATGGCGACAATACGCTAAATTTCAAAGATGCGACGATAAACCACAAAGCTGGTGACGTGGCTAGCACTATAGTCTTTGGCGATGGCAGCTATCTTAATGAAGGTAAAGATACCATCAATGCCGATAACTCAAATTTAAACTGGCTAAATATCAACACCCAAGGCGGAGATGACACTATAAATATAAATGGTGGAAGACACGAGAGACTTCACGTCGAAACTGGTGCAGGCAACGACACTGTAAATTTAAACGGCGGAACTTACATAGGCACCGATCCCTATCAAAGTGGCTTCACGCTTGATAGCGGAAACGATGTATTAAATTTAAATGGTACAAAAGATGATCATGTAAAAATGACAGATATGTACCTAAGAACTGGCTCAGGCGAGAAAGATGAGATAAATATCAAATACGCTGATATCGACTCAACATATAAAAATTCTGCCAACCACATCATCGCCGAATCAAAAAACAATACCGTAAATGTTGAAAACTCAACTTTAAAGGGCATCAACATAGGTACAGAGACAAACACAGGCACCGACGTAAATAGAAATCCACTAAATTTCGATCTAAATTTAAAATCATCTACCCTTGATGATGTAAATCTTAACACTATCTACAAAACTCACGTAGTAGTTGAAGATACAAAGATAAATGGCAGCTACCCAGAAAATGCCACAAAGTGGAATTTTGCAGATACAGATGATACTTTAGAGCTAAGATCAGGTACATTAAACGATATGACTGTTAATCTTGGCAACGGCGAAGATAAAGTCGTCGTCTCAAAAGCTATGAAGCTTGATGGCTACACTGCGATAAATGGTGGCACTAGCTATGAGACCGATACACTTGTTATTGATGGCAATGTTGATTTTAATAAATTTAAGAGCTTTGAAGAGCTACAAGTGACTGGCAACGAGAAGGTCAGCCTAAAACGAGAAGAGCTATATGATATGCTTGACATTAAAAATAATGATAGCAAACATATCTTGGCAGTTACAGAAGCAGCTGGCGGAGTAGAGCTAGCAGGCTTTAAGCTTTCAGAGTATGGAAGAGGTTTAAAAGAAGGCTTTACAAGATATGAGGCCGACTTTGGTTTTCAAGAAAACGGTAGATCTTATACGGAGAAAGGCTATATAGATGTAAAAAATGGTATCAATGTCGATCTTGGTGCTAAGCCAGAGCCTACTCCTGTTGAGCCAGTTGAGCCTGTAAATCCAGCCCCACAACCTGAGCCTCAGCCAGAACCTAAACCTGAGCCAAAACCTGAGCCAACTCCACAGCCAACGCCTGATCCAGAGCCAGAATATATACATGAATATGACTCAAAATATGTAAAAAACATAGGCATATATGGCAAACAAGGCTTTAATATCGAAGACCCTGAAATAACGAATATGTGGGAACATAACAATTTAATATTTGAGCTAAGGGGTGATGTAGCAGAGGCCGATGTGGATCAAAAAATCGATGTGAAGCTTAAATTTAGTGGCGAGGCGACTTACGGCAAAGACTACGATAAAATTCAGTACTCAATAGGCGGGAAAGAGTGGATAGATCTAGATAGTAGCGGTATCATAAAAGGTCTAAGAGCGGGCGATATCAACAAAGTAGTTGTTCGTGCAAATGTAATAGATGATAAAGAGCTAAATGAAGGCAAGCTTTTATCTGAAGATGAAGATAGTGGAATATTTTATTATCAATGGGATAAAGAAAAGTTATTTAAAGATGCAGATAAGGGCGTTGAAAACAATCACTACTACAGCGAGAGTGTGATCTTAGAATTTAGTATAGATAACGCTAAATATACGTATAATGGTGGTATCATAGATAATGACCATATAACAACTGTAAATAGCGAATTTCACAACGACAAACGCTTTGATGTAGATTTTCGTGAGAATGGAGATAATGTCTTAAATTTCAACAATGCAACCGTAAGTCATAAAGAAGGAGAAGATCCTAGTAAGATCTATTTTAGTGAAGTATATAGTAACTCTGGAGACACTGAGGTCAATATCAATAGTTCAAATTTAAATTGGCTTGATATTAGAACTAATACTGGAAAAGATAAGGTTGAAATCAATAACTCAAATTTAAATAATGTCACTATCGACACCCGTAACGAGAACGATACTATAAATATAAATGGCGGAACACACGAAAAAGTTGAGATCAATGCAGGCTTTGGCAATGACGTCATAAATATAAATGGTGGCGTTTTTAACAAAGAGACCATCTATCTTGGCGTTAAGAGCGATATCTTAAATATAACAGGTACAAAAGCTGATCATGTAAAAATGACAGATATTGACATAAGCACTAATACTAATAAGCTTAATGGTGCCATACAATGGGTTGGTAATGAATTAATTAAAGGCGATGAAGACGTTATAAATATCAAATACACTGACATTAACTCAACAACATCAGCAGAAAAAAGTGCGATCTATGCAGGATCATCAAAAGGTACTATAAATATAGATAGCTCAAACCTTGATAATGTAGAACTAAATGGAGGCAGTAGAGTCCCTTCATTTGGAGAAACTTATCATACAGATATAAATTTAAAGTCATCTACCCTAAAAGATGTAGATATCATGGCTTATATAAATGAAATGCATGTGGTAGTTGAAGATACTCACGCATCAGCTAGTGGTTTGCCAGCTGAACACCATGCGAACTGGATTTTGAGTGGACATGAAAATGCAAAAGATTATTTGGAGCTAAGATCTGGAAGCTTAACTAATATTAAAATAGATCTATCGGATGGCAGTGATAGTGTCTTTATATCTAAAGATATGAAGCTTGAGGGTGGCACTAGCATTCTTGGTGGATACTCAGACAATAGAAGTCGCTATGATCACGATACGCTTTTGGTTGATGGTCAGATAGACTTTACAAAGGTTAAGAGCTTTGAAGAGTTAAAGGTTACTAGCAATGAAAAGGTCACTCTAAAAGCTCTTGATATAGCTGATATGCTCGATGTCGGACACGAACATAGTAATAATTTGCTTCAAATAACCGAGGCAAGTGGCGGAGTAAAACTTGAAGGCTTTAGTAAATCTGCTGCTAACGCAGTAGAGGGCTTTGAAAGATATGAGGCGAATTACGGCACAACTACAGCTTATATCGATGTAAAAGAAAACATCCACGTCGATCTTTAAAATTTAGACCCTTTTTGGGTCTAAATTCTCTCTGAACTAATCTAAATTTTTAACTTTAAATTTAAAAGTATTTACAAAGCATTACTTAATGTAATTTTATTGTCAATTCTTATTTAAAAAAATTTATTATAATCTTGACTTACATCAATACTATTCAAGGAGAATTTATGCAAGAAAATGAGTTTATAACAGAATTTAACGACCCCACGTTATCTGTGATAGCAAGAAACAACAAAGTAAAAGAGGGAGCTAGTGAGCCATACATCATCTATGACATATCAGCTTTAAATCTACCTGCTGATACAACAAGTGGTGATCTTAGTTTTAAACTAAATGCAAAGCACGAGACAAATAACTACGATAAAACTATCGAAATTTCAAGAGACGGCGGTAAAAGCTGGGAGGCTTTAGATGAAAGCAATGTATTAAAAGATGTGAAATTTGATCAAATTTCAACCATAAAGGCTCGTGTTAGAGTGATTGATGATAACGGAGAGCTTGAAAATAATCAAAACGAAGGCGAAATGACACAAAATTTAAGCACTCTTGGAGCTATTAAATTTTATGGCACTTATGAAAACGAACTAAGTTTAGAAGTGAAAGTCGATGGCTTCATAAGCGCTTTGGCTAATGCAAGCGTGGTGGATAATGATCACAATGTATATCTTGACGGCACTATAAGAGAAAAGGGCTATGAGATAAATTTAGACGATGGCGATGATACGCTAACTATCGCAGCAGGAGCCCAAAAGAGTGTGATCGATACTAAGGCTGGCAATGATATGATCGTCTTTGGTGCTGGAGCTTATATGCAAGGTCTTAGAGAAGATGACAAAGAGGCTGTAAATGTAAAAATGGGTGATGGCGACGATACATTTAAGATGAATGTAGGTAGCGCTATCTTTCACGCTGGCGTTGATCTAGGCGATGCAGATGCAAATGGCAAAAACGAAGACAAGCTAGAGCTAAACTCAGTTGTGGGTGTGATAAACTCAAGCTTTACAAGTGGAAGTGGTGATGATAAATTTAACGTGAGCGAGGGAAGCAATATAAATGGCGTGGTTTTTGACACAAAAGGCGGCAACGACACTGTAAATATAACTAGCGGGACAGTTGCAAACGGACTTTTGGTGAAGACAGGCGCGGGCAAGGACTTCGTAAATTTCGAAAACTCTAAATTTCAAAACTCAGCAGTAGAGAGCGGAAGTGGCGATGATGTAGTGCTGATAGATCACTCAAATGTTAGCTCAAATGATAACTCTAGCTCATATATAGCAAGCGGTGATGGCGATGATCTTATCAAAATTTATGGCTCGACTTATATCAAATCAAAAATTTATGCAGGCGAGGGCGACGATAGGGTTTATATCGGTGGTTCAGGCGTAGATGAGGTAGATATAGACCTTGCTAATGGAGCTGATAAAGTAGAAGTAGTAGCAAGCCACTTTGCAAACTCAAAGCTCGATCTTGGCTGGGGTGGTGAGAAAAAAATGAGTGTGGTAGAAAACTCAGATATAAATGGCGTACTAGTAAGATCAGGCGAAGCAAACGATAGTATAAGTGTAAAAGACTCAAGCTTGATAAATAGTGCATTTGAGCTAGCTAACGGAGATGACAAGGTAGTTTTAGAAAATGTAAAATACAGCTCAAATGACGCCGCTAGCTCATATATCGCAGCAGAAAATGGTAACGATAGCGTCACGATAAGTAATGATAGTATCCTAGAGAGGATAAATTTCTATATGGGCGATGGCAATGATGGTGTAAATTTAAGTAGTAGCCACATTTTAAATTCAAACATCTATCTAGGTAGCGGATATGATATATTTAACGCAACAAACTCAAGTGTAAGAGATACTTTGATAGAGAGTGGAGATGGCTTTACTACCATAGGCTTTAGCGGCTCAAACGTAGAGAACTCAACTATCGTAACTGGCAAAGATGATGATACTATCGTGCTAGATAGAGGCGAGATAAGTGGTAGCAAAATTTTCACTCAAGATGGCAGTGACGGTGTCGTCGTTGGCTCAAATTTAACTAAGAGTGTGATAAATACAGGCAAAGATAGTGATGCGCTAAGCGTGGCTGATGGTGTAAATTTAAAAGATACATACATCTCAACTGGCGATGATAATGATAGCGTAAGTATAGGTAAAGGCGTGATACTAGAAGGCAGTCACATAAACGGCGGAGACGGCGTGGATAAGTTATTTATCTCTGAGGCTATTGATTTTAGCAAGGTAAGTGGCTTTGAAGTACTTGACCTAACAACCTCTAAATCAGATAGCAACGGCGTGACACTAAATCATATAAGTCTAGATCTAAATTTAGCCGATGTGCTTCATATCACAGGCAACAACCTCGATACTGTTCTTAGGATCAACGGCGATAAAGACGAATTTGGTAAAGGTGATAGCATCACGCTTCATGACTTTACAAAAGGTGAGTCAAACGATGGCTACACTCTTTACACATCAAATCAAAGTACAGTTTCTATCGAGATCAAAGATCAAATCGATACAGTTATAGCTTAAAATATCTTTTTATAGATTTTTAGACCTAGTTTTTACTAAGTCTAAAAATCACTTCAATATCACTCAAAATTTACAAAAAATTTTCTAAATGTAACATATATTAAAATAATGTAACTATATTGTACCTAGGTACAATTTACAATTTCACCTAATAGTTATAAAATAATGCCAAAATTAATTTAGCCCAAAAGGAATTAACATGGCAAAGAAATTAGGCATAATTAAGTCTATATCAGGCTCTGCTGAGGTTATCGCAGTAGATAAAAGTGGTAACCAAAGAGTACTAAAAGTCGGTGATAGCCTTTATGAAGGTGAGACGGTAAAAACAACTTCAGCTGATTCTAAGGTTGTTATAGCGACAAATAATGGAAAAGAGCTATCAATGATTGGTGAAGATACACTAAGTCTCGATCCAAAGGCAACTGCTGCTGATTCACAAGTAGCAGCACTTCAAAAAGCATTGTTAAATGGTGCAAATTTAGAAGATCTAGAAGAGACAGCAGCTGGTGGCAATAGCGGTGGTCGTGGTGATGGCATGAGCCTTGGCGAGACAAGATTTGAGCAAGGCGGACACTACTCAAACATAAGTGCTAGCACAAGTGCGATCAATCCTTTGGGCGCTGCATCTTTTGCAGGTCCAGTTGAGGGTAAAAGTGGCGGTTTAGATAGCGGTCGTGGTGGTAGTGATGACGATACAGCAGGCGCTGGCACTACTATCGATCCAGAAACCACTAGAAAACCAAGCAACCCAGAAATTAAATTCCCAGAAGATACAAACAAAGATGGCAAAATTTCTGATGATGAAAACAAAGCTGGCGACAAAGATGCTGGTAAAACAACAGTAGAAGTTACTATACCAAAAGATGGTTCAGTAAAACCAGGTGATAAAGTAGTTGTTACTGATGACAATGGCAAAAAGACTGAAAAACCAATCAACCAAGATGATATCGATAAAGGTAAGATTGATATCCCAGTTGATCTAAACCCAGGTAAAGATAACAATGTAACAGCAGAGATCATCAATCCAAATAACCCTAACAACCCAGGCAAGGATAGCAAGGTGATAGGTGAAGATAGTGAGAATACTAAAGCTCCAGAAGCTCCAGTTATCACAGAAGTAATTGATGATGCTAAAGGCTATGGAGAAGATACTAAAGTTGGTAACGTTCTTGATGTTAAAGGTCATCTAACAAATGATAAAACTCCAACTATCAAAGGCACTGCAAAAGCTGGCTCAAAAGTAGAAATTTATGATAATGGCGACAGAATAGGTGAAACAACAGCTAAATCTAATGGTTCATGGGAATTTGAAGCCCCAGCACTTACTAAACAAGGCGAGCATAAATTTACAGCAACTGCTGAGAATAAATTTGGTAAGAGCACACCAAGCAATGAAGCTACAATCGATCTAGACTCAATCGCTCCAAAACTTGACAATGTAAAAATCACTCCAATTGATACAAATAGCAGAGCTGATGATACAGCAGAGCTAACTATGGGAACTGGTCATACAGATACTCCAAATGCTGAGATATTATTTAGAGATGAAAACAACAACATTATAGGAAAAGGTCACGCTAACAGTGCAGGTGACTTCTTAATTCAACTAGATAAAGCTATTCAACCAGGTACTCCAGTATTTGTTCAAGCAATAGACAAAGCTGGTAACGCAGGTACAGAAATGGCTACGGCTGGCAATATAGAGCATCCAAATGATACTAAAGGACCAAAAGTAGATATCGATACTGTAACTCCAGTAGATGATACTAACCCATCAGATGGTACTCCAGATAAAGGTATCGTAAAAGGTAAATCAGATGAGCCAAATGCTCCAGTGGTTGTTACCGATGAAAATGGTAAAACAATAGGTACTGGCACAACTGATGACAAAGGAAATTTCGAAATCACTACTGATCCAATCAAACCAGGTGATAAGGTAAAAGTAGAAGTAACTGATAAAGCTGGCCATAAAGGTAGTGATACAGAGACTGCAGGGGATACAGAGATTTTACATAAAGATCTTCCAGAAGCTCCAGTTATCACAGAAGTAATTGATGATGTTAAAGGCTATGGAGAAGATACTAAAGTTGGTAACGTTCTTGATGTTAAAGGTCATCTAACAAATGATAAAACTCCAACTATCAAAGGCACTGCAAAAGCTGGCTCAAAAGTAGAAATTTATGATAATGGCGACAGAATAGGTGAAACAACAGCTAAATCTAATGGTTCATGGGAATTTGAAGCCCCAGCACTTACTAAACAAGGCGAGCATAAATTTACAGCAACTGCTGAGAATAAATTTGGTAAGAGCACACCAAGCAATGAAGCTACAATCGATCTAGACTCAATCGCTCCAAAACTTGACAATGTAAAAATCACTCCAATTGATACAAATAGCAGAGCTGATGATACAGCAGAGCTAACTATGGGAACTGGTCATACAGATACTCCAAATGCTGAGATATTATTTAGAGATGAAAACAACAACATTATAGGAAAAGGTCACGCTAACAGTGCAGGTGACTTCTTAATTCAACTAGATAAAGCTATTCAACCAGGTACTCCAGTATTTGTTCAAGCAATAGACAAAGCTGGTAACGCAGGTACAGAAATGGCTACGGCTGGCAATATAGAGCATCCAAATGATACTAAAGGACCAAAAGTAGATATCGATACTGTAACTCCAGTAGATGATACTAACCCATCAGATGGTACTCCAGATAAAGGTATCGTAAAAGGTAAATCAGATGAGCCAAATGCTCCAGTGGTTGTTACCGATGAAAATGGTAAAACAATAGGTACTGGCACAACTGATGACAAAGGAAATTTCGAAATCACTACTGATCCAATCAAACCAGGTGATAAGGTAAAAGTAGAAGTAACTGATAAAGCTGGCCATAAAGGTAGTGATACAGAGACTGCAGGGGATACAGAGATTTTACATAAAGATCTTCCAGAAGCTCCAGTTATCACAGAAGTAATTGATGATGTTAAAGGCTATGGAGAAGATACTAAAGTTGGTAACGTTCTTGATGTTAAAGGTCATCTAACAAATGATAAAACTCCAACTATCAAAGGCACTGCAAAAGCTGGCTCAAAAGTAGAAATTTATGATAATGGCGACAGAATAGGTGAAACAACAGCTAAATCTAATGGTTCATGGGAATTTGAAGCCCCAGCACTTACTAAACAAGGCGAGCATAAATTTACAGCAACTGCTGAGAATAAATTTGGTAAGAGCACACCAAGCAATGAAGCTACAATCGATCTAGACTCAATCGCTCCAAAACTTGACAATGTAAAAATCACTCCAATTGATACAAATAGCAGAGCTGATGATACAGCAGAGCTAACTATGGGAACTGGTCATACAGATACTCCAAATGCTGAGATATTATTTAGAGATGAAAACAACAACATTATAGGAAAAGGTCACGCTAACAGTGCAGGTGACTTCTTAATTCAACTAGATAAAGCTATTCAACCAGGTACTCCAGTATTTGTTCAAGCAATAGACAAAGCTGGTAACGCAGGTACAGAAATGGCTACGGCTGGCAATATAGAGCATCCAAATGATACTAAAGGACCAAAAGTAGATATCGATACTGTAACTCCAGTAGATGATACTAACCCATCAGATGGTACTCCAGATAAAGGTATCGTAAAAGGTAAATCAGATGAGCCAAATGCTCCAGTGGTTGTTACCGATGAAAATGGTAAAACAATAGGTACTGGCACAACTGATGACAAAGGAAATTTCGAAATCACTACTGATCCAATCAAACCAGGTGATAAGGTAAAAGTAGAAGTAACTGATAAAGCTGGCCATAAAGGTAGTGATACAGAGACTGCAGGGGATACAGAGATTTTACATAAAGATCTTCCAGAAGCTCCAGTTATCACAGAAGTAATTGATGATGTTAAAGGCTATGGAGAAGATACTAAAGTTGGTAACGTTCTTGATGTTAAAGGTCATCTAACAAATGATAAAACTCCAACTATCAAAGGCACTGCAAAAGCTGGCTCAAAAGTAGAAATTTATGATAATGGCGACAGAATAGGTGAAACAACAGCTAAATCTAATGGTTCATGGGAATTTGAAGCCCCAGCACTTACTAAACAAGGCGAGCATAAATTTACAGCAACTGCTGAGAATAAATTTGGTAAGAGCACACCAAGCAATGAAGCTACAATCGATCTAGACTCAATCGCTCCAAAACTTGACAATGTAAAAATCACTCCAATTGATACAAATAGCAGAGCTGATGATACAGCAGAGCTAACTATGGGAACTGGTCATACAGATACTCCAAATGCTGAGATATTATTTAGAGATGAAAACAACAACATTATAGGAAAAGGTCACGCTAACAGTGCAGGTGACTTCTTAATTCAACTAGATAAAGCTATTCAACCAGGTACTCCAGTATTTGTTCAAGCAATAGACAAAGCTGGTAACGCAGGTACAGAAATGGCTACGGCTGGCAATATAGAGCATCCAAATGATACTAAAGGACCAAAAGTAGATATCGATACTGTAACTCCAGTAGATGATACTAACCCATCAGATGGTACTCCAGATAAAGGTATCGTAAAAGGTAAATCAGATGAGCCAAATGCTCCAGTGGTTGTTACCGATGAAAATGGTAAAACAATAGGTACTGGCACAACTGATGACAAAGGAAATTTCGAAATCACTACTGATCCAATCAAACCAGGTGATAAGGTAAAAGTAGAAGTAACTGATAAAGCTGGCCATAAAGGTAGTGATACAGAGACTGCAGGCAACTTAACTCATCCAAACGACCATACAGCCCCATCAGAACCAACAATCACATTTGTTGAAGATGTAAATCCAAAAGATGGCAAGCTAAATAAAGCTGAAAATAGCAAAGATGGCGATAGTGCTAGCACAAAAGCTCAAATTTCTGTCCCAGGTGATGCTGAAGAAAATGATGTGATCCACTACACTGTAAATGGTGAGGAAAAAACACATACTATTACTTACAATGACAGAGTAACTGGATATGTAGAGATCAAAGTACCAGTAGTTGATGGTAAAGCTTCAAGCGTAACAGCTAAGATCGTTGATCAAGCTGGTAATGCTAGTAAAGAAGTATCTGGTAGCATAGATGTGGATCTAACAATAGGCAATCCAAAAGTTAGATTTGTAGAAGATACAGACGGCAATGGTGTCTTAAGCGTTGCTGAAGTGGCTGCTATAAAAGATGGCAAAGCTCACTGGGTTATCGACATCCCAACAGACGGTAGCGTAAAAGCTGGCGACGTGATCCAGTCAATCGATGGCAAAGGTAATTGGGTTAAATTTGTTGAGATTACTGATGAGATGATCAAAGATGGTAGATTTGAAGCTACATTTAACGTTGGTATCAACAAACTAAAAGATGGAAAATATGAGACTCCAGAGTATAGATTTGCTGATGAAGCCGGCAACGTTAGCGATTCATCAAAAGCTAGCCTTTCACTTGACAGCGAATTTAGCAGAAAACCAAGCAACCCAGAAATTAAATTCCCAGAAGATACAAACAAAGATGGCAAAATTTCTGATGATGAAAACAAAGCTGGCGACAAAGATGCTGGTAAAACAACAGTAGAAGTTACTATACCAAAAGATGGTTCAGTAAAACCAGGTGATAAAGTAGTTGTTACTGATGACAATGGTAAAAAGACTGAAAAACCAATCAACCAAGATGACATCGATAAAGGTAAGATTGATATCCCAGTTGATCTAAACCCAGGTAAAGATAACAATGTAACAGCAGAGATCATCAATCCAAATAACCCTAACAACCCAGGCAAGGATAGCAAGGTGATAGGTGAAGCTTCAAGCACTGTTAAAGTAACAATTGATGAGATCATTGATGATGTTAAAGGCTATGGAGAAGATACTAAAGTTGGTAACGTTCTTGATGTAAAAGGTCATTTAACAAACGATAACCTACCAACATTCAAAGGTAGTGCAGCACCAGGCGCAACAGTAGAAATTTATGAGAGCTTCTACACAACTACAGAAAAAACTCTAGTTGGTAAAGTAACAGCTGACGCTAATGGCAAATGGAGCTTTACTCCAACTGAAGCTATGAGTGATGGAGAGCACTACTTTGAAGCAGTTGCTACAGATAAAGTAGGCAATAAATCAACATCTGATAGAGTTTCACTTGATGTTGATACATTTGCAGATGCTCCTGTAATAGATGCTGTAAATGACAATGTAGATAGCCAAACTGGCAACGTTTTAGACGCTAAAACAAAAGTTGCTCTAACAAACGACAGCACACCAACTCTTGAAGGATATGCTGAGCCTGATTCAGTTATCACTATCTATGAGATTAGTGAGCTAAATGGCGATAAAACAGCTATAGGAACAGTCACAGCTGATAATCATGGTGGTTGGAAATTTGAACTACCTGAACTAGGAGATGGTGAGTATAAATGTACTACAAGAGCACAAGATAAAGCAGGAAATATCTCAGGCTTCTCAGAGGTTGTAGTAGTTAATGCTGATCTAATAGCCCCATCAGAACCAACAATTACATTTGTTGAAGATGTAAATCCAAAAGATGGCAAGCTAAATAAAGCTGAAAATAGCAAAGATGGCGATAGTGCTAGCACAAAAGCTCAAATTTCTGTCCCAGGTGATGCTGAAGAAAATGATGTGATCCACTACACTGTAAATGGTGAGGAAAAAACACATACTATTACTTACAATGACAGAGTAACTGGATATGTAGAGATCAAAGTACCAGTAGTTGATGGTAAAGCTTCAAGCGTAACAGCTAAGATCGTTGATCAAGCTGGTAATGCTAGTAAAGAAGTATCTGGTAGCATAGATGTGGATCTAACAATAGGCAATCCAAAAGTTAGATTTGTAGAAGATACAGACGGCAATGGTGTCTTAAGCGTTGCTGAAGTGGCTGCTATAAAAGATGGCAAAGCTCACTGGGTTATCGACATCCCAACAGACGGTAGCGTAAAAGCTGGCGACGTGATCCAGTCAATCGATGGCAAAGGTAATTGGGTTAAATTTGTTGAGATTACTGATGAGATGATCAAAGATGGTAGATTTGAAGCTACATTTAACGTTGGTATCAACAAACTAAAAGATGGAAAATATGAGACTCCAGAGTATAGATTTGCTGATGAAGCCGGCAACGTTAGCGATTCATCAAAAGCTAGCCTTTCACTTGACAGCGAATTTAGCAGAAAACCAAGCAACCCAGAAATTAAATTCCCAGAAGATACAAACAAAGATGGCAAAATTTCTGATGATGAAAACAAAGCTGGCGACAAAGATGCTGGTAAAACAACAGTAGAAGTTACTATACCAAAAGATGGTTCAGTAAAACCAGGTGATAAAGTAGTTGTTACTGATGACAATGGCAAAAAGACTGAAAAACCAATCAACCAAGATGATATCGATAAAGGTAAGATTGATATCCCAGTTGATCTAAACCCAGGTAAAGATAACAATGTAACAGCAGAGATCATCAATCCAAATAACCCTAACAACCCAGGCAAGGATAGCAAGGTGATAGATGAGGCTTCAAGCACTGTTAAAGTAACAATTGATGAGATCATCGATGATGTAACTGGCGGTGTAGTAAATGGTGATGTTAAAAATGGTCTAACAAACGATAATCTACCAACATTCAAAGGTAGTGCAGCACCAGGTGCAACAGTAGAAATTTACGAAAGCTTCTACACAACTACAGAAAAAACTCTAGTTGGTAAAACAGTAGCTGACGCTAATGGCAAATGGAGCTTTACTCCAACTGAAGCTATGGGTGATGGAGAGCACTACTTTGAAGCAGTTGCTACAGATAAAGTAGGTAATAAATCAACATCTGATAGAGTTTCACTTGATGTTGATACATTTGCAGATGCTCCTGTAATAGACGCTGTAAATGACAATGTAGATAGCCAAACTGGCAACGTTTTAGACGCTAAAACAAAAGTTGCTCTAACAAACGACAGCACACCAACTCTTGAAGGATATGCTGAGCCTGATTCAGTTATCACTATCTATGAGATTAGTGAGCTAAATGGCGATAAAACAGCTATAGGAACAGTCACAGCTGATAATCATGGTGGTTGGAAATTTGAACTACCTGAACTAGGAGATGGTGAGTATAAATGTACTACAAGAGCACAAGATAAAGCAGGAAATATCTCAGGCTTCTCAGAGGTTGTAGTAGTTAATGCTGATCTAATAGCTCCATCAGAACCAACAATCACATTTGTTGAAGATGTAAATCCAAAAGATGGCAAGCTAAATAAAGCTGAAAATAGCAAAGATGGCGATAGTGCTAGCACAAAAGCTCAAATTTCTGTCCCAGGTGATGCTGAAGAAAATGATGTGATCCACTACACTGTAAATGGTGAGGAAAAAACACATACTATTACTTACAATGACAGAGTAACTGGATATGTAGAGATCAAAGTACCAGTAGTTGATGGTAAAGCTTCAAGCGTAACAGCTAAGATCGTTGATCAAGCTGGTAATGCTAGTAAAGAAGTATCTAGCAGCATAGACTCAGACTTTACAGCTCCAAATGTCAAGATCACAGGTATCATTGATAATGTAGAGGGTGGCGTTTATAAAGGCAATGTTGCAGGTACTAACACAAACGACAACAAGCCAACTATAAAAGGTACAGCTGATGCAAATCAAGAAGTAGTCCTTTATGATAACAATAAAGAGTTTGGTAGAGCTACAGCTGACAAAGATGGCAACTGGGAATTTAAACCAAGCGACTATAAAGAGCCACTAGCAGATCTTGTTGGTCGTGTTCACGTTATAAAAGCAGTAGTGACAGATGCAGCTGGCAACACTAGCGAAGCAACTTCTGCACTAGAAGTTGATACAACTATCGGTGCTCCAAAAGTATCTATAAAAGAAGATGCAGATCACAATGGAGTTCTAAGCGTAGAAGAAGCTAAGAATTTAAAAGATAGTAAGATTCACTGGGAAGTAGAGATACCAAAAGATGGCACTGTAAGCGCAGGTGATGTTCTTCAAGTACTTGGAAAAGATGGTAAATGGAAGATCGAAAAAGTATTATCAAATGACGATCTAGGTAAAAGCTTTGAATACGAAGCAACTTTATCAGGAAAACACTTTGAAAGCCCAAGCTATAGAATAGTCGATCTAGTTGGTAACCAAAGCACAGCTATACATGCTAACGTACAACTTGACAGCGAATTTAGCAGAAAACCAAGCAACCCAGAAATTAAATTCCCAGAAGATACAAACAAAGATGGCAAAATTTCTGATGATGAAAACAAAGCTGGCGACAAAGATGCTGGTAAAACAACAGTAGAAGTTACTATACCAAAAGATGGTTCAGTAAAACCAGGTGATAAAGTAGTTGTTACTGATGACAATGGTAAAAAGACTGAAAAACCAATCAACCAAGATGATATCGATAAAGGTAAGATTGATATCCCAGTTGATCTAAACCCAGGTAAAGATAACAATGTAACAGCAGAGATCATCAATCCAAATAACCCTAACAACCCAGGCAAGGATAGCAAGGTGATAGGTGAAGATAGTGAGAATACTAAAGCTCCAGAAGCCCCAGTTATCACAGAAGTAATTGATGATCAAAGGGGCGGTAAATTTAACGAAGATGTTAAAGGTGGCTTAACAAACGATAGCACGCCTACATTTAAAGGAACAGCAAAACCAGGTACAACTATCACTCTTCTTAAAAATGGTAACGATGTTATCGCTGATAATATCCCTGTAAAAACTGATGGATCATGGGAATTTACTCCAAAAACTCCACTTGCTCAGGGTGATTACAGTATAACAGCAACTGCAAAAAATGCAGCTGGTAAAGTAAGCGCTCCTTCAGATGCTGCAACTATCAAGATCGATCTTCACTCTGATGAACCAGTTATCACTGAGATCATTGATAATGTGGCTGGTGGCGTAGTAAATGGTGATGTTAAAGGTGGCTTAACTAACGACAATACTCCAACTCTAAAAGGCACAGCTGAACCATTTGCGACTGTTGAGATCAAGATCGATGGTAGAGGTAGTTATAGATTTGAGAATGGTGAAGTTATAAGCAACTGGACTGCAGTAGCTGATAAAGATGGTAACTGGGAATTTACAACACCTAAACTAAGCGATGGACACCATAACTTTGAAGCTCAAGCGACCGACGTAGCTGGCAATAACAGCCAACCTTCTGCTCTAGTAAGCATAGACGTTGATACTCATATCGATGCTCCAGTCATCACTGCAGTAACAGATAACTGGTGGGGTGGTGTTGAAAATGATGGAAATATACTTGGCGTAAATGATGGCTTTACAAATGATACTACACCGACATTTAAAGGAAAAGCTGAGGCTGGCTCAACTATCGTTCTTAAAAATGCTAACAATATCATTGCTGAAGATATCGTTGTAGATAGTGATGGTAACTGGGAATTTACTCCAAAATCACCACTTGCTGAGGGTGAGTATAATGTAGTAGCTATCGCAACTGATAAAGCTGGTAATGTTAGCGATCCATCAAATGTCGCAACTGTAAATGTTGATACAAGCACTACACAGCCAGTTATAACTGAGATCATCGATGATGTTGCTGGTGGTGTTGTAGGTAATGTTAAAAATGCTCTAACAAATGACAATTTGCCAACACTAAAAGGTACAGCTGAGGCATTCTCAACTGTTAAGATAATGGTAGATGATAGAATGGTATTTAAAGATGGCAAAGAAGTAACAGTTACAGCTGATAAAGACGGCAACTGGGAATATACATTTGAGGCAAATTTAAACTGGGGTGGCAAAGTACATGCTGCACTAGAAGATGGAGTACATACTCTTAAAGTTCAAACAACCGATAGAGCAGGCAACAGAAGTGCTGTATCAGAGTGGTCAAGTGTAGATGTTGATACAACTATCGGCGCTCCAACAGTTAAGATAACAACTGATACAAATAGCGATAAGAAGATAGACATAGCTGATGCTTCAGCTCTAAAAGATGGTAAGCTTAAATGGGTTATCGACATCCCAGAAAATACTGTAAAAGCAGGCGATAGGGTTCAAATTCTTGGAAGCGACGCTAAAACTTGGACAGATATCTTTAAAGTAACTGCGCAAGATATAGCTAAAGGCTTTATAGAAAGAGATGAATTTAGCATCGATATGCCAAAATCAAGAGGCTTCCAAACTCCGTCTTATAGACTAGTTGATGATGCAGGTAATGTAAGTGAAGGTTCTATGGATGCAGTAAAAATAGTAGGTTTTGCTCCAAAAGCTCCAGTTATCAAGGCAGTTCTAGATAACGAGTATGGTATAGATCCAAAGGACCCAATCAGCATAAATGCTGGAGATACAACTGGTAATGTCTTGGAAGGTGCTATAGCTATAACAAATGACAATACCCCTACGTTAATGGGTAAAGCTGAAGCTGGCACAACTATCACTCTTAAAAATGGCGATAGAATAATCGCTGAAAATATCCCAGTGGATGCTAACGGTAGTTGGCATTATGAACCAAAAGAGAATTCTCCATGGGCTGATGGCGACTATGAGATAAAAGCAATTGCTAAAAATGTGTTTGGCAAAGAGAGTGAGCCTTCAAGCCTAATCACAGTAACAGTTGATACGACAAAGCCTGAGGTAACTTTGAATAGTATTGAAGATAATGTAAAAACCAATGATGTTGTTGATTTTACTGGAAACGTTAAAGACAAATTTACAAATGATAACACTCCAGTTCTAAAAGGCACAGCTGAGGCTGGATCTGTAATCATCATAAAATATGGTGAACATCATGAGAATGTAGTCACAACTAAAGCTGATAAAAATGGTTCTTGGAACTATAAGATCACTAATCCTCTTAGCGATGGTGAGCATATAATCTCATATCAAGCAGTAGATAAAGCTGGTAACACTAGCCCTGAATGTGTAGCTAATGTAACAGTTGATACTAAGATAGTTGATTTAAGGATTGATTATCTTGGTGATAAAAACCACGATGGTAAATATAGCTGGAGCGATAATATATCTAACGAAAATAACGTTATATATTGCTGCGCTAGGTTCTCAAAAGAGGCAGTTGATCAAGGCTTAATTAAAGTTGGCGATAAGCTATATTATGAAGTTCATTCAAATGTTGGAGCATGGAATAAAGGTGTTGTTAAAGAACCAGTAACCATTACAGAGCTTGATCTTAAGAGAGGTTACGTAGATCTAACTTCTGTTGCAAACATTACCTATCCATCAAAAGAGTTAATACCTTTTGGTAAAACAGCTAATGGCTTTAACCTAAGTGCTAAAGCTTATTTGGTAGATGAAGCTGGAAATATGGGCAAACAAGCAAGTGAAGATCTAGTATTTGACTTTAGCGATAAGCCAGCTGATCCTGTTAAAAACATAAAGATCAATGCTGAAGCTATCTATGGAGATAATAATACAGGTTTATTGTTAGAAGGACATGGACCAGTACTAAAAGCTTCTACTGAGTTGCAACCACAGATAAATGGCAATGATAACTATGAGATAGATGTCAAAACTATAACTCATAAATCAGAATTTACACTTGGCTCTGGCGATGATGTAGTAAATATCCATGAGAGTGGTAATGGCTGGGGTTGGATAAATATGGACTCTAAGATAGATCTAGGCGACGGCAATAACAGATTAATCGTGGCTACAGACCTTGATAGTTCTACTGTTATATCTGGTAAAGGCGATGATTACATAGAGATCAAAGATGATGTTGCTAATGGTGCTAAGATCATCACAGGTGCAGGTAATGACACTGTGATAGTAGGAGATACAGTAGCAAATACTATATTTACTAAAGTTGGAATTTCAACTGGCGATGGCAACGATAGCGTAACTATCAAGGGTGATGATATAGATAAAGCTAAGATAGATCTAGGCAATGGCGATGATACTCTAACTATCAAAGCAGCACACGTTATAGGTGGCGTAGATGATAAAGGTGCCCTTGATGGCGGTAAAGGCTATGATAAGCTAATCATATCTAGCCCAGAAGATACCATAGATCTAAAACATGTTTCATATCATGCTAAGAATTTTGAAGAGCTTGACATATCTGGTGCTAAAAACACTACTCTAAAAGTTGGCATAAAAGATGTCCTAGATATGACTGATGATAAACATACGCTAAAAATCACAGGCGATAAAGGTGATGTAGTCGATCTAAAAGAGGATGTTAAAGGCAGCGGATGGCATCAAGGTGCTTCAGAAGATGGTTACACAACATATACAAACAACACCGTAACTATTCAGATCAAAGACGAGATCCACGTTATCTAGTCTAAAAATATAAGCAGGGCGGATAAAGTCTGCCTTGCTTCGAATTTGTTTGCGGTGAAGGGAGTTTGTATGCAAAGCGAGAAGACAAAAAATTTACTCGATGAAGTAAATGAAACAATAGATTTTATATTTAGAACCTGTAACAGAAATGGTGGCACGAAGAAGGCTTTAGAAGATAAAAAGCTAAGTAGAGAAATTTTAAAAGATAAATTTAAATCGATCTTTTCAAAATTTGGCCAGATAGATGAGGCTAGTTTTAAGAGTGCGATCCTTGCAAATGAGGAAGCAAAAGAGCTAAACGAGATAGCGATGGCTCTTGAGATAGACGAAGATGTAAGCTTGCTAGAGCTAGAGCGAGCGATAAATTTTGACCTAACTAGCGTCAAAGAAGAAATTTATAAATTTCAACATAATAACTAATATACTTCGGTGTGAGAGGGGGTCTCACACCAAAATTTAATAACTAAACACTTCTGGATCGATAACCATCGCTCTATAAGCGACATCATCTCTTGATGCAGAATCCACATCCATTTCAAATTTTATATCATTTGTCTTTGGGTCGATCTCGACTAAGACCATCTTGATAGTCTTGTCAGGGCGCAGTAAATTTACATTTGAGCTTGAGATAAAGTAGGTGCTTTTATCCTTTTGCCACTCGACGTTGCTGGTGACTGCACTATAAAAGTCAAATCCACGCTCCTTGCCAAACTGCCAAGTCTGCTCAACCGTGCCCTTTTTCTCATCTATCTTGTACTCAACCGCGCGGGAGTATTTATCCTCTTTAAAGGCTGGCTGCTCCATGCCTCTAGCATCGCCATTGTCAAAGACGCTTAGGTGTTTTATGTCGCCCTTGTTTTCGTATCTTGGCGTTAGCCATGCGGTGTGCTGTGTCCATGACCAGTCAAACTCACCCTCGCATTTTGAGTTTTCACATTTTATCTTATTGCCCTTGCTATCAACTGGAGTTAGCACTTTTGCTTTAAAGTCCTCGCTCCAACCCTCGGGCGAGGCTAATATCCATTTTACTTTCTTGTCACGTCCTATCTTTACGATGCCTTGGTGGCGAAGCGAAAGGATGATGCTATCATCGCTCTCATCGTATGAGATAGAATTTACATGCGCCCAGTTTCTGCCTGTGCCAGTGGAGGTGACATCGCCAAATGGTAGATCATCGCTTATCTTGATCTCTTTTGCGTCCATATCGATATTTAGGCAAACAGCCCTAGCATCAAGCGCCTTTATGAGGTTGCTACGATATACGTTGTTGCCAAAAATTTCATTTAGATCCCACTCCTCTACCACCTTGCCGGTGTTATCGACCTCGATGATGTGGTCTCTTATGGTGTGAGAAATTTTGCCGTTTTTGTGGTGGTAGTTGTATTTTGCTACTCTAAGAAGCGCGTGATCATCTTTTAGTGGCATCACCTCGTGGCTTAGATCGATGTAGCCTCTAGGTAGCGGGCGGTTGTAAATTTCTTTTCCCATGAGGTCATATCTAAGATATCTTTGTGCCATGCCAAAGCTGATATCGCCGTTTTTTAGCTGATGAAATCCCATCATCATGCCCCCATCCATCACTCTTCTCTCACTGCGGTCGTAAAATTTCTGATAGTCAAGATACCATCTGACCTCGCCCTTGGTATCTACGATGTAGTTTTCGGTAAAGTCGTTCCAACTAGCAGCTCCGCCATTTTTCCAATCAAGCGGTTTATAGACGCTTGTTATTGTGTTGTTTATGAGATAGAGCCTGTTTTTAAAGGCAGGATCGACCTTTTTGACGCGAGTTTTTTGCATGTGTGAGAATCTAAAATCACGGCTATATGTGACGATCGGTTGGGCGTAAATTTTATATGTCTCAACCTTTTTAGCTCCGTTAAATGTATAACTAAGCACGACCTCGTTTAGATAGTCAGGATAAAGTCCCCAAATAGGCACGCCATCATGCGTGAGCAAGGCATGCTCTGAGACGTTGTAGTCGATATCGATGCCGCCATCTGGCTTGCCCTTTACTTTGACGTGGATATCTTTGATGTCCTTGCCAGCTCTATCGATGATAGCAGTTAGCGGCGATACATCGTAGGGGTTTATAAAGACTGAGCCAAGCTCTCCTTGAACCTTTACTTGATGAGCCAAGACTCCAGCGTTTAGTGGAGCACTAAAGCCAAAACCACTCACCAAAACAGCCGCAAGGGCAACTGAACCTAAGAAATTCTTGCTCATTTTTCACTCCTTCTGTAGAAATTTATTGATATCTTACTCCCCAAATTTCACACAAAACTAACGCTTATATGAAAAGAGGCTTAAGTAAGTTTATAAAGAAGTCGTTTTAAGAGGTAAAAATAAAAAGAAGAATTTAGGAGCAAATGCCCCTAAATTTTAGTTATTTGCGTCAAATTTCTTAAGAGAAAAGAGAACAAATTTGTAGCTAATAAATAGCGTTACTGGCCAAAGTATCAAAAAAATTCCTGCTTCTAACATCTTTTATCCTTAGTATGCGTGATGATCGTTTTTGATCTCATCTTGCGTGATCTTCTTGCTATCTATCGCTCTCCAAACTACGACGATATAGGCAAGCACGAAAGGCACTAACAAGCTAACATATGCCATAACGCCAAGTGTGTAGTGGCTTGAGCTTGCATTTTTGATAGTTAGCGAACTAGCAAGGTCGCTAAATGACGGATAAAATGCTGTGCCGTTTAGTCCTGTTATCAAAAATAGTGCAGTCACAGCTAGCGTAACGCCAACGCCGTAAGCGAAAATTCCGCGAATGCTTTTTGTAAATGCCCCTTGGAAAATTCCAACAAGCACCAAAAGAACGCCAACAAGTAGTAGTGCGCCAGCGACAGGCATCTCGATCAAATTTATAGCGTATTTGTAAGGCACAAGGCTAACTACGCCGTTTGCGTCGTATGCAAAGCCATCTTTTGTAAGTATCCACGCAAGAAATCCTAAGAAAAATGGCAAGAATAGCACGGTATTAACAAGTAGCTGTTTTCTAGCGTTTTGTATAAATTCGCCATCAGCAATGTTGTTCATAAGATATAAGCAGCCGCCTATGCGAGATAAGAAAAACATCGCTATGCCAAGCAAGTATAAGTAAGGATTTGATAAAGCTTCAAGACCACGAAATGGAGTTTTCCACTCGACAAAATTGTGCTCATTTAGCACAAAGTCACTTCCGCTAAAAAATGTACTAACCGCCATGCCGATAAGGATAACGCCAAGCGAGCCATTTATGAAAAGGAAAATTTCATAAGTTCTAGCGCCTAAGAAGTTATCAGGCTTTTTGCGGTACTCGTAGCTTACAGCTTGGATGATAAAGCAAAATAAAATAGCCAGCCAAACCCAGTAAGCGCCACCAAAACTTGTAGCGTAAAATAGTGGGAATGCCGCAAAGCACGCACCGCCAAACATAACAAGCGTCGTAAATGTAAGCTCCCATTTTCTACCGATAGAATTTATGAGCATATCTTTTTTAAGCTCGTCCTTACCAAGGCTAAAGATGAGCGACTGGCCGCCTTGAACAAACATCATAAACACCAAAAGTCCGCCAAGAAGGCTAACTATAAACCACCAATAAATTTGTAAATTTTCTAAGCTTAAACTATGCATGGTCGTTAAATCCTATCTTTATTTGCTTAAGCATGATTTTGATCTCGGCAATCAGCAAGACCGTAAATAAAACAGCAAATAATATAAATGAAATTTTGACATTTGAGTCAGATAAATTTGTAGCCCCGACGCCAACGGTCATGAGATCTTGTATCGCCCATGGCTGACGGCCGACCTCTGCTACTATCCAGCCAGCCTCAGCTGCGATATAGCCAAGCGGTATGGTAAAGAGGCAGATCCACAAAAATGCTCTTATGTTTTCAAATTTATATTTTCTTGAGAGATTTAGATAAAGAGTGATAATAAAAAGAGCTATGAAGTAAGTGCCAAGCGCGACCATAATGTGGAAGCTATAAAATGTAAGCGCAACTGGCGGCACAGCATCTTTTGCATCTTTAAGATAGCCATATCCTAAGAAATTTAGATTGCTTTCTAAATTTGAAAGTGAGCTTTTCATCAAGCTCTCGTCATTTGCTTTTTTGGCTTCTTTGTAGTTCTTAAGAGCTTCGATAGCTACTTTACCCTTTGCCATCTTCTCTTCTACGCTTATTAGATTGTGCTCACTGTTGCCATAAAGTAGGTCGTTGATGCCTGGTGTAAATGAGTCAAGCTCTCTGTTTGCCATGATGCCAAGTGCGTAAGGTACTTTTATCTCAAACAAAAAGGCATCGCTCTCATCGCCAAGCTTTTTAGCTGGGTTTAAAATACCAGCTGCAACTAGGCCAGCGTTTTTCTCGCCCTTGTAAAGTCCCTCCATGGCTGCTAGCTTCATAGGCTGCTTTTGAGCTGCAAGATATGCGCTCTCATCACCGCTAAGTAGCAAAAATGCTGAAGTGATAAGGCCAAATGCGCTAGCAACGACGATACTTTTTTTAGCTAGCAAGATGTGGCGTTTTTTTATCAAAAACCAAGCAGAAATTCCTATCACAAAAATAGCTGAGATAGTGTAGCCGCTAGTTACTGTGTGTAAAAATTTAGTGATACCAAGTGGATTTAGCGCGACTTCGAAGAAATTTTGCATCTCCATTCTAGCGGTATCTGGGTTAAATTTCATGCCGATTGGGTATTGCATCCAGCCATTTGCGATTAAGATCCAAAGTGCGCTTAAATTTGAACCGATCGCAACAAGCCATGTTGAAAGCAGGTGAAATTTCTTACTAACCTTTTCCCAGCCAAAAAACATAATGGCAAAAAATGTACTCTCCATGAAAAATGCTAGCAAGCCCTCGATCGCAAGCGGAGCGCCAAATATATCGCCGACAAACCAGCTATAATTCGCCCAGTTTGTACCAAACTCAAACTCCATGATGATGCCAGTAGCTACACCAATAGCGAAATTTATACCAAAGAGCTTTAGCCAAAATTTCGTTATCTCAAGCCAGGCTTTATCGCCAGTTTTGACATATATCGTCTCCATAATGGCGATGATAAAACTTAGCCCCAACGTAAGCGGGACAAACAAAAAGTGGTAAATGGCAGTCAGCGCAAACTGAGCCCTAGACCAATCAACAAAATCCATCTCAGACATTTTATTCCTTTATTAAATTACGAATTACAAATTCGCTTTTTTCTTCGTCGGTTTGAAATTTGGTATTAAGAGTTTCATCAAATATGAAGACCTTTAATATCCCAAACATAATGATAAGCTTTATCGCTATGAGAAGCCATAGTTTCTTGCCTATTTTCATATTTTTAAAGCCGTCTATATATAAAGAGGCGATGTTTTTTAAGCAGTTTTTAATCATGATGTCGAAGTCTATAACAAAAAAACTTAAAGAATAATTTTTAAAAATTGCAAGATTAATGCCTTACTAAATATTTAAGGGGTATAATCGGCAGATTAAAAAATAACTAAAGTTAAGGAAATTTTGATGGCAAAAGAGACGAAGTATATTTTTATCACAGGTGGCGTTTTAAGCTCACTTGGAAAAGGCATCGCAGCTGCGTCTATCGCGACATTACTTAAAAATTCTGGCTTAAAAGTGAGTGTTTTAAAAGCTGATCCATATATCAACGTAGATCCAGGCACGATGAGCCCGCTAGAGCACGGCGAAGTCTTTGTCACAGACGATGGCGCAGAGACAGACCTAGACCTTGGTCACTACGAGAGATTTTTAGATGAGAGTCTAAGTCAGGACAATAACTTCACAACGGGCAGAGTTTATAGCTCGGTCATCGAAAAAGAGCGACGTGGCGACTACCTTGGAAAGACTATACAGGTGATCCCCCACATCGTTGGTGAGATAGTTGATCGTATCAAAAAAGCAGGCGAGGGCAAAGATGTGCTCATCGTTGAGATAGGCGGAACCGTTGGCGACATCGAGGGCTTGCCATTTTTAGAGGCGATAAGAGCCTTAAGAGTAGAAGTTGGCAAAAAAAGAGCACTAAATATACACCTAACACTCGTGCCATTTATCAAAGTAGCTGGCGAGCTAAAAACAAAGCCAACTCAGCATAGCGTAGGCGAGCTAAGACGTATCGGCATAAGCCCAGATATCATCATCTGCAGATCTGAAATGCCACTAAACCGCGAGCTAAAAGATAAGATCGCAGCAAGCTGTGGTGTGGAGAAAAACTGCGTCATAGAGAGCTTAGATAGCGCAAGTATCTATCAAATTCCACTTTCATTTTTAAAGCAAGATATCTTAGTGCCGATCGCTGAAAATTTAGGCTTTAGTGAGCTAAAACCAGACATGGCAAACTGGGATAGCCTAGTAAAAAGGATCATCGCCCCAACAAACGAAACAACAATCGCCTTTGTAGGCAAATATATCGATCTAAAAGAGAGCTACAAGAGCCTAACTGAGGGCATCATCCATGCTGGAGCAAATTTAGATGCTAGAGTAAATTTACGCTGGATAGATAGCGAAAAGATAGAGGAGAGCAATGTAAATGAGCTTTTAAAAGATGTGGATGGCATCTTGGTAGCTGGCGGCTTTGGCGAAAGAGGTGTTTTAGGCAAGATGCAGGCTATAAAATTTGCTCGTGTGAATAATATCCCATATCTTGGAATTTGCCTTGGTATGCAGCTAGCGATGATCGAGTTTGCAAGGGATGTTTTGGGCTTAGAAGATGCAAATTCTATGGAGTTTAATAAAGAGTGCAAAAATCCTATCATATATCTAATAGATAGCTTCATCGATGCCCACGGCAAAAAGCAGATAAGAACGCATACAAGCCCACTTGGTGGCACTATGAGGCTAGGTGCTTATAACTGCGACATCAAGCCAAAGACACTTTTGGCTGAAATTTATGGCAACGCAAAGAGCGTAAAAGAGCGCCACCGTCACCGCTACGAGGCAAATCCAAAATACAAAGAGGTCTTTGAAAAGGCTGGCCTTATAGTAAGTGGCGAAAGCGACGGACTAGTAGAGGCGATCGAGCTAAAAGGCCATCCGTGGTTTGTAGGCGTGCAGTGTCACCCTGAATTTACTAGCCGCTTAACTAGACCAAACCCTGTGATACTAGGCTTTATAAAAGCAAGCCTAGCCAATCACGTAAAATGATAAATTTGGCAAGTTTTCTTGCCAAATTTTCTTTAATTTTCTCTCAAATTTATATTAAAAATAAAAGTAAACGTATTATTGATAAAATTTAAATCATTTAAGTATTTTTTAATCTTGCTAAACATACAATGCTTACGCAATCATTTATAAAGGAGAAAAAATGAAAAATTGCGTTTTAAAAAGTGTTTTGGCACTTTCACTTGCTGGCTCATTTGCTTTAGCACAAGGTGGATTTGTCGGAGTTGAGGGCGGCTATGATTTTAGCTCAAAGCTAAAAGACAATGATGGTCTTAGTTTTAAGGATAACAGACCAAATGTTGGCATCAAAGGCGGTTATGACTTTGACGTAGCTAGAGTTTATGGTGGATACTTCTATCATACAGAGGCAAAAGATAACTTTAACTATACTGACAATGGCGTAAAACACGATGTTAGTATAAAATGGACAACACATAAATTTGTAGTAGGTGGTGACTATACTCCAGCTATAACAGATAACTTTAAGTTAATAGCAGGCTTATACACTGGCGTTTCAGTTGTAAATTTTAAAGCAAGACTTTATACAAATACACTTAAAGCGACTTATGATACAACAAAGGCTGGTTGGCTAGTTGGCACAAGACTTGGTGCAGAGTATAGCTTTGATAAAAATAATGCACTTGAATTTGGTATAAAAGCAGATAGATCTTGGTATAGCACTGATGAAGATTTTGATAACCTTAAATCAACAGATATCGGCGCTTACCTAGGCTACACATATAAATTTTAATTTTTGGGGGGTCTTATGACCCCTTATTTTTACTTAAAATTTCTCTCATTTTTTACTTCAAATTTACAATGGCTAATTTATAAAGAGTATCAATTTAACAAAAGTTTTTTGCCCTAAAAATCTTACTTTCAATGAAAATTATAAGAAATTAAATTTCAAAAAGATATAATCAAAGCATTCAAAATAAAGACGAAAGATTACAATGAAAAAAAAGCATTTTTGTTGCCAAATTTTTGGCAGTTTGGGCGTAAATTTAAGTGAGCAAATAGCATTAGTCAAAGTTGGCAGGGCGTCAAAAAGTCCTTGCCAAAGCTATGTTAACTAAAGAGGATATTAGGAATTTACTAGCACGTAGATTTTGTAACGACATACACAAAAAACTTAGTGAAATTCCAACGCCAAGCGCCCTAAAGGATATCTACAAAGGCGCTAATCGCATCAAAGAGGCGATCGAGAGAAACGAGCATATCGCTATTGTTGGCGATTATGACGTTGATGGCGTGGTTTCAAGTGTGATTTTAGCCGAGTTTTTTGATGATCTTAGCGTAAAAAACTACCTAGTAAAGATCCCCAACCGCTTTAAGGACGGATACGGCTTAAACCCTGAGATCATCGATGAGCTTGCAAGCGATGTGAGTCTAATAATCACCGTCGATAACGGCATCTCAGCTAATGAGGCAGCTAGCATCTGCAAAGAAAAGGGCATCGATCTCATCATCACAGATCACCACATGCCACCAACCGTTCTGCCTGAAGCCTACGCCATAATCAATCCAAAACAAGAGGACTGCAACTTTCCAAATATCGAAATTTGCGGTGCTGAAGTGGCTTGGTATTTAGTTGGAGCGCTAAAGGATGTTTGCAAGCTAAACTACGATATGAGCAAGTTTTTAGAGCTTTTAGCCATCGCGATAATAGCTGATATGATGGAGCTAAGAGATATGAATAGGATGCTTGTTCGCATGGGTATTTGCAAGCTAAATGCCTCGAAGCGCTCGGCATTTTGCGTCATAAAAGAGTTTTACGGCAAGGATAAATTTGAGTGTGATGATATCAGCTTTCTTATAGCGCCTCTTATAAATTCAGCCGGACGCATGGATGATGCGATGAATTCATTTAACTTCTTGCGTGCAAAGAGCATCGAAGAGGCTTACAACTACCTTGATACGATCATTGAGTTTAACAACTCCAGAAAAGAGGAGGAGCGCCAACTCTTTGAGTGCTCGCTAAAGGACGTAAAAGAGGACGATGAGGTCATCATCACTTGGGGAGAGCAGTGGCATGAGGGTGTGATAGGCATTGTAGCTAGCCGCCTTGCGAAGCACTTTGCAAAGCCAGCTATCGTCTTTAGCATCGATAAAGGCCGCGCAAAAGGCAGTGCTAGAAGCGTTGGCAAGCTTGATATTTTATCGCTCATCGCAAGCCACGAAGATCTGCTAACAAGCTACGGCGGCCACAAAGGTGCAGCAGGGCTAACTCTTGCGCCTGAAAATTTGGAAAAATTTAAAGAGGCGATAAACAAAAGCTGCTCATGCCTAAATATGCAAGAGTGCAAAAGCTCAGATGAGCTACTTGGCGACATAATGCCAAGCGAGATCGACTTTGAGCTACTTGAAATTTTGGAATTTTATGAGCCGTATGGACAGAAAAATCCACGCCCAGTCTTTAAGATAGAAAATGCCGTCGTTAAAAACGAAAGGCTTATAGGCAGGGATCAAAACCACTTAAAACTAATCTTGCAAAAAGACAATAAAACGCTTGAGGCGCTATTTTTTAACTTCACAAGGCACGTTAGAGTGGGTGAGATGGTGGATATCATCTTTTGCGTGTCTAAAAATTCGTTCCGCGGGCTTGTTACGCCACAGCTTCTTATACGAGAAATTTTATAGCTTTCTGCCTAGTCGTTTGAAATTTAACGACTAGGTGTTGCTTTTTAATAATTAAAAATTTTATAAATTTATCTTTATAAATCCATAAGATAGGTACTATATAAACAAAATAAATTTATCAATGCTTATTTAATATTATAAATTAATAATATTTTAAATAAAAATCCGTAAAATTACATTTACATTATATTTTTAAAGGATTGAAAATGAAAAGTTCATTTTTGAAAGCTAGCATGATTGCATGTGTGGTTTGCTCATTTGCTATGGCAGAGGGAGCATTTATTGGTTACGAGGGCGGTTACTCTTTTGCGTCAAACTGGAAAGAAAAAACAACAGACGGCGAGAGCGCAAGTGTCAGAAAAGGTCAATTTAACAGCGGCGTAAAAGCTGGTTATGATTTTGACAGCTTCAGAGCTTATGGTGCTTATTTTTATAGCTTTCAAACAAAAAAACAAATAGAAGATGATGATGACAGATTTACTGTTAAATGGAAAAAACATAGCTTATTAGCTGGAGCCGACTATACTCCAAGCATCACTGAAGATATTAAGCTTGTTTTAGGTGGCTACACTGGCGTATCTAGACTTTTGATAAGTAGAGATGACACGGATCATAAATTCTATGACACAGGATTTGTTTTAGGTGCTAAATTTGGTGCTGAGTACCTACTTGATCAAAACAACATCCTAGAAGCTGGTATGAAAACTGACTATACTTTCTACAAAGCAGATGATGTTAGCAGGGTTAGAGAGAGCAATATCGGTCTTTACGTAGGCTACACTTATAAATTTTAATATTAAACATTCCCTCCTTAAGAAATTTGCGTCTTAGTTTGGGCGCAAATTTATCTTTCTAGTATTTTTACAACTAAATTTAATATACTTTCCAAAAAGGATGCAAAATGAAGAAAATAATATTGTCTCTATCTATGCTCTTGACCTCTACGTTTGCGGTTGATTGTGATAACGCATTTATTAAAGCTGTTGTAAGCATGATCGATGAGCCAGCTCCCACAAGGGTCGATGAAAATAGTGTAATAATGGGTGCTACATGTGAAAATGAGACCCTAAAAACCACGTTTGTTATAAATGATAGTGAAGATATTAAATTTAGTAAAATTACTAAAGAGCAGATAGATGAGTTTAAAAAGTTGCAGACTGAAATGCTAAAAGAGGACTTTTGTAGCAGTAAAAATCCTCTTATCGACAAAGCCTCGTGGATATATAACTACGAGAACGGCAAAAATTTTGCTGTGATAAATTTGACAAAAGAGGATTGCAAATAAATTTTCTGGGCTCTCCCCCAGAAATTTAAGCTTTTTTATCTTCAAGCTCTTTTAGGTGTGCTTTTACAAACTCACCAAATTCGTCTTGAGTTAGCACTCTTTTAGCAAGTTTTTCTTTGCATTTTTTGCCAATCTCGCCAAGTGTTGCTCTATTTTTTTGGCTTTGTGATTTGCCAAATTTTGAAAGGATCGCATTTAGCTCATGCTCTTCACCGAAATTTACTAGTTCTTTATCTAGTGCCATTTTCTCTCCTTTGATGAAAATTTCTTCTAATTTTAAAATTTAATAGTAAATATAAATAAATTTAAATTTTATAGGCTGAAAAGAGCGAAAAATAGGGCTTTGTTAAATTTAAATTTCATATAGATTAAACGCGTAATAGTAAAATCACGAAAATTTTTAAAGGAGAAGTATGAAAAATTTACTTGTAAAATCAAGCTTGGTTTTAGCTTTAGTTAGTTCAGCTGCACTTGCGCAAGGTGCATTTGTCGGTGGCGAGGGCGATTATTCGTTCAACTCAAAGATCAAAACTAAAAATATCGCAAAAAGCGAAAAAAATAACTTCAACAAAGGTCACTACGGACTTGGCTTTTATGGCGGTTATGATTTTGACAGCTATAGAGCGTATGGTGGCTACTACTACGACTTTAAAGCTAGAAAAAATGCTGGCGAAGCAGACGCAAAATGGAGTAAACATAAGCTTTTAGCAGGCGCTGACTACACACCAAACATCACAGAAAACTTTAAAGCCGTGCTTGGCGGTTACGCTGGTCTTGGCTATCTAAGTGTTAGACAAAGCTTTGAAAACGAAACTAGCAAGAAAAATTTCAAAGGCTTGCTAGTTGGCGCAAAAGCTGGTGGTATCTACTCATTTGACGCTCACAACGCGCTTGAGTTTGGCTTAAAGGCTGATAAGACATTTTATAAGAAAAATAGTGGCGCTCAGCTAAGGGATACAAGTGTTGGAATTTACACAGGCTACACTTATAAATTCTAATAAATTCTAATTCAAGGCAAGGCTTAGGCTTTGCCTCTCCTAAAAACTCACATTTATTCTTTAAATTTATAACTCAAGCAACTTTTAAGTAGCACAAGATAGAATGGCTCTTATTTAAAAAGGAGAAAAATGAAAACAAAATCGCTTCTTGTCATTGCGCTCTGTGCCGTTTTTAGTAGCTTTGCCTTTTGCGAACCAAAAAGTGAGCCAACGCTAACAAAAAGTAGAAATTTAGTTGCTCAGACGGTGCCAGGTGCTATTTTTGGCATTAAGGTGCCAAAAGAGTATCAAGCGAAATTTGACAGCGCAAAGCCTAGGATGCAGGAATTTTTAGCAAATATGGCATGTTATAAGGCTAATAAAAATGATAAATTCATGGAAGGTGGCACAAGGGCACCTGCGCTAAGAAGAGATGATAGCCATTTAAAAAGGGCTAGTGGCACTTGTAGCGACAACGTCGATATCTTGAGTATAGAAAATGTGAAATTTATTGCCAAAAACGCATTTAGTTTTAGTGTTACATTTATCACAGCAGATGGCGAAGAAACTACAAAATTTGATGATCTTATATTTACGCAGCACCCTAACGGTGAGTGGCTAGTTAGGTGGTAGTTGTAGAGGTAAAAGCCTCTACTCTCTGCCTTCAAGAAGTGGCACAAAAAGGCACTCGTCTAAAAACTCTTTTTCTAAATTCCCACTCTCATCTTTTCTAAATTTAGCGATAAACTGCTTGCCATCTTTTTTCATCGGAGCGACCAAGATGCCGCCATTTTTTAGTTGAGCGAATAAATTTGGCGAGATCTCATCATCAGCAGCCGAGAGTAAAATCCTATCAAACGGCGCGTAGCTTCGCCAGCCGTTGTTGCCATCATCATATCTTACGTGCACGTTTTTGATCTTTAGCGTCTCGAAGCGTTTTTTTGCCTCCATGGCTAGCTTTTCTATGCGTTCGACGCTAAAAATTCTATGTGCGAGCTTGCTTAGTATCGCTGCTTGATAGCCGCTGCCACAGCCTATTTCTAGGATGTTATCCACATTTTCGCACTCTAGCGCCATGGTCATCTTTGCCACCGTTAGTGGCGAGCTGATCCACTGGTTGCCCAGTATCGGCTGCGCGTCAAGCTTGTAAGCATGCGCAGGGATAGGCACGAAAATTTCACGCTCGGTTGTTGATATCGCGTCAAACAAAAGCGGACTGAGCGTGATCTCATCGGCTATGTCGCTAGCTAAATTTTGGCATTTTATCGCTTCTAATTGGGTCAAAATTTCTTTCCTAAACAAATTTTAAATCGTTATTATACGATTTAAAGCTTATCTTAAAATTTATAAAAGCCCTAAATTTTTCTTTATCTGCGCTATCAAATTTGCGTCAAAAACTGCGCTTTGCTCTAGCGTGCCATCTGGCAAAAAGACCCCAGCGACCTCAAGATCAAGCGAGCTTGAGATCATGACGTAGCAGTTATTTGCGATCGCAAGCGCCTTGCAAAGGCTAAGGTAGGCCTCTTCTCTGGCCCTGCCCCACATGGCTGGCACCATGATGATGTCGCATCCTCTTAGCTTTGCCCAAAGCCTGCTATCACGCAGCTCAAAGCATATCAGCACGCCAAGCTTTAGCCCTCTAAAATCAAAAGCATTTATATCGCTCACTTCGCCAGCAGCAAAGATCTCGTGCTCTAAATTTGGCCTAAAAAGCTCAGCCTTAAACTGCGAATGAAAGACGTTGCTTGAGTTAAGAAGTAAAAATTCGTTATAAATTTTTGGTTGGTGCGGATTTAGATTTGAAATTTGAGCGAGCCCTGCGCTTTTGTTTAGGCTGCTAAGGTGCGTAAAACCAAGAAATTTATCTGGGCTAAGTGCCTCTTGCAAGCGCTCAAGCAGCATCGCATCAAAGCTACCTATCATGCCACCAAGCATTGCTTTGTTTGCCCCAGCAAAAAAGCCGTCAAAGTCGTAGCCGCTGATGCAAAGCTCGCTTGCAAGCAGGAGAGAGTTTTCAGGCGCAGCCTCAACTAAATTTGCAAGCTCTTCTAGGCGATCTGTTGCATTTTTTGCCTTTAAAGTTAGGCTTATTAGGTTTAAATTTTCACTCATTTATTTTCCAAATACAAATGTCACAGGTTTTTCATCGTGGCAGTCTTTTGGAATTTTACAGTTTATATCTGTGCCACCGATGTTTGGTGTAGCTTTTAAAATAACGCTTATAGCCGTGATCTTATCATCACGCTGTGAGAGTGGATCATTAAAAACCCAGACTTCAAAGTCTAGACCTCTAGCCTCATCATGTGAAACTACTCTTACCTCTTTTAGGTCTTTTGGCTCAAAGCCACACTGCTTGTTTATGCCAAGCATCACATCATTTCCTAGAACAGATCCTAGCGGTGCGAAACTTGGTGCAATTTCCCCATTTGGCATCTCTTGATAGACTTCCGCTTGGCTTGTCTCTTTTACTTTAACAAGTTTGTGGGCGGGGAAATTTACGAGATTATCTCGGTTTGCCATGTCAACGATCCTTTGGCTACTGCTCGCACACCCAGCCAAAAGCACGCAGGCAAGGGATAAGATACTATTTTTAAAAGTCGTCAAAGCTGATACTTCCTTTGCTGTAGTTTGTCACCTTTGCTTCAAAGAAATTTGACTTTTGGTCGTTAAATTTCGCAAAGTCATCGACCCATTTGATCGGATGAGCGACGTTGTATTTGCGTTTTAGGCCGATCGCAACTAGGCGTTGGTCGATGAGATAGTGGATATACTGCTCGATTATGTCGTCTGTAAAGCCCATTATCTGGTTTTGGGTGATATATTTGCCCCATTTTATCTCTAAATTTCCAGCTTTTTCAAACATATCATAAATTTTCGCCTCAGTCTCAGGCGTGAAAAGGTCAGGCCTCTCTTTGCGGACTGAATTTATCATGTTTTGAAACAAAAGCAGGTGCGTGATCTCGTCGCGTTGGATGAAGCGTATCATCTGCGCCGAGCCTAGCATCTTGCCAGCGCGAGCTAGAGCGTAGATCGCTGTAAAGCCGCTGTAAAAATAAATGCCCTCTAAAATTTGGTTCGCAACCATCGCAAGAAGTAGCTTCTCGTCAGTCACTTCGCCTGCAAGCTCCTCGTAGACGCTTGATATGTAGTCGTTTTTCTCGCGCAAGACGTCGTCGTGCTTCTCCATCTCGTAGATGAGATCGGTGTTGTCACAGATCGCCTCGACCATGACAGCGTAGGACTTGCTGTGGTTTGCCTCTTCGTAGGCTTGGCGGCTTAGCACGGCGTTGATCTCTGGTGCGGTGATGTAAGGGTTGATGTTGTCAGCTAGGTTGTTTGTCTGGAAGCTATCCATCGAGATGAGCTGGCTCCAGACGAGATCGTACATGCGTTTTTCAGCCTCTGTGAGGTTGTAGGCGTAGTCGCGCACGTCGTCGGTGGTATCGACCTCTTTTGGAAACCAGGTGTTTGCCTCCATGAGGTCCCAAAGCTTTAACGCCCACTCGTATTTTGCCTTGGTGAAATTTAAAATACCGTGTGGGTTGCCGTTAAAGACTCTTCTGTCAGTCAAATTTTCATTTGAACTTGGGTTGTAAATGCGTTTTCTGTTCATAAATTTCTCTCTTGTTTGTGGTAAAAATTTCTTAAAATCTTACCCAAAGCAAGGTAAAAATTTACTTTTATTTAGAGTGCTTTGCTCCTTTTTATGGTCATCAAAAAGCCAGTTATTATTAGTAAAACGGCGATCACGCAAGAGATGGCAAAGACGACCTGACCGACCTCGCCAAACATCTCTCCAGTGTGCAAGCTAAGCACTTTTCGACCTGCCTTTTTAGCCTCTGGGATGCTTTCAGCCTTGCTAACAAGCTTATTTTCTTTTATCTTGCCAGCGCTTGCGTCAAGCTTTAGTTTGCCTACCTGACTCTCGGCAGTTTCGTAGTTTATCGTGTAGGTGCTTTGGTTGTTTTCAGGCACGTTTATCGTGAGTGATTTTAGCTCTAGCGTGACATTTTCTTTAAAAATTTGCTCTGCAGACTCGATCTCTTTAAATTTTTCATCGCTTATTGGGGTCAAATTTCTTTGTGGCATTGCTCTTTGCGCTTGGCTTGGCTTTAGCTCGAAAAATATGCTATTTACGCTGTTTCTGACCCAGCCATAAGACCAGTAAAGGCCAGTTAGCGACATCACGACAAGCAGGATCGCCACGTATGTGCCAAGGCTCGTGTGGAGGTTGTAAAAGCAGGCATAGCCCTTTGCACTTGGCTTGATTTTGAGCGAATTTAGCAAATTTCGCTTGATCGCTGGGGCGTAGAGGATGAGGCCGCTTATGGCAAGAAGTGCCATGATGATCGAGCTAATGGCGACTATTTGCTTGCCGATGTTGGCTGGGACTTTGCTATCAAGCAGGGCAAGGCCTAAATTTCTATGCAGGCTTAGTATTATCATGCGAGTTTTCTCGCCCCAGTCCTCGCTGATCACCTCGCCACTTCTTGGATCGACAAAGAAATTTAAGAGCTTTTTATCTTTAGTGACGCTGATGCTATAAGCTTTGTTTTCACCGCCGATTTGTACATTTTCAAGCGTGTCAAATTTGATCTCACTTTTTGCCTTGGCGAGAATTTCGCTTAAGCTTAAATTTGGCTTTTCGCTAGGCTTTAAATTTATATATTTTTCATTTATCACAGACTTGATCTCCTCTCTATAAGAGGCAAATGGTGCTGCAAGTGTCATGATAAGTAGCGGTATAGTCGCGATTAGGCCGATTATTAGGTGGATGTTGAAAATGATTTTGTTACGCTTGAAAAGCATATATCTCCTTTTGGATTTTAATAACGAATATTAATTTATTTTTTGTTAAGGAGAGATAAAATTTAGAAGATTATTTTTTAGTTATCTGGATGTGATTTTGGATTTTGCGGCTGGTAAAAGTAGCTCAAATGTTGAAATAGCCGCGTTTAGATCCTTTTTATCTAAAAATTTAAACGACTTTAGCAGGTAGTAAAGTGACTTAAATTTTACTATTAAGCGCAAAGAGTGCTCGTAAATTTCGTCGCCATTAGCATTAATGTACTCATCTATCACCTCTTTTACAAGCTCGTTTGAAATTTTTTGTCGGTAGAGCTCGTGGATGAAAACTAGTAGGTCACGGCACTTTTGAAGCTCCAAGTCTTTGCTAAAAAATTTTGACTCAAAGTCTAGAAATTTGACCTCGTCATTTTTTATGGCGATATCTCTAAGTGCTGGGCGTCCGTGCGCAAAATTTAGAGCGTGAAGTCCAGCTAGTGCGCGGGCTGCTTTTAGCAAAATTTCGTGTTTAAATTTTTCATCGTTACTATATTTAAATAGTCTAGCAACTGGCTCGCCAACATCTTCTATAACGAAAAATTCATCGCTTTTTAACACGAGTTTTGGCGCAGGAGCATTTGCCTCGTTTAAAATTTCAAGCTTTTTTATCTCAGCGGCAAATGACTTATAAGGGTTTGGTTTAAAAATTTTAGTTAAAAAGCCACCTTCAATGGTCTTTTCAATGCGTTTTAACCAAAATTTTTGCCCATCAAATTCAAAGCTAAAAACACGCTCATCGTTACGATCTTTTAAAATTTCATTTACATATTGTTTTAAATTCATCATTTCGTAATATATCGGAAGAATTCTGAATTTTTATATATTTGACGTAAAATTTCATGAAAAACGTAAAAATATTTGTAAGTAAAAAAGAAAGTAAAATCATGGTGGAGTTAAGCGGGATCGAACCGCCGACCTCTTGAATGCCATTCAAGCGCTCTCCCAGCTGAGCTATAACCCCAAAAGGATTTGGTATTTTATCTTTTTATGGCTTACATTTTTTTGAAAGTCGTTTTTATAAAATAAATTTTTAAGCAACTTTTGGCTAACATTGCAACCTTTAACGCGGGAATAGCTCAGGGGTAGAGCACAACCTTGCCAAGGTTGGGGTCGCGAGTTCGAATCTCGTTTCCCGCTCCATTAAATTTTGCCCGAGTGGCGGAATGGTAGACGCAAGGGACTTAAAATCCCTCGGTAGTTTTTACCGTACCGGTTCAAGTCCGGTCTCGGGCACCACCAAACGGCGACATGGCCAAGTGGTAAGGCATGAGCCTGCAAAGCTTTGATCCCCGGTTCGAATCCGGGTGTCGCCTCCAGACTTCAAAAAACCAAATTAAAGGATTAACAATGAAAAAGTTGCTTTTAATAGTTTGTATGGCATTTTTTGCAGTAGGTTGTTCAAACACTTGGCACGGTGTAAAAGAAGATAGCCACAACGCCAAAGAATGGACTAAAGAAAAGATCAATGACGGCGCTAGTTACGTCAAAGAAAAAACAGAATAATTCTTAGTGGTTATAGCAAATTTTAAGCAAAGTTGGCTATAATCACAAATCTTCAAATCGGGAGATGGCTGAGCGGTCGAAAGCGGCGGTCTTGAAAACCGTTGAGGTGTGAAAGCCTCCTGGGGTTCGAATCCCTATCTCCCGGCCACTTCAAATTTCAAATCACTTTTTAATTTTTCAGTCATTTTCTTATTTTTAAATTCTTGTTTTTTAGTTTTATATTTTGAGAATAAAAATTTAGACTTAATGCAAATAAAAAATACAAAGATAGTGAAATTAAAACAATACATTTCTTCTCTAAATTTTAAAGAAATTTTGTGGTATTTAAACTGGCACGAGAGCTCTAAAATAGCAGGATTTACTAAGTTTTTAGAAAAATAATCAATAAATAATTAAAAACTAAAATTTGCGTATCTTAATAGTAAAAAATTTTAGTCGAGATAAAATACAAAGGTCACTTTTAGTTTAAAAAAGCAAGAGAGATGGCATAGTATAGGGCAAAACCTGATATTTGGTATGTTTAAAAGAAAAAAAGAGCTTATATTTAAATGATTAAAACCACTCTGCTAGTTGGCTAGGACCCATATTGTCAAAAAAGAGCTAGCTTGATAGCTACACCGCTTCAAACTCTAAGATTAAAATTTATAAAATAGCAAAGTTGTTAAAAATTTAAAGGAGTGATTTATGAACATAAAAAGCATTTTTAGTAAGATCTTTAAAGGTGAGCAGGGTGAGGCCGATGTGCTCGAGGCTATCGGTAAAATTTTAAACCAAAAGGGTTATGAAAACTACTATCTCATCCCAAAGGCAAGCATCGACGATCCTGCCGGCTCATCCAGAGAGATCGACCTACTTTTGCTCCATCCAGCACTTGGAATTTATGTCATCGAGGTGAAAAACTGGGACGATCTTGAGCAACTAGATGAAAATAACCCCTACGAGCAGGTAAAAATTTATCAAAGAATGCTTCTTGCAAAGATAGAGTCAGTGCTTAAAAAAGTGCCTATAAATGTCGAGTACAGGGTCATTTTCCCCTCTATTAGCAAGGCTGAGACTAGTAAATTTTATGCGAAAAATCCAAGCTATCTAAATTTAAAAAATCACACCTTTTTCAGGGACGATCTCATAGACGAGAGCATCTTTGCTAAATTTTTTTAACTCCTCTATAAGCACGCTACCAAACAAAAAAGAGTTTCTTAAAATTTCAGAAATGCTTGTCAATCAAAGCAGGCTAAAACAAAAAATAATCCCGATAATCACGAAAGATGAGGTGATGTTTTTTGACCACAAGCAACTTAGTATTATGAATGGCTACACTGGTGGCTTTCGCGTGATCAGAGGCGTGGCTGGCACCGGCAAGACGATGATACTTGCAAATTTTGTCGCAAATAGGCTCGAGCGTGACGAAAATGAGAAATTTCTCGTGCTTTGCTTTAATAAAAATTTAGCCCAAAATATCAAATCAAGCTTTGGCGATAAATTTATAAACAAAAATATCGCCGTTTATCCGATCATCTCGCTGCTAAAACGCATAGAATTTGATGAAACAAAGCTTGGCATGGATGAAAATACAAATATCAGCCAAAAGTATCAAATTTATGAAACCGACGAGGCGATTGCCGAGTTTAGAGCTAAATTTAAAGCCCACCTTGCAAGGCATCCGATCGACTATGTCCTTTGCGACGAGACCCAGGATATGCCAGCTGGCTTTATGCGCGTCATCTACGAGGAGATAAAGGACTGTATATTTTTTATCGACGAGGCGCAGAAATTTTACACATACACGATGAACAATATCGCCGACATCTTTCACCATCCAAAATTTGAGCGTATCGACATGAGAGGGCGCGTGAAAAACCTAAAAAACGTCTACCGAACACCTTCAAATATTGCTAGGTGCGCATTTGAGATCTTGCAAAAGGACTCTGCGATAAACGACTACTACAAAAAGAGCTTTTATCTAAATCAAGACTTCATCTCAGACATCCAGTGTATCTTGCAAGATGGCAGTATAAAAGTGGCCGAGCTTGATGAATTTGCAGAGCTTAAAAAGTGTCTAAAAGCCTTACCAGATGGCGAAACAAGTGTTGTTTTAAGTAATAGCAAGGTCGCCGTAAGTGCCATAAAAGAGAGCGTCTTGCCAGAGGGTAAAAACGTAGAGGTTTTGACGATACAGTCCATTAAAGGCCTTGAGGCGCAAAATGTCATCATCCACAACTTTTTGCCGTTTTTGCAGACCATATATAAAAATGAAAGGGAGCTTTTTTATAGAAAAATTTACGTCTTACTGACTAGAAGCCGTGAAAATTTATATATCTCGCTACCTAAAAATTTGGATGAAAATTTGCCAGATGAGATAAGACAGGTGATAGAGATCATCAAAAAATACGCAAGCATCACGCAAGACTTGCCGCCGAAAAATGAACGAGCAAAAGAAAAACAAAGCCTAAAACTAGCCTCTATAAGGCCAGTTTTAAGGGGTGTAAAAGAGGTTGGTGAGCTAGTGGTGACAGGCAGTCAGCTCTTTGCCATCATAGCTGGACTCTTTGCATAGTAAATTTTAATGGCAGCCACAACCACAACCACATCCGCCGCTTTGTTTTATCGCGTCAAAAACTGCGTCGTAGTTTGGCTCCTGGGTCACTTCGGGGACGATTTGCTTGTGGATGATGACGCCATCTTTGATGACAAAGACCGCTCTTGCAAGCAAGCCTTTTAGCGCCCCGTCACTCATCAGCATGCCGTAGTTTTGGGCAAATTCGCCGTATCTAAAATCGCTTCCCACACGCAGGTTTGCTATGTCCTCAGTCGTGCAAAATCTCCCCATCGCAAATGGCAGGTCGTTTGAGATGATGCTAAGCTTTACGCCGTGTTTTTCAGCTACTTTTTCGTTAAATTTACGAGCCTCAGCCGCGCAAACGCCAGTATCAAGTGATGGTAAGCAGACAAGCACCTCGATGCCGTTGTTTCCACCCACGCTAAATTCGCTAAGATCTTGCGCTACGACTCTGGCTTCAGGCGCATAAGAGCCGACAAATAGCTCATTTCCGCTTAAATTTACATCGCTACCTTTAAATTTTGTAGTTGCCATGATTTCTCCTTATCTTTTAGCTTTTTTAAATGCTTGATCAAGGTCGGCTATTAGATCATCGACGTTTTCGATGCCGATGGCTAGGCGAAGCAAATTTTGCTTTATGCCGATCTGATCTAGCAACTCTTTTGGATATGCCTCGTGCGTCATCGTTGCAGGCCTGCAGATAAGGCTCTCTACGCCACCAAGACTCACTGCTAGATCAAAAATTTCTAGCGCTTTTACAAATTTATTTACATCATGTTTTTCATCAAGCTCAAATGAGATAAGAGCGCCGATATCGCTTGCTTGAGCCGCTTGCATCTTTGCCTCTTGCTCGCTGTATGAGCCAGGGAAATGCACCACGCTAACGGCGTCACTATCCTCTAAAAATTTGATGATTTTATGGGTATTTTGCGTTTGTCTGTCAAACCTAACACTGAGTGTTTTAAGCCCACGTATTAGGTAGTATGCATCCATCGGACTGATGATGCCACCAAGCGTGTTTTTGGCAAATTTTATCTTTTCAGCCAAAGCATCATCGTTTAGCGTGACGATACCAGCGATCACGTCAGCATGTCCGCCGATATATTTTGTGGCGCTATATACCACGATGTCAGCTCCGTGCTCAAGCACTTTTTGATAGTAAGGCGTCAAAAATGTATTATCCACGATGACTAGAGCGCCCTTTTTGTGAGCGATCTTTGAAATTCTAGCGATATCAGTCACTCTTAAGAGAGGATTTGAGGGAGTTTCGATGAAGATAGCTGCCACGTCGTCGCTTATGTCATCTTCGCTTAAAAAATTTAGATCATCTATAAATTCGCTCTTTATGCCGTGACTCTCAAAAACAGTCGTGACATACCTATAAGTACCACCATAGACGTTGCTATTTAGCAGGACTTTTTGCCCTGTTTTTATAAGACTAAGTGCGGCTGCTGTTGCTGCCATGCCTGAGCCAAAGCTAAATGCGTATTTGCTACCTTCAACTTTAGCAAAGATATCATCAAAGGCTTTTTTCGTAGGGTTGTTGCCACGTGAGTAGGCAAATTCTTGAAAATTTTCAAGGTCATCTTGCACGAAGGTGCTAGCTAAAAATACTGGCGGAACGACCGCTTTGTTTGGGTTGTTTTTGGCTTCGATGCCTTTTACGATAAGAGTGTCTAGTTTCATAAATTTCCTTTTTAAAATTTTACGAAATTTTACATGATAAAAATTAATTTTCCCCAAACCCACCCAAAATATAGCCAAACCAGTAAGTGGTAGTAAAAGTGCTTTTTAAATTTGCATTTGTAAGATTGCTAAGACTAAATTTAAGCTTTTGCCTGGTCTTCGCAAGCTGCCAATGTATGGTTTTTTACTCGCTTTTGGCTAAATTTTTACCATAAATTTTACTCTACTAGATCAACCGACCAGTTTGCCTCCTGAAGCTTCATCTCAAGCTCTCTGATCTCTTTTGAAAGCGCATCCACTTGCTTTTGAAGCGCTGCCACATCAACTGTGCTTAAAATTTTGATCTCGCTATTTGAGTAAAGATCGACCTTTTGACTAGCGCTTGTTGCAAACTCCCTAAGCACGTTTGCTTTTAGCGTCAAAGCGTCCTTTTTAGCGATCATCTCAGTTAGGCTCACGCCATCAAATTTAGCGCTCGAGTTTGTTAAATTTATAGAGCAAATGAGCCTAAAAAGCTCGTTTGTTAGCTTGTCAAGCTCTTTTAAAAGAAGCTTTGGATCCTCGCTTGGACTTTCATTTTCCTGCGTTTTTGCATTGCTAAGTAGCCTAACTTTTAGCTGTTCGATGCGCTTTTGCGTGTCAGATCTTAGGATGAGAGCCTGAGCTAGTTTCATCATTTTTCCTTTTTGGGTATTAAATTTTTAAATCATCTTAGTATCTTTTGGGTTATAATTGATTTAAAATTTTATTTAAGGAAAAGCTATGAAGTACGATTTTGACACATTAGTAAGCAGAGAAGGTACCAACTCATCAAAATGGCGTATGAAGAGCGATGTTTTGCCGATGTGGGTTGCAGATATGGACTTTAAGGCTGCACCTGAGATCTTAAGCGTCTTGCAAAAGCGCCTTGATAACGGTGTCTTTGGCTACTCGTTCATCCCAAAAGAGTGGAACGAGGCGATAAAGAGCTGGTGGCAAAGACGTCACAACGTGAGCTTAGAGAACGAATGGATGTGCTTTTGCACTGGCGTCATACCGGCCATCTCGACTGCTATTAGGAGATTTAGCAGCCCAGGAGATCAAATTTTAGTGCAAGCGCCTGTCTATCACGTCTTTTTTAACTGCATAAAAAACAATGGACGTGAAATTTTATCAAACGACCTTGTCTATAAAAATGGCTCTTACGAGATCGACTTTGACGACCTCGAGGCAAAGCTAGCTCAGCCGCTAACTACTATGATGCTTCTTTGCAACCCTCACAATCCAATAGGCAAAATTTGGGACAAAGAGACGCTTAAAAAGATAGGCGAGCTTTGCTACAAGCACGATGTTTTGGTTATCAGCGATGAAATTCACTGCGATATAACTGATCCAGGGCTAAACTACGTGCCATTTATCAGCGTGAGCGAGGAGTGCAAAAACAACTCCATCACGTGTATCTCTCCAACAAAGGCCTTTAACATAGCTGGCCTTCAAAGCTCAGCCGTCGTCACGCCAAATGAAAAGATCAGAGCAAGACTAAATGCTGCTATCAACTACGACGAGGTCGGCGAGGCAAATGCCTTTGCGATCATCGCAGCAATCTCCGCTTTTAACGAGGGCGAGGCGTGGCTTGATGAGCTTAGAGAGTATCTTTTTGAAAACAAAAAGGTCGTCGCAAACTTCATAAAAGAGCAAGGCTTACCAGTAAAGCTTCTGCTATCAAATGCGACCTATCTTTTGTGGCTTGACTGCAGTGCGTTTTGCGAGGATTCGAGTGAGTTTATGAATTTCTTGCGTGATAAAGCTGGACTTTGGCTAAATGACGGCAACGCTTACAGGGGAGATAGATTTTTCCTTCGTATGAATATCGCAACGCAGCGTGAGAGGGTGCTTGAAGGGCTAAAACGCTTGCAAAATGGGATAAATTTATACACTTCAAAAAGATAAATTTTGGCTGGGTGGCTTTGAAATTTAAGCCACCTTTGCTTGATACAAAAAGCTACTTGGGATATTTTAGAGTAGCAGATATTGCCTCCACTTTTAAAAATTTTGCTGATAAATTTAAGGTTGGATAGCCTACGTTGGTTCTTTGATGGCTTTAAATTTAAGCAGGAAGTTGTTTGGTCGTAGTAAGAGAGGTAGTAAAGCTAGTTTTTTTGCTATTTTTGATATCTCTCCAGCATGCCTTGGAGCGTCAAAAGAGTGTCTTGATCGCGTTTGGGCTGTTTGAAGCTTTAAGTAGCTTTGGATCATAAATTTAGTAGTTTAAATTTGAAAGAGAGAAATTTAAGGTGCTGATAGTCATGCCGATCTTGAATTGCATTAAATTTAAGCAAAAAAGCCTTTGAATGCGAATAGTCATGGTTGATTTCAAAGCAAAAAATTTAAAGCCACCGCCGACTTTTATCTTCTATTTTAAATTTAGAAAAGCTATCAGTCAAAAATAGAGCGGTCGCCAAAACTACTATTTTATGCTGTCTTTATGAGCAAATTTGTGTTCGCCACACGTGCGTAATGCAGTTTTTCTTATAAATTTAGTAGTTTAAATTTGGAAAAACATAAATTTAAAGGTGAGATAGTTGCGCTGACTTTTAAACTTAGAAAAAGTCGCTTATCAAAATAGAACAGACCGCCATAAGAAACATTTTGCCCCTTTTGAAATAGTAAATATCGCGCCCGTTGCTGCTAAATTTAGCAACTCAAAAGAAATTTGAAAGTGAGATATCTTGCGCCAGCTTTAAATTTAAGAAAACTCACTTGTCAAAACGAGAATTTGATATCTTTCAAAAAGTGATTTTGCTAATAAATTTGATGATTTTAAAGTTTATGTAAAAACAGAAATTTAAAGATGAGCTAGCTTATGCTGGTTGTAAATTTATAAAAAGGTCATTTGCTAAAGTGGGAATTTACGCTCTCGTTTAAAATGATAAATTTGATAGCTAATTTTGAATAAAAGTAGAAATTTAAAGGCGGGGAAGGTCCCGCCAGATATTATTTATGTAGTTCTTTTGTGTAAAACTCAACTGAGCCAAGGCCCTCTTTTAGTGCCCACTCGTAAGCTTGGCTTACAAATTCCCAGTTTATGTTCTCATAAAATGTCTCTAGGTATTTTGGGCGAGCGTTGAAGTTGTCGATGTAGTAGGCGTGCTCCCAAACATCAACGACTAGAAGTGGCACTTTGCCGTCACTCACTGGAGTTTTTGCATTGCTAGTTTGCACGATCTCTAGCTTTTTGCTGCTTGGATCAAATACAAGCCACGCCCAGCCTGAGCCAAAAAGCGTTGTAGCTGCCTTTAAAAACTCCTCTTTAAAGTTTGCAAAATTTGCCTCGATAGCAGCTTTTAGCTCGCTTGACATCTCGCTTTTTTTAGCGATGCAGTCCCAGTAAAAGTCGTGGTTATAAACTTGAGCGACGTTGTTGTATAGGCCGCCTTCGCTATTTTTTAGAATTTCATAAAATGATGCGTTAGCAAATTTTGTATCTTTTATGAGATTGTTTAAATTTGCAACATAGGTCGCGTGGTGCTTGCCGTAGTGGTATTCACAGGTTTTAGCACTTACTACTGCATTGGCATTTGCGTCAAACGGAAGTTTTCTTAGTTCAAACATAATAATTCCTTAATAATAAAATTTGTTATCTCGCATTATAGCCACAAAAGATTAACAAACAAAATCTCTTAAAATTTAACCCAAAAATAGGGCTTTTATAAAAGCTAATTTTTTCATTTATAAAAGATGAGCAAATTTTCTTTATAAATTTGTGGTTAAAAGAGTGAAATTTATATCCTAAAAGAGCAAATTTGGCTTTGTAAAAGAGAGAAAAGTAAATTTAAATTTTCTCTAAATATAAAAATAATATAAAAAAATATGTGTAGAAACGTAACAAAAAAATAGACTATAAAAAAATGATAAATAAATTTTTACGTTAAATTTACGAAGCAAAAAAACTATCCATTTTTAGATCAAAAATGTTACAAAAATACACATATAAAAAAATAAAGATATGTGAATTTTATGAAACAAAAATTTCTAAATTTTTATTTTTTTGAAAATTTATAATGCACCTATCAAAACTATTACAAAGGATGAAAGATGAAATTCTTACAAGCTTTACTTTTTACATGTGCCATCAGTGGCTTAGCATTTGGTGCGGATAAGGTCTATACGATCAAATTTGCTCACGTTGTCGCAGCTTCTACGCCAAAGGGCAAGGCAGCTGACTTTTTTGCAAAGCGTGCTGAGGAGCTAAGTGGCGGCAAGATAAAAGTTCAAGTCTTCCCATCAGCTCAGCTACTTGATGATGATAGAGTTTTTGGTGCGCTAAAGCTTGGCAACGTCCAAATGGCAGCTCCTAGTTTTTCTAAATTTACACCTATCGTGCCGCAGTTTCAGCTATTTGACCTACCTTTCATCTTTAAAGATGCAGACCACCTTCACAAGGTTCAAGATGGTGCAGTTGGTGAGGAGCTAAAAGGTCTTGTGACTAAGAAGGGCTTTGTGGCGCTTGATTACTGGGATGCTGGATTTAAGCATTTTAGCTCAAGCAAAAAACCTATCCTTGTGCCAGAAGATGCAAAAGGACAAAAATTTAGAATCCAAAGCTCAAAAGTGCTTGAAGAGCAGATCAAAGCGATCGGTGGCAACCCACAAGTTCTGCCATTTTCAGAGGTTTATTCTGCACTTCAACAAGGCGTAGTTGATGCTACTGAAAACCCACTATCAAATTTCTATAACTCTAAATTTCACGAGGTTCAAAGCTCACTTACACTTTCTCACCATGGATATCTAGGCTATCTAGTCGTTATGAGTGATAAATTTTGGAACAAACTGCCAGATGATCTAAAAGCAAATGTAAAACAAGCTCTAAGCGAAGCTACAGCTTACGAGAGAGAAGAGACAGCTAAAGAGGACGCTCACGTTATAGCCGAGCTTGAAAAATATATAGCAGAGACTAAAAAGCTAGAAATTTTCAAGATAGACGACGCACAAAAAGCTGAGTGGGAGAAGACTATGCAGGCTATCTATCCTAAATTTTACGATGTCATCGGCAAAGAGCTTATAGAAAAAACAATCGAGACAAAATAATGAAAAATTTCATTAACGCTCTTGATATATTGATAGTCTCGCTCAATAAGACTATCGCCGTTTTAGGGCTAGCTAGTGGAACGCTACTAGCCTTTGCCAACGTCGTGGCCAGATACTTTTTTGACAAAAGCTGGTCATGGGCGAGCGAGCTATCAAACTACTTATTTATATGGTCGGCGTTTTTTGCTGCAGCGTATGGCTTTAACAAGGGCATTCATGTGAGCGTAACTATCTTGGTGGAGAAATTTCCACCAGCGCTTGCGAAGGCGTGCCTACTCTTTTCGCACATCTTAACAACTGTCTTTTTGATATTTATCGCGGTTTATTCGGTTGATTATCTTAAAATTTTACACGAGATCGAGCAGATGATAATAGACCTTGGCATACCTCAATGGGTCCCTATGCTGGTGCTTCCAATAGCCTTTGTCACAGCTAGCTACCGCTCTGCTGAAAAGGCTATCAAAGTAGCTCTAACTCCAGCAGCAAATGTCGTAAATAACGAAGCACACGAGCTAGCTCATGGTAGCGTGGTCAAAGACTAAGGAGAAAAAAGATGACAATAGCATTTTTATTTATCCTGCTTTTTGCGCTGATGTTAATAGGCGTGCCAGTCGCGGTTTCGTTAGGCACAAGCACCGTTTTAACTATGATATTTTTTACAGACATAGACATCGCTACGATCCCTCAGCTAATTTTTGACGGTATCAATAAATTTTCACTAATGGCGATACCGATGTTTATCTTGGCTGGAAATTTACTAAGCAAAGGTGGCTCAGCAAGGCGTATCATCGATTTTGCAAAGTCTATGGTCGGACACTTGCCAGGTGGCTTGCCTATGAGTGCGATATTTGCCTGCATCATCTTTGCAGCGGTCTCTGGAAGCTCGCCTGCGACGGTTGTGGCGATAGGCTCGATTATGTTTGCAGCGATAAAAGAGGCTGGCTATCCAAAAGAGTACGCAGTGGGCGGTATAACTACGGCTGGCTCACTTGGAATTTTGATTCCACCTTCAGTTGTTATGATAGTTTATGGTGTAACTGCTGAGGTTAGTATCGGTAAGCTTTTTATGGCAGGCGTCGTGCCTGGTCTTATGCTTGGTGCTTTTATGCTAGTTCAAACTTATGTAGGCGCAAAAAAGCTTGGTTTCAAAGCGACTAAGGCTGAGCCATTTAAAGCAAGAGTGCAGAAATTTGCAAAAGCATTTTGGGCTTTGCTAATCGTCGTTGTGGTTATTGGTGGAATTTATGGAGGCATATTCACTCCGACTGAAGCTGCTGCGGCAAGTGCGGTCTATGCGCTATTTATCTCACTTTTTATCTATAGAGATATAAAGATAAGAGATCTTTGGGATATCTGCCTAGACTCAGCCCTTACAACAGCTATGATATTTTTCATCATCGCAAACGCCGTTGTTTTTGCTTATTTGCTAACTAGCGAGCAGATCCCACAAGCGATCGCTTCGATGATACTTGACGCAAATATCGGCATGATAGGATTTTTGATATTTGTAAATATCTTGCTCTTTATCATGGGTCAGTTTATGGAGCCTTCAAGCGTTATCATGATCATGGTGCCGCTCTTGCTTCCGATAGCTACGCAGCTTGGCGTTGATCCTATTCACTTTGGTATCATCTTGGTTGTAAATATGGAGATAGGTATGGTCACTCCGCCTGTTGGACTAAATTTATTTGTCGCAAGCGGTCTTACAAATATGAACTTAAAAGAGGTTATCATGGCGTGCTTGCCATGGACGCTAACCTTGTTCTTTGGTCTTATCTTGGTTACTTATATACCACAAATTTCACTTTGGCTACCAAACATAATGTATGGACATTAAAATTTAGAGGCCTAGGCCTCTAAATTTATCCTCTTGGATCGTAATCCGCGCTCATAACGATATTTTTACCATTTCGCTTACCAACGTAAAGTAGCTCGTCAGCTTGCTTGATCATACGCTCGATATTCACCTCAGTGTTGCCACTATGTGCCACGACACCAAATGTCATCGTCGCTATGATCCTATTGTTTTCAAATTCAACGACATTTTGATTAAGCGTCTCTCTGATACGCTCTAAGATGCTAACTGCTTTTGCCTTTTTAACATCAAAGATAACAGCTAGAAATTCCTCGCCGCCAAATCTTGCAACCCTGTCTTCATTTCTAAAAGCGTTTTTGAAAATTTTAGAAAGGCTCTTTAGTACTTCATCGCCTGCTCCGTGTCCGTAGGTGTCATTTATCTTTTTGAAGTTATCGATATCACACATCACGATAGCAAAGTCATTACCGTCAAATAAATTCTTCTGTCTAAAAATTTGTTGCATCGAAGCGCGGTTTAAAAGCCCTGTTAGTGGGTCGTGGTTAAAGACAGCTTTAGCAGACTCTTTCTCTTCTAAGATACCTAAGAATATAAATAAATTTGAGCTCTCTAGCAAAAATGATGTTAGAACAGCAAACACGCAAGATGCGGTTAGGTTAAATACAAAAAATATCTCTTTATATAAGGTATCATCTTTTGCTGGTATATCTATCACTAGATAAAAAAGCAAAAATGCCGCGATATCTAGCAAAGAGATAAGTCTGCTTAACATTTTAAAGCTAACCGATAAGAAAAAGAGGCTAATTGTCGATGTTAAAAATAAAATTTCAAAGCCCCAGCCTAGACCAAGGATAAAGACGCAAAGTGAGGCGTGGAGTAAAATTTCTACTTGCAAGATGAGCATTACGATCTTATTGTTCTCTTCGCTATCAAAGAGTATCTTTAGTGCAAAAAGATATATGCTAACAGATAGGATGTTTGCCACAGCCAAAATTTCTTCGCCCATGAGGTAGAACATAACCAGGTAAAAAGTATGTACAGCTAGGAGCGAAAAGACGATGATCTTTTGTGAGATATAAAGTGAAATTTTAGGCATTGTCTTTGTCCTTATTTGCCTTCATGATCTCATACTCGATGCGGTCTTTACCATTTTTCTTACCCTCATATAGCTTTTTATCAGCTTTGTTTATGACTGTGTCGATATCAGTTATAACGCCATTTGCACAAAGAACCAGACCAAAGGTCATGGTTACTGAGCTCTTATCAGGCAACTTTACCTGTGCTATCCTTGTGCCAAGTCTGGTTTCTACCTTTTTTACGTCTTCAGTTTTAACTTCAGGCAAGATAACTAGAAATTCCTCTCCACCCCACCTACAAATGTGGTCATTTTCTCTAAAAGTATCTTGCAAGGCCCTTGCGATCTCTTTTAAGACCTTATCGCCCCAGTCATGTCCGTAGGTGTCATTTATCTTTTTGAAGTTATCTATATCTCCTAGCATAACGACTAAATTTGCGTCACTGCTTTTCTCCCTAAGCTCTTTTAGCTCATATCTAAGTGTTCTCTCGATCGAGCGTCTATTTAAAAGACCAGTCAAAAAGTCATACTTAGAAATTCTCTCTATCTCCTCTTTCTCTTCGCTGATCTGTTTGTAGCCACTAGATGTGATCGCGTCAGAGAAAAACGAAAGTCTAAAGACCAAGTAAAAAGTAAAGAAAACGCTTATACAGGTTGAGCCTATTTGTACCATGGAGTCTATCCCAACTACTTTATCTTTATATGTAAGATATAGCCACAAAAGGACAAATAGCTCAAGAAGGCAGACAGAGTAGGTAAGAAGCCTTTGGTTAAAAGCCAAAAAGTAGTTTATAAAGATAACGCCAAGGAGTGTTATCCATATATTAGAGCTCCAGCCCATGCCAACAACGCCAGCGATAACTGCGGTGATGACATTTAGTTGAAAGATGGCAGAGATTAAAAATCTGTATTTGATATTAAATCTAATCCTTAAAGCAGTGCTAATAGAAAGAAATAAAAAACAGATAAAAATGATCGTTAAGTCAAAGTAAAAACTGCAAAGCACGATCAAGACAAAGGCGTTACTTACTATCGCTACGTTTAATATCGTTTTGTAAATGTCATCGATAGCCTTATAGCTATCTTGCTCTATAAATTCCTGTACCAAGCATTCTCTCCGTTAATTTCATCCATTAAATTTAATTAGACCATTTTAATACGAGTCGTAACTATCCTCATCCTCATCGCTATCTTCATAGTTGTAGTCATTTTCGTCGTAGTTATAGTCATAGCTATCGCTACTACCCTCGTCTTCATCGTTAAATTCAGAGTAGTCTTCTTCTACCTCTTCGTAGTCAAAATCATCACTCATTTTTCTCTCCTTAAATTTTATCTTTGATATTTTCGATATACAAGCTTTGGCTTGGGAATGCAAAATTTAGACCATTTTGCTTTAAAATATCCATAATTTTTAGCATTACATCTTGTTTTACGTCTAAAAACTCTCCCCAAACGATAGTTTTGGCAAAGCAATAAACTAGGATATTTATCGAGCTATCAGCAAAGTCATCAACCACGACAAATAAATTTGACTTATATCCAGCGTAGTCATCAACTGAAACTATGTTTTGTCTATATTTTAGTCCTCTTTTATTAGCCGCGATATCTTCGCTTTTAGCGATATCTGGGTGATTTATTAGCATATTTTTGATGTCATTTACACATTTTTTGATCTCTTCTGTAGTTGGCCCATACTCGATGCCAATAACCATTCTTATGCGTCTGCCGACCTTTCTTCTGCTCCAGTTTCTAACAGGATCGCTCGCTAGCTTTGAGTTTGGCACGAAGATAAGGGCGTTATCAAAGCTTCTAACTGTTGTTTTTCTAAAACCTATCTCAACGACCGTGCCTTCGATGTCGCCACAAACTATCCAGTCGCCTTGTGAAAATGAGTTGTCAAAGAGCATCATAACAGAGGCAAAGAAGTTTGCGATGATGTCTTTAGCAGCGAAGGCAACAGCAAGACCACCGATACCAAGTGAGGCGATGAGTGCCGAGATATCAAAGCCAAGCTTTTGAAGGATCAGTAAAAGTGTGATGATCAGCACGATCACGTAGATCACTTTTAGTGCTAGGTTTATCACCTCTTTACGCTTGCTTTTTTGCGCGATCTTATCGAGTATAGCGATGCCGTAGCCATTTAGTATGGTGAGGACAAGCCATGAAAATGCGACTATATATATGATAGAAAAGATATTTGCTACCGTTAGAGGCACTGGCACTGGATAAAATCCAATGCCGATACAGATGTTTAGCGCATAGATGATAAGAAGTGCTGAGATCGGCTTTTTGATGATATCAACGATCTGATTTTTAGCCTCTTTTACCCCTTCGCCTGAAGCGACGAGTGACATCACCCAGTAGGTGAGCTTGGCTAAAATTCTAGTTAGCGAGACGAAAAATAAAAATATCGCAACGATAACAACGATCTTGCCGATGTTAAATTTGCTTGAATTTATGGCTGTTGTTTTGTTTATATACTCGACTGCATCGACTAAATTTAGCTCAGACAAGAGCATGCTTGAGCTTAGAAGATCGGCGTTATTTTTAAGATAGGTTAAAATTTCTTCTTCACTCTCTTTTTTCAGCTCAAGGTCAAAAAAAGCGCTGTCGTAAGAGCCTGAAGTGTCATTTAGTGAGTCTTTTAGATCTTTTATACTTACATAAGAATTTGTCTGTAAATTTAAAAGTCCATTATCTATCACTTCTTTTATAGAATTTGCCTTAGCACCCTTTTTAAAGATCTCTTCAAGACTAATAAGCGCTGAGTAGTAAGCGTAATCAACCTTCATCTTCTCAAGTTCGATAGCACTTTGAATGTAGGCATCCTTGTTTGACTGCTTCTCTAGCCTAGCTACTTTTTTCTCTAGCGCCTCTTTTTGCAGATTATATTTATTTATATCGCTTTGTGTTACCTCGATCTGCATGACGTAGTTTGGTATCTTTTCTAAAAGATCGCTCTTTTTCTTTTGAAGAGTGATCAAATTTGAGTTATCGATCTTTGAAGCGTTTAGGTCTTTTTGCTGAGATTTTATGATATTTATCTGGCTGTTTAGGGTTTGAATTTGATTTGTTATGCTGATGATATCGTCTTCTTGCGTTACGTTGTTATCAGCGCCAAAAAGAGTTATGAAAGAAATCAGGATGATGGTTAGAAACTTACGCATTTTCGCCTCTTTTGTCCGCTAGAAGTTTAAATGTGCCCTCTTTTAAATCGTAGCTAAAAATTTCGCCAGTTTCTATGATGTAGTGCCAGCCATAAATTTGAAGCTTGCCACTTTCATATTCCTCTTTTACATTTGGATATGTCATTATGTTTTCGATCGAATTTATCACGTTTAGCCTCTCGGTTAGCCACGCCATTTTGGCTGGATCGTCGCTTGTAAATTTAAGCACTTCTCGCTTGATCGGCTCTATTAGCCTGATCCAGTTTCTAACGTTTGGAGTGTTTTTTAGCTTCTTTTCATCAACATAAAGCGCCGCGCATCCACCACAGTCAGAGTGTCCGCAGATGATGATGTTTTTGATGTTTAAAACTTCAAGCGCATATTCGATCGCCGAAGTGGTCGCCAAAAACTCTTCGCTCACCCTATATGGTGGCACGATGTTTGCGATATTACGTACCATGAAAAGTTCGCCTGGCAGGCAGTTTGTTATCAAATTTGGCACGACCCTTGAATCCACGCATGATATGAAAAGCGTGTGCGGATCTTGCTTGTGTTGCAAGCTTTTAAAGAGCTCTTCATGCTCTAAAAAGCCATCTTCCATAAATTTTACTGCACCTTCAAGTATTGAATCATCCATAAAATTTATCTCCATTTTTTATATTTTTATCGCGATTATAGCAACTTTTATTTAATCAAAAAAATGCTCTCTAAAACGGACTTTAAACTAATATTTTTTATTAAACTTCTTTTTATATATTGTTTAATTATTTTAGGCTAAACTCACCGAAAAAATTCATAAGGAGAAAAAATGAGTTTGTATGACAGAAACTACGCTAAGCAAAATCAAGAAGAGCTTGCGTATTCTCAAAGCTCACTAAGCACGTTTATAAAGCAGACATATCAGCTTTTTGCAGCATCACTACTTTCAGCTACAGCTGGTGCTTATGTAGGCATTAGCATCGCTGGCGTTTTTGCGGCAAATAGATTTTTGTTTTGGGGACTTGTGATACTAGAGTTTGTGTTGCTTTTTGGTCTAATGGCAGCTAAACGCAAAGAGGGATTAAATTTAATACTTCTTTTTGCATTTACATTTGTAAGCGGTCTTACGCTAACTCCGCTACTTTCAGCGATCCTTGCTATGCCAAGTGGCGCTAGTATCGTAGCTCAAGCGTTTGGCTTGACGACAGTTGCATTTGGTGCATTAAGCGTCTTTGCGATGAATACAAAGCGCGACTTTACAACGATGGGCAAGATGCTATTTATAACTTTGATAGTTATCGTTGTAGCAGCGATCATCAACATTTTCGTTAAAAGCACGATGTTCCAACTTGTAATCGCAAGTATTTCATCGATCTTATTTAGTGCTTACATACTTTTTGATACACAAAATATCATCCGTGGCAACTACGAGACGCCGGTTGAGGGTGCTGTTGCTTTGTATCTTGATTTTGTAAATTTATTTACATCATTACTACAAATTTTAGGCATTTTTAATAGAAATGACTAATGACGAGCGCATCTACCGAGTGATAGATGCGAATCTAAATAGGCTAAAAGAAGGGCTTCGCGTCGTTGAAGATATAAAAAGATATGTCTTTGATGATGCTAAGCTCGCCTATAAGATAAAGTCCCTCCGCCACAAGGCAAAGATCCCACAAAAAGAATTTTTAAAATTTAGAAATTCACAAAACGACGTTTTGAAAACCAGCACAAAAAGCGAGCAAGAAAGATCAAATTTAGACGAGATCATCACTGCAAATTTCAAACGTGCCCAGGAGAGCGCTCGCGTGCTTGAAGAGTGCTTTAAGCTGATAAATTTAGAGCGAGCTGAGCTTTTTAAAAGCATAAGATACGAGCTTTATGAGCTTGAAAAAGAACTTTAACTAAAAATTTAAATCTTTTCTTGTATAATCGCAAACTATTTAAAAAATTTAAAGGAAATTTCGTGAGTTTAATATTTTTAATCTTACAATTTGTTCTAGCTGTCGTTATCACGATCGCAGTTTTACTCCAAAAGAGCTCATCTATCGGTCTTGGAGCATACAGTGGAAGCAACGAGAGCCTTTTTGGAGCAAAAGGACCAGCTGGATTTTTAGCTAAATTTACCTTTGTGGTAGGCGTTTTGTTTATCCTAAACACACTTGCGCTTGGATATTTTTACAATAAAGATCTAAAACGCTCTATCGTTGATAGCGTCGATAGCAAATCTCTAGTCATACCAAAATCAAACGACGTGCCAGCAGCTCCTAGCGCACCGCAAAATCCAGCAAAATAACAATGATAAAAACGTTTTTAGCGTCACTTTTGACGCTAACGTTTGCTTTAGCAGACGCTCACATCCTAGTTTATCACCGATTTGATGATCCAAGGCACGTTAGCACAGATATTTCTATTCAAAATTTAAGAGCTCAGTTTGAATACTTCAAAAATAATGGCTACGAAGTTGTCAAGCTATCAAGGCTTGTCGATGCGGTAAATGCTGGCGAGCCGATCCCTGATAACTGGATCGTTATCACCGTTGATGATGGATACAAAAGCTTTTACAATAACGCTCTTGAGCTTTTTAAAGAGTATAACTACCCATTTGCTTTGATGGTCTATGTAGAGGCAAGCGCGAACAAATATGGCGATTATCTAGACTTTGATCAGATCAAAGAGCTAGAAGCTTACGGCGAGATCGGCTACCACTCATACGCTCATCCAAGAATGACTAAACTTAGCGATGAGGCCTTAAGAGAGGACTTTCAAAAGGGCGTTGAGACCTTTGAAAAGCACATGGGCTATAAGCCAAAATACTTTGCAGTCCCTTACGGCGAGATTGATAGTAGAGTTATCTCTTTGGCAAAAGAATTTGGCTTTTTAGCACTTTTAAATCAAAACTCGGGCGCAGTTTCAGATAAAAGCGATGTTTATGATCTTTACAGAACGCCAGTGATGAATGGCACAAAAATAGCACTAACTTTTAATAGTAAATTTTTAAATGCCCAGTGGATATTTCCAGAGGGCTATCCGCAAAATAACGCTATCGATAAACTCATCATCAAGACCGACACTAACGCAAGTGAGGGCAGTTTTTTCATGACTGGCTTTGATGGCTTTAGAAAAGTACCTATGACAAATGGCGTTTTTGAGTGCAAATTTAACCCACCACTTGATAAACGCAAAGTGTTAATGTCGCTAAAAGTAGATCATCACAGAAGCACAAAACTTCTAATAAAGGACACCAATGCTAAATAAAATTTACGATACCCAAAAAGAGGGTTGCGAAAAGGCGATCGCTTCTTTAAAACGCGATTTTACAACGCTAAGAACTGGCAAAGTAAATATCAACATCCTAGATAACGTTATGGTTGATTACTACGGCTCGCCAACTCCGCTTAATCAAGTAGCCACCGTGCTTACGAGCGACGCTTCAACTATCGCTATCACGCCTTGGGAAAAGAGCATGATAAAAGCGATCTCATCAGCCATCCAAGCTGCAAATATCGGCGTCAATCCAAACAGCGACGGCGAGAGCGTTAAGCTATTTTTCCCGCCGATGACCGTCGAGCAACGCCAAGAAAATGCAAAACACGCAAAAGCTATGGGCGAAAAGGCCAAAGTTAGCATCAGAAACGTGAGAAAAGACGCAAATGACGAGGTCAAAAAGCTTGAAAAAGACAAAGCTATAACTGAAGACGAGAGCAAAAAAGGTCAAGACAAGGTTCAAAAGATAACTGACACCTACACCGCAAAGATCGACACTCTCGTAAAAGAGAAAGAAGCCGAGCTTTTAAAAATTTAAATTTACTTAGAAATTTGCGCCCCTTGCAAATTTCTAAACCTCCACTTTTTAGCCATGCAATGTGGCTAAATTTCACTCTTTAAAGGACGACCTTGCAGATCGCCACTGAACTAAAAACCGCATTTGCTGATAAGAAAATTTTGCTTCTTACCATTTTGGCATTTAGCCTAGCTACCATTTTTCTTAGCCCCAGCCAGATAGTGGATGAGTATAGAGGTTTTTGGCTGCTTGAGCCGCTACTTTTGGTCGCTATCTACCTAAATAAAAGAGAAATTTTACTCCCTTTATACTTTTTGATATTTGGAGCTAGCCTTTACTTTTTTGGTCTCAAGCTAAGCGGTCACGCTAGCGATCTTGTGGCACTTTATCTCATAGCTTTTGTGCTTTTATTTTCTTTAAATTTTGCCAAAGATAATGAGAAATTTGTAAGAGGGAGCCTGGCAAGACTTTTAAATTTACTCATCTCATTTGCCCTTTTTCACCTATTTTTTCTTGGCATTGTGGCTATTTGTGCAGGGCTTAACTACCTTTTTGATTTAGAACTTTTAACCAGCCACAGGATGCAAAGGCTCTATTTGACACTAGCCTCTTTTGCTCTGCCTTGTCTATTTATCTTTTTTGAGAGTAAATTTAGCGAGTATAGGCTCTTAAATTTCATCAAGATCGTCATAAATTTCATCCTAAATCCCCTGCTTATCATCTATGTGGCGCTTTTAAATTTATACTGCATTTACAGGCTTGTTTTGCTTGAGCTGCCACGAGGCGGAGTAGCCTATATCGTGCTTGCTTGTTTGATCGCTGGCTTTGTTTTAAGGGGGCTAAATTTACTAATCAAAAGCCAAATTTATGATCAAATTTTCAGGCTCTTGCCACTTTTTATCATCTTGCCTAGCATAATGCTTTGGTGGGGCGTCATGCACAGGGTCGGTGAGTACGGCCTAAGCGAGCCTAGGATCTATCTCATCGCCTGCGTGATATTTGCAAATTTGAGCTATTTTGTGATGATATTTCTTAGAAATTTCCCTTATAAATTTCTAGCGTTTTTCATGATATTTGGCATATTTTTCACCCATTTTGTCCTTGATACGAAGCTGCTTGTGCTAAATTCTCAAAAAGAGCTTTTACTAAGAGAGCTAAGAGCGTTAAATTTACTTGATGGTAGCGGCTTGCTAAGTGGCGACGTGAGTAAGATAGGCGAAGAGAAGCTCTACTTTTTGCAAGATAAATTTGACTATCTCTTAGAAAACGGCGATAAATTTGCGTTAGAAAATAAAAAATTTATAGCGGGTCTTGAGAAAGTTGAGCAGAAAAAGTGGCAGATATTTAGCATTAACTCAGGCAACATCGGCATAAACGTCAAAGAGGCGACCATAAAAAGCGTAGTCACAAGCAGCACAAATGGCGATGATCTTGTTATGCAGCTAGATAATGAAAGAGTTAGCATAGATATGCAAAAGCACCTAGAAAAAGCGCTTGCGAGTCTAAATTTAAGGCCAGACGGCGACTTTGGCGCTGAGGTATTTGAGCGGCTAAAAGAGCAGCTTTTGATCCTTGAAGTAGGCAAAAGGGTCTTTGTTCTGCGCTCTATGGAAATCGTGCAAGAAAACGGAGTTTATAAATTTTATGGCGCAAGCGTGCTTTTTTATATGGAGGATGCGCAGCTAAAATAGCGAGCTTTGAGCTAGTTTTGGCTTTATGACAAAGCTTTTTCTATGAAAGTCTGAGTAGCCAAATTTAGCTATGGCATCTAGGTGTGACTTTGTGCCATAGCCTTTGTGTCCTGCGAAGCCGTATGCTGGATAAAATTTATCCCAGCCGTTCATCAAGCGGTCGCGGCTTACTTTTGCTAGGATGCTGGCTGCACTTACCTGAGCTACCTTGCCGTCAGCCTTTATCATCGTCGTGATACCAACACCGTAGTCTAAATTTCCATCATAAATGATCTCAAAGTCCTCAAAATGCGCCTTGAAAAGTTTGAGCGCGCGCCTTAAGCACTCACTTAGTCCAAGCTCGTCTACCTGGGCGTTTGAGAAGTAGGCGATGAGGAAATTTGAGCTTTTTGTGATCTCTTTAAAGAGCTCCTCGCGCCTTTTTGCGGTTAGTTTTTTGGAGTCGTTTAGGCCAGAAATTTCGCTATTTAGCACGCAAGCAGCCACGCTTAGTGGTCCAGCCAGCGCCCCACGTCCAGCCTCGTCGATGCCGCAAATTTTAGCCATTACAGCCCGGCTTCATCGCTAAAGTAAGGTCTTAGCTCCTCAAGTGGGACGCTGATTTGCTCCTCGTTTAAAAATGTAAGCCCAAGTGGCGAAAGCACGAAGTTATCGCTCACGCCTGCGTTTGCAAGGATCGCTTTTAGGTGGCTGTCGTTTATATCTTTAAAAATTTGCTTTAGCTTTAGTTTTTTATTTGTCGCAAGTGAGATCACCTCGCAGTTTGTTTTTTCATTTTTATAGGTGCAAACGCTCTTTATCTTGTCGTTGATGTAGTAGATCTCTTTTAGGCTCTCATATTGGCTATTTGGCCATTTTTTTCGCTCGCTTTTTAGGTCGTAAAACTCTGCAAGAAGCTTGTTTTTATACTTTTTGGCTGAGTCTTTAGCGAAGATATCGTTAGTGATCGCCTCATATCTCGTGCCGTTTGCCTCGGTCATTTGGATGCCGATATTTAGGATCTCATACTCTTTTTCTTCTTTTACGGTGGCGTTGTAGGCTTTGTTTTTGACAATTATCTTGCCTTTTAGCTCGCCATTTTCGTTTTTAACGTCTAAATTTATCTTGTCTGAGACTGCATTTAGTGATGAAATTTCACTGCCATTTTGCTCAAAAGAGCCTTTTTCATAGTCGTATTTAGCGCCGTCAAAAAAGATGTGGCCGCTTATCTTAGGCGGGACCTTAAAGCTCTTGGTTTGTTTGAAATTTTCAAATTCATCTTTAAAATAGTTCATATAAACTTCAAATTTCACACCATTTGCATCGCCACTAAATTTATAAAATTTAGCCCAGTTTTCGTGGTTTATCTCATAGCCAAAAAGGCTTGCAGCGATGAATAAGATCCCAAAAAATGCTCTCATGTCCGTCCTTTATAGTTTTTTTGATTATAACTATTTTATCTCTAGTCTTTTAAAATGATAAACAAACAAAGAGTTTAAATTTATAAACCTAGGCTCCACCTAGAAAATGGCAAGATCTCGCATTTTATCCCCTCGATGCTTTGCTCGGCTTGGTTTGCAACGCTGATGATTTGAAGCTTGCTAACACCCAGCTCTTTTAGGCTCGCGTGGAGTTTTTTAAATTTCAAAAAGACGATCTCAGGCGCAGAAAAGGGCACGCAGATGATCGCAAGCTTCCTTTTAGTAAGGAAAAAATCAATCTCTTTTGTATAGTAAATTTCATCTTTAAATTTAAGCAGCTCACAAAAAACGACATTTGCAAAGACAGCCAAAAAGTCCTTTTTTAGGCACAAAGCATTGCGAAGGGCGAAATTTGTAAAGTAAATTTTCTTACTCGTGCTGCTCTCATCTAAATTTGACACAAACTCCACGTATCCGCTCTCATTTAGCCAGCTTATCGCGCCATAAACGCTATCTTTTGAAATTTTCATCTGCTCTTTTAGATTTTTATAAATCCCAAAGGCGCTTATGGTGTCGTGGCACTTTGTCGCGCACTCTTTTAAGATAGCGATGCTTTGCTCGTTTAAATTTGCTCTTAAGAGCTGCTGCAAGTGAGCTGTGACCTCGCTGGAGTCCAAAAAGGCGCTTGCTATCTCGTTGCCATGGGCCAAAAAGTAGCTAAAAAGCAGGTCTTGGTCCAAATTTTTCTTAAAAAATAGTATAAATTCCTCGTAGTCGAGATAGTTTAAATTTATGCGTGCAAAGCCATCAAGCGAGAGTGAAAATTCCTTGCTTGTAAGGATGATATTTTCAAGTGCAGCGTCCTTTAGAAAGTCTAAATTTGCAAGATCAGCGCCTTGTAAATTTTCAACTGCGAGCACCTTTATCTGGCTATTTTTTTCTAAAAACTCTTTTAAATTTAGTAAAAGAGAGGCTCTATCTATCCTTAGATCGTCTAAATTTATATAAAGTCTCTCCTCGCTTTTATAATGGCTCAAAAACTCATAAACAAGGGCTGTTTTGCCACTTGATACAGCACCAATGATGAGTGTCTTTGGCGAGATGATCTCATATTTTCTTGGGATAAATTTAGCATTTTTAATGGGTGCTTGATAGAGCGTTTCTAAATTTTTCAAATTTAACCTTTTTGACTTTTTGAAATTATAGCCACTTCCTTTTAAAAAGGAAAATATTGTGTAAATTTTTAATAAATACTTAAGTGCAATAGACGTAAAATGCTTTAAATTTCAAAAAAATAGACCGAATTTGATAGTCAAACAACAATAAAAATATACTTTAAAGGAGTAAAAATGAAAAAAATAAGTAAATTAGCTATCTTAGGTGCAATAACGTTGTCTTTTACTGGTTGCAGCTTAACTTTACCACCAAGCAAAGAATTGTCATTAAAAATGGCAAAAGAGCAGGATCTAAATCTTTGGTGCTTAGTTGTAGACGCAACTGCAAAAGAAAAATTTAAAGATGCAAGAAGACTTGCTGTAACGTATTATAATTCACCAAAATATGAAGGACAAGTGCAAATTGGACCTCGTGGTGAATATAGTATAGCAAACAATGACCCAGTCTTCGCAAAAAACCCCCCATATGAATTATATATTAGAGATCTTGGTATGATATTCCACCCACCATATTGTGATATTCCAAATAAAAAAATTGTAAAAATAATAGAGCTAACGCCACAATTAATGAAAAAAAATTATGAAGGTGGTGGCTCAAATAAAGATACTGAATTTATTGAGAAAGGTGAAGCGGCAATACAACAAGCTCTTTATAGTAATAAAAATGTTGTAGAACTTATGGAAGTTGGCAACTCTTACGAATCAATTTATAAAGACTATACTACAGGGCAAGAGATAAAGAGATTTGTTTATGATTTTAAAGGATATCAAGAATACATAAAAAATCAAAAAAAGTAAAAAATATTGTAATTTTACAATAATCAAATTTATCCTAGTTAAAAAAATAACTAGGATAAATTTTTACTTCATTTAAAAGTTCATACTGATATATAAAAAATTTAAAATTTATTTACAGCCAACCTAGATACTTTCCTTATCAAAAGGAAATAATTAATCAAAATTCAACAAAAAATAGCGTTTTTCTTGACAACTATAATAGCTTTTTTGTAAAATCGCAGTCTCTTTACGAAAGACCTATGTCTTGCTCGTACGATCGCTTGATCCTATGCGGGTTATTTTGATGTAAAGAGGTCGCGAGTTTGCGACAAGTTCTTTTTAAAGGAAAACACATGGAAAGAATCAGGTTAAAGCTAAAAGCTTACGACCATAGAGTTCTAGACCGCACTGTTGCAGCAATCGTAGAAGCTGTCAAACGAACAGGTGCCGACGTTCGTGGCCCGGTACCAATGCCTACAAAGATCAAACGCTATACAGTCTTAAAATCTCCACACATCAACAAAGACTCACGTGAGCAGTTTGAGATGAGAATACACGCTCGTATGCTTGACATCGTAGCTGCTACTCCAGAAACTGTAGATAGCCTAACAAAACTCGACCTAGCTCCAGAAGTTAATGTCGAAGTTCGTGCGATGAAATAAGCGGACAAAAGGATAAGAGTATGGAATATATTGTAGAAAAAATAGGCATGAGTAGAACGATTGCCACGAAGAGTACGCCAGTTACACTACTTAAGCTAGTTGAGGCTAAAGTATGTGAGATCGACGAAAACAAACGTGCTATCGTAGCGTATGCCCACACTAAAGCAAACAACAAAGCTATCGCTGGTCAGCAAAAGAAATACAATCTGACTGCAGAATTTAACAAATTTGCTACGCTTGAAGTAGCTAATAGCGAAGTTGGAAACCTAGACTTTACACCATTAAATGAGGCTAAAATTTTAAAAGTTAGCTTTAACTCAAAAGGTAGAGGCTACCAAGGTGTGGTAAAAAGACATGGTTTCGGTGGTGGTCCAAAAAGCCACGGCTCACGTTTCCACAGACGCCACGGTTCAATTGGTAACTGCGAATGGCCAGGTCGTGTTCAACCAGGTATGAAAATGGCAGGACACATGGGTAATGAGAAAGTTACTGTTAAAAACGAGCTAATAAGCTTTGACGCTCAAAATGGCATCGTAGTTGTAAAAGGTTGCGTTCCTGGTCACAATGGTGCAATGGGTAAAATAAGGATTGTAAAATGAGTAAAATTCACGTATTAAACGATAAATTTGAAAATTCAGGCGAGTTAGAGCTTCCTGCAAGCTACGCTGAAGTAAATCCGCACAACCTATATCTTTATGTAAAATCTTACCTTGCTGGTATAAGAGCAAATTCGGCTCATACTAAAAGCCGTGCTTTTGTAAGCGGTGGTGGTAAAAAACCATGGAGACAAAAAGGACGTGGTGGTGCAAGAGCGGGTTCAACTAGAACTAACGTTTGGGTAGGCGGTGCAGTTGCATTTGGTCCAACAAACGAGAAAAACTATTTTCAAAAAGTCAATAAAAAACAAAAAAGACTAGCTCTTGAGTACGCTTTGGCAGCAAAAGCACAAGATGGTAAAATTTTCGCAGTAGATAGCATCTCAATCGAGTCTGGAAAGACAAAAGATGCAGCTAATATCATCAAAAATTTAAAAGTAAAAGATGCGCTTATCGTTAAAGATTTACTAGACGATAAAACACTACTTGCTTTTAGAAATTTAGCAAACTGCTATGTAGTAGATGCAAATGAGGTAAATGCTTATCTTGTCTCTACATTTAGTTCGGTTATTATTGAAAAAGCTGCACTAAAAACTATAACAAAAGAGGGCTAAAATGGCGGATATAACTGATATCAAAACAATTATTTATACAGAAAAAACTCTAGGCCTTCAAGAACAAGGCGTTGTTGTTATCCAAACTTCACCAAGAGTTACAAAAAACAGCTTAAAAGCGGTTTTGCAAGAGTATTTTGGAGTAACGCCTGTTCGCGTAAATTCACTTAGAATTAGCGGCAAGGTTAAGCGTTTTAGAGGAAGAGCAGGCCAACGTGACGAGATAAAGAAATTCTACGTTAAGTTACCTGAAGGCGTAAGCCTAGAAAATACGGAGGCGTAAGATGGCTATAAAATCATATAAACCATATACACCTAGTCGTAGATATATGACTGGACTAAGCTCTGAAGATATAACAGCTAAACCAAGCGTTAGAAGCTTGCTTGTTAAACTACCTGCGTCTGGCGGTAGAAATAACAATGGTCGTATAACTTCAAGACACAAAGAAGCAGGTGCAAAAAAACTTTATCGTATCATAGACTTTAAACGTCGCAAATTTGGTATAGAAGGTAAAGTTGAAGCGATCGAGTACGATCCAAACAGAAACTGCCGTATCGCTCTTATAGCTTATAAAGATGGTGAAAAGCGCTATATCATTAGACCAAATGGCCTAAATGTTGGTGACGTTATCGCATCTATTGATGAGGGCTCACTAGATATTAAACCAGGCAACGCTATGAAGTTAAGATTTATCCCAGTTGGTACTATCGTTCATAACGTAGAGCTAAAACCTGGCAAAGGCGCTCAGATAGCTCGTTCAGCTGGCGGTTATGCTCAGCTAATGGGTAAAGAAGAGAAGTACGTTATCTTAAGAATGCCAAGTGGTGAGATGAGACAAGTACTAGCTGAGTGTATGGCAAGTATCGGTGTAGTAGGCAACGAAGACTGGGCTAACATCACTATCGGTAAAGCTGGACGTAATCGCCACCGCGGTATCCGCCCACAAACACGTGGTTCTGCTATGAACCCAGTTGATCACCCACACGGTGGTGGTGAAGGTAAGAAAAATTCAGGCCGTCACCCAGTTACTCCATGGGGTAAACCAACTAAAGGTGCTAAGACTCGCCGTAAAAAAGCTAGCGATAAGCTTATAATTTCAAGAAGGAAAGGAAAATAGAGATGGCAAGATCACTCAAAAAAGGTCCTTTCGTAGATGATCATGTAATGAAAAAAGTTATTGCCGCAAAAAATGCAAACGATAACAAACCAATCAAGACTTGGTCAAGACGTAGCACGATTGTACCTGAAATGATTGGACTAACATTTAACGTTCATAATGGCAAGAGCTTTATTCCTGTATATGTTACAGAAAATCATATAGGCTATAAACTTGGCGAATTTGCTCCAACACGCACATTTAAGGGTCACAAAGGCTCAGTGCAAAAGAAAATCGGCAAGTAAGGGGAGATGATATGAGTAAAGCAATTATAAAATTCGTAAGACTTTCTCCTACAAAAGCAAGACTTATAGCAAGAGAAGTTCAAGGTATGAATGCCGAGCTAGCACTTGCAAGCTTGCAGTTTATGCCAAATCGTGGTGCTAAATTTATAGCAAACGCTATTAGCTCAGCAGTAGCAAATGGCGGATTTGAGCCAGAAGAGGTTGTAGTAACTAGTTGCCGCGTTGATGCTGGTCCTGTATTAAAGAGATTTAGACCAAGAGCAAGAGGAACAGCGAGCAAAATTCGCAAACCTACTTCTCATGTAATGGTAGAAGTATCTAAACCTGAAAAGAAGGAAGCATAATATGGGACAAAAAGTAAATCCAATAGGTCTTAGACTAGGAATTAACCGCAACTGGGAATCTAGATGGTTTCCAACCAAACAAAGTCTTCCTGAAAATATCGGCGAAGATTACAAAATTCGTGCATTTTTAAAGAAAAAACTTTACTATGCAGGAATTAGCCAAATTCTAATAGAAAGAACGGCTAAAAAACTTCGTGTAACCGTAGTTGCAGCTCGTCCTGGTATCATCATTGGCAAAAAAGGTCAAGATGTTGAAAACCTAAAGAACGAAGTTAGCAAACTTATCGGCAAAGAAGTAAATGTAAATATCAAAGAAGAAAGAAAAGCTCAAGCTTCAGCTCAACTTGCTGCTGAAAACGTAGCTATGCAACTTGAAAAGCGTGTCGCATTTAGACGTGCTATGAAAAAAGTTATCCAAGGTGCTCAAAAATCAGGCGCTAAAGGTATCAAAATTTCAGTTGCTGGTCGTTTAGGTGGCGCTGAGATGGCAAGAACCGAGTGGTATCTAGAAGGTCGCGTTCCGCTTCATACTCTTAGAGCAAAGATAGATTACGGTGTAGCTGAGGCTCATACAACTTATGGAAACATAGGTATTAAAGTATGGATTTTTAAAGGTGAGGTTCTTCAAAAAGGTGTTCAACCTGAGAAAACTGAAGAAGAGGCACCTAAGAAAACACGTAGAGCAAGAAGAGGTAAATAATTATGTTGATGCCTAAAAGAACGAAATTTCGTAAGCAAATGAAAGGTCGCAACCGTGGTTATGCGACTCGTGGAGCATCTTTAGCAACTGGCGAATTTGCACTTAAAGCTGTTGAAGCTGGTAGGGTAAATTCACGCCAAATAGAAGCTGCTCGTCAAGCTCTAACTCGTCACGTAAAGAGACAGGCTAAAATTTGGATTAGGGTTTTCCCTGACAAGCCACTTACTAAAAAACCTCTACAAACTCGTATGGGTAAAGGTAAGGCTGGAGTTGAAGAGTGGGTTATGAACATTAAACCTGGTCGTATAATATTTGAAATGGCTGGTGTTGACGAAGAGTTGGCTCGTGAAGCTTTAACTTTGGCTCTACACAAACTTCCTTTCAAATCAAAATTTGTAACGCGAGAGAGTGAAAATGAAATATACTGAGTTAAAAGATAAGAGCGTTGCAGAATTAAACGCGTTGCTAAAAGAGAAAAAGGTGCTTTTATTTACATTGAGACAAAAGCTAAAAACTATGCAGTTAAGCAACCCTAATGAGATTAGTGCTGTTCGCAAAGAGATAGCTCAGATCAACACTGCAATTAGTGCAACAAGACAAGGGGCGTAAAATGGCATTAAAAAGAGAAATTCAAGGTGTTGTTTTACAAAAAGCTGGAGATAAAACAGCTACTATTTTGGTAGAAAGACGCGTTATGCACCCAAGATACCATAAATTTGTAAAACGCTTTAAGAAGTATTTAGTTCATGATGAGAAAAATGAGACAAGAGCAGGCGATACAGTTGTTGCAGTTGAGTGCAGACCACTTTCAGCTCGCAAGAATTTTCGCTTAAAAGCTGTATTGGCAAAGGGAGTTGAGTAATGATTCAAAGTTTTACAAGACTTGCAGTTGCTGATAACAGTGGCGCAAAAGAGTTAATGTGTATAAAAGTTCTTGGCGGCAGCAAAAGAAGATACGCTACACTTGGCGATATCATAGTTTGCTCTGTTAAAAAAGCTCTTCCAAATGGTAAGATCAAAAAAGGACAGGTTGTAAAAGCTGTTGTTGTAAGAACTAAAAGAGAGGTTCAAAGAGATAATGGTTCGCTAATCCGCTTCGACGAGAATGCAGCTGTTATACTTGATAGCAAAAAAGAGCCAGTCGGCACTCGTATTTTTGGACCAGTTGGACGTGAAGTTAGATATGCTAACTTTATGAAGATTGTTTCGCTAGCTCCGGAGGTTTTATAATGGCTAATGTAAAATTTAAAGTCAAAAAAGGCGATACTGTAAAGATCATCGCTGGTGACGATAAAGGCAAAACTGGTAAAATTTTAGCAGTTCTTGCAAAAAAAGGTCAGGTTATAGTTGAGGGATGCAAAATAGCTAAAAAAGCTATCAAACCAAGCGAAAAAACTCCAAATGGTGGTCACGTAAATAAAGAGATGCCAATTGATATATCAAACGTCGCGAAAGTTGAAGGATAAGAGATATGAGTAGATTAAAAGATAAATTTAACGAAACTATCAAACCAGCTCTCGTAAAAGAATTTGACATCAAAAATCCAATGCTTATCCCTGCGCTCGAGAAAATCGTGATCAGTGTAGGTGCTGGAGACTCTGCGAAAGATCAGAAAGTGCTTCAAAATATGGCTGATACCATTTCACTTATCGCTGGACAAAAAGCGGTTATCACTGATGCTAAAAAATCAGTTGCTGGCTTTAAAGTTCGCGAAGGCTTCCCTGTTGGTATCAAAGTAACTTTGAGAAAAGAGCAAATGTATGCTTTCTTAGATAAGCTAATAAGCGTTGCTCTTCCAAGAGTTAAAGACTTCCGTGGTCTTCCAAAAAATGGCTTTGACGGACGTGGAAACTATAACTTTGGTCTTAGCGAGCAGCTAATGTTTCCAGAGGTTGAGTATGATAAAATTTTACGAACTCATGGTATGAATATTACGATTGCTACTACGGCTAAAAATGATAAAGAGGCATTCAAATTGCTAGAGCTATTTGGTGTGCCGTTTGTAAAAGGAAAGTAAAATGGCAAAGAAATCAATGATAGCAAAAGCTGCACGCAAGCCAAAATTTGCGGTTCGTGGCTATACTAGATGCCAAATTTGCGGTCGTCCGCACTCTGTTTATAAAGATTTTGGAATTTGCCGTGTTTGCCTAAGAAAAATGGCTAACGAAGGCCTAATACCTGGTCTTAAAAAAGCAAGTTGGTAAGGAAGAGAAATGTTGAACGATTTAATATCAGATGGATTAACACGCATTAGAAATGCAAGTATGAGAAGACTTGAGACTGCAAAATTGCTTCATTCTAAGGTTGTTGAGGCTACTCTTTCTATCCTTGCAGCAAAAGGCTATATCGAGAGCTACAACGTTATCGAAGAAGGTAACAAGAAATTTATAAACGTAGTTTTAAAGTATGATGAGTACGGCAGAAGCGTTATAAACGAGCTTAAAAGGGTTTCAAAACCTGGTCGCCGTGTTTATCAAGGCAAAGACGACATTAAGCGTTTTAAAAATGGTTATGGAACAGTTATCGTTAGCACAAGCAAAGGCGTTATGAGCGGTATTGAAGCAAGTAAAGCTGGCGTTGGTGGCGAGGTTCTTTGTACCGTTTGGTAATAGTAAAACAGCGTTTTGGCGTTGTTTTAAATTTAGAAATTTAACTTTAGCTAGGTGAAATTTTATATTTCGCCAAAGCTAAATTTAGTCAGGTTTCGTCAAATTTGACGATCAAATTTACGGCATTGTGGTGTTTATTCGTAAATGTAGGAACACCCTAGACAAGTAAAGGAAAAAAATGTCACGTATTGGAAAACAGCCTATCGCTATCCCAAGTGGTGTAGACGTTAGCGTTGAAAATAATGTCCTAAAATTTAAAAAGGGCAATCACTTAAAAGAGCTTGACACAAAAGGTCACGTTGATGTCAAGATAGAAAATGGTCATATAGTTTTTGCTCCAAAGGGCGAAGATCGCCAAAGCAGAGCTTACTGGGGAACATATAGAGCACTTGCTAACAACATCGTAACTGGTATCACTCATGGCTTTACCCGCCAGCTTGAGATCAACGGCGTTGGTTACAAAGCAGCTGCAAAAGGCAAAATTTTAGAGCTTTCTCTTGGTTTTTCACACCTTATTAACTATGAGCTACCAGCAGGTGTTGAAGCTAGCGTTGATAAAAACGTTATTACTATCAAAGGTGACGACAAACAAGTAGTAGGTCAAGTGGCTGCTCAAGTTAGAGGATTTAGACCACCTGAGCCATATAAAGGCAAAGGCGTTAAATATCTAGAAGAACGTATCATCCGCAAAGCGGGCAAGACATCTAAGAAGTAAGGGGCGGTAAATGACAGCAAAAGTACTAAAAAGAAAAATCGCTCTTAGAATTAAGAGAAAAAGAAGAATCAGAGGTAAAATTTCTGGTGTTGCAACTTGCCCAAGAGTTTCTATTTTCAAATCAAACAGAACTCTTTATGTTCAAGCGATTGATGATGTTACAGCTACTACACTAGCTGCAGTTGATGGTAGAAAAATAGGCATAAAAGCAAACAAAGAAGGTGCGGTCACTTTAGCTAAAGAATTTGCTAAGGCTTTAAAAGTCAAGAAGATAGATGTTGCAATTTTTGATAGAAATGGTTATTTATACCATGGCGTTATCGCAGCATTTGCTGAAGCTTTAAGAGAAAATGGCATCAAGCTATAACCCAAAGGAAAATCGATGGAAAAATATAATAGAGAAGAATTTGAAGAAGTAATCGTCGATATCGGTCGGGTTACAAAGGTTGTTAAAGGTGGTCGTAGATTTAGATTTACAGCTTTAGTTGTTGTTGGTAATAGAAATGGCCTAGTTGGCTTTGGATATGGCAAAGCTAAAGAGGTGCCAGATGCGATGAGAAAAGCAATTGACGACGCATTTAAAAATATTATCCATGTTAAGATCAAAGGCACAACTATCCCTCACGATGTAGAGGTAAAATATAACGCAAGTAGAATGTTACTTCGCCCAGCTAGCGAGGGTACTGGTGTTATCGCTGGTGGTAGTGCACGTCCTATTATCGAGCTTGCAGGTATTAAGGATATCCTTACTAAATCACTTGGCTCAAACAACTCAGCAAACGTAGTTCGTGCTACTATAAAAGCACTTAGTTTGCTAAAAAGCTAAGAGAAAGGAGTTAAGATGGCATTAGAAAAATTAACACCTGCTGCAGGTTCAACTCATGCAACTAAAAGAATAGGTCGTGGTCAAGGCAGTGGCAATGGTAAAACTGCTGGCAAAGGTAATAAAGGTCAAAGAGCAAGAAAAGGCTACAATGAAAAAAGAGGTTTTGAGGGCGGACAACAACCACTTCAAAGACGTCTTCCAAAAGTAGGCTTTGCATCTAAATTTGAAAAACCTTATGTTATCAATGTTGAGAAGATCACAGCTATAAAAGAGCTTGCTGAAATTTCAATAGCAACAATAGCTAGCGTTCATAAAATCGCAAAGAGCGTTACTAAGATAAAACTAATCGGTGCAAGCGCAAAAGCTCTTGCTTCAAAGATCAAAGACGAGAACGTTAGCGTTAGCGGAACAAAATAATGGATAAAACACTGACCAACAAGATTTTAATCACGTTGGCATTTTTGTTCGCATACAGGATACTGGCTTATGTGCCAGTTCCTGGTGTTAATGTCGACGTAATTAAAGAATTTTTCAATTCAAACAATAGCAACGCCTTGGGTCTATTTAATATGTTTAGTGGTAAAGCCGCTGAGCGTTTAAGTATCATATCTCTAGGCATCATGCCTTACATCACAGCTTCGATCATCATGGAGCTTCTAGCAGCGACATTTCCAAAGTTAGGTCAGATGAAAAAAGAGCGCGACGGTATGCAAAAATATATGCAAATCATACGTTATGCAACTATCGTTATCACTCTTGTACAATCAATCGGCGTTTCTATCGGACTTCAAAGCTTAAGCGGTCGTGGCGGCGAGCAAGCTATCATGATAGATATGAATTTATTTATCGCGATCTCTGCTGTATCTATGCTAACTGGCACTATGCTACTTATGTGGATAGGCGAGCAGATCACACAGCGCGGTATAGGCAATGGTATAAGTCTTATCATCTTTGCGGGCATCGTCTCTGGCATACCTAGTGCTATCGGCGGAACTGTAAATTTGGTAAATACTTCTGAGATGAATTTCCTAACAGTCATCGCTATTTTGGTGATTATTCTAGCGACCATTGGCGCTATTATCTTTGTCGAGATGGGCGAAAGACGTATCCCTATTTCTTACTCAAGAAAAGTGATAATGGAAAATCAAAACAAACGTATAATGAACTATATACCGATCAAAGTAAATTTAAGTGGCGTTATCCCACCGATATTTGCTAGTGCGATTTTGATGTTTCCAAGCACTATTTTGCAGGCTAGCACAAATCCAGTAATCCAGGCTATCAACGACTTTTTAAGTCCAAATGGCTATATGTTTAACGTTTTAACATTTTTATTTATAATCTTCTTTGCATTTTTCTATGCATCGATCGTCTTTAACACAAAAGATATAAGTGAAAATTTAAAGAAACAAGGTGGATTTATCCCTGGTGTTAGACCAGGCGAAAGTACAGCTAGCTATCTAAACGAAGTAGCTGGCAGACTAACTTTAGGTGGAGCTTTATACTTAGGTATTATTTCAACACTACCTTGGGTACTTGTCAAGACTATGGGCGTACCATTTTATTTTGGTGGTACATCAGTGCTTATCGTGGTTTCAGTAGCACTTGATACGATGAGACGTATAGAAGCTCAGTCTTATACAAACAAATACCAAACTCTAAGTGCAGTAGGTCTATAAAATGGCTATCACGCTAAAAAGACCAGCTGAGATAGAGAAAATGAGAGCGGCGAATAAGATCGTCGCTCGAACACTTGATCACGTTTCTACGATCATAAAACCCGGAATTTCCCTTCTTGAGATAGATAAAATTTGCGAAGATATGATAAGAGCTGCTGGAGCAAAACCTGCCTTTAAAGGGCTTTACGGCTTTCCAAATGCAGCTTGCATAAGCGTCAATGAAGTGGTGATCCACGGAATTCCAAACGAATACAAACTAAAAGAGGGCGATATCGTTAGTGTTGATATTGGCTCAAATTTAGATGGTTATTTTGGCGATTCGGCTAGGACTTTTGGGGTTGGTAAAATTTCAAAAGATGACGAGGATTTGATCGCTTGCTCAAAAGACGCGCTTTATTTTGCGATTGATTTTATAAGAGCTGGTATGCATTTTAAAGAGATTAGCTACGAGCTTGAGAAATTTATACTAGGTAGAGGCTATGTGCCTTTGCGCGGATATTGCGGTCATGGCATAGGTAAAAGGCCACATGAAGAGCCGGAAATTCCAAACTATCTTGAAGGAAACAACCCAAAAGCTGGACCAAAGATAAAAGAGGGAATGGTTTTTTGTATAGAGCCGATGATCTGCCAAAAAGATGGCACGCCAGTTTTAGGAAGCGATAACTGGAAAGTAACCTCAAAAGATGGTTTGAGAACTAGCCATTATGAGCATTGTATAGCGATAGTTAATGGCAAAGCTGAAATTTTAAGTCAAGCGTGAAATTTAGAGAAAAATTTAAAGAAAGGAGAATTTGTGGCAAAAGACGATGTCATTGAGATTGATGGAAATGTTGTTGAAGCACTGCCAAATGCAACTTTTAAAGTTGAGCTCGACAACAAACATATAATTTTATGTCATATCGCCGGAAAGATGAGAATGCATTATATAAAGATAATGCCTGGCGACCGCGTAAAAGTAGAACTTACGCCATATAGCCTAGACAAGGGCAGGATCACTTATAGATATAAGTAAATTTGATTTTGTGGCAAATATGCTAAGTAAATTTAAAGCTGGCTTTGGATAAAATCCAAGCTTTGCGAAAAGCTGTATGAAGAATTATTTTCAAAGTTCCCCACTTATTTTGAAAATAGTTGGTTTAAATTATTTCTTTAGACCTGATGCAGCCCCTAAAAAAGTGGAATAAATTTTTAGGAGACTAAAATGAAAGTTCGTCCTTCTGTAAAGAAGATGTGTGACAAATGTAAAATTGTCAAACGTAGTGGCATAATTCGTGTTATCTGCGAAAATCCAAAACATAAACAAAGACAAGGATAAGGCATGGCACGTATTGCAGGTGTAGATTTACCAAACAAAAAGAGAATCGAGTATGGTTTGACTTATATCTATGGTATAGGTCTTTATAAATCTCGTCAAATTCTTGACGCAGCTGGAATTTCTTACGACAAGAGAGTTTATGAGCTTAGCGAAGACGAAGCAGCAGCTATCCGTAAAGAAATTCAAGAGCACCACGTCGTTGAGGGTGATTTGAGAAAACAAGTTGCTATGGATATCAAAGCTCTTATGGATCTTGGAAGTTATAGAGGTCTTCGCCACAGAAAGGGTCTTCCTGTTCGTGGTCAAAAGACTAAAACTAATGCTAGAACCAGAAAAGGCAGACGTAAAACTGTCGGTGCGGCTACTAAGTAAGGCAAGGGTTAAAGGATAATAAATGGCGAAAAGAAAAATTGTTAAGAAAAAAGTAGTTAGAAAAAGCATAGCCAAAGGTATCGTTTATATCAGTGCAACATTTAACAATACTATGGTAACTGTAACTGATGAAATGGGAAATGCTATTGCATGGAGTAGTGCAGGTGGCTTAGGCTTTAAGGGTAGTAAAAAATCAACTCCTTATGCAGCTCAACAAGCTGTAGAAGATGCTTTAAACAAAGCAAAAGAACACGGCATTAAAGAAGTTGGCATTAAGGTTCAAGGTCCAGGTAGCGGACGTGAAACGGCTGTTAAGAGTGTAGGTGGCGTAGAGGGTATAAAAGTAACTTTCTTCAAAGATATCACACCTTTACCACACAATGGTTGCAGACCGCCAAAACGCCGCCGCGTATAATTAGAGAAAATTAGGAGAAATTATTATGGCTAGATATACAGGACCTGTTGAAAAATTAGAAAGACGTCTTGGTGTGTCTCTTGCGTTAAAAGGCGAAAGAAGACTTGCTGGTAAAAGCGCTTTAGAAAAAAGACCTTATGCGCCAGGACAACACGGACAAAGAAGAGCAAAAATAAGCGAATATGGCTTACAACTTCGTGAGAAGCAAAAAGCTAAATTTATGTATGGTGTTTCAGAGAAACAATTTAGAAGATTGTTTCAAGAAGCAGCACGCCGCGAGGGCAACACTGGTGCTCTTTTGGTTCAACTACTAGAGCAGAGATTAGACAATGTTGTTTACAGAATGGGCTTTGCAACGACTCGTCGTTTTGCTCGCCAGCTTGTAACTCACGGACATATTTTAGTAAATGGCAAGAGAGTGGATATCCCATCTTACAGAGTAGAGCCAGGCTCTAAAGTAGAAGTTGCTGAGAAATCTAAAAACAATCCACAAATCGTTCGTGCGATCGATCTTACAGCTCAAACTGGCATCGTTGCATGGGTAGACGTGGAAAAAGAGAAAAAATTTGGAATTTTCACTAGAAATCCAGAAAGAGAAGAGGTTATCATTCCTGTTGAGGAAAGATTTATAGTAGAGCTTTACTCAAAATAATAGAGGGTATAAAGATGAGAAAGATTACCACATCAGCTTATATGCCAACTGAAATAGAAGTTAAAAGTGTTAGCGAAAATGTTGCTAACATTACAGCATATCCTTTTGAAGCAGGTTATGCTGTTACTTTGGCTCACCCACTACGCCGTCTTCTTTACACAAGTACAGTAGGCTTTGCCCCTATTGGTGTAAAGATAAAAGGCGTTAGCCACGAATTTGATAGTATGCGTGGCATGCTTGAAGACGTAGCGTTTTTTATTATAAATTTGAAAAAGATCAGATTTAAGTTAAAAAGCGGCAGTGAGCGTGAAGTTATAGAGTATAGCTTTAAAGGACCAAAAGAGATAACTGGCGCTGACCTAAATAACGACCTAGTTGAGATCGTTAATCCAGATGCATATCTTGCGACTATCAACGAAGATGCTGAGTTGAATTTCTCAGTTATCATCCAAAAAGGTATCGGATATGTTCCTAGTGAAGAGATCAGAGAAGAGATCGAAGACGAGTACATCGCACTAGACGCTTTCTTTACACCTGTTAAAAAAGCAGTTTATGAGATACAAAACGTCTTGGTTGAAGATGACCCAGACTACGAGAAGATCGTATTTACGATAACAACAGATGGTCAAGTTGGTCCAGTAGAAGCTTTTAAAAATTGTTTAGAAGCTATGTATCAACAAATGTCAGTATTTAAAGGAATTTTAGATATTGACGTTAGTGCCCCAGTTGCTAGTTCAAGCGCAAGCGGCGAGTTTTCAAAGCTACTTTCTAGTGTAGAAGATCTAAATTTAAGCGCTAGAAGTTTTAACTGCCTTGACAAAGCCGATATAAGATTTATCGGCGAGCTTGCGTTGATGGACGAAAATGAGCTTAAAGAGCTTAAAAATTTAGGTAAAAAATCTCTTGAAGAGATAAAAGCGGTTATGGAAGAGATAGGCTATCCAGTTGGTGTCGATGTGTTAAAAGATAGCAAAGAGCAACTCAGAAAGAAAATAACCGAGCTAAAATCACAAATGAGTGCAAAAGAATAAAAGGACAATAGATGAGACATAAACACGGATATCGCAAACTTGGTAGAACGTCATCTCATAGATCTGCATTGCTTAAGAATTTAGCGATAGCTATCATCAAAAGCGAAAAGATAGAGACAACTTTACCAAAAGCAAAAGAGCTTAGAAGCTATGTTGAAAAGCTTATCACAAGAGCTAGAAAGGGCGACTCTAACGCTCATAGAGCAGTATTTGCTTCATTGCAAGACAAAGAGACTACAAATAAGCTAGTTACTGAAGTAGCTCCAAAATTTAAAGAGCGCAACGGTGGCTATACAAGAATCATCAAAACTCGCGTTCGCAGAGGCGACGCAGCTGAGATGGCTTATATAGAGCTAGTAGCTGAATAATCCCCAGAGAGCCTATCTGGCTCTCTTTTCTTTCTAAATTTTTCTTTTTATGTTTATTTTTTAAAAATTTTGTTTTAAATTTATCCATTTTAGTATGTGGCAAATTTACAAGTCGGAGCATTATAAATTTTATTTCGTGGCTTTTAGATGAGCTGATGCTATAGGTTAAAATAGTTGGTATAAGTAAATTTATAGCGGTTTTAAAGCACAAAAACAAACGGACGCTCTTTAATTTATGCCAAAGCCTTCAAAATTAGGTTTTAAAGTTCTAGCCCAAACTTATCTATTAAATTTCAAAGCTAGCGCCATAAATTTCTAAATTTAGAGCTAGTAGTTTTTAAATTTTACTTCGTTGATTTTTTGTGATATTTGCTTTAGGCGTGTTATTTCTATTTTGAGTGTTTCTGGATAAAATTTATAAGCTAATTTACGAAGTTTTAGGATTAAGGGCTTATATATTTAAAATGCAAAACAAAAAGCAGGGCAAATTATCTATACGAACTATCTCAAATTTAAATTATTCAAAAAAGAAATTTCAAATTTACAATTCACGAAGTTGCAAAATTCTAAATTTTGATAGACTGTAAAAAGGGCTTGGCTAATGTGGCTAGGGTGGCCAAGAAGATGACATAAATTTGATCCGAAATAGCCTATGGTATGACAAAATATACGAATTGTATATGATAAATCCAAAACCAAATATATAGACTAGATATAATAAAGCTAAACCAGATACAATAAAAACCGATATATGCAAATTTCTACAAAGTAAATTCTAAATTCCGGCCTTCTCAAATGTCTAAATTTATCCAGTCTCAAGTCAGCCTAAATTTACAAGTCAAACTCTACAAATTTCTAAATTTTACTCTGGAAAAGACGATATTTGTTTTAACTATCTTACAAAGGATTTGAGATGATAGGTGGCGTAAACGGAGCTAATGTAAATTTATATAGCGGCTTTCAAAACATTAGGGAGCAAAGTGCTAGCCATATCAAGCCTAGTGCGGACGAAAATTCTTTAAATTTATCATCTCAAAAATTAGCCAAAAACACCAATCAGATAAATTTAGGTCGCACGAGCGAGAGTAAATTTAACAAAGATGATGAGCCACTAAAATTTGCTAAAGACAACTCGCTCACAGGCATGGCCGCTAATGGCAAGATAAGCATCTGGGGCAAGCTCATGGGATACGACAAGCAAATGAGTCAAGATGAGATAAACGAGCTTAAAAGCTTTGTTAGTCAGACCGAGGCGCTTGGTTTTGGAAGGCTTTACGAATCGATCATCGGATACTATCCAACAAACGTCGATCTCTTCGCAAAAGAGTACACGTCAAAAGATGATAGCGGCACCTTGCTCGGACTTGGCCGCAAAAGCCACGTGGAGGGCTTTGAGATACTGGATAAGGACATGAGCGTCGAGGAGTTTAAGGACAAGTGGCTGGACTATGCGCTGAGACAATATCTTGGCGAGAGGGTCGGCGTTGAGAGTATTACGATAGGCAAGAAGGCTATCTCAATGCTAACTAGCACGAACAAGCCACCGATAGAATATGAGACAATGCAAAGTATAAATTTCACTGACGATGAGAGCAGGCAGAGATTTTTAACGCTGATGAAGGCTGGTATGAAGAGTGGCGCGAAATTTAAAGAGGTGATAGAGGGCGTGCTGTCGCTTTACAATGTGCAAAACACCGACAAGCTTGACGGCAACAAGGTCTATGCCTCAGTGATTGGCCGAAGCGAGAAACTAGCGACCTACGATATCAATAAAGATGAGAAATTTGCCTATCTTAAGGAGCTGATGCGCCTTGAAAAAAACGGCATAGACATACTAAAGCTAATGGAGAAAAGCCAAAAAAAGCGAAATTTAGACGTAAAAGTCTAGCCGTTTTCTTATAAATTTAACCTCCAAAGCCATCTTTTTACTTTCAAGTGATACAATTTTGATTTTAATTATTACATTTTGCTTTAAATTTGACGGGAGTTTTCATGAAAAAAGTGGTTTGGTTAAATCCTGTTGTAAAAAGTATCTACGACTTTGCAGCACTTAAAGAAATTTTGCAAGACAAAGGTTTTAGCGTAGTAGAGTGTGAAAAAGACCACGTTAAAAGCGTAAAAAACGCATACAAAAACGCTCTTGCGCAAAGTGAGCTTATTTACGATAGCCGCTGTCCGAGGGCTGTAAATTTCATCAGGGCAAATTTCAAAGAGCAGGCCGATCTCATCTCAAATTTAAACCCCATTTTAATAGAAAGCGCGCTTGAGCTAAGCGCAAAGCTAAAAGAGAACGAGTGGCTTTACGTGACCACACCTTGCGAGGACTTGGCAGAGCTTGGCAGGGGGCTAAATTTGGAGCGAACCACATTTTTGACATGGAAAAGCTTTAGGGAGCAAAACGCTATAAATTTAAAGATGCGCAACATCGAGCAAAGTCCGATACCGCCGGGATTTTTCACAAATTTGGACGTAAAAACACTAAGTCTTAGCAGTAAAGAGAAGATAGAAAACGCCCTTTCATATAAATTTAGCGAGCTTAAAAACTACCAGATCATCGAGCTTTTATACTGCGAAAACGGCTGTCACAACGGAGATGGGCTGTGAAAGAAATTTTTAAAAAGAGCATTTTGATCCTAGCGATCTTTGCCATCTGGCAGGTCGTTTGCGAGCTAGAAATTTTCACACCATATATCTTGCCAAGTCCGATAGCTACGATAAAAACGATGTGTAGCATGAGCCTAAGCGGCGAGCTTGCTACGCACACCATTATCAGCTTTAAGCGCATATTTGCAGGATATGCTCTCTCGTTTGCCTTGGCGCTCGTGCTTGGCGGTATAGCGGCACTTTTGCCAAAGATCAGCGTTTATTACGAGTGGATACTGGAGTTTTTTAGAAATATCCCGCCGCTTAGTTTGATCGCCATTTTGGTGCTTTGGTTTGGCATAAACGAGATGCCAAAGATTATTATCATCATCCTAGCCTCGTTTTTCCCGATGTTTCTAAGTATCCAAAAGGGGCTAACGAGCTGCGATATAAAGCTCATCGAGGTTGGCAAAATTTTTGGCTTTAGCAAATTTGAAATTTTTTACAAGATCATCTTAAAAAGCGCGCTAAAAGATATCTTTGTCGGCATGCGAATAGGCTTTGGCTACGCCATGCGCGCGATCATCGGAGCGGAGATGATAGCGGCTTCAAGCGGACTAGGCTACTTAATCCTTGACGCAGAAGAGCTCTCACGCGCGGATAGAATATTTGTGGGCATTTTTACGATAGGCATTTGCGGCGTGCTCATAGATAGGCTGTTTTTGCTTTTGATAGCTAAATTTAGCCTTTTGCGAGGTGAAAAATGATAGAAATTTCAAATTTATCCAAGCATTTTTTTATAGGCGAAAAGCGTATCGACGTTTTGAGAGAGCTAAATTTGAGCATAAAAAAAGATAAGATCACCGTCATACTCGGCAGAAGCGGATGCGGTAAAACTACGCTTTTACGCCTTATCGCTGGTCTTGAGAGCGTAAGCCTTGGCGAGATAAAATTTAAAGAGCCAGCAAAGATCGGCTTCGTCTTTCAAGAGCCCCGTCTTATGCCATTTCTAAACGTCTATGAAAATATCGTTTTTGCGCTTAAAACGCATGAGATTGAAGCCTCAAAGATCGATAGTTTGATATCGATGATAGGACTTAGCGACTTTAAATTTGCCGCAGTTTCGCAGCTCTCTGGCGGTATGAGCTCGCGCGTTTCGCTTGCTAGAGTTCTTGCGTATGAGGCAAATTTGATCCTAATGGACGAGCCGTTTGCCGCGCTTGATGCGTTTACTAGAGCTAGCATGCAAGCTGAAATCTTAAAAATACAAGCTGGCAAAACCATCCTTTTTGTCACTCACAACATCGACGAGGCGCTATTTTTGGCTGACGAGATCATCTTGCTTGAAAAGGGCGGGATAAAGTCAAACTACGAGCTATCAAATTTAGCAAGGCCAAGAGATCTGCTAAGCGAGGAGCTAATAGCTATAAAACGCAAAATTTTGAGTGAAATTTAGGCAAATAAAATGATAATTAAAACCAAAATGAAGCAAAAGATTATATAATCTTGAAAATTTTTAAAAGGAGTAAATATGAGAAAGTTTTTCAAGGTTTTGTGTGCGGCCTCTTTGCTTTGTCTAGTCGCAAACGCAAGCGAGGGCTTAGATAAGATCGGCATGACCTACGTCAAATCGCCCCTAAACGTCCCATCGATCGTCGATAAATTTAAAGGCTTTTATGCAAAGTCTTTTGGCGTGCCAGTCGAGTACTCCGAGATCACCTCGGGTGCGAAACAAACGCAAGCGCTCGCTTCAAATTCGCTCCAGTTTTTAAACTGCGTGGGCGGCACTTCGGTCATACTTGCAGCGGCAAATAAGGCTGATATAAAGATCATAAGCGCCTATTCAAGGGCGCCAGAGGCTTTTGTGATATTTTCTAAAGATAAAAACATCAAGTCGCCAAAAGATCTAAAAGGCAAAAAAGTAGCAGGCCCAAAAGGCACTATCTTAAATGAGCTTTTGGTTAGATATCTAGCGCTTGGCGGTCTAGGCATAAATGACGTAGAGTTTATCTCTATGGGCATCCCAGCTGCGCAAGCCGCACTTGAAAACGGCAGCGTCGATGCAGCGCTTCTTGCAGGACCAGCGGCCTACAACGCTCAAAAATCAGGCCTAAATGTAGTGACAACTGGCAAAGGCGTCATCACTCCAGTCATCGTCACGGCAACAAGCGGAGAGTTTTATAAAAAGCACAAAGATGTGGTTGAGAAATTTAAAAAGGCTCAGGATGAAATTTTGGCCTACATCAAAGCAAACGAGGACGAAGCGCTTAAATTTACAGCCGAAGAGACTGGGCTTAGTATAGAGGCGGTAAAGAGCATGTATCCTCAGTACGACTTTAGCTCAAAGATCACGGCTGATGATATAAAAGCGCTTGAGGCTACGCAAGAATTTATGCTTGAAAGCAAGATGATAGAGCATAAAATCGATATAAAATCATTTCTACTAAACTAAATTTAAAGGGCAAATTTGCCCTTTTTTCTCACAAAAACCACCAAAATTTAAAGCCAAAACGCCCCAGCAAAAGCCTAGAAAACGTTTGTTTGCACTTTATCTGCTATAATAGCTAAAAAATTTAAGGAAAAAATATGATCCCATTTAGTGATGAAGAGCTTTTAAAGCCAGTGACTGCGAGTTTGCAAAAGGTGCTACCTATGCTTGAAAATGACGGCGGCGGCATGGAGCTACTTGGCATAAAAAACGGCAAAATTTACGTAAGGCTCACAGGACATTGTCACGGATGTGCAGCCAGCACGACCACGCTAAAATACGGCATCGAAAGGCAGCTTCGCATCGACATTCATCCAGAGCTTGAGGTCATAAACGTCCCAATAGGCGAGGAATTTGACATTGATGGATTATAAAAAAGTAGGCATAAAGCACTTTAAACGATCTAAATTTAAAGATGCGATCTTTTACTTTTCGCTAGCCTACGAAAAGACACGCGAGAAGGATCTGCTATTTTTGATACAAATTTGCTCTCTTGGCGAGGAAAATGCCGAGGAGGCAAAGCTCTTGTTTGACTACTACATGGCGAAGGTAAGAGCCGGCGAGGACGACGAGGGCGTGGAGGAAATTTTAAAAATTTTAGAGTCCAGAGACGAGGAGAGCGAGTATTTTGAAGAGCAAGACGCGATCAGCTACGAGGACTTTAAAAGGGCTGTTTATAAGGACGGCAGCTTTAAAAAGGTCTTTGAAAACATCATGTTCTCAACCAAGGTGATGATCTCAAACAAAGACGATTTTTTGGAATTTTTAGGAAATTTGATAAAAAATGACTTCATCGATATGAGCATGAACTACCTTGAGAGTGCGGCGGTGATGTTTGGCGGCGACGAGCGTATAGATCAGCTTTTTAAAGAGATACAAAAAAGACAAAACGATGAAAATATCAGTAGAAAATAGCTTCATAACAGATGACTCAAACGAGTGCGAGCAGGGTGCATACTTTGTGCAAACCACTGCAAATGCGAAATTTGCAGAGGCTGCGGTAAAAAAGGGCGCTAAAATAATCACCCTTGAAGAGTGCAAAAAGCTTTTAAAAATAGATGAAAGCTTAAAGATAGTTGGCATCACAGGGACAAATGGCAAGACCACAACGGCTGCGGCTATCTACGAGACCCTGCGAAAGTTAGGCAAAAAATGCGGGCTAAGTGGCACTAGAGGGGCTTTTATAGAGGGTGAGCAGATAGATGACAAGGCGCTTACGACAAGTGCCATTTTAAAGACGCTCTCATATCTCAAAGCAGCCAGCGAACAGGGCTGTGAGTACTTCGTGATGGAGGTTAGCTCACACGCGATCGCTCAAAAACGCATAGAGAGCTTAAATTTTGCTCTTAAAATTTTTACAAACCTAACGCAAGATCACCTAGACTACCACAAGAGCATGGAGGAGTACGCTAGGGTAAAATCAAGCTTCTTTGACGATGAGAGCGTAAAACTCATAAACATTGACGATGGTGGAGTTAAATTTAACCCAAAAAACGCCTACACATACGCACTCAAAAAGCCAGCTAGCTTTGCGCCGATAGTTTATGGGCTAAAAGACGGCATAGACGCAGTTATCAAGACGCCAAATGGCGATGTGGAGATAGACTCAAGCCTTCAAGGCGAGTTTAATCTCTATAACCTAATCGCCGCTCTTGGAGCTGTTTGCCTGCTAGAGCGCCCAGAAGCGGCCGCACTTTCAAAGGCGATAAGTAAATTTAGGGGAGTGAGTGGCAGGATGGAGGTCGTTAGCACCGATCCGCTAGTCATCGTAGATTTTGCCCATACACCAGATGGCATAGAAAAGGTGCTAAACTCGCTTAGACATCTAAATTTGATCGCAGTCTTTGGCGCAGGCGGTGACAGAGATAGGACAAAGCGCCCTAAAATGGGAGCGATAGCCCAAAAATACGCAAGAATTTGCATAGTCACAAGTGACAATCCAAGAAGTGAAGAGCCAGAGAGCATAATAGACGAAATTTGCGCTGGCATGAGCCAAAATGAAAATTTGATACGAAACGCCAACCGCAAAGAGGCGATCGCTCTAGCCATTAGCAAGCTAGAGCCTGGCTGGGCGCTTGTCATACTTGGCAAAGGCGACGAGCCATATCAGGAGATAAAGGGCGTCAAGCACCCATTTAGCGACAAAGAAGTAGTGCTTGAAATTTTATGTAGATAACTTTTGAAAGGAAAAACGATGAAAATTTTAAATTTAGCCTTTACGGCTACTTGCGTTGCACTATTGCTAGGATGTGCCACTGCTCAAAAAGAGCTGCAAAAGCCAGAATCTAGTGCAAACCAAAAGAGCTATCTAGTGAGCAACCTACCTCAAAATATAGAGTATGACGGCCAAATTTATCACCAAAAATACCAAAATGAATTTACGGTGGAGTATTATTTGGAAGATGAGGGTGGCTATGGATGGAGTAAGCTAATCAGCGTTACCTATGCGCCAGGCATCAAAAACATAGATGATTTTATAACAGCGATAAAAAAAACCACAGATCCAAAAAAGGGCAAATTTAAGATAGAAAAGATAGGTAGCGACAGCTCTTACCGTGAGGAAATTTACTATCCAGAGCCAAATAATCCAAAATTTAACAGCTACGAGATAACACTAGATGTTACAAAAACGAGCGAGTGTGGGCTAGTCGGCGTATCTTTTGCCAGAAATTTCAAAACTCTTGACGATCTAGAAAAGACGCTAAAGGCAGAGAAATTTAACGAGAAATTTTTAGCAAACAGACCAGTGATAGAGTGCAAATAAACTAAACAAGGCAGAAAATGACAATAGAAATTTTAGCTAGCAAGATCCACAGAGCCGTCGTAACAGACGCAAATTTAAACTATGTTGGCTCGATCAGCATCGGCGAGGAGCTTATAAAGGCTGCAAATTTGATAGAAAATCAAAAGGTTGAAATTTTAGATGTAAATAATGGCGAGAGATTTGCCACATACGTGATAAAGGGCAAAAAAGGCGAAATTTGCCTAAACGGCGCAGCTGCTAGAAAGGTCTGCGTAGGAGACGTGGTCATCATCGTGGCGTATGCTAGTATGAAATTTAAAAAGGCTAAGAAATTTAAGCCAACCATCGTGCACGTAAATAACAAAAACGAGATCATAAAGGAGTAGGCGATGTTTGAGGGATTTGACTTTTCAAAGATGGGGCAGATGCTTGAAGATGTGCAAAAGCAAGCCAAGCAGATGGAAGAAGAGAGCAAAAATAAAGAATTTGGCGCAAAAAGCGGCGGTGGGCTGGTGAGCGTTAGAGCAAATGGCAGCGGCGAGATACTTGATATCAGCATAGATGATAGCTTGCTTGAAGATAAAGAGAGCATGCAAATTTTGCTAATAAGCGCCGTAAATGACGTGCTAAAGTCGGTTGAGGCCGATAAGAAAAACACCGCTTCAAGGATGCTTGGCGGCCTTGCTTCGATGGGGATAAAATGAGACTAAAATATAAATTTGCCCTTGCTTTTTTGCTATCAGCACTTTGCTTAAACGCCGATCCTAGGCCTACACAAGAGGACTTTAACGCCTGCTTTGAAAAGAACAAAAACTCAATCGTCTCAGTTAATAAACACTTTGGCGTGGCTATCACTAAAAATTTGATCGCAGTGCCAAAAAGTGAGGGAGCGCCACTTGGTGAATATGTCAAATTTGACCCGTATTTACAGCTCTTTTTGGTCCGCTCTAGCAAGGAGCTAAGCCCTGTTGTGATGGCTGATGAGACCAACGAGGAGCGCATAAAAAAGAGCACTTGGGTTGGCATCTTAAATGACGCAAACAACACCGTCATGGGTCACATCAAGTCTTTAGGGCAAAATTTAGGCGACTTTGACACACTAAGCTTCGAGTATAACGCGACTGGCGAGATAAACACGCCTTGTTGCAAGATGATAGGCATAGCTGTTGGAGCTGATAAATTTATACCAAATCGCTATCTAAAGCACTTTGTATCTTACGATGACGTATATTACGGCGATATCGGCGTGAAATTCTTGCAAAAAGAGGATAAATTCTTTGTGGGCCTTGTTGATCCACTGGGTCGCGGCAAGATGATGATGGTTGATGATGAGCTTGTTAGTGTAAATGGCATAAAACCAAAGAGCCTAAGAGAGCTAAATGAGATGGTGCTTTTTGCTCCAAAGGGCGCAAAACTGGACATCATCGTGAAGCGTGATAGGCAAGAGCTACTCTTTCAAGTGCCAGTAAGCGGGGATGTGAAATTTAACCAAAGCCTAGACATTGACGCTCCTTCAAGCCTCGATCTGCCAAATTTAAATGTCATGCCAAAGTCGCCTGAGAGCTTGCTAGATGATAAAGTTTTGGTGGATTATGGTATCACGGTTGATAAAAATTTAGTAGTTACAAAGGTCGAGCCAAAGTCAAATGCTGACATCTTTGGCATTAAAATAGGCGATAAAATTTTAGGCTACAACAAAGAGAGTGTGAGTAACCGCGAGGAGCTTTTAGAAAAGATCAGCGACCTGCAAAATTTCGTGCTTTTATTTACTAGAAACGACTTTCAGTTCTTTGCAAGAGTGCCAAAATGAGCCTACTTGAGGACTTCGTAAAATTTCTAAATGCAAATTTGCCAAAGGCGCCGAGCTTTCATCCTTACTACGAGGAGGCGCTTGGCGTTATGCTAAAGGCTGGAGGCAAGCACTTTAGGGCGCTTTTGCTTCTTGGCGTGGTCGAAAACGTGGATAAAAGCCTCACGCAAAAGGCGATGAGAGTGGCTTTGGGGCTTGAGATGATGCACACATACTCGCTTATCCACGATGATCTGCCTTCGATGGATAACGCAAGCCTAAGACGCGGCACACCAACGCTTCACGTCACATACGACGAGACTACTGCCATACTTGCAGGAGATGCGCTAAATACGCATGCTTTTTATGAAATTTCACGCGCTGAGTTGCTAGCTGACACTCGTATAAAATGCGTTGAAATTTTAAGCCAAAATGCTGGCGTTAGCGGCATGGTGCTAGGTCAGGCGCTTGATTGTTTCTTTGAAAATACAAACAAAGAGGACATCAAAAGGGCAAAGGCTAAATTTGGCCTCTCTGGCAAGATGCTAAGCCTTGATGAGCTAGTCTTTTTACACATCCACAAGACTGCAAAGCTCATCGCTGCTAGCCTAAAAATGGGCGCTGTGATAGTAAATTTAGACGAAACAGAGTGCGAGAAAATTTATGATATCGGCCTAAAACTTGGGCTTGCTTTTCAGATACAAGACGACATCATCGATCTTACAAGCGACGAAGCGGCCGCTGGAAAGCCCGTGCATAACGACTTAGCTAAAAACTCATTTACAAATTTACTTGGTCTATCTGGTGCAAAAAAGAAAAAAGATGAGCTTATTTGCGAGATAGAAGAGGCACTAAAACAAGTAGATACAAATATCGCAAAGATGATCTTAGAGCTTACAGACAAGCATCTAAGATAGTGCGTAAATTTCGTAAATTTATATCACTTTTTAGACATTTTGGGCAAAAATGCAAGGCAAGTTTTAATCACTTTTTTGTATAATCTGACGCAATAAAAAGGAGATCATATGCTAAAAAAACAAGCCGATACTATAAGATTTTTGTGCGCTGATATGGTGCAAAACGCTAACAGCGGACACCCAGGTGCTCCTATGGGCCTAGCCGATATCATGGTGGTTTTAAGCAACTTTTTAAAACACAACCCTAAAAATCCAAAATGGCTAAACAGAGATAGGCTCGTTTTTAGCGGTGGTCACGCATCAAGCTTGGTTTATAGCTTCTTGCACCTAAGCGGCTACGATCTAAGCCTAGATGAGCTTAAGAAATTTCGCCAACTTGGCTCAAACACCCCAGGACACCCAGAAATTCACACTCCAGGCGTTGAGGTGGCTACTGGCCCACTTGGTCAAGGCGTAGCAAATGCAGTTGGTCTAGCCATGGCAGAAAAATACGCTGCAAACGTGCTAAATGAGTCAGATAATAAAATAATCGATCATAAAATTTACTGTCTTTGCGGTGATGGCGATCTTGAAGAGGGCATAAGCTACGAGGCATGTTCAATCGCAGGAAATTTAAGACTAGACAACCTTGTGCTCATCTACGACTCAAACAACATCACGATCGAGGGTGACACAGCGATCGCATTTAGCGAGGACGTCAAGGCGAGGTTTGAAGCGCAGGGCTGGGAGGTCGCACGCATCGACGGACACGACTACAACCAGATCGAATTTGCACTTGAGCAAGCAAGCGAGAAAGAGTCGCCATATCTCATCATCGCAAACACACACATAGCACGCGGCGCAATGGAGCTTGAAGGCAGCCACCACAGCCACGGCGCGCCACTTGGCGAAGAGATCATCAAAAAGGCAAAGGCCGCAGCTGGCTTTGACCCTGAGAAGAAATTTGCTATCGACGAGGACGTGCTTTTAAGATTTAGAGGCGCAGTTGAAAAGGGCGATCTTGAAGAGGCGATGTGGAACAAAAAGGTTGAGGCGTTAAGCATTGAGGGCAAAAATTTATTAAACTCACTTCTTAACCCAGACTTTAGCAAGATCGAATTTCCAGACTTTAGCGACAAAAAGCTAGCCACAAGAGATACAAACCACGTTATTTTAAACGAGATAGCTAAAAAACTTCCTGGCTTTATCGGTGGTAGCGCAGATCTTGCTCCTTCAAACAAGACTGAGCTAAAGGGCATGGGCGACTTCCCAAATGGCAAAAATATCCACTACGGCATCAGAGAGCACGCCATGGCAGCGATCAATAACGGCATCGCCAGATACGGCCTTTTCTTGCCATTTTCAGCGACATTTTTCATCTTCAGCGACTATCTAAAGCCAAGTGCGAGGATAGCAGCGCTAATGGGCATCAAGCACTTTTTTGTCTTCACACACGATAGCATCGGCGTTGGCGAAGATGGTCCGACACATCAGCCTATCGAGCAGCTTAGCACATTTAGAGCGATGCCAAATTTCTACACTTTTCGCCCAGCTGATGGCAACGAAAACGCAGCTAGCTGGCAAGTGGCTCTAAATTTAAACGCTCCAAGCGCATTTGTGCTTAGCCGCCAAGGGCTTGACCCACTTGCAAAAGGCGAATTTGGCGAGGTTAGCAACGGCGCATATCTTTTAAGCTCGGCAAAAGATGCAAAGATCACATTTATAGCAAGCGGCAGCGAGGTCTCACTCTGCGTAAAAGCAGCCGCACTTCTAGCTGAGCAAGGTATCGGTGCAAACATCGTATCAGCACCTTGTTTTGATCTGCTTTGCGAGCAGCCAGCTGAGTATGTGGCTAGAATTTTAGATAAAAATACAACCATTATCGCAGTTGAGGCCGCAACTGGCTATGAGTGGTATAAATTTGCCGACGCAGTTTATGGCATGAACAGCTTTGGCGCTAGCGGCAAGGCAAATGAACTATTTGACCACTTCGGATTTACTCCGCAAAAGCTTGCAAATTTTGCTAGCGAACTTATATAAAATTTAACTTTGGGGAGTAAAATCCCCAGCTGCAATCTAAAATCAAAAAAAGGCATTTTATGGAAATTTCTCACGTTATCGTTTTGGCCTTGGTGCAAGGCATAAGCGAGTTTTTGCCGATATCAAGCTCGGCTCATCTCATCTTGGTGCCAAAGCTACTTGGCTGGCCAGATCAAGGGCTTGCTTTTGACGTGGCAGTGCATGTTGGTACGCTAAGCGCGATACTTTTTTATTTTAAAGATACGATTTTTAAGCTGCTTCGCGACTTTTTTGCCTCGATAGCACAAAGAAAGATGGTGGGCGATAGCTTGCTTGTCTGGTGCGTGGGATTTGCCACTATCCCGGTTGGCATCTTTGGACTTTTGTTCAACAACGTGATCGAAGAGTACGCAAGAAGCGGCGTTGTGATCGCTGTTACTACGATCATCTTTGGCATCGCACTTTACTTTGCTGATCTTCGCTCAACAAACAAAAGCGAATACGAAATGACCATAAAATTTGCTCTTATTATAGGCTTAGCGCAGGCTGTGGCGCTCATCCCTGGCGTCTCAAGATCAGGCATAACGATGACAGCGGCCTTGTTTTTGGGCTTTAGCCATAAAGGCAGTGCAAATTTCTCATTTTTACTTTCGATACCTGTCATCATACTAGCTGGCGGACTTGAGAGCATCAAGCTTATAAAAGATCCAAACGCCTTGCCTTGGAGCGACATCGCCCTTGGCGTCATCATAAGTGCAGTTAGTGCTTATATCTGCGTGAAGCTATTTATGGGGATCATCTCAAGGATCAGGATGCTTCCTTTTGTCATCTACCGCTTGATCTTGGGTGCGTTTTTGCTCTATCTATTTTTATAAATTTAAGTGATGAAAAGGGCTAGGCTAAGACCTAGCCAAAATGATAAATTTGCCAAAAAGCTTGGCAAATTTACTCCTCTTTTTTATCTTTTTTTATGACGTTTATGAAGTCTTTTGCAGCTTGATAGGCTCTGTCGCCAAATTTCTTAGCTTCTGATTTTATATCCATTTGTTTGATGTCTTCAAGCTTGTTGTTCGCCTTTTTCTCAAACTCTGCGATATCTTGTTTGAGGCCTTCAAGCTTGTCATTTGCGTCAAAATTTAGCTTTAGCTTTTTGCTCTTGTCGTTTAGCTCTTGTTTTAGAGCTTCAAATTTATTGTTTGCCTCGCTCATAAGCTTTGCAACGCCGTTTGATTTTAGCTCTTCAAGCCTTGAGCTGATCTGCTCCATCGCTTGATCGCTTATGCGTTTAAATTTTGCTAGATTTGTATCAAGCTCGCTATTTATCACGCTTTCGATCTCGCTTTTAGCCACGCCGTCAAATTCATTTTCAAGCTCTTTAAGAAGCGCTATAAACTCTTCATCCACGTTTTTTAAATTTAAAAGCTGTGAGTTTAGTCTTAGCTCATCTGGGGCAAATTTCGCCTCATCTTTTAGCTTTTCAATAGCCCTTAAAATGCCATCTCTAGTGCCATTTATCGCGCCTTTTATGAGCTCTTTTGCAAATATATGCCCCTCATTTGCTAAATTTCCAGCTGCACTGATGATATTTTTTGAAATTTCAAACATTCGCTCTTTGCTAAACTCTCCGCCTCTTATCGCAGCGTAGGTCATATTTTTAGCTATCGCGCCAGCAGTCTCTTCGACATCCTTTGCGCCTTCAAGCGTCGTTAAAAAGGCGATTTGAGCACTCTCTTTTAAGATGCCAAGCATCCTTGTTTCTCTGATAATGGCGTTGTTTAAAAGCTCTAAAATTTCCTCTTTTTCGCCAAAATCTCTATCTTTTACGACCTCTTCAGCTGCTTCAAATGAAATTTTTAGCCTATTTTTTATCTCTTCACGCTTTGCTTCGATGGCCCTATTTATCTCATCCCTTTTATCAAATAGCTCATAAAGCTGCTTCTCTTCGCCGCTAACTAGGGCCTGATTTATCCCCTCCATAGCGCTTTTTAGGTTTTTAGCATTTATGAGGCTCTCTTTGTCCATCTTGTCGTAAAGCTCGTTCATCTTTTGCTTCAAAAGATCAGGCAGTGTGTTTTCGTCTTTGTCTGAGACATCCCTAAAAAAGTCGTTGCAAAGAGCCTTTATGCTAGTAAGTAGCCCCTCGCTATCTTTATAATCACGTAAATTTTGTTCAAGTTTATCCATATTTTTGCCTTATAAAACGTATTTTGCTTCGTGTTTTAGCGCTGAAAAAATCTCTAGCCTCTCTTCTTCGCTTAAAACTATCACAGCTAGATCGTAGCTAGCGTATTTTTTATCTTTGCTAAATTTTGAAAAAACTAGCTTAAATTCTCTATCTTTTACTATCTCTTTTACCTTCTCTTCGGCATTTACGCCAGCGTCAAATATCACTTTATACTTCCAGTGTGTTGGGTAGTCGATTTTTGCCTTTTTATTATTTAGATCGCATATATTCGCCACTTTTGCCTCCTGTTTTGCTCTCTAGCACGATGTTATCTATCTCCATGCCCTTATCTATGGCTTTTACCATATCGTAAATGGTTAAAAGTCCCACGCTCACGCCTGTTAGCGCCTCCATCTCAACGCCTGTTTTGCCCTCTATCTTGACGCTCACATAAAGCTTAAAAGCGCAAATTTCAGGCAGCTCCTCGATGTCACAATCCACACCCAAAATGGCCAGTGGATGGCACATAGGTATTAGCTCGCTTGTCTTTTTAGCGCCCATTATCGCAGCGACGACGGCTGTTTGGATGACTGGGCCTTTTTTGCCGGTATTTTCTTTGATCGCCTTAAAAGCATCTTTGCTCATTTTGATGATCCCGCTAGCAGTTGCTACTCTTTTAGTTGGATCTTTTGGGCTTACATCGACCATCTTTGGACGGTCTTTTTCATCTAAATGTGTTAGCATTATCTCTCCTTTTTTTGGTGGATTATAGCCTATTTAAACAAATTTAAGTTATCAGCAAATTTAAGCAAAAAATATCAAAAAAACCTAGAGTAGCCCTCGCTCAAAACGCAAGAGAAAATTTTTATTTCTTAATATAATTATATAATTTAAATAATTTTTAAAGAAATATTTATAATTTAAAATTTTTAATGCAAAAAAAGCCTAAAATACAGATTTTTTTACAGATAATAAATTTTTATCAAAAAAATATTTCTATCCATTAAATTCCAAAGTCTATTTATTGTAAATGGCAAAATTTAAAAAAAATTATTGATATTTTTCTTTAAAAGCTTAAGAAAACAAATTAACTTCTAATTTGCTTTTAAGATATGAATATGTATATTTTTGTTAATTTTAAATTTACGATGAAAGCAACCTAGATAATGAAATTTCTGCTATGTCTTAGCTTGTCTTTTATAGCGCTTTTTGCCGAGGGTAAGGGCTGTTTCGTCGATGAAAATAGTCAAAACATCATCTTTGTAAAAGATGGCGAGACAAAAAGCCTAGGCTTAAAGGAGAAAATTTACAAAGATCAAAGATGTGCTTTTGATGAGAGCTCTTTTTACGTTGCAAATTTAAACAACGAGATCGTAAGGGTAGCTAGCGAGAAGGAATTTTTATTTGCTCTGCCAAATGTTGGCTGTAAGGTTTCAAATATCTTGCTAGAAAAAGAGAAAATTTATGTCGCCTGCGATATGGCAAATGTCGTAACGATCGCCATTTTTGACAAGAGTTCTAAAAAATTTATATCAAAAAATTTTAACAATATTTATAAAATTTCTAGTTTTTTACCGCTTGGTGAGGGAGCATTTTTTACTAGCTTTAATGGCAAGGCGTTTTTGCTTGATAGCAAGCTTAACGTAAAAGAGCAAAAAAACGTTGGTTTTGCGCCGATAAGTGCTTGTAAATTTAGTGATGATGAAATTTTCATAGGCTTTAAAAATGGAGAAATTTTAGATCTTAAAAGTGGAGCTAAAAAGCAAGTTTTAAGATCTAAAATTTCAGCTCTTGCTTGTGCGGGAGATGAGGTTTTGGTAGCTAGCGAGGACGGAGTGATCTATAAATTTGACAAAAGCTTTAAGCTAAAGGGCAAAAAAGAGCTTTTTAGTGGCGAGATAAAAGAAATTTTTATAGATAAAAACGTGCTTGTTGGCGTGGATCTAGGCAATAAGACAAAGAGTTTAGAGATAAATTCATTTTAAAAAGGAGAGTAAATGCAAAAGTTATTTTGTGTCGCAAGTGCTGCACTGCTTGGGCTATCTTTAACTGCTGCTTGTGCTGCTAGTAGTGACCTTGAAAAAGTCATGAAAGAGCGCGGGCTAAGCGAAAAAGATGTCCTTGCAGCTGCTAAGACTTACCAGCCAAGCGGTAAAAAAGATGATTTCATCGTCTTTTCATCTGGCGGGCAGAGTGGTCAAGTGCTAGTTTATGGCGTTCCGTCGATGAGAATTTACAAATACATCGGCGTTTTCACCCCAGAGCCTTGGCAAGGATATGGCTATGACGATGAGTCAAAAGCTGTTTTAAAACAAGGCAACATCAGGGGCAAAGAGATAACTTGGGGCGATACGCACCACCCAAATTTCACTGAGAAAAATGGTGAGTATGTTGGTGATTATCTATTTATCAACGACAAGGCAAACCCAAGGATCGCTGTTATAAATTTAAAAGACTTTGAGACAACTCAAATGGTCGTAAACCCTATCATGAAGAGTGAGCACGGCGGTAGCTTCATCACTCCAAACAGCGAGTACGTCATCGAAGCTAGCCAGTACGCAGCTCCACTTGATGATAACTATCACTCAATGGACGACTACGAAGCTGTCTATAGAGGCGCTGTGACATTTTGGAAATTTGACTATCCAAAAGGCAAGATCGACGAGAAAGCATCTTTCTCACTTGAGCTTCCTCCATACTGGCAAGACCTAAGCGACGCTGGTAAGGGCGAGAGCTACGGCTGGGGCTTTACAAACTCAATAAATAGCGAGATGTATACAGGTGGTATCGAAAAAGGTCTTCCTCCATTTGAGGCAGGTGCTAGTAGAAATGACACCGACTTCTTGCACGTTTATAACTGGCAAATTTTAGAAAAACTTGCACAGGATAAGAAAAACTACAAAGTTGTAAATGGTCACAGGGTAGTTACAATAGAAGCTGCTGTAAAAGCTGGAGCACTATTCTTGATCCCAGAGTCAAAGAGCCCACACGGTTGTGACGTAACACCAGATGGCAGATACATCATCGTTGGTGGTAAGCTTGATACTCACGCATCAGTTTATGACTTTAAAAAGATCAAAGAGCTAATCGACAAAAAAGAGTACGCTGGCACTGACCCATACGGCATACCTATCTTAGATAGAGAAAAGACAATGCACGGACAAGTCGAACTTGGCCTTGGACCACTGCATACATCATTTGATTCACAAGATGGTGTAGTCTATACTTCACTTTACGTTGATAGTCAAATCGTAAAATGGGACTACAAAAATTTAAAAGTGCTTGATAAAGTAAATGTTCATTACAACATCGGTCACCTTGACACAATGGAGGGCAAATCAGCAAAACCAGTTGGCAAATACGCAATCGCACTTGATAAACTTTCAATCGATCGCTTCAACCCAGTTGGCCCACTCCATCCACAAAACCACCAGCTAATCGACATCAATGGTCCAAAAATGGAGCTAATCTACGATATGCCAATCCCACTTGGTGAGCCACACGACGTTGTTTCAATAGCTGCTAGCAAGCTAACTCCAGCGCTTACTTACAACATGGGTACAAACTCAAGAACAGGCGAGGCAAGCCCATTTGCAACACTAGCTGGTCAAGAAAGAGTTGAGAGAAACGGCAAAAACGTAACTGTCTATGCAACAATGATCAGAAGTCACATCAACCCAGAGCACATCGAGGTAAATAAAGGCGATAATGTAACAATTCACCTAACAAACCTAGAGCGCGCTCAAGACGAGACTCACGGCTTTGGCATCGACCTTTACAACATCCACGCTTCACTTGAGCCTGGCAAAACTGCTTCAGTAAATTTCGTAGCTGATATGGAAGGTGTCTTCCCATATTACTGCACCGAGTTTTGTTCAGCACTTCACCTTGAGATGATGGGTTATTTGCTTGTTAAAGATCCAAATAAAAAATATGAATCTGCAAAAAATAGCAAGCTAAAAACTCTAAGCCCAGAAGCTCTAAAAGCCGAGTACGACAAAGTAATCGCAACTAACAAAGCAACTGATGATGTTATCCAAGAGGTTGTTAAATACCTAAAAGAGAAACATTATGAGAAATATCCAAAAGTAAAAGCTTTGGTTGATGACGCACTTGATCAATACGGTCACATCAAAGAGGTAAAAGCTAAAGCTGACGAAGCTTACAAAAAAGGCGACGTAAATGGCGCTATCCTTTGGGAGTACCAAGTATGGCAATACATGGTAAAAACTGCTGACGTTGGTCTAAGAGCTAAAAATAACCTAGCTAAAGAGATCGCAACTCCGATGAGCCCAGCTGCTGCAAAAGGTGAAGAGGCTTATCTAAAAGGCGGATGTAATGGTTGCCACGTTATCGGTCAAGTAAGCTCAGGTCCAGACCTAACTGGCGTCTTACTAAGACATGAAAATGGCGAAAAATGGGTAGCAGACTTCATAAAAGATCCTGCTAAATTCTATAACGATGACTACGTTAAAGCGATGATTGACTTCTTTAAACTTAGAATGCCAAATCAGCATATGAGTGACGAAGAGATCAAAAATATCATCGAGTATCTAAAATGGATAGACGAAAACGCAGGTATGTAGTTTTAAGGGGCATTTTTGCCCCTTTTAAATTTTAAAATTTAACTTTTGCTAGGCTAAATTTTAAAATTTAAAGGAGAGATTATGAGTAAATATAAAATTTATACCATTGTTGCACTTATCATCATGAGCGTTTGTTTTACTCTACCAGTTCTTGGCTGGCATGGAGCTAAAGAGCGTATAGCTAACGGCGACGAGCTACCATCTTATAGCTACACTATCTACGATCTTTATAGCTCATTTCAGTATAAAAACCACCTTTTGCCAAAAGAGGTAGCAAGTGATCTTCATAAGATGATTGAGCAAAAAGCAGAGATCGGCACGCCATCTCTTCCTATCTGGTATGTATCTCTTGAAGCGCCAAACTATCCAAAGGCAGCCTTTCCAGATGGCATCCCAGTATATTTTCACGTAGATGGATATAGTGGCGACGTGCACGAGATGAATACGATAAACCACTACATCGGCATGTATCCTATGGAGCATGGCGGCAATGTCGAGCGAGCCATCGCACCTTATTATCTACTTATCGCCACACTTTGCATGCTTGCATTTTTATACTATGACGGTAAATTTAACTCGCTTCTCATGGTGCCAACCATCATCGCACCTGTGCTATTTATGAGCGCATTTGTGGGCTGGCTATATTGGTATGGACACAACATGCAAGAGTGGGGTGCCTTTAAGATCAAGCCATTTATGCCAACCGTTTTAGGCGATGGTAGCGTGGCACACTTTACAACTCACTCTTATCCGACCATCGGCTTTTGGGTGATGATGGTGATGAGCGTGCTTTGCATACTTGCGGTCTTTTCAAAGAAAAAAGAGCTAAATGCGTAAATTTTCTAAATTTGCCCTTGCTTTTTTGCCACTTTTTGGCTTTGCAAACGTCCTTCAAGATGCGATAAATAACGCTAGCCCTGGCGATGTGATAAAGCTAGGGGACGCTGTTTATGAAGGTGGTATAACGATAAATAAACCTCTTAGCATCATCGGTGAGGGCAAAAACGCCCATATAAAGGGGAGTGGCAAAGGCAGCGTTATAAAGATCATCGCTTCAAATGTGACACTTAAAAATTTAAAAATAAGTGGCAGTGGCAATGACCTTGGCGAGCTTGACGCTGGCATAGGCTGTGACAAGGCAAATAACGTAGAAATTTCTAAAAACGACATAAGCGACGTGCTTTTTGGGATTGATTTTAAAGAGTGCAGTAGCTCAAAGATCACTGAAAACAACATCACCTCAAAAAAAGGCGCTAGCCTTGGCTTTAGAGGCGATGCGGTGAGACTTTGGTATAGCCATGAAAATTTGATCGAGCACAACAATATCCGTGACAGCCGTGACATGGTCGCATGGTACGCAAGTCACAATAAATTTCTAAGCAACAAAGCAGTTGGCAGCAGATACTCGCTTCACTTCATGTATGCTAATCAAAATTTAGTCGAAAATAACGAATTTATCGGCAACGCTGTTGGTATGTTTTTTATGTATTCGGCTGGCTCAAATATAAAAAATAACCTCGTTATGGATAGTGACGGCGCTTTTGGCATCGGCATCGGACTAAAGGACGTGTCTGACTTTACGATAGAAAACAACACACTTATCTATAATGCGCGTGGCATATTGCTTGATAACTCGCCCTTTCAGCCAGGATCAACTATAAATTTTATAGGCAATAAAATTTTACACAACGTAGTTGGCGTCTATTTTCACGCCACGCAAGGCACAAGTATCTTTGAAAACAACGACTTCATCGGCAACATGGACATCGTCGTAAACGACACCCCAGGCGAAAAGATGCTACTAAATAGATGGAGCAAGAACTACTATGATGAGTATGAGAGCTTTGATAGAGATAAAGATGGCTACGGCGACACGCCATTTTTGCACCTCTCATACATCGATCAGCTTTGGCAGTACTATCCAAATTTGCAGTTTTTCTATGGCTCAAGCGTCTTTAGCGTCTTAAATTTCTTAGCTAAACTCGCTCCATTTTCTGAGCCGATAAAGCTACTTGAAGATAGTTCGCCTAGGATAAAACCGCTTGATGTTTCAAATTTCAACGCTTTAAAGGCGAAACGTGGATAGAAGAAATTTTATGATAATTGGCTCAGCCGCAGCGGTGGCTGGATACGCCATAGGCAAGTTTTTGCCAAAAAGTAGTGGCGATAAGCTCTATCTTAGACCGCCAGGTGCTGTTGATGACTTTGATGATCTTTGCGTAAAATGCGGTCAGTGCGTGCAAGTCTGCCCATATCACAGCATAAGCTTACTTGATATAGAAGATGGCTACTCAAGTGGCTCAGCTCACATCGACGCCAAAGAGCGAGGTTGCTACTTGTGCGACCTTTTCCCATGCGTGCTAGCCTGTCCTAGCGGTGCGCTCGATCACGCGACAAAGGTCGTGGGCGATGTCAAAATGGGCGTTGCAGTTTTAAGTGACACGGCTGCCTGTTTGAGCGTGAAAAGAGAAAATTTAAGCGAAGCTGGCGTTAAGCATCTGCTTGATCGCAAAGCCTATAACGACAGAGAAGAGGCGCTAAAAGATAAGATAAAAGGCAAGATCGGTCAAATTTGCGATCTTTGCGTCACGCTTTGCCCAGTTGGCGATAGCGCGATAGCAATGAGCGAGGCAAATTTGCCGCTCATAAAAAATGGCTGCGTAGGTTGTGGCGTTTGTGCTGAGGTCTGCCCAGCAAAGATCATAAATATCGCCCCAAAGATGAGCTATGATGAAATTTACAAGGAGAAAAAATGAGAGCAATAATACCTTTAATAGCTGCTGCGTTGCTATTTGTCGGCTGTGAAAAGAGTGAGGACAAAGCGCAAGAGGCTGCTAGCGAGCAAGGCGCAAAGGTGGCGACAAGCGCTAGCATAAAGGTCGAAAAAAATGAAAACAACGAGAGTGCAAATAAGCAAAATGAATTTATAAAATACGATATGCACGGCGAAAAAAGCGTTAAATTTGGACTTGAAGATAACAACGTAAGCCGCCAGATCGGAGCGCTTGCCATGGTAAAAAGCCCGCTTCAAAGTATAAATTTAAGGCTTATAAAGGGCAGACTTAGCAAGGACTTCATCACTAAGTGCTCAGCCTGCCACGACGACTATGCAAACGGCATCATCGGACCATCTCTTCTAACAAAGAGCGAGGATGAAATTTATAAGATGATAAACGCTTATAAAAACAAAGAGAAAGTAAATGTGCTGATGCGTGATCTTGTTAAAAAGATGGATGAGAGTGAGATTAGAAAATTAGCCAAAGAGATAAGCGATTTTAATGCGCAGTTTAGGAGCAAACAATGAAAATCGGAAAAATCATAACGATCATTTTAGCGGTGCTAATATGTGGCATCATGGTGTTTATGCTAAGCCAAACTCCGCCTAAAAAGGAGAAAGTAGAAGCTAGCGTTCAGCCAAAAGTGGAGCAAAATATCTCAAAAGAGCAGTCAAAGTCTAGCGAGGAATTTGCCAGCGAAGATGAGCTAAAAAAGGTAAAAGAGCTAAGCCTAAGCGTGGCTAAGACGCAAAATGAAGGCGTTAGCAGGCAATACCTAACCTCTTGCGCACCATGTCACGGCGCAAATGGCAAGGGTGTCGTAGCGCCTGATATCACCCATCTAAGCAAAGAAGATCTGCTTAAAAAACTAGCTGATTACAAGGCTGGCAAGGTGCAAAACACGCTTATGAAGGGACTGCTTACAAACGTTAGCGACAGCGATCTAAACAGCCTTGCTGATGAAATTTCTAAATTTAAAAAGTAAAAATGGATAAATATAACGTTCGAGCGACGGTTAGAAACGTAAGCTTTCTAAGCACGCTAATAACGACTACAAAAGATGGCAAAAAGCGCCCAAGCATACGTTTTTGGCGTATTTTTACCATCGTGCTAGTTCATCTTTTATTTGTGCTCTCTTATAGGGTCGATGTGCAAATTTTAGAGGGCGACATTAGCGCCTCAAGGATACTTGGCTTTCACTTAGCAGACGTCTTTATGAGCTTGCAAGTCTTTTTGGCAACGCATGAAATTCATGTAAATTTACTAATCGGCTCGCTTAGTATCCTAGCCTTTTACATCATTTTTGGTGGCAGGGGCTTTTGCTCGTGGGTTTGCCCGTATTCACTTATAAGCGAGATAGCTGAAAAAATTCACGAAAATTTACGCGCCAAAAAGATAGTAAAACCGCGAGTTTTTGACACAAAGTGGCGATACGCTTTTACCATTTTGTTTTTGGCTCTTAGCTTTGCTAGCTCAAGTCTTGTCTTTGAAATTTTTAACGTCGTTGGGATATTTTCAAGATTTATCATCTATGGCTACTTTCACGCTATCTGGCTTGTTGTAGCTATGCTTGTGGTTGAGATTTTCTTCTCACGCAGGGCTTGGTGCAGATATGTCTGCCCTGTTGGAGCGACCTATTCTCTACTAGCAAAGCCAAATGCGATAAAGGTCAGCTGGGATAAAGAAAAGTGCGATCATTGCTTGGTTTGCACTGATGTTTGCCTAGTGCCACACGTGCTTTTTATGACAAAAAAGGGCGCAAAAACTGATGATGGTAAAAAGCTCTTTAGGATAGCAGGCGCTGACTGCACGCTTTGTGGCAGGTGTATCGACGTTTGCCACCAAGATGCACTTAAATTTGACAACGGCTTTAAGAAACTCATATAAGGAAATTTTTTGATAGATATAAAAGAAGTAACGAAAATTTTTGGCTCGCAAAAGATACTTGATAGCGTCAGTCTAAATGTAAAAGCTGGCGAAAAGATAGCGATACTTGGGCAAAATGGAGCTGGTAAAAGCTCGCTCATGCGTATCATCTTGGGCGAGTTCGTGCCAAATAGCGGAAGCGTCGCGATAAATGGCGTAAATACTCTAAAAGATAGAAAAGAGGCGCTAAAGTTTATCTCATTTGTGCCGCAAACCCCGCCACCACTTAAATTTAGCCTACGTGAGCTTTGCGAGTTTGTCTGCAAAAGCTCAAATGTCAAATTTGAAGATATTGAGAAATTTAGCAAGCTTTTAGAGCTTGACCTGCATGCAAATTTAAACAAGTCCTTTTATAAGCTCTCTGGCGGTATGAAGCAAAAGATGTTAATAGCCATCGCATTTGCCAAAGATAGTGAAATCTTGATGTTTGACGAACCAACGGCAAATTTAGATGTAAAAGCAAGGGAGTCTTTTAAAAATTTGCTCGATAATTTCACGCAAAATAAGACGCTAGTTTTCATCTCGCACCGCATAGACGAGATCGCTCATTTGCTTGATAGATGCGTCTATATGGACCTTGGCAAGATCATCAAAGAAGAAAATTTAAGGAGCAAGAGTGAATAACCTTTTTTTAATAGCAAAACTAGACGTCAAAGAGTCGTTTCGCTCGAGGTGGTTTGCGATCTATGCGCTTCTTTTTTCTGCTTTGATGATAGGATTTTTATTTAGCGGAGTGACCGACTCACGCGTGCTAGGCTTTTCTGGGCTAACAAGGGCGCTACTTTTGTTTATACAAATTTGCGTCATCATCGTGCCGATATTTATCCTAATTTCAACCGTTAGAAGCATAAATCAAGACAGGGACACAAACCTGCTTGAGTACGTGCTAAGCTTCCCGCTAAGCCTTAAAGAGTACTACTTTGGCAAGGCGCTTGGGCGGACGTTTGTCGTTTTTGTGCCGCTTTTGTTCTCGCTTTTGCTTTGCGTGGTGGTTGGCTTTATAAAGGGCGTGTCGATACCTTGGGGCGTGCTGGTGCTTTACTTTGGCCTACTTTTTAGCCTAAGTATCGTATTTTTGTCGCTTGGCTTTTTCATCTCAAGCCTTATCAAAAACCAAGAAACAGGACAAGGCGTGGCGTTTTTGCTCTGGCTTATCATGCTGGCTTTTATCGACCTAGCGCTCATCGGGCTGCTTATGCGAAGCTCAGTCGATGAGTACATCATCTACTCTATCGCGATGTTAAATCCGATCGAGCTTTTTAGGATAGCAGCGCTTAGCCTTTTTGATCCAAATTTAGCAGTCATCGGCACTGCGTCTTACTTTATCTTAGGCACATTTTCAAAAGCGACTTTCGTAGCTTATGCTATCATCTATCCTTTGGTGCTTGGCGCGATCTTGCTAGTTTGCGGCTATTTGGGCTTTAGCAAGAGAGATCTTGTTTGATTGTTTTTTGTTAAATAAGAGTTGGCTTTAAATTTAGACGAGGCTTGTATTATTCCACTTGTCCAACAAGAAACCTCCTTTTTGTAATGACCCCCTTTCCCCCAAAGGGGGTTTATCTCTCTCAAGGAAATTTATGAAAAAATCCATTTTATTTTTAGCCTTTGCCGTTTTATCTCTAAGTGCAAACTGGGATGAAAATATGCAAAACTGCATCAACAAAAGTGACGTAAAAGCTTGCGAGAGCTTTACTAAAAAGCTTTCAAGCGAGTGCGAGAACAAAGACAAAACCTCTTGCTTTTTATATGCTGACATGCTAGGCCGAGGTCTTGGCGTGGAGAAAGATATGGTTAGATCTTATGAGATATTTAAGTCGCTTTGCGAAAATGGCAGCAGCGAAGCTTGCTACGAGCTAGCTACAAAATATCTGCAAGGAAACGGCGTAGAGCAGAGCTTTGATCTATCTGCAAATGCCCTTGATAAAGCTTGCAAAATGGGCAGCAAACGAGCTTGCAACGTCTTAGAGCTTGTGCCTAAGAATTAAAATTTATAAATTTATAAAGATTTTTTGCAAATTTTAAAATTTGTCTCGCGCTTATCAGACTTGACAAAGCTATCTTTGCAAAATTTCTTAAACTTTCATTCACTCGCAAGAATTGACTACTAAAAATTTGGCTTCGCTTATCGCTTAGCTCAAATTTTCTAAAGCCGAAATTACTCGTTCATGAAAGTAAAAATTTGATAGAACTTTTTGAATAAAACACGTTTAGGCGCAATAAAAAAATAAAAATTTAAAATGTTAATTTTTTTCTTTTTATGCAAAGCATACATTTTTACCTTTTTAAAAGATAAATTTTTCTAGTAAATGCCTAAATATCGTGATTTAATTTAGTATTACGCAGAATTTCTTTTTTATTAACTAAAAATTTCATTAAAATTTATATTTAAATAATAACATTTCATCGTCCTAAACGGACCCTCCTTTTTGTAGCGGTTAAGACTTTGCTTCCCCCTTTTCTGGCTTTTCCGCTTACACAAAGAGGAGTTGTCTCTCTTTTTTAAATCAAATTTTTACCTTTCTAAACTCAAATTTCACAAACGTCACTTTCTTTTTAAAATTATATTTTGATAATGGTTTTAAAAATTATAAAAGCAAAAACCTTGTAAAATTGCGAGTTGTTATCAAGATTAAATTTTAAAAGGTGGCTAAAAGGGTGAAATTTTTAAATTTAAAGCTTTTTTACAAGGTGCATGCATATTTGTCGCTTCTCTTTTTTATCCCACTTGTTGTAGTTTGCTTTAGCGGTGCGATCCTCGTTTATAAAGACGAACTAAACAGCCTTTTTATCCCAAATATCGTAAATGTAAATTTAAACAAAGAAAATTTAAGCAAAAGGATTAGCTTTGATGAGCTAAGAGATATCATCACAAGCGAGCTTAGCGGCTACGAGATGGTTGGCATAAATATCGATGCAAACCCTAAAAAGTGTGACAAAATTTGGCTAATCGAGCATAATGACAGCAAAAAAGAGTGGAAATTTATCTATTTTGATGCTTTTAGCGGCAAGATAAAGAGTGAGCCACTTGCGCACGATGAGGGATTTTTCGGGGTTTTGGCGCATATCCATGAGGAGTTGCTTCTTGAAAAAAGTGGAAACATTATCCTCTTTTTAACAGCTATTTTTACATTTTTTATCTGCATTAGCGGCTTTGTGATCTACCGTAAATTTTGGCTAACTCTGCTTAGACTGCGCGTAAATGGGCTAAATGTTTTCATGAACGACATCCACAAGATAATAGGAATTTTTTGCACGCCAGTTTTACTGCTCATTTGCATAAGCGGCGCTTGGTGGGAATTTAGGATGGCACGCACGCCAGAGTTTAAAAATGACTTTGTAATAGACGCAAAAATTTACAACAAAAGTTTATCCCTTGATGAGCTGGTCGCTAGATCGAAAAAGGACATAAAAGGCTTTGAGCCACACTTCATCTCGTTGCCTTTCATGCAAGGGGCAAACATCCGCATCTTTGGCTATGTGATATGGCAAAGCTTTTTGCATAACGAATACTCAAGCGTTATCACCTACGACAAAGAAAGCGGCAAGCTAGTTAGTGTCCTAGACATAAAAAATGCAAATTTAAGTGAGAAAATCCTCTCGACCTTTAGAAGATCGCACTTTGGAAACTACAACCAAACTACAAAATTTATCTGGTTTATAGTGGGTATCTCGCCGTTAGTTTTGAGCATCTCAGGGCTTTATCTGTGGTTTAGAAAATTTAATAGGAGAAAAAATGAAAAAAATTTTACTTAGCTTAGTTGCTTTAAATTTGGCGTTGCCTCAAATTTATGCTAGTGAAAATGACAAGGTTTTAGAAGAGGTCGATGTCGTCGTGGAGAGTGAGCGAAGAGACGATGCAAACTACTTTGCAAAAGAGCTTGTAAAGAGCACAACTAGGTTAAATTTAACCTCTCGCCAAACGCCCCAGTCGCTAACTGTGCTAACAGAGGCCAGGCTAAAAGATCAAGGCATCAAAGACTATCAAGTGCTTCTTAGAAATATCCCAGGTGTCACGCTAAACAAATGGGATGAGCGCGTATATCCGACGGCTCGTGGCTTTAAGATAGATTATTACTTGCTTGATTCGATGCCTAGCTTTGGCGGCTTTAGCCTTGGCGCAAATGATATGAGCTTGCTGCCTTATGAAAGAGTTGAGGTGGTAAAAGGGGCAAATGGCCTACTTGCAGGCGCTGGCAACCCAGCTGCAAGCTTAAATTTCATAAGAAAAAGAGCAGACTCAAAGGAGCTAAAAGGAAATTTTGGCATAAGTGCTGGCTCATACGATAGATACGGTGTAAATGGCGATGTGCAAACGCCAGTAAATGAGAGCGGGAGAGTTAGAGCAAGGCTATCTTTTATGCATGAGAAGTCGCACTCTTATATGGATTATTACAACCGCAAAAATAGCGCGATTTACGGCGTAGTCGATAGCGACATAGGCGATAACTCATGGCTTAGCCTTGGTGCGTTTTATCAAGAGCTAAGACGACGTGGCGTTAGATGGGGCGGTATGCCAGCTTTTTACACAGATGGCTCTAGGACAAATTTTAGTAAAAATGAAATTTTCTCTCAGCCTTGGACTAGGTGGGATATAAAAACGCTTGATTTCTACGCTGATTTTAAGCACTACTTTGAAAATGAAGCGAGCTTAAATTTAAGCTACTCATTTAGGCGGGCAAACACTGACTCAAATTTACTCTACTACGGTGGAGCGGTAAATTTAGATGGCACCGGCAATATGAGTGGTCTTAGCGCTTATGCAAACAAAAGAGAGGAGAACATCCACAACGTCGATGCATACGCAAATATCCCTTACGAGATAGCAAATTTATCCCATGAGTTTGTCTTTGGCGCGATGTATAACAACTATAAAAAAAGTAGCGATAAGGTAAGTAGCTACTGGCTGCAAAGGACTACACCAGCAGGGCTTGCTTATACGGCTAGAAGCAGGATTGATTTTAAAAATTTATACCTTGATGATCCAAAATTCCCTTACGAAGATCAAAACAACAAAGATAAAACGATACAAAAGGCATTTTACGCGGCAAATAAACTATCAATCACCGATGAGCTTAAATTTTTGCTAGGTGCTAGGGTGAGCTACTACAAATACGAGATCGAAGGCGGCAAAGACAATAGAAATTTCACAAATGAGATCACGCCATATCTTGGCATCACCTACGACATCGGAGCAAATCACACTCTATATGCTAGCTACACGAGCATATTTAAACCTCAAAACGTAAAGGACGCAAACGACAAGTATCTTGATCCGATCCAAGGCAAGGACTATGAGGTGGGCATCAAAGGCGAGTATCTTGACGGGGCGCTTCAAGCAAGTCTTGGCGTCTTTAAGATCGTGCAAGACAAGCTTGGCGTAGATACTGGCAAGATAAATCCAGCGACAAATGCCAAAATATATGAATCTGGCAAAGGCGTGACAAGCAAGGGCGTCGAGCTAGATCTAAACGGCGAGATCACTAAAAACTTAAGCCTAAGCTTTGGTGCAACGCACTTTAACGCAAAAGATGCTAATGGTGAAAAATACGCCACCGACTCATCAAGAAGCACGGCAAATTTATTTGCAAAGTATGAATTTAGGGACTTTAGAGTAGGGGCTGGAGCTATGTATAAGAGCAAAATTTACACTGGCAAAGGCGCAGGTGAGATCACGCAAAAGGGCTACACCTTGGCAAATTTGATGTTTGGATATAAATTTGCTAAAAACTTTGATGTGCAGCTAAATATCGACAATCTCTTTAATAAAAAATACTACGAGGGCATCGGTGCAAACAAGATGGTTTATGGCGATCCACGCACCTTTAATCTCAGCTTTAACTATAAGTTTTAGCTAAATTTACTCTAATGCGCCAGCTAAATTTCTAGTTGGCGCCATTCATTTTTTGCATAGTAGGTGTATAATTTCAAAAAACTAAGGAATTTGCATTGCTAAAAGTGGAAGTGATATATAAATTTTGTATCGTCTGTGCTCTTGCCTGTGGGATCTGCCTGCTTGCATTTACTGGGCTAAATTTCGCCATGGGCGAGTATAATGAGTGGATGATGAGCGCGCACAAATTTGCAGGAGCTTTGATCGTTTGTGCTGTGATCTTGCACCTTTTTAACCGCAGAAGAAAGCTAGTAAAGCTCATAAATGAGATGATCGATGTCGCCACGCACCGCAAAAATCCAACGATCTGCAACATGGACCGCATCATCGCCTCGCTTGAGCCTTACAGCATCAGTGAAATTTCACGCATGCTTGGCTTTGACGAGGGCGAGTTTTGCAAGAGTTTGCGCGAAAATGATGTTAAATTTAATAGTCCTAGCCAGACTTTGCGTCAGATCGCACGCATGAACGATGAGAAGATATTTTTTGTGCTTGTGCTCATCGTCGAGGCTAAATTTGGCAAGAGATTTTGCGGTGCGGTAAGTTGCAATGTCGGAAGAAAATTTTAGTGCTCGCTATGCGCACGCCACCTCTGCTCTTCAAGGTCGATGTGATATAAAAATGTCCTAATGACCTCTTCGTCGATCTTTGGGTCTTTGTTTAGCTCACAAAGCGCCTTTCGCTGCTCATTTAGGATCTCAAAATAGGTCTGCCTGACCTCGTCGCTGATCTCGAAATTTTCATTTGAAAGCTCGAAATTCCAAACTTCTTTGAGTTTCTGAAACAAGAAATTCTCCTCATTGCAAAATTTCTCGCTTTGAAATTTAAGCGAAGCCTCTGCGATCGCCTTTTTTATCTTGATCCTTGCAAGCTCATTTGGCATATGGTCGTTAAAGTCTGGAAATTTCACACTTTTGATGAGCAGTGGTAAGCTTAAGCCCTGAACCACAAGCGTTAGCAAGATCACAACAAAGGTGATAAATAAGATGAGATCTCTATGCGGAAAGGGCTCGTCTCCAGCCATGGTAGGGATAGAAAGTGCTGCAGCCAGCGAGACTACGCCCCTCATGCCAGCCCAGCCGACGATAAATGGTGTGGCTTTACCAGGGTTGCGATCGTCCGCCACGCTGATATAACGCTTCATAAACATCGTGATATAAACGGCTCCATAAGATGCCATGAGGCGGATAACGATGAGCACTGCAGTAACCAAAACGCCGTAAAAGACTGCCTCAAAGAGCGAGACGCTGCTACGCTTAAGGCCTGCTAAAATTTCAGGCAGATCAAGGCCGATCATGGTAAAGGCAAGGCCGTTTAGCAAAAAGATAAAGTTGTTCCAAACGGGCACCGCGTGGATCCTTGTTGAAGCGGTAAAAATTTCATTTTTCTTAGTAGAGAGATAAAGTCCGCCACAAACCACCGCCAAAACGCCGCTAGCGCCAAGCTCCTCAGCCAAGATATACATGATATAAGGCGTCGTGATCGTCATTATCGTTTCGCTGTTTTCATCAGTTGGCAAAATTTTATGTAAAAAATAAGCCGCAAGTGCCACTACAAGACCCGCCAAAACGCCACCAACCACCATCCAAACAAAGCTAGCAGCCGCCTCATACCAGATAAACTGCCCAGTTGTCACTGCAACTGCGGCGAAGCGGAAGATGATGAGCGATGAGGCGTCATTTAAAAGGCTCTCGCCCTCCAAAATGGCGCTGATCCTGCGTGGGGCTTTGACAAATTTAAGGATAGCTGCCGTGCTCACCGCATCTGGTGGCGAGACGATGGCTCCTAGCATGAAGCCAAGGGCGAGCGAAAAGCCAGGGATCACTAAATTTGCTATCACTGCAACTGCTGCTGCGCTTATGAAAACCACGATAAAGGCGAAACTGCCGATCATGCGGCGCCATTTAAAGAGCTCTTTTAGTGAGTTTGCCCACGCAGCCTCATAAAGAAGTGGCGGTAAAAATATGATGAAAATAAGCTCAGGATCGATCTTTATACTTGGTAAATTTGGCACAAAGCTAATGGCAAGCCCGCCAAGGACTAATAGCACCGGATAGGCGACCTTTAGGCGGTTTGAGACCATCACCAAAGCGATGATGATAGCTAGTAGTGCAAAAAATAGCAGTAAATGTTCGATCATTTTGATCCTTTAAATTTCTTTTTGTATTAAAGTTATAGAGTAAATTTTGTTAAATTTCTGGCGGGTAGAGAGAGATTCGAACTCTCGGTGAGTTGCCCCACACACGCGTTCCAGGCGTGCTCCTTAAACCGCTCGGACATCTACCCAAGAAGAAGGTGATTATATCTTCATTTGCTTAATGCTTGGCTTTTAGAGCTTTAGCCCCAAGATAACGACATCTTTGTACTCGCCATCCATCAGGCAAACGCCAGGTAGTTCGCCCCATTTTTCAAAGCCAAATTTCAAAAATAGCCCAAGGCTCGCTTCGTTTTTGCTAAAGATTAGCGCAATGATGTTTTTTAAATTTAGCCCTCTAGCTTCATTTAAGCTGTGGGCTAAAAGCTGCTTGCCGATGCCCTTTTTAAGGGCTTTTTTAGCGACATAGATGCTTATCTCTACGCTTATATCGTAAGCGATCTTGGGACTAAAGTCGCTTAGTGAGCAGTAGCCTAAAATTTCATCATTTTCTTTGTAGATAAAGATAGGGCGCGAGCCACCGTGGGCGTTAAACCAAGGCTCTCGCTCCTTTGTGCTAACTGGCTGCATATCAGCAGTCGCACTTCTTTCTAAGATGTATTCGTTGTAAATTTGCGTGATCGCTTCAAGGTCGCTTAAATTTGCTTGCTCGATCAAGCTTAGCCTTTTTTGGCTGCTTGATATACTGGCTCAAGCTTTGCTGCGATCTCTTTTAGGTCCTTGATCCTGCTCTCGTTTGATGGGTGAGTGCTTAGAATTTCAGGCACTTTGCCGACATTCATCTTGCTCATTTTAACCCAAACTTCGACCGCCTCTTTTGGATCGTATCCAGCTCTTGCCATTAGCTCAGTGCCGATGTGATCGGCCTCGGTCTCGTGTGAGCGAGAAAATGGCAGTGAGATGGTGTATTGGCTGGCTAAATTTAGAGCGCTTGCGCCAAGGTCGCCAAGTCCTGTGGCGGTTGCGACTGCGAAGATGCCGATGTTTTTGAGCTGGTCGGTGCTCGCTTGCTCCCTGCTGTGCTCTCTAAGCGCGTGGGCGATCTCGTGACCCATGACCGCTGCTAGCTGCGCATCTGTCAAATTTAGCTTTTTAATAATACCGCTATAAACGACGATCCTGCCCCCTGGCATGCACCAAGCATTTAGCGTATCTTCGTTTATGACATTTACTTGCCACTTCCATTTTAGGGCGTCGTCTCTGAAAACGCCAGTTTGCGCGATCAGCCTTTTTGCGATATCTTGAACCCTTTTTGTGAGGATCGGATCGACATTTAGCTCGCCCTTGCTTCTAGCAGCTGTGAGCGTCTTGACATAAGCTTGAGCCGAGCTTTGCTCCATCGCTTCAGAAGATACTAGCATGAACTGCTTGCGATCTGCGCCCACAACGCCTGACTTTGTGACGCTCGTGCAGCCAGTGATAAGCATGCTAGCTGTTAATAACGTAAGTAAAATTTTTTTCATTTTCATCCTTTTTGGATTAAAATTTGGCTTATTATAGCTTGCGTTGGATATGCATTGTTAAACGAAGAGTGAAATTTAAATTTAGGGCTGGTTTTGGATTTTTACAAAATTTTAAAATCTCATTCACTCACAAGAATTGACTACTAAAATTTGGCTTCGCTTATCGCTTAGCTCAAATTTTAGAGCCGAAATTACTCGTTCATGAAATTTTAATATTTGATAGGGTTTTAAAACGCGTGCGGCACGATAGTGCTATTGCATGCCACTTCTAACGTACGAGGGGTTTTTACTTCGACTTCGTCTCGTAACTGCAAGCAGACGGGGGATTTAAAAAGGGGGATAAGGGGACGGCTTTGCTTCGCTAGCTCGCAACTGCAAGCAGACCGTAATTCAAGTCCCCTTGTCTCCCTTTTGATAAATTTATATCTCAAAGTAAATTTTAAACTTTTACTCGCTCGCAAGAATTGACTACTAAAATTTGGCTTCTCTTACCGCTTAGCTCAAATTTTAGAGCCGAAATTACTCGCTCATGAAATTTTAAAATTTACTTGACACTTATATAAATTGACGAAGCAAATTTACAAATTTTAAAATCTTACTCACTCGCCTTAGCAGACTACTAAATTTAGGTCTCGTAGCCACTAGCCACTAAATTTAGAGCCGTGATATGCTCGCTTGTAAATTTTAAAATTTGCCTGACACTTGCCTGACAATAAAGCGCATGTTGTGTGCCGCTTGATTTGTGACCGTATAAATTCAAAATTTAGATGCTATATCCTAAATTTAACCCCTACGCTTTATAGTCTATATTTCTCTCAAATTCTCTCAAACGTTTATTGACCGATCTTAGCTCCGTTATCGTCGTCCAGTTATCGATAAAGACGCTAAAGCTCTCTCTGACCTGCGAGAAGGCATTGCTAGCTTGGATTAAAACGCCAAGCGTGATGACGCCGCTAAATAGGCCATTGCCCATGATGATGTAAGGCACGATGACAAGAATTTGCGAAAACGAGATGAGCCAAAGATTAAAGTAGCCGTAGTGCAAAAATAGCTTGTAGTAGTTTAGCTTGACCCCCGTAAAAAGCTCTAGCATGACGTTTGGCTGGCAAAATTTAAGCTTATCATCCTCGCCATAAACCAGCTCTTTTCTAAAGGCCGCCTCCGCTTTTTGGTTGTTATACTCAAGGTGTGGCAGCTTTATGCCCACAAACCACGATACGATGAGGCCTCCGACGCTAATTAGTAGCGCGATATAAACTAGCGAGCCCTCGATGTCCTTGATGAAAGGCAGGCTCACGCTTTTGCTTAGCTCCCAAAGCACCGGTATAAAGGCGATGAGCGTCATAAACGCCTTTAAAACCTGCACGCCAAGGCTCTCCATGATCTTAGCAAAGCGATAAACGTCCTCTTGGATACGCTGCGAGCTGCCCTCGATGTCGTTTTGGCAGTTTCGCCAAAATTTGAGATATTTAAAGGTCATCGCCTCCCTCCAGCGAAAGACCCAGTGGCTCGCAAAGAACGATATCACCGTGTAGGTCACGACATAAGGCATGGCGATCTTTAAGAAATTTAATATCCCTTGCCAAAACTCATCTACATTGTGATCTTTTGAGTTTTGCATGATGTCGTAGAAATTTTTATACCACTCGTTGATGCGGACGTTTAGGTGCGTTTGATAGACAAGCAGCAAGATGATAAATATCGCTCCGCCGTAAGCCCAAAGCGCCCATTTTTTGTCTTTGAAAAATGATGAAAACATAAAGTGCCTTTTGTAAATTTTGGCAATTATAGCAGGCAAGGTTTAAGCATTTATATAAAATTTAAAACCAAACTATATCATTTTGCAAATTTTAACGTAAAGGAAAATGATGAAGAAATTTGCATTTTTAGCTCTTAGTCTTTGTGCGACCTTAGCACTTGCGGCCGATATGAAGGTCTATAAAAGCCCAACTTGCGGTTGTTGTGGCAACTGGGCGAGTGCTATGCAAAAAGCTGGCTTTAGCGAAGAGACCATAAAAGTAGATGACTTGGTCAAGGTTAAAAAAGAATTTCACGTGCCACTAGAGCTTTCAAGCTGCCACACAGCTATCGTTGATGGCTACGTCATCGAGGGTCACGTGCCAGCTGATGAGGTCAAGCGTCTTTTAGAGCTTAAACCAAAAGATGCCGTTGGTATCGCAGTGCCTGGCATGCCTATGGAGAGTCAGGGCATGGAGCAAGGCGGCAAAGCCGAGCAATACGACGTCATACTCTTTAAAAAAGATGGCTCACAAGAGGTCTTTGCTACTTACATCGGCTCTAAAAAGCTAAAATAACTTCAAATTTAGACTTAGCTCGTCTTTTGATGGGCTAAGTTAAAAAGAAATTCCTTTGTTAATGGCGATGATGCAGAGCAAAAAGGCTATTGGCACATAGATAAATTTACCCACAAAATACCAAAATGAGCCGTAAGTTTTATTTGCTCCTGAATTTACCTCGTCTAAAATTTCATCTTTTTTGATGACCCAAAACCAAGATATTGCGCCGATGACTGCGCCGATCGGGATGATGTAGATAGAGACAAAGTCCATCCAAGGTCCCCAACTGCTAATAGGCTCCATAAACGCTCCAAAGCCAAAGCAAACCACGCAAAGTAGCACAAGCACCCAAAATCTACTAAGGCGTGGGAATTTATGCATGAGTGACTCAGCGACCACCTCAAACATATTTTGAAGCGAGGTGATACCGCCAAAAATGACTGCTGTAAATAGTATGATCGCAAAAATTTGACCGCCGATCATATTTTGTAAAATTTTAGGAAGCGTTACGAAAAGTAGCTTTGGACCCTCAGCTGGATCCATAGCGTAGGCAAAGACCGCTGGGATCATAACAAGGGCCGCCACAAGGGCTGCAAGTGTGTCAAAAAATGCCGTAGTTTTGGCGCTTTCTACGATGTCCTCATCCTTTGAAAGATATGCTCCATAAACTATCATGCCAGAACCCGTGATAGAGAGCGAGAAAAAGGCTTGTCCCATCGCAGTGACCCATACCATCGGATCTTCAAGCTTGCTAAAGTCAGGGATAAATAGAAATTTATACCCCTCAAGTGCGTTTGGCAGCATCGCGACATTTATAGCCAAAATGGCAAATAACACGAAAAATAGTGGCATCATTATTTTATTAGTCTTTTCGATGCTTTTTGCTCCAAAAAATAGCGTAAGAAGCGTGCCAATAATGACTATGAAGTGATATGGCAGGACTGAGTACTCATGAAGCGCAAATGAGTTAAACCAAACATTTGTATCAACGCTCATAAATGAGCCAGTAAGCGCCTGAGTAAGGGCCTTTAGCACGTAAGCGATGATGACAGCGTAGCCAATGGCTATACAAAGTGAGCCAGCAAGTGGAAGCCAACCGATGATACTGCCTATGACGCCTAAATTTCTACTCTCCCATGCGTATTTATATGAGCCAAGCGTGCCAGTCTTTGCGCGTCTTCCGATCGCATACTCAGCGCTTAGGCCAACGTATGAAAAAAGAGCTACAAAAAAAACGTAGATGAGCAAAAACGCTCCGCCACCATTTGTACCAAGTTTGTAAGGAAAGCCCCAAACATTTGCCATACCAACGGCTGAACCAACTGAGGCTAGTATAAACGCCCAGCGTGATGAAAAATTCTTTTTGCTCATTGTAAAATCCATAAATTTAGTGATGAAAATAATGTTACCAAAATATGATTTAAGAACTTTTTATAAATCTTAAATTTAAGAAACGTTGTTACTTTTGGGTGTGGCTAATTTGACCGCTAAATATAAATTCGCTATAATCAGCCAAAATTTTTAACTCTTAAGGATCATAATTGTACCCCAGTAGCGATAACTCGCTTTTAATGGTAATACTTGCCATTATATTCATTTTACTAAACGCATTTTTTGTTTTGTCGGAATTTTCCCTTGTCAAGGTTCGCAAGTCTAGACTTGAAGAGCTTATCAAAGAGAAAAAGCCAAACGCCCAGCTTGCTTTTGAGATGTCAAACAAGCTTGATACCTATCTTAGCGCCACTCAGCTTGGCATCACGCTAAGCTCACTCGCCCTTGGTTGGATCGGTGAGCCAGCAGTCGCAAGGCTCATAGAAGCCCCACTTAAAAATGTTTTTAATCTTAGCGATATCTTAGTTCATACAGTCGGCTTTGCGATCGCATTTACGCTTATCACACTACTTCACGTCGTTATGGGCGAGCTTGTTCCAAAGTCAGTCGCCATAGCCAAATCAGAATCAGCAGTGCTTAAAATCGCTCGTCCGCTTCACTTTTTCTGGATACTTTTCTCGCCTATCATAAAGCTTTTTGATATCCTAGCTACATTTGGACTTAAAATTTTAGGCATCCAGCCAGCAAAAGAGAATGAGCTAGCGCACTCTGAAGAGGAGATCAAGATCATTGTTGGCGAGAGTTTAAAAGGCGGCGTGCTTGATAGTTTTGAGACTGAGCTTATCAAAAATGCAGTTGATTTTAGTGATACGGTCGCAAAAGAGGTTATGACGCCAAGACGCGACATGATCTGCATAAATAAACAAAAGAGCTTTGAAGAGAATTTGCAAGTTGTTTTTGAGTCAAAATATACTCGCTACCCTTATATAGACGGCTCAAAAGATATCATTTTGGGCATGATACACATTAGAGATATCTTGCAGCTGCACTTTAGTGAGGATAAAGAGAAGAGCTTTGACGCGATCGTGCGTAAATTTGTCATCGTGCCTGAGAGCCTTTCTATCTCAAAGGTACTTGTGATGATGAATAAAGAGCAAATTTCAGCTGCGCTTGTCGTCGATGAGTATGGTGGCACGGCAGGACTTCTTACGATGGAAGATATCATGGAGGAGGTGCTTGGTGACTTCAACGACGAGCACGATGAGGTCGACCAACACTATAAAAAGATAAATGAAAATATCTATGAATTTCAAGGCAGATACGACTTAGAGAGCGTTGAAGAGGTCCTTGGCATAAGCTTTGATGAAGAGACCGATCAAGTAACGATTGGCGGATATGTTTTTAATCTCATCGGTCGTTTGCCAGTTGTGGGCGACAAGATCGAGGATGAAAACTGCTACTACGAGGTGAGAAAGATGGATGGAGCTAGCATCTCACGCGTAAAAGTTAGAAAAAAGATAAAAGAAGAAGAGGAGCCTGCTCAGGCTTAGTTTATAAATTTAATGGCTTTTTTGGCCATTAAATTTAACCTCGCAAAATCATAAAAAATAGAGCGAATTTAAGTGACATTGCACTCTTTAAAGGCTATAAGCCCTTAAATTTAACTTTTAAAACCACAAAATTTAAAGTGACACCACCTTTTAAATAGCTCTCTAAAAACACCACCACCACCTTTTTCGTAAATTTGGTTATAAATTTTAAAAATGGCTTGCGAGTTTTAAAATTTATCATCTGCTTGCAAAAGTAGCCATTTGAGCGATCTTGTTTGTGATATTTAAATTTACTAAAGCTAGTTAGCCTTGGCTCAGACGCAATACCACAAAAATTTGTTATAAATTTCTCTATCGCGCTCATCTAGGCTGCAACAAGAGAGCTAAATTTCTTTTGTTAAACCTTAAACAACGCCTCTTAATAACTCTTTTGTAGTCTAGTTTTTATCTTGATAAAAGCGTGCTAGATCTTTGCCGTGCTTTAATGCTAGCTCGTAGTAGGGCGTATCTGGGTACTCGCCTATCATCTCGTAGAGCTTTTTACGAAGCTCTGGTAAAAGGCGAAGATCGCTATAATCTATCCTCTCTTTATATGCTGGCAAGCCTTGTAAAAGCAGGGCATTTGAGTAGTTTATGCCGCCAGTTTTGCTGCCAGTAATGTTAAACTCACTCTCATATTGCGTGCGAGTTAAGCTTGTTGGTATGCTAAGCTCTCCTCGTTCTAGGCAAATTTTGTCATTGCTACTGATGATATACTCTGGAAATTCTAACTCTTGGTAGTTGATATCTTCGTGATCATAATATACCCACTCCATAGCGTCTTTATTTTTGCGGTTGAAACTGCTTTTGTAGATGAAGCTTCCCGGGATGATAAATTCACGGCTTTTTAGCACTGGTGTATCTACTATATCTTTATAAACAGCAACCAAGTAGCAATCACTAAAAAAATCAAGCGGCCAAAGAAGCCCCTCATTTGCTCGCTTTATAAAACGGTTCATGATATCAACTAAGATCTTACCAAAGAAATATCTCTTGTAGTAATCATTATAGACGTAAAATATGTCGCCCTCTTTGAGCTTTTTCTTTTCTGGCATTTAGCTCTTCCAGATATTTTTATTTAGCTCCAGATCGTGCATGATCTGCGAAAAGTCACTGATGCTAGAGATGTAGTTTTGCACGCTCTCGTTGCTGTTTATCGGCTTTTTAAGATCAGGCTCAAAGCTGTCTTTTCTCAGGTCGATCGCTATATAAATTTCATTTTTTAAAAACACTGCCGAGAGCGGGGCGTTAAATTTAGTTCTTAATCTGCTTAAATTTTCCATCAGCTTTGGCGTTAGAGCGTATCTAGCAGCGATCTGATCGGTCGTGTAGGTCTTAAAGAGCTCGTTAAATTTAGGGTTGTCCATCGTCGCTTGCTCGCCATCGCTTCTTAGATCAGATGTTCGCTTTTTGTCACAGACATAGATCGTGGCGTTTAGCTCTTTTTTAAACTCAGCCTTTAGCAAAATGCCTTGAAATTTCACCGTTGTAGTGGTGTTTTTTTCACCTTTTACTTCTTTTGCCGCATAAAAATCGCAAAGCTTAAACTGCGTGTTATCGATCTGTCCGTAGATCATATCTTCTGCGTAGTGTCTATTTACATCAGCGTCATAAATTTTTAAAAAATCGTTCAAACTTAGTCCGCCATTTGCGCTGAAATTTAGACCATAGTTTTTTACGATGACGCCAACTACTTTTTGTTTAAATTTTGCTACAAGCTCGTTTTTTAGCCCATTTATCGTCTTGCTAAGATAAAAAACTCCGCCAATTAGCAAAAAGAAAAATAAATTTCCAAGGTGCAATGATGCTAAAAAACCAGTTGCAACTATGATGCCAAGAAAGCCATAAACGATCATTTTAAAGGCTTTTTGCCCCATGGCAAGGCGCTCTTTTTCAAGCTCGTCAAGATCGCTTAGATCGATGCCTTTTAGTTCGTCTGCTTGCATTTTTTATGCCTTATTTTTTAAAAAGATCACCGACGTTTGGAGCAGCTGCTTCATTTTCAGGGATGTCAAAAAATACATCTTTGTGAAAGCCAAACATTGAAGCTACGATGTTTGAAGGAAACATCTGTGTGGCGTTATTGTAAATTTCAACGGCTGAGTTGTAGGCACGGCGCGCAGCTGAAATTTGCTCTTCAACCTCATTTAGTGTGCTTTGGATGTGAAGTAAATTTTGATTTGCTTTTAGATCAGGATAGTTTTCTACGCTCACTCTAAGGCCATTTAGCAAGCCTGAAATTTTGTTATTTAGCTCAAATTTCTCCTCATTTGTTGATGCACTTCTAGCGCTTTCTCTAAGGGCAGTGATGTTTTCTAGCAAGCTTTTTTCGTGCACCATGTACTCTTTTGCAGTGGCTACTAAATTTGGTATGAGGTCATATCTTCTTTTTAGCTGCGCGTCGATGCCAGCCTCCACGCTTTTTACTTGGTTTTGCTTTGCAACAAGTGAGTTGTAAAGGCTGATGAAAAAGACAAAAATGACTGCGACAACAAGTATCACGATGACTAACGAATTCATAACTTTTCCTTTGAAATTTAAGTTTGTTGTAGTTTATCCAAAGTTGCTTAAGAGTATTTAAACACCGAGGTTGGGCAATTAAATTTAATATTGTAATTTAATCTTAAATTTTACATATAATTTATATAATTAAAAATTGTTTTTTACGAGGAGGATAAATGAGAACGGTAAACGTAAAAGATATAAAAGAGACTGTTGCTAAGCTTTGCAAACAAGCCTGTTACGTCGTTACACCAGATCTAAAGGCTGCTTTTACAAAAGCTCAAACCACTGAGAGCTCATCTCTAGGTAAAGATATCTTGGGCAAAATCTTGCAAAATGCCAAGCTAGCAGAAGAGGGCGTTGCGCCTATTTGTCAAGATACAGGTATGACGGTTGTCTTTGTCGAGATCGGTCAGGACGTGCATATAGAAGGCGGTTACATCGAAGATGCGATAAATGAGGGCGTTGCGAAGGGCTACACCGAGGGCTATCTTAGAAAATCAGTCGTTGCTGAGCCGCTTTTTGAGAGAAAAAACACTACAAACAACACTCCAGCGGTCATCCACACTAGGATCGTCCCAGGCGATAAATTTAAGATCAAAGTAGCGCCAAAAGGCTTTGGTAGCGAGAACAAGTCAGTTTTAAAAATGCTTGTGCCAGCTGATGGCATAGAGGGCGTTAAAAAGGTGTTTTTAGAGGCTGTAAAATACGCTGGACCAAACGCTTGCCCTCCAATGACAATAGGCGTTGGCATAGGCGGCACTATGGATAAAGCTGCGCTTCTAGCCAAACAAGCTGCAGTTCGTCCAGTAGATAGCAAAAATGCCGATGCTAGATATGCAAAACTCGAAGATGAGCTTCTTGAGCTTGCTAGCAAAACAGGCGTCGGACCTCAAGGGCTTGGTGGCGATACAACTGCTATAAAAGTAAATGTCGAGTGGTATCCAACTCACATCGCAGGCCTACCAGTAGCCATAAATATCAACTGCCACGCTGCACGCCACGCAGACGCCGAGCTTTAAGGAGATAACATGTCAGAAGTAAAAAGAATAACAGCACCATTTGATAAAGAGGTGGTAAAAAGCCTAAAAGCAGGCGACAATGTCCTAATCTCAGGTACTATCATCGCTGCTCGTGACGCCGCTCACAAGGCACTAACAGAGGCTCTAGCACGTGGCGAGAAGCTACCAGTTGAGCTAAAGGGCGAGACTATCTACTACGTCGGACCAACACCAGCTAAACCAAACCAAGCTATCGGCGCAGCAGGTCCAACAACAAGCGGCAGAATGGACAAATACACACCAACTATGATAAACAAAGTTGGCATAAATGGCATGATCGGCAAGGGCTACCGAAACGACGCAGTTGTCGATGCGATGAAAAAATCATGCTGTGTTTATATGGTCGCTATCGGCGGTATCGGAGCGGTCATTAGCCAAAGTATCAAAAAATATGAAGTCTTGGCATACCCAGAGCTAGGACCAGAGGCAGTCGCAAGGCTCACAGTAGAGGACTTCCCAGCGATAGTCGCTATCGACTGCGAGGGCAATAACTTCTACGAAGTCGGTCAAGCACCTTACAAAAAAATCTAAATTTGATCCGCTAGCTTTGGGGCTAGTGGAATTTACCCCAAAATGAAAACTTTTTACAACGATCAAGCAAAGCCACTACTTAAATTTTTTACCAAACCCAAAGGCGAGCTGCTAAATTTAAAACTAAAGCAAATTCTGGACGAGGGCTTTGTCATAAAAGCACAAGGGATATTTTTAAAAGCTGCCATAAGAAAAAGGCAGAAATTTGAAGAAAATAAGACGCAAAATGAGTGGTCGCTAAATGAGATAGTAGTTTTTGAAAGCGAGTATGAAAGCTGCGAGGAGTACTTTAGCGACGTGGGGTCATTTGTAGTGAGTTTGGCTGATAAATTTAGAACAAGTGGCATTAGCGAGGAGATAGTGCTTGCTGTTTCGTTTCAGGCGCTGCAGTTTGTCACGCTGGACAGAGAGGAGTTTAAATTTATATATGAGGACTATGACGAGAGCACAAATGCCGCTCACATTAAAATTTACGCCAAAAGAGAAAATGACGAAATTTTGCTATATAAAGATAGGATAGGGGACTACAAAACTGAGGCGCTAATCGTTTACGAGGTGGCTAGTAGTAGCCAAGACACATAGTCTCAGTCAGTTTTATGCGCTTTTCAAAGGGCGCTGGCGAGAAAAATTTGCACTTTTCGATGTAAATCCTATACGAGTAGCTGAGCTTAAAATCATCATAAAATTTCTTTAAATTTAAAAATTTGATACCGCAAATTTCATGAAATTCAAAAAGCTCATAAATTTTCGAGCCATTTTTCGCCACAAGGTGCGAGGGGGCAAGCGAGGTAAATGAGCAAAAAACGCCAGTTGGCACGAGGCCATTTAATGGCGTGCACTCTTCTAGCGCGTTTTTAAATTTCTCTGGGACGCTCTTTTTTCTAATAAAAACGATGCGCGAGTTTTCAAATTTAGCACTGATCGCATTTTTCCAAAAGAGGTAGGCGTTTGATGAGATGCCCGCGTTTTTGGCAAGCTGCGCACCAAGTACGTAGTCATCTAAAAATTCGTTTGGTGCAAGGGTTATTTGCATCTTTGTCCTTTTGAAATTTTGCTCATTATAGCCTTTGGTGCCTAAAAATTTAGAAATTTATAGTAGGATTTTGCCAAATTTCAAAGGAGAAGATATGAAAAAACAAATTTCAACAAAAAATGCCCCACAAGCGATCGGACCATATTCTCAGGCTATTAACGCGAATGGATTTTTATTTATCTCAGGTCAGCTTGGCGTCACACCAGCAGGTGAGTTTGCAGGTAGCAATGTAGAGGCTCAGGCCGAGCAGTCACTTACAAATTTACAAAACATTTTGGCTGAGGCTGGACTTAGTTTTGATAATGTCGTAAAGACTACGATCTTTTTAGCAGATATGGCAGATTTTGCTAAAGTAAATGTCACATACGCTAAATTTTTCAAAGAGCCATATCCAGCTAGAAGCACGGTAGCTGTGAAGACTTTGCCAAAAGATGCACTTGTAGAAATTGATGTTATCGCAGCACAATAATGTCACAACTGTACCCAAGTACAATATACAAAGAGGATTAAAATGTCTTAAAATTACGTAAAATTTATTTTACGATAAGGATAGACATGCAAACTCAAGTAGGAGTAATCAAACAAATCTCAGGCTTAGTGGTAGCTGTAGATCAAAATGGCGTTAGTCGTGTTTTAAAAGTTGGCGACGCTTTATATCTTGGGGAGGTTGTAAAGACCTCTTCAGCTTCTTCTAAAGCCGTAGTTTCAATGGATAATGGCAAAGACGTCACCATCTTGGGTGATGAGTCGTTAAAGCTTGACGAAAATGTAGCCGCAGGACAAAAACCAAATACCGTAGCAGATGTTAGCGATTTGCAAAAAGCGTTGTTAAACGGCGATGATCTAACAAAACTAGAGGAGACTGCTGCTGGTGGTAACGCAGCCGCAGCTGGTGGTGGAGATGGCGTTAGCCTTGGTGCGGCGTCGTTTGATGAGGGTGGTCACTACTCAAATATCAATGAAAATTTCCGCTCTATAGGCGATCTAAACAGCGCAAGAGGTGCTGAGAGGATAGGCGGCGTAAGCGGCGCAGCCGATAATGCTGGTGGTGACGTTGGTTTTGTAGATACTACTATCCCAACAGTAACTCTAGATCCAATTAACAACACTTCAACAGTAGTAACTGGTAAGGTTCCAAACCCAGATCCAAATACCACTGTAATTGTTGAAATTCCTGGTCATACCCCAGTTACAGTCCCTGTAAATCCTGATGGTACATTTAGTGTTCCTACACCAAATAATGAACCACTAAAACCAGGTACTGAGGTAAAAGTTACTCCAAAAGATGATGCAGGCAATGGTACACCAGTTACTACTCCAGTATCAGACGTAACTATCCCAACAGTAACTCTAGATACAATTAACAACACTTCAACAGTAGTAACTGGTAAGGTTCCAAACCCTGATCCAAATACCACTGTAATTGTTGAAATTCCTGGTCATACCCCAGTTACAGTCCCTGTAAATCCTGATGGTACATTTAGTGTTCCTACACCAAATAATGAACCACTAAAACCAGGTACTGAGGTAAAAGTTACTCCAAAAGATGATGCAGGCAATGGTACACCAGTTACTACTCCAGTATCAGACGTAACTATCCCAACAGTAACTCTAGATACAATTAACAACACTTCAACAGTAGTAACTGGTAAGGTTCCAAACCCTGATCCAAATACCACTGTAATTGTTGAAATTCCTGGTCATACCCCAGTTACAGTCCCTGTAAATTCTGATGGTACATTTAGTGTTCCTACACCAAATAATGAACCATTAAAACCAGGTACTGAGGTAAAAGTTACTCCAAAAGATGATGCAGGCAATGGTACACCAGTTGCTACTCCAGTATCAGACGTAACTATCCCAACAGTAACTCTAGATACAATTAACAACACTTCAACAGTAGTAACTGGTAAGGTTCCAAACCCTGATCCAAATACCACTGTAATTGTTGAAATTCCTGGTCATACCCCAGTTACAGTCCCTGTAAATTCTGATGGTACATTTAGTGTTCCTACACCAAATAATGAACCATTAAAACCAGGTACTGAGGTAAAAGTTACTCCAAAAGATGATGCAGGCAATGGTACACCAGTTGCTACTCCAGTATCAGACGTTGTGCCGCCGCAAGTAGATCTCACTCCAAAGGCTGACGGCACAGTTGATGTAGTGCCTCACGACAATGACGCGACAAAGGTTGAAATTTCATACACAGATAATGGCGGCAACACGCAAACAATCACCGTAGTCAAAAACCCAAGCGCTGGCTGGGTCGTAGATAGCACTCCTGGCAAGACGACAGCTCCAACAGGTGCTTTCAAGCTTGATCCACATAGTGGCAAGGTCACTATCAGCGACAATGCGACAAAAGACAACACTCCAGTGACTGCAAAGGCTACTGATGGCGCTGGCAACACAGCCACAGGCGAGACTACTGCTCCAGATAAATTTACTATCAAATTTAATGATGACGCAGATGGCAACGGCACTATCACAAGAGGCGAGAACTATGCTGAGGATGGCGCAAAAGCTACTGCAACCATCAGCATACCAAACCTTGCAAAGGATGGCAGCAAGATCCATGTTATAGGTACTGGCATAAATGACTACTACACAGTTCATAAAGATGCTAGCGGCAACGTTACAAGCGTCACAGATACAAAAGGCAACAACGTATTTGACGGCGATAATGGCATAAAGGTTAGCTACGACTATAACCACTATCAAACAGTTCGTGGAAATGCAGCTAGTATCACAGCTGAGCTAGAGGGCACAACCCTTAAAGCTACTTCAAGTGTTAAATTTGAAAATGTTGGCAAGGCTGAAGTTAAATTTGTTGAGCTTGATGAGCATGGCAATGTTCTAAATGAAAAATCAGATCAAATAACAAATCAAAATAGAAATACAGCTATGCTGGATGGTGATATCAACCACACCACAGCACGCATCTCACTACCTGAGAATGTTCAAGATGGCGATGTCGTAACTGTAAAATATGGATATGGACCAGATGCAGCCTCTCTTGCAAAAACAGGTGGCATAGATACGACTGCTTATAAATATTTCTTAGTTCATAAAGCAGCTGATGGCTCTATGACGGTTGATCAGATCACTTCAGCTGATGATAAGACACCTATAAAAGCTGGTCTTACATCTACAAATGGCGCTGGTGAGAAATTTGGTATAGATATCCACGATATGCCAACAACCACCTATAATCTTACACACTCACGTGGTATAGAAGTGACCGTAAAAGGTGATGACCATGCAGAGCAGTCTAACGGAAATACTTGGATATTTAGAGATAGCATGGAGGCTCCGAAGGTTGAATTTATAGAAGGCAACAAAGTTTATAATCCAAGCGTTTCAGGAAGTGGCTCAGGCGCACTAAATGCTGGTATAAGCGTAGCTGACGCTATAAAAGACGGCGATATCAGCCACACTACAGCTCGCATAACATTGCCAAAAGTGTTCTCGGACGGCGATAAACTAACAGTTGCTGTAACTGACTACAACAAAATTTATGCTGACACTGGTGTAAAACAATACCCAGCAAATAACCCAGAGCCAACATTTGTTAAGGCATTTATCATTCACAAAGCGGCTGACGGCACTGTGACTTTTGACGAGGTCGATGCAGCTGGCAATGTCACACATGCAGGCATCCCAGCGCTAAATAACAACGCTATCGAAATAACTGGCGTGCCACTATATAATATGTATGAAAATGGCGCTTTGAAGTCAGATTATGTCCATGCAACTGGTGTTGATGCGACTATCACAGACCACCTTAATCTAAATGGTAACGATAGTGGAAGCAATACAGGTTATGCATTCTTAGCGAACGTAAATGTTGTCACTATCACAGAGGTGATCGACGACGTTGCAGGTGGTGTAGATCACGGCAATATCAAAGATAACGACGTAGTAGTAAATGGCGTAACTAAAAAAGGACTAACAAACGACAGCACTCCGACATTTAAAGGCAAGGCGGACCCTAACTCGGTAGTAGAGCTATATGATGGCACGACTAAGATAGGTAGCACAACAACTGATAAATTTGGCAACTGGTCTATCACTCCGGCCACTCCACTTGGTGAAGGTGCTCATAGTATCACAGCTTCATCTCCAGCCATAAATGCGATCAAGGCCTCTGACCCAGCTACTATAACGGTAGATACAGGCACTAAGGTTACATTTGATAGCGTTACAGATGATGTTGCAGGTGGCGTTGTAAATGGTAATGTCAAGGGCAACGATGTGACAGTCGATGGCAAAACACTAAAAGGCCTAACAAACGATAACACACCAACTCTATCAGGCAAGGCAGAGGCTGGCTCAACTGTAGAGATCTTTAATGGTACAAACAAGATCGGTCAAGTAGAGGCAAAAGGTGACGGTTCTTGGAAATTTGAAGTAAGCACTCCGCTTAGCGACGGCGAGCATGAGCTTAAAGTAAAAACTACTGACAAAGCTGGCAACACAGCCGAGGCTGCCCCAGTAACCATAACTGTTGATACGAAAGTGACAAATTTAAAAGTCGAATGGATAGATGATCTCAACAATGACGGTAAATTTAGCTGGAGTGAGAATTTAAATCCTGAACACGCAGGACGTATAGCTTGGAAAGCATATCTTCCAAACGACGGTACGGTTAAAGTTGGTGACGTTATGCACTATATGTGGGGTGGACCAGGTGCTACTGGTGAGCTAACTTATACTATAAAAGCTGAAGATATAGCAAAAGGATATGTAGGCTTTGTAAAACAAAATATGATTCAAGGAACATGGGAACATATTCCTTTTGGCAAGGACTCTGATGGTAAAATTTTTGAAGCTTGGGCATATTTAACAGACGCTGCTGGCAACAAAGGATCAACAGGCAAAGATGAGATAGTCTTTGATTTTAGTGATGCACCTACTATTATAAATGCTAGCGCTATTTATGGCACAAACAGAACAGGCTTGTTACTTGATGACAATCCAAAAAGCGCAAGCGCTGTTAATATCGAAGCACAAGGTAAAGCAGTAGAGCTAGATGTTAAAACATTCACTCATAGAGCAGATGTGAAACTAGGTGATGGTGACGATATAGTAACAGTGCATAAGAGTGGCGGTGTTTGGGGTGACATGGTAGAAGACTCAAAACTAAATTTAGGCGATGGAGATAATATCTTAAAAGTAGAGACAAATATCGATAGAGCATCAGTAATCGCTGGAGATGGTTATGACAACGTCAAAGTCGATGGATATATAACAAATCGCTCTAATGTAAATTTAGGTGATGGCAACAATACATTAACAGTTGGAACAAATATAGATCATAGTACTGTAGAAACTGGAAGTGGAAACGACACCATCAAAGTTGGTAACTATATCCACTACTCTAATATAAAGTTAGGCGCAGGCGATGACTCATTAACGATTGCAAAGTCAGATATGCAAGGTAATGATATAGATGGTGGCACTGGTTATGACAAATTAGCTATCACTAATCCAGGAACATCTATAAATTTAGATAGCATCGCAGATCATGCACATAACTTTGAGGAGCTTAATATCTCTAATAAGAGCCAAAATACTACTTTAAGCGTAAAACTAAGTGATGTCATAAGCTTAACGGATAGTGATAATACGCTAAAAATAACAGCTGATGCTGGAGACAAAGTAGAATTTAAAGATGCTGGCTGGCAAAAAGGTGCATCAACTGACGGCTATACCGCATATACAAATGATACTAGCGGAACAACTGTTACTGTTGAGATCAAGGACGAAGTAACACAGCCTATGTAATCATAGAGGTAAATTTGCTATCAAAGTGGCGGTGTTAAATCAAACGGAGAGCAAGGAAGCTCTCCAAATTTCTACCTAAAAAATAAAATTTAAATTTGTAAAATATTTTGCAATTATTTCAACTATCTTTAAGCATCCCTCATATATAATTCCAGCTCACGAAACGAGAAACCACCTTTAACTTCAACGTTAATAAAGCCTTTTTCTTATCGTTGTTCTTTTAACTTACAATTGTTAAACTATTAGTCAATCTTTGAAATCTAAACAAGTGATCGATTGAGCCAGTCTATTATGATTAAATAATAGATTAGACAAACTAATATAAAAACTAAAAGTTTTTTTGATTAAAAACTTCATAATAAATACTAAAAGCAATTTTAGTAAAAACATTATTACTAGATTGCATTAGCAATCTTAGTCTTTAGTGTTGCTTCTTAGTAAAGCTCTGCTTTACGCTAAAGAATGTTAATATGGAGAGTTTGATCCTGGCTCAGAGTGAACGCTGGCGGCGTGCCTAATACATGCAAGTCGAACGGACAAGTAAGAGCTTGCTCTTATGAGTTAGTGGCGCACGGGTGAGTAATGTATAGCTAATCTGCCCTACACTAGAGGACAACAGTTGGAAACGACTGCTAATACTCTATACTCCTGTCTGACATAAGTTAGATAGGGAAAGTTTTTCGGTGTAGGATGAGGCTATATTGTATCAGCTAGTTGGTGAGGTAATGGCTCACCAAGGCTATGACGCATAACTGGTCTGAGAGGATGATCAGTCACACTGGAACTGAGACACGGTCCAGACTCCTACGGGAGGCAGCAGTAGGGAATATTGCTCAATGGGGGAAACCCTGAAGCAGCAACGCCGCGTGGAGGATGACACTTTTCGGAGCGTAAACTCCTTTTGTTAGGGAAGAACAATGACGGTACCTAACGAATAAGCACCGGCTAACTCCGTGCCAGCAGCCGCGGTAATACGGAGGGTGCAAGCGTTACTCGGAATCACTGGGCGTAAAGGACGCGTAGGCGGATTATCAAGTCTCTTGTGAAATCCTATGGCTTAACCATAGAACTGCTTGGGAAACTGATAATCTAGAGTGAGGGAGAGGCAGATGGAATTGGTGGTGTAGGGGTAAAATCCGTAGAGATCACCAGGAATACCCATTGCGAAGGCGATCTGCTGGAACTCAACTGACGCTAATGCGTGAAAGCGTGGGGAGCAAACAGGATTAGATACCCTGGTAGTCCACGCCCTAAACGATGTATACTAGTTGTTGCTAAGCTAGTCTTGGCAGTAATGCACCTAACGGATTAAGTATACCGCCTGGGGAGTACGGTCGCAAGATTAAAACTCAAAGGAATAGACGGGGACCCGCACAAGCGGTGGAGCATGTGGTTTAATTCGAAGATACGCGAAGAACCTTACCCGGACTTGATATCTAACAAATCATCTAGAGATAGAAGAGTGTCTGCTTGCAGAAATGTTAAGACAGGTGCTGCACGGCTGTCGTCAGCTCGTGTCGTGAGATGTTGGGTTAAGTCCCGCAACGAGCGCAACCCACGTCATTAGTTGCTAACAGTTCGGCTGAGCACTCTAATGAGACTGCCTTCGTAAGGAGGAGGAAGGTGTGGACGACGTCAAGTCATCATGGCCCTTATGTCCGGGGCGACACACGTGCTACAATGGCATATACAATGAGAAGCAATATCGCGAGATGGAGCAAATCTATAAAATATGTCCCAGTTCGGATTGGAGTCTGCAACTCGACTCCATGAAGCCGGAATCGCTAGTAATCGTAGATCAGCCATGCTACGGTGAATACGTTCCCGGGTCTTGTACTCACCGCCCGTCACACCATGGGAGTTGATTTCACTCGAAGCCGGAATACTAAATTAGTTACCGTCCACAGTGGAATCAGCGACTGGGGTGAAGTCGTAACAAGGTAACCGTAGGAGAACCTGCGGTTGGATCACCTCCTTTCTAGAGTACATATAGATATTCTCTCACAAGATATCTATAAGAAAGATATTCTCAATCATCCTTGTTTAGTTTTGAAAGATTGATAGACCTATAGGGGCCTATAGCTCAGCTGGTTAGAGTGCACCCCTGATAAGGGTGAGGTCACAAGTTCAAGTCTTGTTAGGCCCACCAGAGAATTTAATTGGGGAATTAGCTCAGCTGGGAGAGCGCCTGCTTTGCACGCAGGAGGTCAGCGGTTCGATCCCGCTATTCTCCACCATAAAATAGTTTAACAGTAAAAGTCTATATTAAGTGTTTTTAGAAACATTTACTTTAGACTTTTAAGCGTACTTAATCTTTATTGATGACAAAGTTGCCGAAAGCAACTTTGTGCTTTAGGGGTTTCTAAAGGGTGTAACTCTTTGGTCGTAAAGACTAGCTTGCTAGTCTGCGAAGTCTAAATGTTCTTTTAATTAATATTGTTAATAGTCACAAGCAAGTTTTAAAAACAATTTTACAGGACTTGTTAAAGATTTAAATTTCTATCATCTTTGCATTTAATGCAAAAGTTTGACATCACAATCTATTTAGGATTTAAAACTTATCTAAATAGTAGTCAATGCTTTCCGTCTTGAGAGCTAGAATTTAAATGTAGTAACATAAAGTTATCTTTAACAAGGAAGTGATGCGAATTAGAATAATCTAATATAGAAAAGGTAAGCTACAAAGAGCAAGTGGTGGATGCCTTGGCTAGTAGAGGCGATGAAAGACGTGCCAGGCTGCGATAAGTCTCGGGGAGCCGTCAAGGGGCTTTGATCCGGGAATTTCTGAATGGGGCAACCCAACTAATAGAGATATTAGTTACCGTATAACGGAGCAAACGAGGGGAATTGAAACATCTTAGTACCCTCAGGAAAAGAAATCAAAAGAGATTACGCTAGTAGCGGCGAGCGAACGCGTAAGAGGGCAAACCACTAGTTTACTAGTGGGGTTGTAGGACTGCAATATAGACTAAACTTAGCTAATAGAACGACCTGGAAAGGTTAGGCACAGAGGGTGATACCCCCGTATATGAAAGCTTTGTTTTACTTAGCAGTATCCTGAGTAGGGCGGAACACGTGATATTCTGTCTGAAGCTGGGTAGACCACTATCCAACCCTAAATACTACTACTAGACCGATAGTGCACAAGTACCGTGAGGGAAAGGTGAAAAGAACTGAGGTGATCAGAGTGAAATAGAACCTGAAACCATTTGCTTACAATCATTCAGAGCCCTATGATTTATCAGGGTGATGGACTGCCTTTTGCATAATGAGCCTGCGAGTTGTGATGTCTGGCAAGGTTAAGGAAACCCGGAGCCGTAGCGAAAGCGAGTCTTAATAGGGCGTTTAGTCAGACGTTGCAGACCCGAAACGATGTGATCTATCCATGAGCAGGTTGAAACCGGTGTAAGAGCCGGTGGAGGACCGAACCCGCTAGCGTTGAAAAGCTATGGGATGACTTGTGGATAGGGGTGAAAGGCCAATCAAACATCGTGATAGCTGGTTCTCTCCGAAATATATTTAGGTATAGCGTCATGTAGTAACACTAGGGGGTAGAGCACTGAATGGGCTAGGGCATACACCAATGTACCAAACCCTATCAAACTCCGAATACCTAGTGTGTAATCATGGCAGTCAGGCGGCGAGTGATAAAATCCGTCGTCGAGAGGGGAACAACCCAGACTAACAGCTAAGGTCCCTAAATCTCATTTAAGTGGAAAACGATGTGGAGTTACTTAAACAACCAGGAGGTTGGCTTAGAAGCAGCCATCCTTTAAAGAAAGCGTAATAGCTCACTGGTCTAGTGATTCTGCGCGGAAAATATAACGGGGCTAAAATGAGTACCGAAGCTTTAGACTTAGTTTTACTAAGTGGTAGGAGAGCGTTGTATTTGCGTTGAAGGTATACCGGTAAGGAGTGCTGGAGCGAATACAAGTGAGCATGCAGGCATGAGTAGCGATAATTGGGGTGAGAATCCCCAACGCCGTAAACCCAAGGTTTCCTACGCGATGCTCGTCATCGTAGGGTTAGCCGGGTCCTAAGCAAAGTCCGAAAGGGGTATGCGATGGAAAATTGGTTAATATTCCAATGCCAACTATAATGTGCGATGGAAGGACGCTTAGAGTTAGAGGAGCCAGCGGATGGAATAGCTGGTCTAAGAGTGTAGGTTGGAGTTCAGGCAAATCCGAATTCCTTTAAGCCGAGACTACGAAAGGTGCGTGAAGTTCTTCGGAATGAATCGTAATTCCTTAATACTGTCGAGCCAAGAAAAGTTTCTAAGTTTAGTTATAGTTGCCCGTACCGTAAACCGACACAGGTGGGTGGGATGAGTATTCTAAGGCGCGTGGAAGAACTCTCTTCAAGGAACTCTGCAAAATAGCACCGTATCTTCGGTATAAGGTGTGCCTAACTTTGTGAAGGATTTACTCCGTAAGCATTGAAGGTTACAACAAAGAGTCCCTCCCGACTGTTTACCAAAAACACAGCACTCTGCTAACTCGTAAGAGGATGTATAGGGTGTGACGCCTGCCCGGTGCTCGAAGGTTAATTGATGACGTTAGCTCTGCGAAGCGTTTGATCGAAGCCCGAGTAAACGGCGGCCGTAACTATAACGGTCCTAAGGTAGCGAAATTCCTTGTCGATTAAATATCGACCTGCATGAATGGCGTAACGAGATGGGAGCTGTCTCGAAGAGGGATCCAGTGAAATTGTAGTGGAGGTGAAAATTCCTCCTACCCGCGGCAAGACGGAAAGACCCCGTGGACCTTTACTACAGCTTGACACTGCTATTGGGATAAAAATGTGCAGGATAGGCGGGAGGCTTTGATCCATAGACGCCAGTTTATGGTGAGCCATTGTTGAGATACCGCTCTTTTTTATTCTGATAGCTAACTAGCTTGAGTTATCCTCAAGTAGGACAATGTCTGGTGGGTAGTTTGACTGGGGCGGTCGCCTCCCAAAATGTAACGGAGGCTTACAAAGGTTGGCTCAGAACGGTTGGAAATCGTTCGTAGAGTATAAAGGCATAAGCCAGCTTAACTGCGAGACATACACGTCAAGCAGAGACGAAAGTCGGTCTTAGTGATCCGGTGGTTCTGTGTGGAAGGGCCATCGCTCAAAGGATAAAAGGTACCCCGGGGATAACAGGCTGATCTCCCCCAAGAGCTCACATCGACGGGGAGGTTTGGCACCTCGATGTCGGCTCATCGCATCCTGGGGCTGGAGCAGGTCCCAAGGGTATGGCTGTTCGCCATTTAAAGCGGTACGCGAGCTGGGTTCAGAACGTCGTGAGACAGTTCGGTCCCTATCTGCCGTGGGCGTAAGAAGATTGAGGAGAGTTGACCCTAGTACGAGAGGACCGGGTCGAACCAACCACTGGTGTACGAGTTGTCCTGCCAAGGGCACCGCTCGGTAGCTATGTTGGGATGTGATAACTGCTGAAAGCATCTAAGCAGGAAGCCAACTCCAAGATGAATCTTCTTTTAAGAGCTCATATAGACTATGTGTTTGATAGGCTGGGTGTGTAATGGATGAAAGTCCTTTAGCTGACCAGTACTAATAGCTCGTCTGCTTATCTTTTAATAAGCATCACTTCCTTGTTAAGGATAAAAACTTAATAAGATATGTTTTTACAAAACTTTGTTTATGACTTTTAACTTTATTTAGTAGTGTTAAATAAGAGATTTAGCTAATATATCTTTTATTTAACACTGCCCGTGACTATACAGACGAGGAAACGCCTTGCTCCATCTCGAACCAAGAAGCTAAGCTCGTCCTGGCTGATGATACTCTCCCTTACTGGGATGTTGGAAAAGTAGGTCGTTGCGGGCTTTGTTGTTTATCTGCTTTAATTCTTATATTATTAATTCTGGTTTTTATTAGTGATACTTTCTATTTAAGTATAAAATATTGGTTTGTACTTTTTTAATTAGTTTTTATTGATTAAATGTAGTAAGGTCTTTATGTTTGTTCTTGTATTATTAGGTTATTCATTTTCATGTAGTGCTTATTTTTATAATTTTTATTTGAAATATATTATTTATCTAATGTTTACTTTATTACTTTTTAGTTGGTGTGGTTAAAAATGTAATACGTATAGTTGTTTTATAGTTTTAAATAAAAATGTATTTATTAAATAGTAAAGATATAGGTATAGTAAATTTATGCTTCAAGGTTAAAACTCTACAAAAAGCGCTATTTGATGACGCAAAATTTTAATCCAATACAAAAGACATAATAGATGCATGACTAAAAACACAAAAGCAGGTGGTGGTATAGCTATAAGTATTGGTGACAAGAGCTAGAGCGCGAGACAGCCAAAAGAGCATAAGCTTGGTATACTATCTTTAGTCTTGGCCGTGACGCCTGATGTTAAAAGGAGTGTCTTTAAAGCACCAAACTGTCAGAACAGATACGGCGGTTGGCGAAAAGAGAGGCTTGTTTTATTCCTTACCTAAATGTGTGGCTGCATTGGTTGGTAGGTGGTGTGGTGTTGTGTTTTTTGAACTTTAGCGGACCGGAGAGTATTCTATCTTAGATAATTTTTTAACGGTTTTAATTCTTGTTTTTGTTAAAATTTTAATCACTGATAATTACTAACCAACTATAAGTAAGTATAAATATTTTAAAGCCTTTTATTTGAATGTGTTATCTTAATATTTCGGACGTATACACAACTCCAAAAGATGTGTTTATTAGTGCTGATCTAAAACCAGTTACCAAATAAGATAATAACTCGTCAATGTAAATTTAAACATTATTTCTACCGCCAAATAATATTAAAGCTTGCTGGTAAAAGATTGAAATTTACTTATTGTTAAATCAATAATTTTCATAGTTTTAGACTATCTGACTCAAATTCGTCTTAGGCGTATTAATATAAAAGTACAATTTAGTATTAATATACTAAATTTTTTTAGACAAATACATTTTATATCTGTAAAAATTAAGTAAAAAATATATTTATAATAATAAAAAAATATCCTTTAAGATAAAAATTATAAATCAGGTAGTATATTTTAATAAATATTAAATTTCATAGAAAGGATAAAAAATGGAATTTTTAATGGTTTTGATGTTTTTTATTGCTGGTCTATTTTTATTGTTTAGGCCGGAAAAAAAGAAGGCTGTAATGGGGTTTGGCATTGCTGGAATGGTTGTGCTTATTGTAATGATGGCATGGGTAAATAAATTTGCCGTTGTGCCAATGGGAAATTTTTAGGGGCAGGCAATGAATAATAAAAAATTTGCAAGCTGGGGTGATGACGAAAAGAGATTTTTCAATCTCTTTGTAGCTGCTGCCCTCGCTTTGGTCGCACTTCCTGTTGGCATTGCGTGTCTGATACTTGGATTTGGCATGGGCGATAGCCCTTGTATAATGTGTTGGCATGAGAGATTTTGCATGGTGGCGATCTCTTTTATGGCGCTTATCGTTGTACGTTACGGCTTTAAGGTTAGGTATCTGGTCACAATCCTCTTTTTGTCGTGCCTTGGGCTATATGATGGCTTTTTACACTATAGTTTAGATGGCACAGGCGGCGGATATCTTGATATAAAGCAAGGCTTTGGGCTTGAAATTTTAGGCGCTCATACGCAGTTTTGGGTTGTTGTCGTACACTTTTGTGTCATTATCTTTTTAGGTGTTATTTTGATGCTTGGTAAAAATGTTGGTAAGATCATGCAAAATAGCGAAGAAAACGCATACGGAGTTGTTTTACCAAATTTCTTATTGGGAAAGATAGCTGTGGCTGTTTTTGTGGTCATTATGGCATTTAACTGCATTCAAGCTTTTATAACAGCTGGCCCACCACCATATCTAGCATCGGCTACGCCTTCTCGCATGAGTGCTGATCCTTCTAAATGGTTTTGGGAGCTTGATCACTGGGATGAACATGAGATAGATTTTCGCGAAAGCTGGAATCCAAAACTACCAAATTTACCAAAGTAAGGATATGGAATGAAAATTTTAAATTTAATAGCACTTTGCACTTGCTTGGCATTTGGTGGAGAGTTTGATCTAAATGCAGCAAATGGTGCAGTTACAAATCTAACTCCACTAAAAAAAGCTGGACAAATAGAGTTAAAACTAAATAATAGCAATCCAGTTACAGGTCTTGACTATGATGAGGAGAGCAAAAGTTTTTTGGTCGGCACACTAAAATTTGAGCTTTACTCTATGGATGAAAATTTAGATCAGATAAAAAGCTATCTAAGAAGCACGCCTGATTGGATCATACAGATGGAAGATACGGTTGGTGCAAGCTTTTTTAAAGGTTCTCTTGGGCTGATTAGCTATAACAAAACATATGAATTTTTCAAATTTATGCCAGATCAAAGCAAGGATGATGCAAATAAGGCGTGGAGATATTTGCATGATGGCTATGATAAATTTAGCCTTGATTTTAAGGACCGATACTACACAGTTCGTGCAAAACAGCAGTATATCCTCTCTTGGGATCACTCTGACTTCTATGGCGAATTTTTTATAGCAAGTGTGCCAGATGACATAAAGCAAAGTTGGAGTATTGCTAGTTTTAGTGATAGCGATAACCTTTTATCTACAGAATTTATTCCGAGCTTTGATGAGAGTCTTGGTGTAAAAGAGGGCAGAGAGATAAATGACTACTATGTCACGGGTATGGATGCGCAAGGCGAGTTTGTATACTTGTTATCTAAGCAATATTCAAGCATATTAAAACTTGACCCAAGGGCAAGAAAGGTCACAGAAATTTATAGCTTTGATGGCGTGGGTGATGCTCATGCGTTGGCCATAAAGGATGATAAATTTTATGTCGCTTCTAAAGAAAATGGCGTGAATAAAATTTTTATTTTCGAAAGATGAGATGTCTAAAAGACTAACAAAATTTCTTTAAAGGAGAGCGTATGAAACTAGCATTTTCAAAAGCTGTTTTAGTAGCAGCTGGCGTTGCCTTATTCGCAGGTTCACTCTTAAATGCAGAGAATAAATTTAGCCCTGTCATTGTCATACATGGTGGCACTAGTGGACTTGAGCTTACTAAAGATGAGTTTAAAGTGCGTGAAGAGCCTATGAAAAAGGCACTTTTGGCTGGCCAAGCTGTGCTTGAAAAGGGCGGTAGTGCTATGGATGCAGTTACGGCAGCCATTATGGTGTTAGAAGATGATCCAAATTTCAATGCTGGCAAGGGCGCAGTATTTACAGCTGATGGCTTTAATGAGCTAGATGCTTCTATTATGGACGGTTCTACTAAAAAAGCAGGCGCAGTTGCGATGGCAAGACATATCAAAAACCCAATCCTTGGCGCAAGAGTCGTAATGGACAAGACTTGGCACACGCTTGTTGCTGGCGAGGGAGCTGACAAGCTAGCCAAAGAAAACGGCCTAGAGATGGTTGATCAAAAATACTTTTTCACGCAGTTTAGATATGACGCACTCCAAAGGGCTAAAGAGAAACAAAAGCTAATGCTTGATAGTGAAAAGACAAAGAAAACCTCACTAAATTTATATGAGCGTCCATATCTTGGCACTGTTGGAGCGATAGCTCTTGATAAAAATGGCAACCTAGCTGCAGCAACAAGCACTGGTGGCATGACAAATAAAATGACTGGCCGTATAGGCGATAGTCCGATAATTGGCTCTGGAACCTATGCAGATAATGACTCAGTAGCAGTCTCTTGCACAGGCACAGGTGATATCTATATGCGTGTAAATGCTGCTCATGAGGTCTCAGCTCTTTATAAATACAAAACTTCAGATGTGCAAAAAGCAGCCGAAGAGGCTGTAAAAGAGGTAGCAGCACTAGGCGGTAGTGGTGGTATCATCTCTATCGATAAATTTGGTAAGACCGGCTTTGCTTGGACTAAAGATAAGCTTGGTATGTATCATGGCGAGGCAAGACTAGGAGCTAAACCAGTTGTTTACTGGCCACTTGGCGAGAAATGATTAGATAGCTAGGCCAGATTCTATCTGGCCTAGTTTTTAAAGGGAGAAAGTTTATTAAAATATATAAATTGCTCCAAGAACGATAAATGCTCTTAAGCAAAAACCGCCGATTAAAACACCATATTCATTATATACGCAGCTTTTGATGCCTTCACTACATCCGCATACTGCTCCGTCTTTTGTCACGCCATATCTTTGTAGCATAAATTTACTGCCGCCAATTAATGGCAGTGCAAGACCAAGCACTATAAAACCTATCCAAAACATCGGTGCTAGAGAGCCTGATACTATTTTGGTTATGCTAGCCATGCCAGCAGCTTCGTTTCTAACGCTTGCAAATAGCATCAAGAGGGCAAAAATTTCAAGCGCCACTAAAATAGTGTGAAATTTATGCGACTCGTGGCTCAAAACGCCGCCACCACTTAGCACAGATATAGCATTTGCGCTAAGGCCTGTTGATATGGCTGAGATAGTAAATAGTATCGGTAGCCATATACTTGCCCATAGTGGGATCGCTTTTACAACATATAAAAGTAGTCCAGTATAACCCATCACTCCAATTGCAAGTAGCGAGCCAAAACTAAGCATCATATCGCAAATTTTGCCACCTTTTTTGACTTGCAAAAGCACGAGCACGCTAACTATTATGAAAAATGTTAGAAGATATGTGCCGATACTCATTATAGAAACTGGTCTTGTGTAAAGGCCTATGATCTTAGCTGGATTGATCGCCGCACTTGGTGCTAGGTCAAATAGCAAAAGTGCAGTTCCAACTATAACCGCTATTGGTGCTAGCAAAAATCCAAATTTATAAAATTTCTCATCGAGCTTGCCCAAAAAGCCTTTATAGGCTAAAGCCGAGCACAAAAATGCCCCAGCACCTAAACCACCTAAAAACAGATATATGACTATGAGCCATCCCCAAGTTGTTTGTTCCATTATCTATCCTTTAACTCTTAAAGTTAGAAGAGCTCTTGACTGCTCTATCTCGTTTTCAAGATATAAATTTAAAAAATCAGCAAAGCTCACATAGGCTTCTAAATTTGTAGCCTCCTTACAGCGAGAGCTAAATTTATAAAACCACTCAAACGGATGAGTGCGGATGAAGTCATATTTTTTATGTAAAATTTCATCCATTTTCTCTTTTTCGTCTGCTTGTAAGGCATTGAAACTTAGAAAGTAAAGGTATTGCAGCTCGTATCCGATGAAATCATCTGGAAATTTATCAAACTGCTCTTTACTGAGCTTTAGTCCAGAGCTCTCGTAAAAGCCACGCACCTGCATAGTCTTTTCGCCAAACATCGTTTTATAATCAAAATAAACCGACTCATATGGCTCAGCTTTTGGGTGTCTTGGCCCTACAAATAGCCTATTAAATTCATATCTTAGCTCGTCTAGCAAATTTAGATCATCTTTACACTTATTTAGCCAAAGTATGAAGTCGTGATTTTTAAATTTATCACTAAAATTAAGGCTTAGGCTTATGAGCTCATCTAAATTTTGCTCCCTAAGCTCTACTAAGAAAAATCGCCTTAAAAAGTCTTCAACACTAAGGCTAACGCTAAGCTTTTCTTTGACCTTATCCATCTTTTACTCTTTAGTGTATGAATTCGTTTCGCTTCATTCTTGGATAAAAGCGGATATTTGGCTTAGTAAAGAAGTGTTTAAAGCCTGGCATCTCTTTTTGCATACCAGCACTGTCGCTGACGTTGCTATCAACTAGTTTTAGTACTCCACACGGACAGCCTGCTACGCAAGCTGGCTCTTCGCCACGCTCAAGTTTTTCGGCACAAAGGTTGCACTTTTGAGCCTTGCCGTCTTTGCCTTTTGTGATAGAGCCATAAGGGCAAGCCATCAAGCAGTATCCACAGCCTATGCACTTATCATGAAGTGGCTGTACGACACCATTTTCAAGCTTGATATAAGCTCCAACTGGGCAGACATCCATACAGGCTGGCTCGTCGCAGTGATGGCAAGAGTGAGTTATAAAGATCTCTTTTTCTATGCCATCTTCATGTATCATAAGGCCATCGACATGTCTCCAGTTTATATCTGGATCTTGGTTGTGATAGACTTGACATGAAATTTCACAAGCCTTGCAGCCTATACAAAAGTTATAATCAAATAAAAATCCTTGTTTTCTTTTCATCTTAGACCCCTTTACATCTCTTGTTTAGCTGCTTTTTTTACTTCACAAAAGCTAGCTGTATAAGTTGAGCCATTTCCTAGATCGCTAACGCCATCAGAGCAAAGGATATTTGCTCCAGTTCTTGATTTTGTCACTTTTACCCAGATGTTGTTCCACGCATAGACTATGCCTGGGTTCATTTGATTTGTCTCGACTGCTGTAAAGACGGCTGTACCTTTTTCGTTTGTTGCCTCAACCGTGTCTCCATTTTTAATACCGCGTGCTTCCATATCTTCACGTGTCATAAATAGCTCAGCATTGCCCTTAACGATAACTCTTTTTAAGATATAAGGCATATTGCCCCAGTTGGAGTTGTCTTGGAGCTGAGTACCCGGCGTCATGAAATAAAGCGGATATTTTTTAAGATAGTCTTTTCCAAATTTATTGCTCTTTTCATAGTAGTCCCAGTCAGTTTCAAGGTCTATTACTGGATGATAGCCTGCGTCTTTAAAGGTTTGTGAGTAAAGCTCGCATTTTCCACTCTTTGTACCAAAGACTAGTTTGTCTTTTGGCGCATAAGGGTAGTATGGGAACTGATCTTTCATCGTTTCAGGCGTTCTAAATGGTTTGATCCAGCCGACTGATTTTAGTTTTTCATAGGTGATGTTTTGTTTTTTGGCAAATTCTGTATCCAAAAAGCGTCTGCAAACCGTTTCACTATCCCAGTTAAAGCACTCTTCTGTATAGCCCATAGCTTTTGCAAGAGCGTTGAAGAACTCTAAATTTGTCTTAGCTTCGCCAAGAGGTTTTACACTTTGAGCGTTGTAGCAGACGTATCCAGAAATTTGGTCGTTTTGGATATCCTCACTCTCCATAAATGTAACACCAGGTAGAACATAGTCAGCATAGTCACAGGTGTCTGTTTCGTAAGGATCAATTACAACCAAAAAGAAGTCATCGTCCATTACACGCTTTTTGATCAAATTTGTATTTGGTGCGGTTACCATTAAATTTGAGTTGTAGTTGATACATGCCTTAATGACCGTGTTTATAGGCTTGTCAAGATATGTTGGATTTTCTTTTTGTATGCCTTTACCAAATTCTATATAGCTTACTTGCTGTCTTTCTATCTTTTTGCCATCTTTATCTTTTGGAGAGAGATCTGGCATGCAGTTGTCGAAATTAAAGCAACCTTTTACATGCACATACGCCCAAAATAGTCCGCCACCAAGCTTTGTCAAGGTGCCAGTTAAAACTGGTAAAAATGTAACCGCACGAACAAGTCTTGCTCCGTTAAAGTGTCTTTGTCCGCCGTCGCCGTGCATGATAGCCGGTGCTTTTGCGTGAGCGTACTCTCTAGCAAAAACTTTGATCTGATCCACACTTGCTCCGCACATCTCAGATAGCTCACCATAGGTGTAGAGTGAACACTCGTGTACTAGATCTTCAAAGCCTGTTGTGTATTTTTCTACAAATTCATGATCATATAGATCTTCTTCTATTAAAAATTTACAGACTGCTAGACAAAATGCAGGGTCGCTAGATGGTTTTAGCTGGATAAACATATCTGCTTGGTTTGCTAGAGGAATTCTTATTGTATTTATGACGATGATCTTCCCACCTCTTTTTTTAACACGGTGAGCAAATCTTATCCAGTGTACGGCCGTATAAGCTTCGTTTGATCCCCAGCTGATATACATATCGCTCTCATCGATCTCAAGTGCATCTTTTGAGAAGTCGGTACCTATAACGCTAGGAGTACCCGCGTATCTTGGCCAGTCACAAGGGTTTCTAACAAGTCTTGTGGCTCCATATTTTTCAAAGAAATTTCCTGGTGCGATAGTTTTTGAGATATGTCCCTCGTTGCCAGAGTAGACAAACTCGGTCAATGCTTCGCCGCCAAATTTCTCTTTTATCTCAGTTAGCTTTGCAGCTATCTCTTTTAAGGCTTGATCCCAGCTTATCTTCTCCCATTTGCCTTCACCTTTTTTACCGACTCTTTTCATAGGATGCATAATGCGGTCAGCGTTATATAGGTGCATGGCATAGGTGTGACCCTTGACGCATACTGTGCCTTGCGTTAGTGGGTGCTTTGGATCTCCTTTTATGCTTACCATTTTTCCGTCTTTGATCTCAGCGATCATCGAACAGGCATCACGGCAGTTTCTAGGACAGGTTAGGTAGTGGTATTCTACATTTTCCTCGTTCTTATAGGATTTTGGGTTAAAATCCACCTCAAATTGCTCCATACCAAATAGGCTAGGAGCTGTTCCAGCTGCTGCCAGAGCTGCTCCCGTGCCTTTTAGGAAAGAACGTCTTTGCATGTTTTCTCCTTAAATTTGATGGCTATTTCATCTCAAAGATAAAAACTTTATTCTCTTTGCCTTCTCGTGAGAAGATGTAAAATTTATTATCTTTGATCGCTAATGCTCTTGGGTTATTTACCCCACTAAAACTAAATGCCTCGTCTATCTCTTTGGTGGTCAAATTTAACTTTAAAATAGTTGAGAAATTTTTGCTTAAAAGATAGAGCGCATCAGGCTCTACGTCGATGCCAGTAATATAATAGTTGTTTAAATTTCTACCCTCTTTGAGTTGTAAATTTGCTCCAGCTTTTGGTACAAATTCTTCTAAGATCATCTTATCGTCGCCGTCAAATATAGCTACACTCCAGTAGTCTCTAACGTCATTTGGCACGCTAGCTGTGAAAAATTTATTCTCACTTTCTAGGTAGTCCCAGCCTAAGATGTACTGCTGTTTTGATCTAATGGTAGAAAATCTGCCCTTGTTACCAAGATCGTTTAGCTTCCACGCGTCATATCCAGCCAATAGGTGCCTCCACTGGCTATTTTGCTCATCTTTACTAAGGTTGCTAGCTGGCTCATAAAATACAAAAGTTTTGTTATAACTTATCATGCCAAGCTCTTTTTTATACCAAGTAGCCCCGACTGTTGCCTCCATCTCCATTATAAAATGACGGTCATGTTTGGCATAACTTAGAGGCTTTAAATTCTCATCTGCGATGTAAAATTCATTGTCGTTTGAGACAATGGCAAAGTGCTTTTTGCCCTCATCATAGTCGGCTCCAGTTATTGCATTATCATTTTGCAAATTTAGAGTGAGCGTATCTTTAAGGCCTAGCTCTTTTGTGTTTTGGATCGCTCCATTTTTGCTATCCATATCAAAGTTAAAACCAAAAGCAAGGCTTGCCAATGCGATAAAAAATATTATCTTTTTCATCTTTCTCTCCTTACTTTGCTAGGTCTGGAAGCTCAGGGTTCCAGTCAAATCTAAAATCAAGCGAGCTATCCCAGTGGTCTTTCTCCCAGAACCATTTTGAAGGATCGATACTCATCCTTGGTGGTGTGCTAGATCCTAGATATGGTGGTGGACCAGAAGCTATAAAGGCTTGAACGCAGTTTGCAAGGATGATCACGATAAAGACTAAATTTGCAAATTTGCCAAGTGGCAAGTAGCTTAGAAAGTTGCCATATTCGCCATTTGAGCTTTTTTGCATTATAAGGCCTAAGTTTTTGCTAAACAAAAATATAAGAGCCAAAAATATGATCACACAAAAATCAACAACCATAACCCAAAACTGAGTGTGGGCACCTAAAATTTCAAGGCCAAAACCTTGTTTGATGTCAAGATAGCCGCCAAATGTTCCATCTAGGCTGTAGTGGATAAAGCCGTTAAATATGCCCCAGCAAGCCATTAGTAAAAGTGCTGCTAGATAGCCAGGCTTTAGTCCGTACCTGATGATGAAAAGTGCTATTAGGCTGATAGCTATCATCGTGATTCTCTCGGCCCAGCACATTATGCAAGGGTTATCACCTAGCCCAAAGCCAAGTACTAAGCAGGCGATACCAACTGGAAGTGCCACAAGAGCAGTGATGGCTAGTGACATAAGGTTGAAAAAGCCTTGTTCGTTTGCTGGGATTTCATTTTGTTTCGTTTGCATCTTGCCCTCCTAAAAGTTGCCTATTGGCAAGACTACCCATAAATTTACGTAAAATTCTAGCGCAACTAGTATTACGCACCCCAAAGCCATACAGGACGTTGCTAATTTCTTCATTTGTGGCTTTATGTATAAGATAAGCCCACTAATCAGAAATAGCGTCAAAATTAGAAATTCCATTTTGAGCTCCCAATTTGTAAATTTTCAACTACAAGCATGCTTATCTGAGAAAAATAATATAACTATATTTATTAAATTTAGTTTAAAAATATATTTTTTTATAGCTAAGTTTTTACTTTATAAAAATAAAAAATTTGTAAATAAAAAAATATATTTATACAAAAAAATATTTTTATATACTTAAGCTATATTTAATTAAATTAATATTAATTTTTACAAAATTATTTTTATTAGCTAGCTTATAAATTCAAATTAGCTTAAAGAATAGTTATGTAATATTTTTGCAAAGGTAAAAAGGGGCAGTAATGGAAAATATATTTTTAGAATCATATGATGTTTTTAAGGTATGTAAATCCCCAAGCAAATTAAAAATTTATGATGAATTTTTGCAAAATAATAAAAGGTACTCTATAACGCGTTGCTACTACGTCATCGTGGTGGATAATACATTTTTAACCTACTCGCATCTAATGGTCTATGAGCAGCTACTCTATCTTTTGTACTCACAAAATAAACTAAAAAATGGCGACTTTTCGCTCACCCTTAAAAAAGCAGAGCTTGCTAAGAAATTTAAAACAGACATCACAAAAAGTGCCACAGATACGATAAAGTGCTTTTACGAGATGCAAGATGTGAAAATTTCGATCTTTGTAAAAGATAAGATCGAAAAGCAGATGAATATCATCGAATTTATAGACGCAGATCAGACTGAAAAGTATGGCGAGCTACAAGATGAGATAAATTTGAGGCTAAACCCAGAATTTGTAAAGCTCTACCGATGCATCTATCTTGACAAGATCGAGTATTTAAACAGCTTTGATATAGAACAAGGTAGCTTCATAAGATACTTCATGCAGCACGAGCTAGATGGCGGCGTAAGAAGCTCGGCTATCATCGATAAAATGGGCGTTTTAAACTATTTGCCTTTTGCTTATAAAAAGCGCTTTGAGCAAGAGGTGGCAAGCGTTAGCTTTTATTATAAAAATGAAAAATATGAGATAAAAGATGGCTTTGTAGTCGTCACAAACCACGAAAATAGGGTGATGGATAATCAAAATGCTTCTATCGAGCTCTTTGGTCTTATCTACGAGCAGATCACTAAAAATTGCACTAAAAACATCGTACTAAGTGATGCAAATTTGCAAAATTATTACGCAAGGTTTGGTAAATTTGAGACAAATCAAACTATCTTTAAAATTTTTAGCAACATGGAGCTCATGCTAAATCACTCAATGCAAAAAGAAAATGCCAAAATTTCTTTCTTCTCTCACTTTTTTGAAAGCATAGTCTGCAAAAGAGATACAGAGCTTGAAATTTTGATCGAGCTAAATCAAAAAGGCTTTGAGTATATCATCTCGCGAAGTGCAAATTTAGACTTTTATAATGTTGAGTCAGCTGACTACGGACTTACTTCATATCCAGCTAGCTCGTGTGCGGTGGGTGGAAATTTCTAAATTCAGTTGATTTTAGCTTTTAGTTTGGCGATCACTTCGTCAAGCTTGCCGCTATCTTGAGCGTTTTTTAGGCATTCGTTTATCTCGGTCATCTTTTTGGTAAATTCGTTTTTTATAATGCCAGCCACAAAGTCCTCGCTGTTAGTCTCGTCTAAGATAGGATACATGTCTCGCCAGATATCTTTGATCCACCAGCCACATTTTGATATGCAAGGAAACTCTTTAAGCTCGCCAAGTTTTAGACTCATCATAACCTCATCAGAGTGCTTGATATCGTCTGTGACAAAGTCTTTATGCGCGCTATCAAAGCTCGTAAACATGCGGTAGCCAAGGCTTGATACGTTGTTTTCAGAGCAAATTCTAAACTGAAAAACATTATCTTCATAGTCTAAATTCGATATGCAAATTTGATGTTTTTGGGTGAAATTTGGAAATGAGTTAAACCTTTTATCATCTATGTCAAGCTGCCACTTTGAGCCACTATCGCTAGTTAAAAACTCTTTAAAGCTTAGTTGCACAAATTCTTTATAGCTCATCTCATCAGCTGTGAAAAAGTCATAGTTACTACTGTTTTTTTCTTTAAAATCTTTAAATTTCATATCATTTCCGATCAAAAAAGTGTAACTATTTTACTACTTCTTAGGATAAAAGTTATTAAATTTTACGAAATTTGTAAGATCTTTTATTAGCGAGCTATTTCGGCTTTAGAAATTTAAGTTGTGTAGCAAATGTTTTTTTAAAAACAAATCAAATTTCATCCGTGATGATCTCTATATTTTTAGAGATTTTATTCTGAATATAGCCAGCAAATTTAATTCATAACGCCTAAAAATTTGTTACTAAATTTGGTCTATCTTTTCTTTTAGAAATTCCAAAATTTCTTGCGCTTTTTCATTTAGTGACTCTTTTGGGATATATAAGAATGAGCCTTCTTTTAAGATCAAAGCTACAAAATCATCCGTTTCACAAGTGCCAAGAAATGCACCATATGAAAAATGAACCGTGCTTGTTGCTGTGGCAAACAAGACCTCATCATCATATATAACGATCTCTTGTTCGCGCTCAACATCGATGTTTGAGTAAATGGCTCTAGTAAATAAAACTGGCTTAACAATAGCCGCATAAATATAAAGCAAGATCACGCCAACGCACAAAACGATGACTAAATTTCTTGCCAAAGTAGAGACATCGTCCATATCAGAATATACTATTAACTCGTGCCCAGAAATGTCAAAAAGCGCGACCATGGCTACTCCGCATAGCGCAGTAAATGGTAGCTCGATCATTCTCATTAAAAATACAAATTTATTCTTTTTATAGACGGTGCGTGAGACTTCGCGTAGTAGCTTTTTAAATTTAGCATCATTTTTTATACTAAATTTCGCTCTAAATTTTTCATTTTGCATTTTATTCCTTCAAATTTTGTCTAAATTTCATCGGTGATTATCTTTATCTTGCTTGCATCAACCAAACTGCCGTTTATGATGATCTCCTCTATCTTGCCAGCTCTTATGACGCCACTTTTTGGATTTTTCACGCTTTTTATGCTGCTTTTTGTGCTCACATCGACGCTTGAATATTCAAAAGCAAGGCTTGTATCCATAAAAGTGCAATCTTTCACGACCAAATTTTCTACGTAGCAAAGGGCTTGCAAGCTCTTTATCGTGCAGTTTATGAGCGTCACATTTTTAGCGTTCCAAGCTAGGTATTCACCTGAGATGAAGCAGTTTTGCGCGAGCACGTTTTCACAGTTCCAAAAGGCGTCTTTTGAGATGAGCTTTGAGTTTGTGATGAGAAGGTTTTTGCAGCTATCAAAGCAGTAGTTGCCGTCCAAGCTTAGCCCATCAACCTCCAAATTTTCGCTATTTGCCCCGAAGTAATCCCCTTTTGCAAAGACGTTTTTTATCTTCACGTCTGAGCAGCCCCAAAGTGTCTCGGCGGCGTCTGAGAAACTTACATTTTCAAGTAAAATTTGCGAGCTTTTTCTAAAGCTTTTTGGCGCATTTATGAGCACGTCTTTGAAACTTAAATTTTTGCTGTACCACATGCCAGCCCTTGCTAGAGGCTTGAGGTATCCGCCATTTAGCATGATATCGCTTGCGTACCAAAGTGGATACTTGTAGGCAAAAACGCACTCATTTAGCTCTAAATTTGAGCTGTGCTTTAGTGGTGACTCGCCGTCTTCAAAGATGCAGTTAATAAAATTTATCTCCTTTGCCCCAAACATCGCACGCTCGCCAGTGAAAATTTCAGCAATTCTCTCTTGCATTTTTGTCCTTTATTAAATTTCGCTCTCAAAATTATACTAGTTTTACTGCAAAATGCCATTAAATTTACTTTAAAGACGCAAAGCGTTATAATCGCCCGAAAAAAGGAGCAAAAATGGGTTTAAAAGCAGACTCTTGGATAAGGAAAATGTCGGTTGAAAAGAAGATGATCGTGCCATTTGCCGAGGAGCAAGTGGGGCGTGGTGTCGTTAGTTACGGCGTTTCTAGCTATGGCTACGATATCCGCGTGGGCGATGAGTTTAAAATTTTCACAAACATCGGCGGAACCGTCGTTGATCCAAAGAATTTTGATGAGAAAAATGTGGTTGATTTTAAGGGCGACGTCTGTATAGTGCCGCCAAATTCTTTTGCTTTAGCGCGCACGATCGAGTACTTTAACATGCCTGATAACGTGCTAGCGATCTGTCTTGGCAAGAGCACATACGCAAGGTGTGGCATCATCGTAAATGTGACACCTTTTGAGCCGGGATTTAAGGGGCATATCACGATAGAGATCTCAAACACGACGCCACTTCCTGCGAAAATTTATGCAAACGAGGGCATCGCGCAGGTGCTATTTATCGAGGGCGATGAGCCTTGCGAGGTGACTTATGCTGATAAAAATGGCAAATACCAAGCCCAAGAAGGCATCACACTACCTAGAATTTTGAAGTAATTTTTATGCCTTTGCGACTTTGCAAAGGCTAAATTTATCTCCCACTTTTTATAAAAACCCTAAACAATAACGAAATTTTGACGAAATAGAAGCTAGAAAGAGCGAAGCTTTGATAAACAAATTTTAAATTTGGCACAGCTTTTGCTTAAAAATTTATAAACTAGAACATAAATCAAGCTCAAATATAAGGATATACATGTCAGAGAAAAAAAGTAAAAAAGCAGCTAAACAGACAAAAGAAACAAAGCTAAACGGTATAACAAATCCGATCTTTGAAAAGAACCTACAAGCGTTATTTCAACAAGATGAAGTCTTAGCTGCAAGACTTTTTAGTATGATATCCCAAAATAAATATGAGATAGTTTTAGGAAAAAATGATCCTTTGGATATAAATATCATAAACAAAGAGACGTCTGAATCCATATATGAAAATCCTGTCGAAGAGACATATAAGATGCTTGATGAGATAGAAAAAAAATACAAAAGATACCCAGGTCTTTTTTTCTATGGTCTTGGAAATGGTGTACTTTATAAAGCTCTAGCAAAAAATGTGACACATAAAAGCATTGCTATCATTGAACCAGAGATTGAAATAATTTATAGCGTTTTAAATTTGATCGATCTATCTGAAGAGTTAGAAAAAGAGCAGATAGTGCTATTTTTCTCAGAATTTACAACTCACACACAGTTTCACTATCTTATAGTAAACGCTGAGTTAGAACCCTACTCAAAGACATATAATCTAATAATACACTCTAAATTTTATGATCAGTTTTCAGATGACTATATAGATATAAACAAAAAATTCGCAGAGGCATTTTCTCATATAGTTATAGCACATGGTAACTCTATAGACGATCTTTTGATAGGTACAAGGCAAAATATAGAAAATTTGCCAGAGATGCTTAAAAACTATTGCTACCATGATCTAATCAAAAAGAGACATAAGCTAGTTGATACGGCTATAATTGTTTCAACCGGCCCAAGTTTAGACAAGCAGCTAGAGACACTTAAAAAATTTGCACCTTATGTAAGTATTATTAGTGTTGATGCCTCATACCCAATACTTGCTAGAAATGGCATAAAGCCTGACTATGTTACGTCTATCGAGCGTATGATACCGACATCCACCTTTTTTGAGAAAGAATACCCAGATGTTGATGAAGATATATATTTTGTTATTTCTTCGGTGACCCATACACAAAGCGTAAAAAATATATTACCAAGACGCTTAGTGCTTACCATGAAGCCACAACATGAAGAGAAGATGTTCGGTTTAAAAAAATATGGCTATTTAGGAGTAGGACATAGTTGTGCAAACATGGCTTATCAGTTGGCCTATGTGTTAGGACATAAAAATATTGTTTTTATAGGTCAAGATCTTGCTTTTGGAAAAGATGGGGCAAGTCATGCAAAAGGTCATACTATAGCCCAGCCGGATGAAAATTTATATATCACAGCTTATGGTGGCGAGGGTGAAGTACGAACAACTTATGTTTGGACGCTATTTAAAAATCAATTTGAAAACGATATCGAGCAGTCTAAACTCGAAAATATAACATCCTATAACTGCACTGAAGGTGGTGCAAGGATAGAAGGAACAATAGAAAGACCATTTTTAGAGGTTATGAAAGAGCTTTGTGTGGATAAAAAAGAAAAGAAACTGCCAAACATACCAAAAAATAGCGAAAAAACAACAAATAACGATATGCTTAAAGCTTATAAAGTGATACAAGAAAAGATAAAAATGCAAACCTTTTTGAAAAAAGAGCTTGAAAAAGTATTTTTAGAAGTTACTCCTAGGATAGATGAGTTAAATTTACTAAGAGAACAAGACAAGATAACTCAAAAGCATTTTAATGAACTTTTAAAAATAGTTAAAAAAGTAGACAAAGCTAAAGACTTTATATCAAAAAGAAAGTATATGAAATACATACAAAATGTCTTTATGATATCGGTTTTCTACCAGGAGCTAGAGCTTGCTAAAATTTCTGTAGCACCAAGTGACACAAACAAAGAAAAGATAGATAAGTTATTTGAATGGGCAAATGCGCATAAATACTGGCTATTTTCAGCGGCTGGCGGCATAAATGCTGACATAGAAACAACGAAAAAAGCCTCTAAACCTCTTATAAAAGAGCTTAAAAAACGTGGCATCTTTCCAAAAGAAGACTAAAAATGGATATCTTAAGCTTAATAGGACGCACGAAAAATCTCTTTGAAGATGATATAAAAGCACTTGATAAAGACTTAAAAGAGATAGTTTCAAGCTCAAGCTTTTTAGTTATCGGCGGGGCAGGATCTATAGGCTCTGCTGTGACAAAAGAGATCTTCATAAGAGACCCCAAAAAACTCTACGTCGTCGACATCTCTGAAAACAACCTTGTCGAGCTAGTGCGTGACATAAGAAGCGAGTTTGGATATATAAGTGGCGACTTTAAAACTTTTGCCATAGATGTTGCAAGCGCCGAATTTGACGCACTTTTAGCGCAAAGTGGTGGATTTGACTACGTCTTAAATTTATCAGCGCTAAAGCACGTTAGAAGCGAAAAAGACCCATTTACACTCATGAGAATGCTTGAAACAAATATCTTTAACACCGATAAAACGCTGGCTCAAGCTTCGGATATGAAGTCAAAAAAATATTTCTGCGTTAGCACCGACAAGGCCGCAAACCCTGTAAATTTAATGGGAGCTAGCAAGCGCATCATGGAGATGTTTGCGTTTAGGCACTCTTTAGAGATAGATGTTTCTATGGCTAGGTTTGCAAACGTGGCATTTAGCGACGGCTCACTTCTTTTTGGCTTTCAAAAACGCATAGAAAAGGCTCAGCCCATAGTCGCTCCAAACGACGTCAGGCGCTACTTTTTAACGCCAAAAGAGAGCGGTGAGCTCTGCCTTTTAAGCACCATTTTTGGCGAAAATAGAGATATATTTTTCCCAAAATTAGATGAAAATTTAGACCTCATAACATTTAGCGAGATAGCCAAGCGATACTTAGCAAATTTAGGCTATGAGCCATTTTTATGTGAAAATGAGGAGGAGGCTAGAAAGCTTGCGAAAGTGCTTCCAAAAGATGGCTTTTACCCTTGTCTTTTTGCGCCTAGCGACACGACCGGAGAGAAGGACTACGAGGAGTTTTTCGTTGATGGCGAGAAGCTTGATATGCAAAGACTTCAAAATATCGGCATAGTTAAAAATGATGCAAATTTTGATAGCAAAAAGCTAGAAATTTTCAAAAATAATATCTTAAATTTAAAATCAGGCTTAGCATGGAGCAAAGAAGACGTTTTGCGTGAAGTTTTCGAGCTCATACCAAATTTTATGCATAAAGAAACAGGAAAATATCTTGATGAAAAAATGTGATTTTGACGAGGTTTTGAAATTTATAAAAAGCACTTTTGGCAAGGACAAGGTCCCGCTTCACGAGCCTAAATTTATAGGCAATGAGAAAAAATATCTACTTGAGTGCATCGACTCTAGCTTTGTCTCAAGTGTCGGCAAATTTGTCGATGAGTTTGAGAGCAAGCTAGCTCAAATGGTCGGTGCTAAATTTGCAGTTGCCACGACAAATGGCACCTCGGCGCTTCACATCTGCCTAAAACTAGCTGGTGTAGAGCAAAATGACGAAGTGATCACGCAGCCAGTTACTTTTATAGCCACTTGCAACGCCATTAGCTACCTTTTTGCAAAGCCGGTTTTCGTGGATGTTGATCTTGATACACTTGGTATGTCGCCAGCGTCACTTAGTGCGTTTTTGGAGAAAAATTGCGAGCTAAAAGGCGGCAAATGTATTAATAAAACTAGCGGCAGGATATTGCGAGCCTGCGTACCTATGCACACTTTTGGACTGCCTTGCAAGATAGATGAGATAGCTGAAATTTGTAAGCGTTGGAACATCGCTTTAGTAGAAGACTGTGCCGAGAGCCTTGGCAGCTACTACAAAGGCACTCATACGGGGAATTTTGGCAAGCTTGCAGCGATGAGCTTTAATGGCAATAAGATCGTCACAAGCGGAGGTGGCGGAGCTATCGTCACAAACGACGAGGAGATAGCAAGGCACGCTAAATTTATCACTACAACCGCCAAAGTGCCACATCCTTTTGAGTATCGTCACAGCGAGATCGGCTACAACTACCGCCTGCCAAATTTAAATGCGGCCCTTCTTGTGGCGCAGCTTGAAAATTTGGAGCTATTTTTAAAGAGCAAACGCGAGCTTGCGATGATCTATAAAGAGTATTTTGCTAAATTTGATGATGTGAAATTTATAGATGAGCCAGCTGACGCTAGGTCAAATTTTTGGCTAAATGCAGTGCTCTTTGAAAGCCGTGAAAAGCGAGATGAGTTTTTGAAATTTAGTAATGAAAATGGTGTTTTTACGCGCCCTATCTGGCAGCTCATGAACGAGCTTGATATGTTTAAAGACTGCCAAAGAGATGAGCTAAAAAATGCTAAATTTCTAAGTGATAGGATAGTAAATATCCCAAGTAGCGCAAGAGTTTAGCCGTGCAAGATATAGTTTTAGTGGGTGGTGGCGGGCACTGCAAAAGTGTAATAGATGTCATCGAGAGCGAGGCTAAATTTAATATAATTGGTATCATAGATACGGCAGAAAATATTGGCAAAAAGGTGCTTGGCTATGAGATCATCGGTAGCGATGATGATCTGGCTGAGGTTTTTACATCATGCAAAAATGCTGTGGTGACGGTTGGTCAGATAAAAAGTAGCGAGCCTAGAAAAAGGCTATTTGCGCTACTAAAAGAGATAGGTTTTATACTTCCAACCATAGTCTCGCCACTTGCATATCTCTCAAAGCATGCATGTGTAGGTGAGGGAAGCGTGGTGATGCATCATGCCTTGATCAACGCTGGTGCAAGTGTTGGCAAAAACTGCATCATAAATACAAAGGCGCTTGTGGAGCATGACGCAACTATCGGCGATCATTGCCATATCTCAACAGCAAGTGTGGTAAATGGTGGCGTTGTCGTGCAAGATGGGACATTCTTTGGTAGCAATGCAACCAGCAAAGAGTATATCGTGATAGGCGAAAATTCTATCATAGGTGGCGGAACTAGCGTGATGAGAAGCTTGGAGAAAAACGCTTTTATAAAGGCGTAAAACTAGCATTTTAAAGGAAATTTGATGTCAAATATGGTTTTTATCATAGCTGAGGCCGGGGTTAATCACAATGGCGATATAAATTTAGCTAAAAAACTGATCGATGTAGCAGCCAAAGCTGGCGCTGATGCAGTGAAATTTCAAACCTTTAAGGCTCAAAATCTTGTTTCAAAAAACGCGCAAAAGGCTAGCTATCAAAAAGAAACTACCGATAAAAATGAAAGCCAGTTTGAGATGATAAAAAAGCTTGAGCTAGATGAGAACACGCATAAAGAGCTTATAGCCTACTGCAAGCAAAAAAATATCACTTTTCTCTCAACTCCTTTTGATAGCGACAGCATAAAGCTTCTTGATGAGTTGGGGCTTAGCACATTTAAGATCCCAAGTGGCGAGATAACAAATTTACCTTATCTTAGGCAGATAGGTGGGCTTAATAAAAAGATCATTCTCTCAACTGGCATGACAAATTTAGGCGAGGTGGAAGCTGCGATAGAAGCGCTTGTAAAAAGCGGTACAAAACGGGAAAACATAAGCCTTCTACATGCAAATACGCAGTACCCAACGCCGATGAAGGATGTAAATTTAAAGGCGATGATAACTCTTAAAAATGCCTTTGGGCTTGAGGTCGGATATAGCGATCATACGCTTGGTATCGAGGTTGATATCGCAGCGGTTGCCATGGGCGCAAAGATCATAGAAAAGCACTTTACGCTTGATAAGAGCCTGCTTGGACCTGATCACAAGGCTAGTCTTGAGCCAGACGAGCTAACGGCTATGATTAGGGGCATTAGAAATATCGAACTAGCGCTTGGAGACGGACTAAAACACTTTAGCAAAAGCGAAAGTGAAAATATCAAAATAGCTAGAAAGTCTATCGTGGCAAAACGAGATATAAAAAAGGGTGAAATTTTTAGCGAGCAAAATATCTGCGTAAAACGTCCAGGAGACGGCATAAATCCTATGAGGTGGGATGAGGTAATCGGGCAAATTTCACAAAAAGACTATAAACAAGATGAACTGATATGAGAAAAATTTGTGTAGTGACAAGCACCAGAGCTGAATATGGCCTGCTTTACTGGCTCTTAAAAGAGATCGAGGCAGATAGTGAGCTTAAGCTTCAGTTTATTGTTACTGGCATGCACCTAAGTCCTGAGTTTGGACTAACATACAAAGAGATAGAAAAAGAATTTAAGATAGATAAAAAGATAGAAATTTTAAGTAGTTCTCATACAAGTCTTGATATTTGCGCTGAGATGGCAATAGTTTATGAAAAATTTGCTCCAGCATTAGCTGAGCTTAAGCCTGATATACTAGTGCTTCTTGGTGATAGATATGAGATATTTGGTGTAGCAGGTGTCGCTAGTATCATGCAGATACCAATAGCGCATATCCATGGCGGCGAGACCACACAAGGAGCATTTGACGAGGCTTTTAGGCACAGTATAACAAAGATGAGCCATATACATTTTGCAGCCACAAATGAGTATGCAAACCGCATAATCCAGCTTGGCGAAGAGCCCAGTAGAGTATTTAATGTCGGCGGCCCTGGCATAGAAAATATAAAAAAGCTAAATTTATTAAACAAAGATGAGTTTGAAAAGTCTATAAAATTTAAGCTTGCTAAAAAAAATATCCTCATCACTTTTCATCCGGTGACACTTGAAAATAGTAGTGCAAGAGAGCAGTTTGGTGAGATCTTAAAAGCACTTGATGAACTAGAGGAAACAAATTTTATCTTCACAAAAGCAAATAGCGATACAGATGGCGATGTGATAAATAAAATGATAGATGAGTATGTGAGCGAAAACTCACAAAAAGCCGTGGCTTTTGCCTCGCTTGGACAGCTAAGATATCTAAGCGCGATAAAATTTGTTGATATTGTTTTAGGAAATAGCTCAAGTGGCCTTTTGGAAGTTCCAAGCTTTAAAAAGGCCACCATAAATATAGGCGACCGCCAAAAAGGACGTGCTCGAGCTAGCAGCGTGATAGACGTTAGGCCTGTTAAAGAAGAAATTTTAGCTGCTATCAAAAGAGCGTATTCAAAAGAATTTGAGCAAACTTTAAAAGATACGATAAACCCATATGATGGTGGCAATCCAAGCAAAAAAATGGTTAAAATTTTAAAAGAGATCAAGCTTGATGGTATTTTGAAAAAGAAATTTTATGATATAGGTATAAAATGAGAATAGTAAACGATATAAAACTAAGTATAAATTCAACCATTAAAGATGCCTTACAGACTATTAACAACGGAGGGCTTCAAATAGCCATCGTTGTTGATGAAAACGACGCTCTAGTAGGTACGGTAACAGACGGTGATATCAGGCGTGGTTTGCTAAATGGCCTAGACCTAAACAGTAGCGTCAGCCTCGTAGTACATAAGAGCCCAAGTATAGCAAGTGTTGGTGATACGAAAGAGTCTATTTTAAAGATAGCACTTGCTAAAAAACTTCATAAAATTCCATTGGTTGACGAGCTTGGCAAGCTTGTGGGCATAGAAGACATCGAAGATATTATTAAGCCAGTTGGCAAGACAAATAGAGTTATCCTAATGGTAGGAGGCCTTGGCACTAGACTTAGACCACTCACACAAGATACGCCAAAGCCGATGCTAAAGGTTGGAAACAAGCCGATCCTTCAGACGATAGTCGAGAAATTTGCAGAGTATGGCTTTGTAAATATCACGATGTGCGTAAATTTTAATGCAAGCATCATTAGAGACTATTTTGGCGACGGAAAAGAATTTGGCGTAAATATCGACTATGTTTTAGAGCAAAAAAGGATGGGTACAGCAGGGGCGTTAAGCTTGCTAAAAGAGCGTCCAAGTGAGCCATTTTTTGTTATGAACGGCGATCTTCTTACAAATGTAAATTTCGAGCACATTTTTAACTATCACACGCTACATAAAGCCACAGCTACAATGTGCGTCAGAGAGTATGACTATGAGGTACCTTACGGCGTGGTAAAGATGAATGATAATAAAATAACTGCTATCGCAGAAAAACCAGTGCAGAAATTTTTTGTAAGTGCTGGGATATATATGCTCTCACCTGAAATTTTAGATCTAATTCCACAAGATGAGTTTTATGATATGCCTACACTCTTTGAAAAGGCGATAGCTCAAGACAAAAATGTAATCTCCTTTCCGATACATGAGTATTGGATAGACATAGGACGTCTTGAAGAGTATCAAAAGGCAAATGAAGAATATGCAAAGATATTTTAATGAGATATTTTAGATGAAAGCTCTTGTTATAGGCTACGGTTCAATCGGCAAAAGACACTGCGAGGTCTTAGAGACTTTAGTACAGATAGATGAAATTTGCCTAGTTACTAGCCAGGATGTGGCTGGTAAAGTGTGCTATAAAAACTTAGAAGAGGTCTCAAATTTAGATAAGTTTGACTACTTCGTCATAGCAACTCCCACATTTTTACATCTAGAAAATTTGAAATTTATAGATGAAAGAGTGAGTGGCAAGATCATACTTTGTGAAAAGCCATTGTTTGAAAAAAAATATAAATTCACGCCCAAAAATAATAAAATTTTTGTAGGTTATGTGCTAAGGTTTCATCCATTGTTGCAACAGCTAAAAGAGTTTTTAAAAAACGAGAAAATTTTATATCTAAATGCCAATTGCGGTCAGTATCTACCAAGCTGGCGAAGTGGCGATTATAGAAGATGCTATAGTGCTAGCAAAGAAAAAGGTGGTGGCGTCTTGCTAGATCTTAGCCATGAGCTAGACTATGCTATGTGGTTATGTGGCAAATTTGAAAACCTAATGAGCTTTCAAGGTAAAATTTCAAATTTAGAGATAACAAGCGATGATCTATGTATGATTTTTGGTAAGACAAAAATGGATGCCATAGTAAATGTAAGCATTGACTATCTAAGCCATATCACACATAGAAGCTTGCGTGTGGAGTGCGAAGGCTCTACATATGAGCTTGACTTTATGGCAGGCACACTTACTAAGCAAGATAGTAGTAAGCAAATTTTAAATATGCCAAATTTGGCAAGAAACGAGATGTTTTTAGCTATGCATAAAGATGTTTTGGGTGAGCAAAGATATATTTGTAGCTTTGATGAGGGGCTAGATGTGATGGACGCGATAGATCAAATTCAAAGGCAAAACAATGAGTAATGTTTTATGTACGATATGCGCAAGAGGCGGTAGTAAGGGAGTAAAGGGCAAAAATGTGCGCGAGCTTTGCGGCAAGCCACTTATAGCTCACACCATAGAGCAGGCAATAGCATCAAATTTGTTTGAACATATAGTTATTAGCACAGATAGCGACCTGATAGCAGAAGCAGCTGTAAAGTACGGTGCGGAGGTCTTTTTTAAAAGAGATGCTACTATGGCTAGTGATACAGCAGGAAAGCTTGATGTTATAAAAGATGTTTTTTTAAAGAGTGAGGAACATTATGGACGTAAATTTGACTACGAAATCGACCTTGATGCTACATCTCCACTTCGTGATGTAAGCGATATAACAAATTCTTTTGAGCAGTTTTTGCGTGATGATAATGACAACTTAATAACCGCTATGCCAAGCAGAAGAAGTCCATATTTTAATTTAGTTGAAATTTATCCAGATGGACATGTAGCGCTAGCAAAAACTTTACCAAATGCTATTTTATGCCGTCAAGATGCACCAAAGACTTATGATATGAACGCTTCTATTTACATCTGGAAGCGTGAAGTTTTGCTAAATAATGACACTTTATTTTTATCAAAAACCGGACTTTATGTGATGGATGAAGATAGATCGATCGATATAGATTGTGAGCTTGATTTTAAATTTGTAGAGTTTTTAATGAAGGAAAAAAATGCTAACAGATAAGGTTGTAGTAGTTACAGGGGGAGCTGGTAGGATAGGAAGCGCTTTTATAAGAGCGATTGCTGGCCAAAACGGAGTTGGTGTGATAGCAGAGGTCGATACAAAAAGAGCAAATTTATTAAAAGATGAGATTACAAGCGCGCAAAAAGATGCGAGGATCGAGGTTTTGCAAATTGATATCAGTGATGCAAATTCTATCAATGAAGCTATAAATTTCTTGCATTCAAAATATGGTCACATAGATGCACTAGTGAATAATGCCTATCCAAAAAGTAAAAATTACGGTAAGAAATTTTTTGAGATCGACATGGATGATTTTAATGCCTTTTTAAATTTACATCTTGGCGGATACTTTAATATCTCACAAAATTTCATCAGGTATTTTTTAAGGCAAGGTCATGGTAATATCATAAACATCTCATCCATTCAAGGTATCGGAGCGCCTGCCTTTGAGACATATGAGGGGACAAATATGCACTCTCCAGTCGAATACACAGTCGTAAAACACGGCCTTCTTGGTATGACAAAATATATGGCAAAGATGTTTAAAAAAGATAATATCCGCGTGAATGCCATAAGTCCTGGAGGGATTTTGGACGGACAGCCTGAGCCATTTTTAAGCCAATATAAAAAGAGATGTGGCACAAAAGGCATGCTTGACGCAAATGATATATGTGGGGCTTTGGTGTATCTGCTAAGTGACTCTTCAAAATATCTAAATGGACAAAATATCGTAGTTGATGATGGCTTTAGCCTATAAAAATATAAATAAAATAGTATAAATTTATCTAGTCTAAGCTAGATAAATTTATATATCGCTTTTTATACGCACTTTTTCTCATACTAAATTTTACCAAGCGAGAGCTTGCTATCTATAATTTTTCTATTTTTACAATTTAACTTAATATGGAAAAATATCTAAAACCCCAAAGACTAGCTTTGGGGCTGGGGGTTTGCGTATTGTAAAAGCATTAACACATTAAGGCTTTGCTACTGCAACAAAGCCCTATTTAAAACTTAATTTAACTAGCTACGTTATTGTAGAAGTTTCATTACGTTTTGTTGAACGCTGTTTGCTTGACTCATAGCATAAGCACCTGATTGAGCTAGGATGTTATGTTTTGAGAAGTTAGCAGACTCGCTAGCAAAATCTACGTCCCTGATTTGTGATTCTGCTGATTTTACGTTAACTTGAGTTACAGTGATGTTGTTAACTGTAGCTTGAAGTTGGTTTTGAACTGAACCAAGGTCTGAACGAACTTGATCAAGTGTTTTTTGAGCTGACTCAGCGATGTCCATAACAGCCATTGCGCCTTTTAGTGTCATTACACCAGCTGATTGAGCTACTGTAAGCACTTTAGTCATTCTTTGGAAGCCCATAGCACTAGCTAGTTTGCCGTCTATTTGACCTCTTACATCTCTTAAAGCAACTGAAGCTTGAGCACCACCTTTTGCTGAGAAAGCTTCTGACTCTAGTTTTAGAGCATCACCGCCAGCTGCGCCTTTTGCAGATAGTTTGATATCTCTACCATCAAGGCGAACAAGGTTGATACGACCAACGAAAACTTGGTCTTTTTTCATACCGATTGCTTTTGAGATGTTATCACCTGAAACGCTAAACGCACGACCGTCACGGCTTGTTAGAACCATTTTACCTTCTGTATTGATAGAAGCTTCAACACCTGTTTGATCTTTAACAGCGTTGATCGCATTTACTAGTGCGCCGTTGCTATCGTTTTCTTTTACATCAAGGTCGCCGATTTTAACGCCGTTGATAGCAAAGCTTTTGATAGATACGCTTACTATAGAAGTTGACATAGTTCTAGTTACATCAAATGTAGCTCTAATGCCTGTCTTATCAGATGTTTTATTGATATTTTCTGCTAATTTACCAACACCAGTTCCAAGACCAGTTGATATCTTAGTAGAAGCTATACTAATATCATTTACACCATCAACGCTTAAGAATTTAAGGCTAACTTTATCTGTACCAGTTAGTAGTTTTGAACTCTCAAAACGTGTAAGACCGATCTTGTCAGATGTAGTCGCACCAATACTTGCTTTAACAGTTTGGTTTGAGTAAGCGCCTATTTGGAACTCTTTATTAGAGAATGTTCCGTTTAGTAGTTGCTGACCGTTAAATGAAGTAGTGTTACCGATATTGTCAAGCTCCTCCATTAGACGAACGATATCAGCTTGCAATGCTTGGCGTGATTGAGTTGTTTGGCCGTCTTGAGCTGATTGAGTAGCTTTAGTCTTGATAGTGTCAAGAACTTTTAACTGCTCGTCCATAGCTTTGTCGGCAACTTGGATGATACCAATAGCATCATTACCATTTGCAATAGCTTGACCTAGAGCTGAAGCTTGGCTTCTTAAGCTATCTGCGATAGATAGACCTGAAGCGTCATCTGCAGCTGTTTGAATTCTAAGACCAGAACTAAGTTTGTTAAGTGACTTAGATAGGTCAACGTTGTTGCTAACTGCGTTAGCGTGTGTGTTAAGTGCGTTTACGTTTGTGTTAATACGAAAACTCATTGTAAATCCTTTTATGTTTTAAGTTACGACTTCATGTCGCACGAAAACTATATCGATCGGTTTTTTAAAAAGTTTAGAGCTATGTATAAAAATTTTTTATAAAAAACAAAAATCGCGCTCCACCTAAAAATTTTTTTCACGTTACACTCTAAAAAATTATTTCTGCTACAATTACGCCAAAAAATTCAAAGGCTATATATAAATGAAAAGCTTAATCATTGTGGAATCTCCTGCAAAAGCAAAGACTATCAAAAATTTCTTAGATAAAAGCTACAACGTCATCGCCTCAAAAGGTCACATCAGAGACCTGCCAAAAACGAGCTTTGGCATCAAGATAGAGGATGATAAATTTACCCCAGAGTATCGCATCAGCAGCGATCACTCCGCCATCGTAAAAGAGATAAAAGAGCTTGCTAAGGGTGCTGATGAAATTTATCTCGCGACCGATGAGGATAGAGAGGGTGAGGCGATCGCGTTTCACATCGCAAATGCCATCGGCAAAGAGCCAACCAGCCTGCCTCGCATCGTCTTTCACGAGATCACCAAAAGCGCCATACAAAACGCTCTAAAAAGCCCAAGACACGTCGATATGAACAGCGTCAATGCCCAGCAAACAAGGCGTTTGCTCGACCGCATAGTTGGCTACAAGCTAAGCCCGCTTTTAAATTTAAAGATACAAAAAGGCTTAAGCGCTGGACGTGTGCAAAGTGCAGCTTTAAAGATAATAGTCGACCGCGAGCGTGAAATTCAGGCATTTAAACCAGTTGAATACTACACTATCGACACCGTTTTTAAAAAAGATCTAGACGCCGAGCTAGTTAAATTTGAAAACCAAAAGATCGAAAAGCTAACCATCCAAAATCCAGACCGCGCAAAATACATCATTGAAAATTTACAAAATGAGAAATTTAGCGTCCGTGAGATCGAGAGCAAGGATAGAAAGATCCAGCCAAGTCCGCCATTTATGACCTCAACACTTCAGCAAAGTGCGAGCAACCGCCTTGGCTTTAGCCCTAAAAAGACAATGATGATCGCACAAAGCCTCTATGAGGGCGTGCAAACTCACGAGGGCTTCATGGGTGCGATCACATATATGAGAACAGACAGCTTAAATTTAGCCAAAGAGGCCGTCGCTGCCGCTAGAGAGCATATCCTCCAAAACTACGGCAAAGAGTACTTGCCAGCCAAAGCGATCAGCTACACAACAAGCTCAAAGGCAGCGCAAGAAGCCCACGAAGCAATCCGCCCTACAAATTTAAACTTCACACCTCAAATCGCCGCTAAATTTTTAGAAAAAGATGCGCTCAAACTCTACACGCTCATCTACAATAGATTTTTAGCCTGCCAAATGAGCGCATGTGTGAGCCAAACGCAAAATGTCTATGTCGCAAGCGAAAAAGGCGAGTTTAAGATAAGCGGCAGAAAGGTGCTATTTGACGGCTTTTACAAGGTTTATGGCGAGCTTGACAAGGATAAAATTTTGCCAAATTTAAAAAAGGGCGGCGAGATGAGTTTGCAAAGCATAAAAAGCACGCAAAACTTCACCGAGCCACCAGCCAGGTACTCTGAAGCTGGCCTTGTTAAAAAGCTAGAAAGCCTAGGAATTGGCCGCCCAAGCACATACGCACCGACCATCTCGCTGCTAACATCAAGAGACTACGTAAGGATCGAGAAAAAGCAGCTCATACCAAACGAGATCGCATTTAGCATGATAGGCGTTTTGGAGGAGCACTTTAGCAACATCGTCGATAGCGAATTTACCTCGCATCTTGAAGAAAAGCTCGATGAGATCGCACTTGACAAGGCTGACTGGCAAAAGGTGCTAAGCGACTTTTACTATCCATTTATGGAAAAAATAAGCGCTGGCAAAACTGGCATAAAAAGCCTAAAAACAGCCACTCCGATCGGCGAGAAATGCCCAGAGTGTGGAAGCGAGCTAGTGCTTAGAAAGGGCAGATATGGCGAGTTTATCGCTTGCTCAAATTTCCCAAAATGCAAATACTCAAGAAACGTCGCAAAAGATAATGAAAAGAGCGCAGAAACTGGCACTGCAACGGCAGCTAAGCCAAAACGCGAGCTCAAAAAACTTGACGTGCCATGTCCAAAATGTGGCGGCGAGATCGTTGAGAGATTTAGCAGGCGTGGTAAATTTTATGGATGTGCCAACTATCCAAAATGCGACTTCATCTCAAACTACGAGCCAGTCGCGCAAAAATGCGATGAGTGCGGCGGCGATATGATCAAAAAAGAGCTAAAAAAAGGCACATTTATAGAGTGCACAAAGTGCAAGAAAAAGACACTTGTCTCTGAAAATTAAAATTTCTAGCCAAATTTAAGTCCTTGAGCCTAAATTTGGCTTATAAATTTGGACTTTAAATGCCTGAAACTATCGTAGAAGTTAGCCAGTATAAAGGGCAAAAGAGCCTTGTGATAAACTGCACGCAGCTAGGCGACAGCTTCACACCGCAGTATAAAACCGCCAAGCAAAAAAGAGCCGTGCTTGATGAGTGGTGCGACTTTTTAAGAAGCGAGCAAGAGGCATTTGATGAGCTTAACTTTTGCACCAAAATGCCGCAGGAGCTCTTTGATGCGGTGTGCTGCCAAAGAAATTTAAAGAGCCTTCACATCAAATGGGGCTCGTATGAGAGCCTTGACGCGCTGGCAAATCTTTCTAGTCTAAAGAGCCTTTTTATCGGCTCTGGGGCTAGTGTAAAAAGCATAGCACCGATCGCTAAACTTGCCGTACTTGAAAGCCTAGCCGTGGAGAATTTTCAAAAGATAAGCGACTACTCTGCGCTTTCAAATTTGCAAAATTTAAAGAGCCTTGAGATCAGTGGAGACGGACTTTCGCCTAAATTTATCCATATTGAAAGCTTAGAGTTTTTACGCCAGATGCCTAGGCTAACCAGCCTTGTGATCTTGGTGGCTAGGATAAAGAGTAAGGACTACTCGCCTATCTTGTCTCTAAAATCCCTCACTCACCTTAGCTTGCCGCCACAGCACGCACTTTTTGGACTTTTTGACGAGCTTAGCGCTTTGCCAAATTTAAAAACAGGTCTTTTAAAGGAGAGAGCGGAAATTTATAAGAAAAAGTAATGCTGTAAATTTAAATTTTTCACATAGTTTTATTTCAAAGAGCAAATTTTAAAACTTTACTCACTCGCCTTAGCAACTTACCAAATTCAGGCCTCGTTATCACTCGCCACTAAATTTAAAGCCGTGATATGCTCGTTCATAAATTTTAAAATTTGCTAGAACCTTTTTTGTAAAAATTAAATTTTTAGTTCGTAGCGACAAATTTTAAAACTTTCATTCACCCCTAAGAATTGACTACTAAAATTTAACAAAACCCCATGCAGTGCGTAGCGCCGTCACATGTGCCTCTCTACCTAGCTTCTACCTTTGGCATCTGTAGCATAAAATTTCTAGCTTCGCTTAAAAGCACTGGTTTGAGCGCATCTGCTGATGTTTGTGGATCGTAAATTCTCTCATACGAAAGCATCAAAACTCCATCTTTTTTAAGCAAAAAGTGGATTATTTCTATATTTTTGCTCTTAGTTTCATCCTTTATAAGAGCTAAAATTTGATCATTTTCTTCGCTAAAAAGCACTTTTTTATCTTGCTTAAGAGCCTTTTTTAACTCTTCTAGCTCGCTTTTTGTCTTGACATCTTTGTCAAACTTTACCTTAAACGAGGCAAAGTGCTCGTCCATGTTTTCATTTTTTAAAAAGTAAAAACTCTCATTTTTAACCACTTGCTTTTTATAAAATGTGCTACCATCAAATCTAAAACTCTCAACTAAATTTAGCTCGCCTGCCAAAGAAAAGACGCCAAAAAATATCAAAATAAAAAGGCTAAATTTACGCATAAAATTTCACTCCAAATTTCTAAAATAGCCGCCATTTTGCCCAAATTTCGCTTAGCTTAATCAAAAAATAACAAAGCTTTTTATACAATCAGGCATTTTTATTTTAAGGATATTTTTGCAGTTACACCAAGCAAGCGAGCTTAGCATCCTTGTCGTTTTGGCATTTATCGTCTTTGCTTCGCCTTATATTTCTAAAATTTTACGCATCCCAGTCGCACCTGCTGAGATACTACTTGGAGCGGTTGCTGGCTACATCGGAGTCGTTGGCGACAACGAGATGTTTAAGCTCATCAGCGAAGTTGGCTTTTTCTTTTTGATGTTTCTAGCTGGCATGGAGATCGATCTTAGGATGCTCATAAACATCGACCGTAAAATTTTGCGCCTTGGGATCATCTACCTTGCGCTCATCTACGCTCTAGCCACGGCCCTGACGCTAGGACTTGAGCTTAGCCTGCTTTACATCATCATCATCCCGATAATGGCCGTTGGTATGGTATTTACGCTATTTAAGGAGTATGGCAAGCAGCAAGAGTGGCTAAATTTAAGCATGCTAATAGCAACTATCGGCGAGCTTTTAAGCATCACACTTCTAACCTTTACCGCTGCTTACTTGCAGTTTGGAGCGAGCATAAATTTATGGCTAACGATTGGCTATTTGATCCTATTTTTGGCTATCAGCGTGCTTAGCTTTAAAATTTTGGACGTGCTTTTTTGGTGGTATCCGGGGCTTAAAGTGGTGCTCATGCCGCACTACGACAAGGACGAGAAGGACATCAGGCTTTGCATCGCGGTATTTTTCACGATGATAGCCTTGATGCTCTATCTAAATTTAGAAGTTGCCTTTGGTGCGTTTATCGCAGGTATGTTTATCACGACATTTTTCGATCACAAAAAGGACTTGCCGCACAAGCTTTCAAGCTTTGGATTTGGCTTTTTGGTGCCGATATTTTTCATCCACATAGGCTCTACCTTTAAGCTTTCAAGCCTAGGATCTAGCGAAGTGATAAAGGATGCTATTTTTATATTTTTAGCGATGCTTGGCACCAGAGTTGTATCTAGTTTGCTCTTTTTGGGCAAGCTTGGCTTTAGAGGGATATTTTTATTTTCCGTTTCGCAGTCTATGCCGCTCACTCTTTTGATCGCAGTTGCTACTATCGCACACAAATCAGGCGAGATAAGTGACTATTCTTACTCATCTTTCATCCTAGCAAGCCTCGCACAAGCTATAATAGGAGCTATAATCATCAAAATTTTAATGCAATCAAAAAGCAAGGAGTAAAAATGTCATCAAATACAGCCACACTAATCGACAACCGAACTGGCAAGAGCTATGAATTTCCTATCCTAAAAGGCACTATGGGGCCAGACGTCATCGACATATCGACCTTTTTTAGCGACACTGGGATGTTTACCTTTGACAGGGGCTACACCTCAACTGCGATGTGCCGCTCAGCCATAACCTACATCGACGGCCTAAAGGGCGAGCTCATGTACAGGGGCTACGACATCGCATATTTGGCTGAAAATAAGACATTTTTAGACGTTGCCTACCTGCTTTTAAACAAAGAGCTACCAACTAATGAGCAATACAGGGGCTTTAAAGATGAGCTCAAAAAAAGAAGCTTCATACACGAGGGCATGATGAAGCTCTTTGACGCATTTCCAGACAAAGCGCACCCTATGGCGATCTTGCAAGCGGCAGTCTCAGCGCTAAGTGCCTTTTACTCAGACCACCTAAATATGGATAAGCCTGAAGAGTATCACGAGATGGCTATGAGGATAATCGCCAAGATCCCAACGATAGCGGCCTTTAGCTACCGATACTCACGCGGCCTTCCTATCATATATCCAAATTTAGATCGTGGCTTTACTGAAAATTTCCTCTACATGATGAGGGGCTATCCATACGAGCACGTCGATCTTAAGCCTATCGAGATAAAGGCGCTTGATACGGTCTTTATGCTCCACGCTGACCACGAGCAAAATGCCTCAACGACTACTGTTAGGACCGTTGGCTCTACGCACGCGCACCCATACGCATGTATAAGCGCAGGGATTGGCGCACTTTGGGGCTGGGCTCACGGCGGAGCAAACGAGGGCGTTATCCGCCAGCTTGAAGAGATCGGCTCGGTCGCAAACGTCGATAAATACATCGCTAGAGCAAAGGATAAGAACGATCCATTTAGGCTTATGGGCTTTGGTCACAGGGTCTATAAAAACTTCGACCCGCGCGCAAAGGTGCTTAAGAAGATGAGAGATCAGCTGATGGATGAGATCGGCATTAGCTCAGAGCTTATAAAGATCGCCAATCGCATCGAAGAGATCGCGCTAAATGACGACTATTTTGTGAGTAGAAATTTGTATCCAAACGTTGATTTTCACTCAGGGCTCATCCTAAAGGCGCTTGGCATACCAAATAATATGTTTGCCGTTATCTTCGTCATCGGCAGGACGCCAGGCTGGATCAGTCAGTGGATCGAGCTAAAAGAGCAAGACACTATAAAGATCGTCCGCCCAAGACAGCTCTACGTCGGAGAGGCAAACAGAACACCAAAATGAGCGAGCTTTTAAACTTAGCCATCAAGGCAGCCATAAGCGCTGGGAGTGAGATAATGAAAATTTACTCATCTAATGGCAAGGCGCTCAAAGTCTGCCTAAAAGATGACAGCTCGCCGCTAACTAGTGCTGATCTAGCGGCAAATGAGGTGATACTAAAAGAGCTAAGTAAAAGTGGGATAAAAATTTGCTCTGAAGAGAGCGTCTTGCAAGAGAGCGATAAAGATGAATTTTGGCTAGTTGATCCCCTTGATGGCACGAAAGAATTTTTAGCTAGAAATGGTGAATTTTGCGTTTGCATAGCGCTTATAAAAGAGGCTAGACCGGTGCTTGGCGTCATTTTTATCCCAGTTAGCAAAGAGCTTTTTTACGCTGATGAAAACGGCGCTTTTAAAGAAATTTTAGGCGCTAATGATGAGGTCGTAGCAAGACACGATCTAAATGAAAAAGCTAAAAGCTTAAATAACTTCATCTTTTCAAGCAGAAGAGGCGAGACGAAGAGGGCCACGCTTATAAGAGATAGTTTAAATTTAGAGCAAAAATGCATCGGATCTGCCATTAAATTTTGCCGTTTGGCTGAGCTTGGCGGGACATATGTAAGATTTAGTCCAAGTTATCTTTGGGACAATGCCGCAGGTGATGCGGTGGTAAAATTTAGCGGTGGCAAGGTCTTAAATGCTAGCGATAGATGCGAACTAAGCTACAAACTAGCTGATCTAAAAAGCCCATTTTACGTAGCTTTTGGCAAAAATACTTTGGGCTTAGAGGATGAAGTTTTTAAGCTGATAGAGCAGGGCAGATAAGGCTACTTGCACCTTATCTCGCTACTCATCTTTAAAAATGCGCTCTCGTTTTGCTCTAAAAATTTATTTGCCGCTTCTAAATCTTGAAATTTATCTTTTAGTCTAATTACTAAAGTGCCACATTTTAGCTCTCTAGCTCGCTCCAAACTAGCATCAAAGCTTTGCGTTAGATTATTTACACTTTTTATCAAAAGATCGTTTTGACCTAGCTCTTTTACGCTAAATTTAGCGTGCCTCTCGGCTCTTACTATGCCAAGATAGTTTGCGACTTTAGCGTTACTTATGTAGATGAAAATTCCCTCACGCAAGTTACTACTAAACGCCACTGCATCATCTTGCTCAAGTAACTTTGCAAGTTCTTCGCCGCCGTAGTTTAGGCTGCTTTTAAGATTTAGATTTTTCACGCTTGGCTTGCTCGCACAACCTGCTAAAAATATACAAAATATAAGAGCTAAAGTTCTTTTCATTTTAAATTTCCTCAAGCAAATAGAGCATGCTAGCTATTTTTGCTGTGCCCACGATATAGCCCTTTAAGTGAGTGACTAGTTTGTCATTTTTAAGCTCTTTGCCATTTTTATCAGATATTTTTATGCTGTTTTCTTTTACAAATTTTAAACTCTTGGCAGTTATTTCTTCTAAATTATTTTTGCCATCAAGTAGTAAAAATATATAGTAATCAAGCCTATCAAGCCGTTCTGTAAGACCAAATTTGTTTGCAAAGGTAATGTCTGCGTTATCTTTGTGATTTAAAAAGTACTTTATATAGCCAGTTAAATTTGTCTTTAGCCTTGAGTAATTTGGAGCGTACTCTATATCTTTTAGATCATCTTTTACAATCATTGCGCTTGCTGAGTTTGTTAAAAGTCTTACAAAAGCGCTATAAACTGCGAGTTTATCTTCTGGTAAAATCTCTAAAATTTGAGAGAGATTTATACTTGCTGGATACATCCTATAAAATACCTCGCAAAGCCAAGATATATCTTGAGGCATAAGAGCAAATTTATCATACCAGCCATCATCCTTTTTAACAAAGTCGGCTACTACGTGAATTTTATTTATATCACTTGGCCCTATTTGTTTATTAGCCACGCTCTCATAAGCCTTAGCATGTACGATGAGGCTTTGTCTAAAGACCTTATTGCTAAGTATATCCATAAACTGCTCTAGATCGATCCTATCTTTAAATTTCTTATCTTTATAGCTATCTACATGCTCTATGCCAAGATCTGGCACAAAAAGATCTTCAAGGCCGTATTCACAAAGATAGGCAAGCTCTTTTTTAGTTAGCATGGCATTAAAATCTTTAAAGTAAAATGGGTCATTTATCTCTTCTAGAAACTCATGTGCTATGTAAAAATCATCTTTTTTAAGCACATTATCTATCCAATGAAGCAGCAACTTTGCAGGGATCTTATCTTCATAATTTTCTCCAAGCTTTGTTAGCAAAACCTCTTTATAAACCAAAAGTGCCTCTTTAGCAGCCTTTAACCTCTCTTCGGTGCTATCCTTATCTTTAGCAGCAAGCAGCATAAGATCACGCACTACATCTTTTACTTTCCAGCCTGGATATGTGTTGTAAGATATAAATGCCACGCCGTTTTCGCTTAAATTTTCTCTTATAACTCTTAGTATCGCCTCTTTTACAAAGTCAGGCACCCAGCTAAAGACGCCGTGAGCTATAATGTAGTCAAATTTCTCATCACTTTTAAACTCGCAGATATCGCCGTGAATTAGCTCTAAATTGCTTAGTCCTATCTCTTTTACGATCTCTTTGCTACGTCTTATTTGCTCGCCGCTAAGATCGATGCCAACTACTTTTGCGTTCTCGTTATTTACGGCAAATGGGATCAAATTTCCACCAAAGCTGCATCCTATCTCAAGCACTTTTGCGGTTTTGCAAGGTGGTGGGTTGATACCAAGAAGCGTAGCGCAAGCCTCTAGTTTATAGGGCGATGACTGCGCAAATGCTGCTGATTTGTAAGTTAGTTCATCATAAGATTTTTCTATTTTGCTATTTTGGCTCATTTTACCCTCCTAGTAGTCTTTATTTTGCAATTTTTCTAGCATATTTTTAGCGTCGTTTTCAGGCTCATCAACGATATATGCGCGCCTTATATTGCCACCTTTTATGATAAGTGTTTGACGAAAGTAAAATTTATGCCCATTTGAAGCAGCAAAGACTGGAAGCTCAAGCGCGCGCTCTAGCATAAACTCGCTATCATTTAAAAACATCACGCCGGTTGCCGTCTCTTCTTCAAATTTCTTTTGAGCCGCGATATCTTGGGAGCCAATAGCCACTACCATAAAGCCAAGATCATTAAATTCTTTAAGAAGTTTTTTGTAGTTTATCGCTTGCTTCGTGCAGCCTTTCATGCCCGCAGTATTTTGTAGCTGTTCGCTTAAAAGCTCAAAATCCTCGCCTATCTTTGGGTAGATAAAAACCACGCAGTCATGGCTCCTTGCAAAGGCAGAAAAGTCAAATTCTTTACCGTCTAAAGTCCTTAGGTAGATGCTTGTAGGCACTTTTATCATCTTTCATCCTTTAAAATTTTTATCTATTATATATCTTTAAGCTTTTTTTGAATTTAAGAGATAGACGACAAAAAGAACGAAAAAGCTAATTGTTAGCATCAAAAGGGCGTAGATGTGAGCCTTGGTATAATCAAGCATCTCAACTGCTTCAAATATCGCGATGCTAGCGACCTTGCTCTCGCCAGCCACACTACCACCTATCATCAAAACCACGCCAAACTCGCCCATCGTATGAGCGAAGCTAACAACGATCGCGGTTAGTAAATTTGATCTGATGCTTGGCAAGATGACCCTAAAAATGGTCGTAAGCTTGCTTTTGCCAAGGCTATAGCTCGCCTCAAAAAGGCTCTTTTTTAGACTATTTAGCCCAGCGTAAATGGGCCCAAACATAAATGGCAGCGAGTAGATGCAGCTTGCTACAACAAGGCCCGTGAAGTTAAAAACCAGTCTCACGCCAAAGAGCTCTTCTATAAATTTACCAAAGGCTGAGTAGGGCGAGAGAAAAATGAGCAGATAAAAGCCAAGAACGCTTGGTGGTAGCACCAAAGGCAGCGAGATGATGGACTCTAAAAATGCCTTGCCAAAGAATTTCTTTTGCGACATAAAGTAAGCAAGCCCTACGCAGAAGAAAAATAGGATAAAGGTCGTGATAAAAGAGAGTTTTAGCGAGAGCCAAAACGGCTCGAAATCAATATTTGCTAGCTCACTAATCATGCTTTTACCAAATTTACGCCAAATGCTTTTGTGCTAACTATGGCGGTGTCGCCAGCTCTTAGCCCACTAGCTTCTGCGCTACTTAGCACGACCTCGCAAATTTGGCGGTTTATTAGCACATTTGCTACAAAAATGGCGTCACGCTTTTTGATCTCCAAAACCTTAGCGTTAAATGCAAATTTCTGTGATCCTGCACTTTTTAAAAATATCTCGCTCGCACTGCCAGACCTTGAAATTTTGCCATTTTCAAGGACAAAAACCTTGCTGCAAAGCTTGTAAATTTCAGCTATGTCATGGCTTACTAAGATAACGCTCATCTTAAACTCATCGTGAAGAACTAGTAAATAGTCTTGCAACTTCTCGCGCATGGCGTTATCTAGGGCGCTTAGTGGCTCATCAAGCAGTAAAATTTCTGGCTTTCTCATCACCGCACGAGCGAGTGCCACACGCTGCTTTTGACCGCCTGAAAGGGTGCTAATTTTCGCGTTTTTTAAAGAGCCAAGCTCGCAAATTTCAAGTAGTTTGTTTGCTAAATTTTCATCATTATTTGCAAAAAGCAAATTTTTAAAGACATTCATATTTTCAAAAAGGGCGTAGTCTTGAAACAAAAAGCCGATATTTCGCTTTTGCGGGGCTAAATTTGTCTTTTCGTCAAAAAAGATCTTATCTGCAACCTTTATCACGCCACTTTGTGGGGCTTCAAAGCCAGCGATAAGCCTTAAAATCGTCGTTTTACCTCCGCCACTTGCTCCATAAAGTGCGACAAACTCGCCACTTTCAAAGGCAAGCTCAGCCTCAAGCATAAATTTACCGCCACCGCCATTTAGCTCTTTTTTGCAAGAAATTTCTATCATTTTTAAGCGCTTACGTGGATACTTGTTGATTTAACGTAGGCAAAAATCTGCTCGCCTGTCACTAAATTTAGCCCTTTTAGAGCGTGATCTGAGATGATTGCCTCAAAGCAAAACTCCTCACACTTTAGGCTAATAATGCTTAAAATTTCACCACGAGTTATGCCAGCGACCTCGCATTTTAGCTCATTTTCAAGCGAACTAGCCTCAAGTCTAAGCCTTGATAAAACGACATCTGAGCTTTTGAAATTTAAGCTCACCTCATCATTTAGAGCAAATTTGCTAGCCTCATTTAAGGCTAGCATATATAAATTTATCTCTAAATTTAGGCACTCAAGCTCAAAAAAACTGACGCCATCTTTGGATGAAATTTGAATGATCTTTGCTCTAATCATTTAGCTGGGACGTTGTAGCCAAATTTCTTGAAAATTTCTTTTGCTTTATCGCCCAAGATAAACTCATAAAATGCCTTAGCATCAGTGTTGCCATCAGCATGTTTTAAAAGCACTATGCCTTGATCGATCGGAGTGTAGAGCTCTTGAGGCACGAAGATATAGTTAGTGCCCTCTTTATATTTTGCCATTTTCTCACTAAAAAGCGCGCTAGCAGCGATAAATCCAACATCTGAAGCACTTAGCGCTTGAGAAAGTGTCTCAGAAATTTTTTGAGCATAGACGATGTTTTTCTCTACTTCGTCATAAAGTTTTGCATTTTTAAGAGCCTCGATACTAGCCTTGCCATAAGGTGCTGTTTCTGGATTTGCTATTGAGATCGCTTTTAAGCCACGAACCACTTCGATACCCTTTTTAAAGTCCACATCTCTTATAGAAAAGATCGCCAAAGCGCCTTGCGCATAAACTTTTGGAGCAGCCACTGCAAAGCCTGTGTCGTAGGCTTTTTGCGCAAAGCCCATATCAGCAGCCATGAAGATATCAGCTGGAGCTGAGTTTTGTATCTGAGTAACGAGGCCACCGCTTGCGCCAAGAGTTAGGTTGATCTTAGCGTCTGGGTGAAGCTTATTAAACTCTTTTATAAGCTCTGGAAACGCGTAAGTCGTGTTTGCTGCGGCATAGACATTTACCTCTGTGCCAAGTGCGTTTATGGCAAGCAGAGCCGCTGCGCATAGAAATTTAAAAACCTTTTTCATTTATACTCCTATTATGATTTGAGATGATTTTACTATTGCTAAAAGCGTGTCGCCAACGCCTATTTGCATATCCATTGCGCTATCTTTTGTGATGATGGCTGTTAAGGTCTGCTCGTCGCTTAGTTTTAGCGTGACCTCAGCATTTACAGCGCCTATCTTTGCCTCGATGACCTCACCTTTTAGCTGGTTGCTGGTGCTTATTTTTATATCAAGGTCTTTTGCTAGGATGACAGAGGGCGCTTTAAAGATGAAAACGACCTTTTGACCCACTTTTAGGCCTAAATTTTTCTCGCTTTCAACTGTTATAGTCGCTTCAAGCGTGTTGCCGTTACTTAGCTTTGCAGTGATCTCAGAATTTACAGCACCTCTGTTTATGCTAACGATCTCGCATGAGAGCTGGTTTCTGGCGCTTAAATTCATACTCATTCTTTGTAAATTTATGATATCAACATCTTCAAAATCAACCTTTTGACAAATTTTTTGCAAAAAGTCCTTTTGCGTCTCGAGGATAGCGTCGTAAATTTTTATCAGTTTTTTGGCGTATGGGCTAAGCTCTGAACCGCTATTTTTCTTATTGCCGTCGGCTCTTATTATGAGAGGCTTGCTGCTTTTGTTATTTATCGTATCTAAGCAGTCCCAAGCGTTTTTGTATGATATGCCGACAGCCTCGGCTGCTTTTGTGATGCTTTTTGTCTCTTTTATCGCCTTAAGTAGCGCTATATGCTTTGCTAAAACCTGCGTATCTTCGCCTAAAAATAGCTCTAACTTTATATCTGCTTTCAGAAATTCTTAACCTCTAAATATATAATAATAATTTGCAAAGTATATCTAATTATATTAATTCACAAGCTTAAATTACAAATTTTCTTTAACTTTTTGTAAAGTTTCAAGAGGATAAAATCTAAGCCACATTTTATAAATAAATTTTAAGGTTTTATGATGAAATTTTTGCTTGCTATCTTTTGTAGCCTGCTTTTAGCCTGTGCCAGCGCCGACATAAACGCGACTAATGGCAATGAAAATGATGACTTTGATGTTGAATTTGAAGCAAAAAAAGATGTATTTGACCCACTTAGTGGCTACAACCGAGTGATGACAAACGTAAATGACTTTATCTATATAAACATGCTAACTCCAGTAGCAAAAGGCTACGCTTATGTCGTGCCAGCCACAGCTAGAACGATGGTTGCAAATTTCTTTGACAACCTCCTTTTTCCAGTGCGCTTTGTAAATAACCTGCTTCAGTTTAAATTTCAAAATGCTGGCGAAGAGACTTTGCGATTTTTGGCAAACACGATAATTGGCTTTGGTGGGCTAACTGACGGGGCAAAATACTATGATCTTAAGCCTCACAACGAGGACTTTGGACAGACCCTTGGTTACTGGGGGCTTGGAAGCGGCTTTCACATCGTTTGGCCACTTATCGGACCATCAAATTTAAGAGATACTGGAGGCCTAGTTGGCGACTATTTTGCCGATCCTATCAGCTACGTAGACCCTATGCTTTTATCGCTTGGTATTATGTCTTATAGGACGTTTAATAGCTTTGCACAAGACCCAACAGCGTATGAAAAACTACGCAAAGACGCGATCGATCTATATCCGTTTTTACGTGATGCTTATGAGCAAAGACGCGATAAACTTATCAAGGAGTAAGTATGAAAATTTTAAAAATTCTTGCAGCGGTTTTACTTTTTGCAACTAGTCTTTTTGCTATGTCAAAAGAGCAGATAAAGCCTGAAATAGAGGCAAAGACAACAAAGGTGATTGAAGTTTTAAAAAATGCAAATTTAGACGACAAGGCAAAGACAAAAGAGATCTTTGCTCTGCTTGATCCATTTTTTGACTACAAACAGATGGCAAAGATCAGCCTTGGCAAGCGCTACAACAGCCTAAGTGCCGACGAGCAAGCTAAATTTGACGCTGCTTTTGAGCAAAAGCTAAAAAGCTCATATATCGACAAACTCTTAGGCTACAAAGACCAACAGATCCACATCACTGGAGAGAGCGAGCCTCAAAAAAATAGATACTGGCTTACATCAGAGCTTCTAAATGACGGCAAAAACTATGAATTTATCTATAAATTTTACGATGCAAAAGAGCGTGGCTGGCTCATTTATGACCTTGATATCGTTGGTGTGAGCATCATTCAAACTTATAGAAGCCAGTTTGGCGACGTACTAAACAATGGCGATTTTAATACGCTTTTACAAAAACTAAGCGAAGCTGTTTTGCCCGATCAAGATAAAAAATAACCCTTGATGCGACAAATTTTTAAATTTATCATTGCCAAAAACAAGCTTGTTATCTCGCTTGTGCTAGTTCTAAGCGTAGTTTTTGGCTGCCTTAGCACAAGACTAAGCATAGACGCCTCAGCCGAAACCTTGCTACTTGAGCATGACCCTGATCTAAAAGCTTATAGGCAGATAGCAAAACGCTACGACTCGCCAGGGCTTTTGGTGGTCGCTTTTACCCCAAAAGATGATCTTTTTTCACCTAAAAATTTAGAGCTTATTAAAAATTTAAGCGACGAACTAGCCAAAAACGATATGGTTAGCAGTATCACTTCTATACTAAACGTGCCGCTTCTAAATAGCGTAAAAGGCGGCGTGACAGGCATCTTAGATCACACACCAACGCTAAGCGATAAAGATATAAATATCTCAAAAGCAAAGCTTGAGTTTGCAAAAAGTCCCATTTATAGTGGAAATTTGATAAGCAAAGATCTAAAGACCACAGCGATCGCGCTAAATTTAAAGCAAGATGATAAATTTAACGAGCTTTTAAATGAGCGAAATTTACTTAGCCAAAAAGAGTCAAACGGCACTATCACTCAGGCTGAAGAAGAGAAATTTAAAGCGCTTTTAGCGGAGTTTAAAGCCTACCGAGATGAGCTTAGAAAGAGCGATCACAGCAACCTTGAAAAAATAAAGGCAGCCATCGCTAAATTTAACGCAAATGACGAGCTGTTTTTGGGCGGCGCAAATATGATCGCTGATGATATGATAGGCTTTATAAAGAGCGATCTTTTGGTTTACGGGCTAAGCGTTCTAGCGCTTCTTAGCTTTAGCTTGTGGCTATTTTTTAGGCAGCCAAGATGGATCATCTTACCGATGTTTATCTGCGCAGTGAGCGCCATTTTTACGACTGGTATTTTTGGTATGTTTGGCTGGGAAGTGACTGTCATTAGCTCAAACTACATCGCACTTCAGCTAATTATCACCATTTCAACTGTCATCCACCTAGTCGTAAGCTATAGAGAATTTTACGCAAGGCACCCAAAATACAGCCAAAACCAGCTCATCTACCTGACACTTCGTGACAAATTTTCTCCATCTTTTTGGGCGATATTTACGACAGTCATTGGCTTTAGCTCACTAATGAGTGCCGATATAAAGCCAGTTATCATGCTTGGCATTATGATGAGTGCAGGTATCAGCGTTTCACTAGTGCTTGCCTTTTTGCTATTTGGCTCGATAAATGCAAATTTAAAGAAGCTTGCCCCTGTTAGGACATTTGAAAACAGCTTTAAATTTACAAAATACTGCGCAAATTTAGCCCTAAACTCAAGAAAGATCATCTACGCAGTTTGCGTGCTTGTTGTCTGTTTTGGCGTTTATGGCATCAGTAAGATAAAGGTTGAAAATAGCTTCATTGGCTACTTTAAAGAGAGCACACAGATACGCCAGGGCATGCAAGTCATCGACACAAAGCTTGGCGGCACGATCCCAGTTGATGTGATAGTGAAATTTAAAGAGAGCGAGCCAAAACAAGAAAAAAGTGATGAGAAAGATGACTTTGAAAGTGAGTTTGAAAACGACGCAAAGAGCGCGAAATACTGGTTTAACAGCTATCACACAAGAGTTGCAGAGAAAATTCACGACTATCTAAAAGAGCAAAATTTTGTGGGCAACGTAAGCTCGCTTGCAACGCTCATAAAGGCGATAAAAGAGCTAAATAACGGTGTTAGTGATGATTTTTTGCTAGCTGCGATGTACGAAAAACTACCACTTGAGTATAAAAAGATTTTGCTAAGTCCTTATGTAAGCGTCGAAAACGACGAGCTTAGATTTAGCCTAAGGATCGTTGATAGCGATCCAAAGCTTAGACGAAATTTATTTCTAAAAGAGCTTAGAGAAGGGCTTTTAGAACTTACTAAAAATGACAACGTAAGCATCGAAGTTGTCGGCATGATGGTGCTTTATAACAACATGCTTCAAAATTTACTTAGCTCGCAGGTTGATACATTTGGACTAACGGTTGCGATACTTTTTGTTATATTTTGCTTTGTTTTTAGAAGCATTAAACTTGCGACCATCGCCATAGTTTCAAATTTGATTCCGCTTTGCACCCTTTTTGGCGTGATGGGATTTTTTGGCATACCGCTTGATGTGATGAGCATTACGATTGCTGCCATTAGTATAGGTATCGGCGTTGATGATATCATCCACTACATCCACCGCTTCAAAGAGGAGCTGCTTACAAAGGGCGTCTTTGAAAGCATCAAGGCTGCGCATGCTAGCATCGGATATGCGATGTATTACACCTCATTTACCATTTTCCTTGGCTTTAGTGTGATGATAACTAGCAACTTTATACCGACAATTTATTTTGGCTTGCTAACCGATCTTGTTATGGTCTTTATGCTGCTTGGAGCGCTCATCATCTTGCCAAGTCTGATAGCAAGTTTTGTGAAAAAGCGCGAAGTATAAATTTATTTGATAACTTTGATGAATGAATAGACATCAGCCACGCCATCAATGTGCTTAGCGTACCAAATGGCGTGCTTTTCTTGCTCGATACTATCTACCACACCGCTAAAAACAACGTCACAACCAACGATGCTAACACGCACATTTGTGCCCTCAACGACGCTATCTTTAAAGAGATTTTGCTTTAAATTTGCAAGTATGCTCAGGCTATCGCACGGATACTCGCTCTTTTTTACCCTAAGATAGGTGTAAATTTTTCGCACTCCGTCTGTGCTTTTAGCAAGCTCAACTAGCTTACCTTCAAGCTCTTTGCTATCAACAAGCCCTATGAGATAGGCATCGCCGTAAAAGACCTCTATCTCGATGTCGATGTTGCTAAGTCCTTTTGAAAACAAAATTTTGCTTTGTAGCTTGCTTTGGATAAATTTATCACGTGAGATCGAGTAGATACCGCGTTTATCGCGAGAAATAGAGTATGCGTCATATACATTTAGTGGCGCTGTTGCTGGGGTGAGGACTGAGGAGCAAGAGCAAAAAAATAAGAGAAAAAATGCAAAAACGCTAAATTTAGAAATCATAAATCCTTTTGTAATTTCAAAAAGTTTATAGAAAATGGGCTAAAATTTATCTAAATCTGCTAAAATAACGCGCACGGAGGATAAAGTAATCTGGTGATGCTCACGGGCTTCAAACCCGATGACTGGGCGGTTGACCGTCTGGTGGGGAGTTCGATTCTCTCATCCTCTCGCCACTTTTACTTCTTTTAATTTCTACTTTTTAAATGATTTTTTGATTTTAGGCGCAGTTAGCTAGTAAATTTTAAAAATAATGGTGTGATTTAAACAACCATCTTTAAATTTAAAGTTTAAATTTTTATATCCAAAACGTGCGGTTCTTCGCTCTCTTCTTCGCTATCAAGCTCGTCTTTTAAATTCTCTTCATCTTTGGCTTTTGTGTTTTGCTCTTCGTTCTCAAACTCGCTTGCCTCTTCTTCGCTCTTTTGACGTTCGTGCTCTTTTTCAGGGTCTATTTTATACGACTCCTCCATCGGACGCACCTCTTTGATCTCCTCGTTTTGCTGGGTAGCTAGCTCAGATGCCATCAGCGCTTGCATGTCAAAGCGTGCTTGCTGGTTTGCATGCACCTGCGAGACGACTGGGGCGTTTTGGTTGATGAAGTTGCTGTTTCCTAAAGGTGTTACCGCCATTTTTAGCCTTTATTTATGATGATCGTTTTGTAGTTTGTGTAAGTGACGTTTGCGCCATTTTCACGCCTTAAATTTTCGCGTTTGGTGTAATCCACCTCATATCTGCCAGCCCCTTTTACGCTAAATTCCACGCAAAATTTAGCAGCCATCTCTAGCACGTCCTCTGGCACTTTGCTCTTGTTTGTCTTGATGATGACGTGAGCGCTTGGGACGTCTTTTAGATGAAGCCAGATGTCGTCTTTTTTGGCGAGATCGAGCAAATTTATATTGCCTTTTTCATTTCTGCCAACTAAAATTTTAAACTCTCTAACGTAAAAAATTTCAGCATTTTCGCTTACATCTTTTATCTGTCTCTCTCTTTGTTTTGCCTTGTTTTTTGGGCTTAAAATTTCAAGCTCGTAAGCACTTTTTGCCTCTTTTAAAAGTGACTTTAGCCCTTCTAAAAACTCGATCTTTTCACTTAAATTTCTCTTTTCTATCTCCACACCAAGAGCTTTTGCACGAAGTTTTTTTGACCTTGAGTAAAATTCATTTGCGCTATTTTTTGGCGTATCGCTAAGAGTTAGTTTTATCTCGTTGCCGTCAAAATCATTAAGAGAAATTTCTCTCTCATAGCCCTTAAAATTTGCCAAATTTGCAAGCAAGAGCGTGCCGTAGTTTGCAAACTCCTCACTCTTTTTCATGAGCTCATCTTTATCCTCAAGCGAGTTTAAAATTTCTCTCATGCTATCTATCTTTTTTTGCACGCTAGCAAGCTTTGCTTCTTTTAAGCTAGCTATCCTAGACTCGTTTATCCTAGCGGCTTCACTTTTAAAAAATGCCTCAAAGTCAGTTATCGGCTCGCACGGCTTTTCTTTGATGGCGATGGCTGGCAGCTCTTTTAAAACCTCGCCAGTTTCTATCTTGCGGTAGCTATTGTCGATATGTCTTAGCGCCTCGATGATAACGCTATTTTCATCAGTTATCACGGCGTTTGTAAAGCGGCCTGTAAATTCAAGATAAAGGATGAAATTTTCGCTTTTATATGAGCCACTTTGCGTGCAGGTAAATTTTAAAATTCTATTGTCTTTTAGGCACTCGACGCTTTTTATGTGTGAAGCGTTAAAGCGCTTTTTTAGGACATTATCAAAGGGTGCTTGATAAATTTTCGCCTCTTTTAGCTCATCATCTTTGTAGATCGCTGAGTTTGACTTATTTAGATCAAAAATGATCTTTTCGCCGCTAAATTCGATAAGTATAGCCATGTCGCTTACGCGCTTTGCTTGGCTTATCTTTTTAAATTTTGATAGATAACTTGCTATTTGAACTAAATGTGCGTACTTCATGCGGGGATTATATCAGAAATGTTGCAAAAATGTTTTAATGAAATGTCCTAGCTGGCTTGCTAGGACAAAAGTTAAAATTTGTTTTTAGCGACCTCTTTGACGATCTGATCAGCGATCTCATCGACCTCGTTTGTGGCTTTGTTTGTTTGATTTGCCACTTCAAGATTTTCTTTTGTTAGGTTGTCGATGTCGGCAACTAGCGTGTTTATCTGAGCGATCGCTATGGTTTGCTCGTTTATCGCCGCACTCATGTCGTCGATGTTTTGCGTCAATATATTTGCATTTGCTTCGATCTCGCCAAGGCTCTTTTGAGTGCGCTCGGCTAAATTTCTAACCTCATCAGCCACAACCGCAAAGCCCCTGCCATGCTCACCCGCACGTGCTGCTTCAATGGCAGCGTTAAGGGCTAGCAAATTTGTCTGATCGGCGATGTCGTGGATGATGGTGATGATATTTTTTATCTCCTCGGACTGCCTTTTGACATCATCAGATCTTGCATTTACCTGCCTCATAGATGCACTCATTTGCTCAACCGCAGCCGCACCCTCAGAGAGCGATGTAGCACTCTTGTTTGCCTTAGTCGTTAGCTCTTGCATGTAGCCTTTTAGCGCCTTTGCGCGGTCTTCTAGCAGTTTTGCGACATCTTCATTATTTTTTAGCATCTGCGCGATCTTATCGCCAAGCGCGTCGATGCCTTTTGCGATGACGCCCTCGTCGTTTATCCTAGCGGTAAAGTCGTTTTTAAAGTAAATTTCTAGCGCTTTCAAGATGTCATGCTCATTTGAAGCGATATTTGTTTTTAATGAGTCACGTAGATCGCCAAATGCCTCTTTTAGCTTTAGCAGAGCTTGGCTATTTGTCGTCGCTTCAAGCGTCGCTCTAAAGTCGCCACCTTTTATCTTGCTTACAAATTCTTGCGTTTTGGCTAAAAACTCGCGCTCGCTGTTTAAATTTTCTTTTGTGCTCTCGATGTTTTCGTTGATGATGCTAGCCATAACGCCTAGCTCGTCGCTGCTTTTTAGCTTGATAGGCTCGACATTTGAAGTTTTGTTGTTTATAAATTTAAAGACTTCGATTAGTCCGTTTTGTATCGTTAAAACCGGTCTTAAGAAGTATCTAACGACCACGATGATGGCGATGATGACTGAGATCAAAAATAGGCTAAACATCAAAATTTGCTTATTTGAAGCGCTTTTTATCTCAGCTACAAACTCATCAGCGTCAGCTACTATACAGACGTTCCAGTCTGTTAGCTTTTGTTTTTGGCAGTAGATGACGTTTCTCATGCCGTTATAGAAAAATAGCGAAACCTTGTCGCCATCTATGCTCTTTTTCATATTTTCTTTAATGAGGTTTTTGTAGGTTTCATCTTCTTTTGAGACCAAATTTATATCAGGATGCACTATCACTTTGCCAGCATCATCGGCGATCATGATGTTTGAAGTTTTGGTTGTTTTTATTTCTAAAAGCTCTTCGCTAAGGCTGTTTAAGAAGATATTTGCGCCAATTACCGCTACAAGCTTGTGGTTGCTATCAAAGATAGGAGCGTAAGCTGTGATGGTTAAATTCTTTGTTGTGACATCTATGTATGGCTCTGAAAATCCAGACTTGCCGCTACTGCTCGCACCCTGAAACCAAGCCCTCGTGCGACCGTCAAAATTTGGTATCAAAAATGGCTGGTTGTTTTTCAAAAGATCGGTTTTTATAACGTTGCCGTTATCTGCATAGCCCACAAATAGCGCGTCAAATGGCGAAATGACAAACGCACCTTTTAGCGCCTCGACTATATCCTCCCTGCTGGCGTAGGTCTTTTTATCCTCAAGTTCTTTTGCGAAGGTTTGCACCATGTGAAGTCTTGACTTTAAAAACTCATCGACAAAGTACATCGTCGATTTTAGCCCAGTTTTACGCACATTGTTGTAAGACTGAATTTTTTCCGATTTGGAATTTGAGTAGTTTATGCTAAAAAATATACCTATGCCTATTAGCATCCAAGCTGTCAGCAAAAAGGCTATCTTGTTAGACAAGCTAGAAAATAGTCTCTTCATCTTAAATCCTTTTAAAATTTTCGGCGTATTTTATAATAAAAGTTAAACAATATCTCTTAATTTTTATTTTTAAGAAAAAATGGCAAAAAGTAGCTAAATAACGCTTGTTATGATAATATTTAGCTAATTTTATTAATTTAATTATCCAAAAATAATAAACATAGTATTTTAGGGACTTATAATAAATAAATTTAAGCTAAATTTGACATTGAATTTATTTTAGTTGCTTAAATTATAATTTTTAAAATATAAAAAAAGAAAATGCTATTTTGTAAATCTTATCTGTCCTGAATTTTTAGCATAAATTTTTTGTCAAAATTATAGTGATTTAAAGCGCTGGCTAAATATCTTTTTATGCAAATTTCGTTAAAATCGCCACAAAATTTAAAGGAAATTTATGAAACAAACCATCACAGAAAAGATATTTTCAGATCACGTTGGCAAAGAGGTAAGCGCAGGAGAGATCATCGAGAGCAAGATCGATATGATCATAGGCAACGACATCACGACGCCTATCTCGATCAAGCAGTTTGAGCGAAGTGGCGCTAAAAAGCTAGCTAACCCAGACGGCTTTGCCATCGTGATGGACCACTACATCCCGACAAAGGACATCTTAAGCGCAAATCAAGCCAAAATTTCACGCGAATTTGCCTACAAACACGACCTTAAAAACTATTTTGACGAAAAAGATATGGGCATCGAGCACGCGATTTTGCCTGAAAAAGGGCTAGTCATCCCAGGCGACGTCATCATCGGCGCAGACAGCCACACCTGTACGCACGGCGCTCTTGGGGCATTTAGCACTGGCATGGGTAGCACCGACCTAGCTTACGCGATGATCACTGGCAAAAACTGGTTTAAAGTGCCTGAGAGTATCAAAGTCATCTTTAAAGGTAAGCTTGATAAGCACGTCTATGGCAAGGACCTCATCCTTGAGATCATCCGCCAAATAGGCGTTGATGGCGCACTTTACAAGGCGCTTGAGTTTAGCGGCGAGGTGATAGATGGCCTTAGTATGGATGATAGATTTTCAATGTGTAACATGGCTATCGAAGCTGGCGCAAAGAGCGGTATCATCGCGGTTGATGAGATCACGAAAGAGTTTTTAAAAGATAAAAATTTACGCGATAAGCCAAAATTTTTCTACTCCGATGAGGGCGCAAAATACGACAAAATTTTAGAGATCGATGTCACTGCTCTTGATCCAGTCATCGCATATCCATTTTTGCCAAGCAACGGCAAGAGCGTAAGGCAGGCAGTTCGCGACGATCTAGCTATCGATCAGGCATTTATCGGCTCATGCACAAATGGCCGTCTAAGCGACCTTCGCATCGCAGCACAAATCCTAAAAGGCAAAAAAGTAGCCCGCAAAACAAGGCTCATCATCACTCCAGCGACGCAAAAGATCGCAAGAGCTGCTGAAAAAGAGGGACTTATCGACATTTTCATCGAAGCAGGAGCGGTTGTAAGCAACCCAACATGTGGTGCCTGCCTTGGCGGATATATGGGTATTTTAGGCGCAAATGAGCGCTGTATCTCAACGACAAATAGAAATTTCGTCGGCCGTATGGGCGATAGGACGAGTGAAATTTATCTGGCTAACTCGGCTGTTGTGGCGGCTTCAGCGATAGCAGGTAAAATCGCCGATCCAAGAGACTTATAGAAAATAATATGGATAGTTTGATATCTGACTTATTGAAAATTATACTCGGTGCAGTCCTAACAATGTGCGCGCAATGGGTGTATGCTAACCTAAACACGAAAAAAGAGAAAAATAAACTCAGGCGACAAAAGCTAGAGGAAGCGTTTATTATAGTTGGAGATATTTTAGGGGGAATACATTACAAAGTGGCTTTGTTAATAAATCCAAATTTAAATATAGAAAATTCAAAATTTGAAATTGGTAAATTACACTCACTTATCAGTTTTTACGCACCAGAACTGCAAGAGGATTATAAAGATTTTATGTCTACATATCAAGAATTTATCCCACTTACTGCAACAAGATTTAGAACTTCAAGCGATGATGATAAAAGTATAAAAGAGATAATAGATGAACTAACAAAAATAGCCTTTTTGCTGAATTCAAAAGGCAATATAATCAAAGAAAAATTAACCAAAATAGCGCAAACACTATAATAAATTAGTTGTTGCGACAAAGCAAATAATTTTATTGCGGGACTCGCCACAACAACTAAATCAGCGTATTAAAATGCTGTTATAGTTGCCAAAAGTCCAAAGATTATGCCTGGCAAGTTTGCGGCAGAAAGTGGATAGTCTTTTTTAGCTTTTAGCAAGCCGTAACTTGTCCAGATCGTGCAGTTTATCGCAGCAGCTAGTGGCTGGATAAAAGGCGTTTTATGGCCATCAAGGTTGCCCATTATCTGTGGGATGTATGAAAAATACATAACAACCGATAAGCACGTGCCTATCCAACCTAAAATTTGTAAATTTCTTTCACTCATGTGATCTCCTTTAAAAGTAAGCCATTATATTATTCTTAGCTTTATGATTAGCGTGGTAAAAAAATTAATTTTATCTGCTAAAAAGTAGCCCATTGTTTTGGCAAAAGCGCTCATTTTTGCAAATTTAAGGGCAAAGCTTTTATCAAGTGATAATAAATTTAAAACAAGATGAGTTAGAAAATTTGGTTATACTTTTGTAATTTTTTGAAATTTAAAAGGATAAAAGATGCAAACTTGCGTCATTTTAGCAGGTGGCAAGAGCTCGCGCATGGGTCAGGATAAGACCTTGCTGCCATTTGGGGGATTTGAAACACTCACGCACTATCAGGTCGCTAAATTTAGCAAAGTTTTTGATGAGGTTTTTGTAAGCTCTAAATTTGAGAAATTTAACCCGCCTCTAAAGCTCATAAAAGATGAGAACAGTGAGGATTATTCGCCGATGTTAGCGCTCTACTGCGTGCTAAAAAGCTTTGATCATAGCGTCTTTATCATCCCAGCTGATATGCCATTTTTTGATCTTATAAGTCTTGACGAGCTGGCTAAATTTAAAGATGAATTTTACATGGTCGTAGCTGGCGATGATGAGCATATCCACTCGCTTTGTGGTTTTTTTAGCCCAAATTTAGCCCCATTAGCCAAAGAGCTTTATCTAAAAAATGAGCATAAAATAGGTCTTTTACGAAAAAACTGCAAGTGCAAGATAGTAAATTTTGACGATAAAGAGCAGTTTTTTAACGTAAATTTCCCAGAAGAATACAAAATAGCAAACGAAATTCAAAAAAAGGAGCAAAAAGATGCCTAAAATTATACTATTTTTGGCTCTTGGCTTTAGCCTTTTAGCAGCAAGCGAACTTAGCGAGTTTCAAAGAGCGCAGGCACTTGAGCAAAGTGGCGATATAAAGGGTGCTATGCAAATTTATAAAAGCATTGCCGCAAACTCTATAAATGCGCAAGGCTTAGCCTCCAAGGCTAGTCTAAATTCCGAGCCAGCGACGCCAGAAGCAAAGGTAAAGCAGGCTAAGATCACACAAGAAAACAAGGCTGAACATCATCTGCAAAACGCGCTTGGCATCGAGCTTTATAAATTTAACTACCTTTTGCCAGTAACTTACGCTAAAACTGTGCCAGATGATGGGCGAAAAAGCGTTGAGACCAAGTTTCAAATAAGCCTTGCAAAGCCGCTATTTTACGATGTTTTTGGTCTTAGAGAGAGCCTAGTGGCAGCCTATACGCAGACTTCGTGGTGGCAGATCACTAAAAAGTCATCGCCGTTTCGCGAGACAAACTATCAGCCAGAAATTTTCTTAAATTTTGCCTCACCAAAATATCTAGAGAAAATCGGCATCCAAAATCTAAAATTTGGCCTTTTGCATGAGTCAAATGGACGAGATGGCAGCAAATCAAGGAGCTGGAACAGAGTCTACGTGCAAAGCGACTTTGTCTATGGCAACTTTAGCGTCTCGCCAAGAGCTTGGATAGTCGTTGGGGACAAGGGCGACAATAAGGACATTTTAAAGTACATCGGACACGGCGACGTAAGGCTTAGCTACAACCTAAACGACCACATCTTTAGCCTAATGCTAAGAAATAACTTACATTTTGATAAAACAAATAAAGGCGCGGCTGAACTTTCATATATGTTTCAGATATTTTCAACCGGCGTTTATGGCTATTTGCAGTATTTTACTGGATACGGCGAGAGCTTGATAGATTATGATAGGCACACAGATAAGGTTGGTCTTGGCTTTGTTATTTTAAAATAACCTTAAAAATTTAATCTTATAAAGTGGCTAAATTTGGGCAGATAACCTAAAATTTACATGAATAATGAAAAAAATTTAACTAATAGAAAAACTTAAAAATATTAGAAAAAATATAAGCAAATTTTGCTAAAATCACTAGCAAAATCTCACAATAAAGGAGTTTTCATGAGCGGTATAGCTTTGATTGTCTGTTTTGTTATAGCAATCATCCTTATGATCCTTATGATCTCAAAGTTCAAGGTGCATCCATTTTTGGCACTTATGAGTATATCTTTAGTGCTAGCAATAGTCGCAGGTATCGATCTATCCAAGATCCCAGCGATGATAGGCGTTGGTTTTAGTGGCACATTTAAGAGCATCGGCATCGTCATCATCTTTGGAACGATCATCGGCACAGTGCTTGAAAAAACGGGAGCTGCGCTAAAGCTAGCTGACATGGTCGTAAAGCTAGTCGGACAAAGACGCCCTGAGTTTGCCATGCTTATAATGGGCTGGGTTGTAGGCATCCCTGTATTTTGCGATAGCGGTTTTGTCGTATTAAACTCTATCCGCGAGGCACTTTATAAGAAAATTTCAGCAAGCCCAGTTGCTATGTCAGTAGCACTTAGCGGCGGTCTATACGCTTCTCACGTCTTCATCCCGCCTACTCCTGGCCCAATAGCCGCTGCTGGCACACTTGGCCTTGGCGGAAATTTACTTCTTGTCATCATCATGGGTACAGTAGTTTCGGTGCCTGTTTTGGTAGCTGTTTATTTCTTTTCAAAAAGCATCGCCAAAAGCGTAACTATCAGTGACAAAGAAGCTGACGCTACGATAACGGCTAGCTACGAGGAGCTTTTAAATAAATTTGGCAAATTGCCTAGCGGATTTTTGAGCCTTGCTCCTATCATCATGCCTATCATCTTCATGGCAGTTGGCTCTGTCGTAGACGTTTTGGCAAAGCAAGGCATGCTTGATAAAGCTGCGCTCTTGCCAAAGATATTTTTATTTTTAGGTAACCCTATCATCGCCCTTGCGATCGGCGTGATCTTTTGCGTATTTTTACTAGCTGAAACTAAAAAGATGAGAGAATTTGACCATATAACAAACGAATCATTAAAGATCGCTGGTCCTATACTCTTTATCACTGCAGCTGGCGGCGTTTTGGGCAACGTCATCACTGAGGCTGGATTTGTAAATTTCATAAAAGAAAATGCTTCAACTATAAAAGCGATAGGAATTTTCTTCCCATTCATCATCTCAGCCGTGCTAAAAACCGCTCAAGGAAGCTCGACTGTGGCTATCATCACGACAGCCTCTATCATGGGTGCATTTAGCGCTGACAACTCGCTCATGCACACACTTGGCTTTACGAGCGAAATTTCAGCCGCACTTTGTGTCATGGCGATAGCATCAGGTGCGATGTGTGTATCTCACGCAAACGACAGCTACTTCTGGGTCGTGACAAACTTTAGTAAGATGACTGCAGATCAAGGCTACCGTACTCAAACAGCGATGACATTTATCATGGGTGTTGTTGGTATGATCAGCGTTTATATACTATCTTTGGTGCTTTTATGAGAATTTTGGTTGCGATAGATTCATTAAAAGGCTCGCTAAGCTCGCTTGAGGCGGGCCTTGCTATAAAAGAAGCCCTTGAAGAGTTTTGCGACGTCGTAGTAAAACCAGTAGCTGACGGCGGTGAGGGCAGCGTAGAGGCTATGGCTGACGCACTTGATGCTAAATTTATAGATACCATCGTCAAAAACCCGCTTGGCACTGAAATTTTAGCTAGATATGCTCTAAAAGATGATCTTGCCATACTTGAGATGTCAAGCGCTTCTGGGCTTACTCTTATAAATCCTGATGAGAGAAATCCTATGAAAACTAGCACATTTGGCTTTGGTCAGATGATAAAAGATGCCATTAGTAAAGGTGCTAAGAAATTTATCATAGGCATTGGCGGAAGTGCTACAAATGATGCTGGCATAGGCATGCTAAGCGCTCTTGGCTTTAAATTTTATGACAAAAATGGCGCTTTGCTTGAGGGCAAAGGCGAAGATCTAGCTCAAATTTGCGACTTTTCAGATGAAGAGGCTATAAAAGAGCTAAAAGAGTGTGAATTCTTAATCGCCTGTGACGTGGATAATCCACTTTACGGACAAAAGGGTGCAGCCTACGTCTATGCTCCACAAAAAGGTGCAAATGGCCGCATGGTAAAGCAGCTTGATGATGGTCTAAAGCACTTTGCGGGGCTTGTAAAAGAGAAAAATGGCACTAAATTTCACACGCAAAAGGGCGCTGGAGCAGCTGGCGGACTTGGCTTTGCTTTTGTTGCATTTTTGGGCGCAAAACTTAGGCCCGGTATCGAGATCATCACGCAGACCATCGCACTTGAAGATGAGATAAAAAAGGCCGATCTTGTCATCACTGGCGAGGGCCGCATGGACTTTCAAAGCACTATGGGCAAGACCCCAACAGGCGTGGCAAAGCTAGCTAAGAGGCATCATAAGCCAGTCATCGCGCTTGCTGGAAGCGTGCAAAGGTGCGCCAAAGACTGCCATAAACACGGCATAGATGCCTATTTTTGCATACTAAATGAGCCAATGAGCCTTGAAGAAGCCATGCGAAAAGATAATGCCCTTAGAAATTTAAAGATGACTGCCGAGCAAGTCATCCGCCTTTATATGCTAAACCACAAAGCATAAATTTAAAAAAGATAGAAGCTAAATTTCTATCTTTTTCTCTCTAAAATTAACTTCAAATTTTACTCACAAAGTGCTACAAAAATTCTCAAAATTTAATACATTTTGCAAAAAGATAAAATAAACTTTATAAAAAAAATTTACTATGTTAAAATAAGAAAAACTTCTAAAAAGAAAGGAGAATTTCTTATGCAACAGACCCTAAACTCTCGTCGCAGCTTCATCACAGCTGCAGGACTGTTTTTCGCTACGACTGCGCTAAAAGCAGCACCAAAGGACTTTGGCGGTAGTGGCGTTCGCTACGGCATGGCGATAGATATAACAAGATGTGTTGGCTGTCAGTCATGTACTATGAGCTGTATGTTGGAAAACGACGTTCAACCAGGCGCTTTTAGGACCATCGTTTCTGAGTACGAGGCAAAAGATAAAAGCGGTAAAATGGCGGTCATAGCCTCACTTCCAAGACTTTGCAACCACTGCAACAAACCAGCCTGTATAGATGTTTGTCCAACTGGCGCAAGCTACCAAAGAAGCAACGGTATCGTAAAGATCGACACAAAAGAGTGCATAGGCTGTGCGCTTTGCGTGGAGGCCTGTCCATATCACGCAAGATATCTTAGCTTGCATACCTACAAAGCCGATAAATGCACCTTCTGCGACCACAGACTAAGAGCGGGACTTCAGCCAGCATGCGTAGAGAGCTGTGTGGGCGGTAGCCGTATAATAGGCGATCTTAACGATCCTAACTCAAATATCAGAAAATTTCTAGCCACGCATGAGACTATGGTCATCGATAGCCCTAAAAATACAAATCCACAGGTGTTCTACCACGGCGTCAGCGAAATTTTGGCTAAAAACGATAAGAAACTCGAGCTTGAAAACGGATATCAAAAGGTTATCAGCTGGAGTGAAGAGATAGCACAGTAAAAGGAGATAAGCAATGCAAAGAAGAGAATTTTTAAAAAGATCAGCCGTACTCTCAACACTAACCGCGAGCGCTGTGCTAGCAGATGGGGAAAAAGACGACTACAAACCGCAGTCAAACTCACTAGAGCCTGAATTTAGCGTAAAAGATGGCAAAATTTCACTTAATGACGGACATAGCGTTGTCTTTTCAATGTGTCACGGCTGTACGACAAAGTGTGGCATAAGACTTCACGTAGATGACAAAAACGACCGCGTTTTAAGATGTAGCGGCAACCCATACCATCCACTCTCAAACGTACACTGGGCAAATTTTGACACATCGATAAATGATGCTTTGCTTGCCACAACACTAAGCGGCGAAGATGAAAAGCGAGCCACAGTTTGCGCTAGAGGGGCGATATTGCCTGAGATGATAGACTCACCCGCAAGGATATTAACGCCACTAAAAAGAGTTGGCAAAAGGGGCGAGGGCAAGTGGAAGAGCATAAGCTTTGAGCAGCTAGTAGAAGAGGTAGTAGAGGGCGGAGATCTCTTTGGCGAGGGGCACGTGGACGGACTAAGAGCGATATATAGCGACGAGTTAATCGACAGCGAAAACCCAGAGTATGGCACCAAGCGCAATCAATTTTTAAGCTTTTACCTATATGACGGACGCTCTGACATCGTCGATCGCTTTGTCAAAAAGTCATTTGGCACTATAAATCACTACTCACACGGCGGAATTTGCGGTGGCGGCTTTAGGGTCGGTGGCAAGATCACGCACAACGCAAAGGGCTTTGCACACACAAAACCAGACTATGAAAACTCTAAATTTGTTATCTACTGGGGCACTTCGCCGTCAAATGGTGGCAACCCTTTCCAAAAACAGGCAAAAATGCTCTCTTACGCAAGAGGCACTAGAGATGACTTTAGTTATGCAGTGGTCGACCCAAGCGTTACAAATGCTGTAAAATACGCCTCTTCAGACAAAGGCCGCTGGATAGCGATAAAGCCAGGCACTGACTCAGCTCTAGCCATGGCGATGATACGCTGGATCATAGAAAATGAAAAATACACTACAAACTACCTTATACAGCCAAATTTAGACCAAGCAAAACTTGCAGGCGAGATACACTGGTGTAACGCCACACATCTAGTCATCACCGAAAAAGGACACAAAGACTACGGCAAATTTGCACTTATTAATAACGAGTGGCAGGTCTGCTCGCAAGATGGCAAGATACAAAGCTACAAGGTAAATGAACCAGCCAAGCTCTACTACAAAGGCAAAATTTTAATAGACGGCAAAAAAGTCGAGGTAAAAAGCTCAATGCAGCTTTTAAAAGAGTCAGCTTATAAGCACAGCCTAGATGAGTACTCAAAAATTTGCGGTGTTAGCGTTGAAGATATCATCTGGCTTTGCGAAAATTTCACCAAAAATGGCAGACAAGTGAGCACAAACGTGCATGGCGGTATGATGCATACGCAAGCTGGTATGACTACTTTTGCGATACTTTGTCTAAACACGCTAATGGGCACTTATGGCTATAAAGGCGGCAACGTCAATGCAAGTGCCGGCACACACGAGTTTTTAAAGGGCAGATATGACCTTGAGAGCTTTGAGGGCGCTTATAAGCCAAATGGTCTAAATTTATCAAGATCAGGCAAATACTACGAAACAAGCTCTGAGTATAAGCGCAAAGTAGCAGCTGGCGGTAGCGGCTATCCATCAACTCAGCCATGGTATCCTATCTCTATGCCACTTGTAAACGAAACGCTCACGAGCCACAAGGCTGGCTACCCATACAAAGTAAAAGTTTTCATAAACTACATGACAAACGTACTTTACGGCCAAGCAGGCCTTGAAAGAGCTGTTTTAGACGCACTAAAAGATAGTAAAAATTTACCACTTTTCGTGGGTATAGATGCCTTTATGAACGAGACAAACGCCTATGCTGACTACATCGTTCCAGACGGGGTAAATTTAGAAAACTGGGCACTTCCAAACTCTCTTTGGGGAACGATCGCTAAAACTTCAGTCGTGCGCTATCCAGCCGTTAGTTCAAAGCAGGCAAAGGATAAAAATGGCGGCGTGATCGACGTTGAGGCGTTTTATATAGCCGTAGCAAAGAGGCTTGGACTAAAAGGCTTTGGTAAAAATGCTTTCAAAGACAAAGACGGAAATTTCATGGACCTTGACGTAAAAGAGCAGTATTATGCAGCTGCACTAGCAAATTTAGCCTTTGACGGCGAGGGAGTGAAAGATATAAGCGACGAGGACAAAAAGCTTAGTAAGATATCAAGAGTGATGACAAAGCTTGATCCTTATCTAAAAGACGAAGAGAGGCCAAAAGTAGCGCACGTGCTAGCAAAAGGCGGTAGATATGATAGCTACGAGAGCGCGTACAAGGGCGATAAAGCAACCGTAAAAGTGCCAGCACCTACGCCAGCTTCTATCTACTATGAGCCACTTGGCGGACACAGACACTCGGTAACAGGCGAATATATGCCAGGAGTGCCAAGTCTAATGTTGCCAGTAGCAAGTGACGGCACGCCGCTTGAGAAATTTTTCCCACGCTCTGAGTGGAAATACACAGTTAGCTCAAGAAAGTCAAATATCCAGCACTTCTACACATTTGTTAGCCCAAGACTAAGAGCCGTTCATCCTAGCAACTTCGTAAGGATAGCGCCAGACGTAGCGAGCGAGCAGGGCATTCGCTCAGGCGATAAGGTCAAAGTGACTACGCCTTATGGAGCGCAAGTTGGCGAGGCATTTGTAACTGACGGCGTTGCTAGCGGGGTTATCAGCATAGAGCATGGATTTGGCCATGATGAGTTTGGTATAAGAACGCACATCGTCGATGGAAAGCCAGCTTTTGGGATAGCAAATTTAGAAAAAGGGGTCAATCACAACAAGCTTGGACTTCTTGATCCAAAAAGAAATGGCGAATTTAGCCTAAATGACTGGCTGGTGGGCACTTGCGCTAGACAAGCACTGCCTGCAAAGATAAGAAAGATCGGCTAGTTTGATATAAATTTGGTGAGCAGAGTAAAATTTGCTTGCCAAATTTCATTTTCGTGCGGCTTTTTGTTCTTGTGTCGTAAATTTAGATACAGAGTAAGCTTTTAGACTGCTTATAAGCTAAAAATTCTCACATATTTATACGGCTTCATAGTTAAATTTGATGTTTTAAATTTATATGGGTTAAATTTAGTATAGCTAGTTTGCTCTATTATTGAGCGCTCTAGTTCGCTAGATCCTCAGCCACTTTGGCAGCAAGCTTTAGCTTATCACTATCAAAGTGCGTGTAAATTCGTGAGGTATTTAGACTTGCATGCCCAAGGGCTTCTTGCACTGGCTAAACTTTTTTCTGATTACGACCAAGAGAAATTTAAAAGGCATGCTATTTAAACATCAAAAACTATAAAAGCTTAAGCACATATCCATTTTCAGCAGCTTCAAGCTTATATTTATGTATCTTATCAAGCTCTAAAACCACTCTGAAATACTTGTCATGCCAGCCGATTATGACGTTTTTAAAAGTATCGTTTTCAAGCTTTAAATTTCTTGTTTTAAAGCTTCTTGGAGGTTTTGCAAAGTCAAGCACGATCTTGTTTTTTTCATAGGCAAAGTGCTTTAAATTTTTAGCTTTTGTGATGATATTTAGCTCTTTTTCATGCGCTAAAAAGCTGATAAACCCTAAAAATTTAACCTCTTTTTCGCTGCTTTTTGTCTCCCCAACAGGCTTTGTGGTAGGCTCGATCTTTACTTCGACTACCTTTTGCCCAGGTTTAGCTGGCTCTTTTACTTTTTTTGTGCCAAGGTCGATCACCACGACGTTTGGAGTTGGCACATCTGAGCTTTTATTTCTATCTTTGTTTGAAATTTTAGTCTCATTTTTTTCTATTATCACTGGCGTGCTAACCTTTTGAGCTGGCACCTCTGCCATCGTGACTGAGACGTCTAGTTTTTTAGCTGCGACTGGTTCTGGATTTTTCATCTTGCTTAGGGCAAATTCATCGTTCCAGTCGATAGTTTTGTTTATATCGGTTAGTCTTTTTTCTTTTATGCTGCCGTCATTTGCTCTGTATCTTATGGTGACATCAAGCAAAAGCATCGCATCGCTTGGAAATTTAAACGAGAGCGAGTTGAAACTGTCATATTTTTCTACGACATTTGTCGTCATAACGCTTGTGTTTAGCTCACTAATAGGCATAAATGGGTTTTCTCTAGCGCATAAGCTCGCTGTAAATATAGATAAAACTAACCAAATTTTCTTCATCGTTCCTACTTTTTATTAGAGTCTGGCTCAAGGCCTTGCAATTCAAAATAATCTTTCTGCAGACGTGCGTTTAGTTTTTTTAAAATTTCCACGTCTTCGCTAAGCCTCTCTTTTTTGCTCTGAAGGCTTAGCATCACATCAAGTGAGCGCTTGCCAAACATCATGTTGCCTACGTATATAGCAAACATAGCCACGCAGATGGTGGCTATGACGTAGCGCAGTGTTGGCCTGATAAATTTTACGATTTTATGAAATATGCCATCTTCTTTGCCATATTCATCTAAAATTTCGCTCAAATATTATCCCCTAAAAACTCACCCGCCTCAAGCTCGATCTCAAGCAAGCGGTTGTATTTTGCGTTGCGCTCGCTTCTTGAGGTAGCACCAGTCTTTATCTCGCCAGTATTTAGAGCGACTGCGAAGTCAGCGATGAACGCATCTTCGCTCTCTCCGCTTCTGTGGCTCATGACGCAGCGGTAGCCGTTTCTTTGAGCGAGGCGGACAGTTTGCATAGTTTGCGTGACTGAGCCTATTTGATTTGGCTTGATTAAGATAGCGTTTGCGATGTTTTTCTCGATGCCTTCGCGTAAAATTTTCTCATTTGTAACGAAAAGATCGTCGCCAACTAGCTGCACCTTGCTGCCAAGCCTTTTTGTAAGCTCAGCCCAGCCACTCCAGTCGTCCTCGCTAAGGCCATCTTCGATAGAGAATATCGGATATTTTTCGCAAAGTTTTTCGTAGTAGCTAATGAGCTCGTCGCTGCTAAATTTCTTGCCTTCAAGCTCGTATTTGCCGTCTTTATAAAGCTCGCTTGAAGCGACGTCAAGCGCTAGTTTTATCTGGCTGCCTAGCTCATATCCAGCCTCTTTTACGGCTTGTGAGATTAGTTTTAGTGGCTCTTCGTTGTCTTTTAAATTTGGAGCAAAGCCGCCCTCGTCACCGACAGCTGTGCTGTGGCCAGCTGCGTTTAGGATAGATTTTAGCTTGTGGTAAATTTCAGTTGCAGCTCTTAGCGCCTCGCTAAATGTGCTAAAGCCAAATGGCATGATCATAAATTCTTGAAAATCAACGCTATTATTTGCGTGTGCGCCGCCATTTATGATGTTAAACATCGGCACTGGTAATATGCTAGCGTTTGCACCGCCAAGATAGCGGTATAGCGGGATATTTAGGCTCTTTGCAGCTGCGCGAGCTACCGCCATAGATACGCCAAGGACTGCGTTTGCGCCTAAATTTGAGTAGTTGTGCGTGCCATCAAGCTCAAGCATCTCCGCATCGACTGCCTTTTGGTTATAAGCATCAAGGCCTATAACTGCCTCAGCGATCTTTTCATTTACGTTTGAAACAGCCTTTGAAACGCCTTTGCCAGCATATCTCTCGTCCTTGTCGCGAAGCTCGAGCGCCTCACGCTTGCCAGTGCTTGCGCCGCTTGGTACGATCGCGCTTGCCTCGGTTCCGTCGCTTAGTCTAACTGTCGCACGAACTGTTGGGTTGCCTCTACTGTCTAAAACCTCGTGAGCTTCTACATCTTCAATAAATACCATTATTCATCTCCTGCTTCGTTTGTATCGTCGTCTTCGTCTTTTGCGCCGCTGCTTATTAGGTGATCTATCCCCATTGAGCCTTTGATCGCCGCTACTATCTCGTCAGAAATTTCTGGGTGCTCTTTTAGGTAGGCTTTGGCGTTTTCTCTACCTTGACCTAGTTTTTCGGCCTTGTAGCTAAACCACGCACCTGATTTGTCGATGATGTCTAGTTTTACACCATAGTCGATGATCTCGCCCTCTTTGCTCACACCCTCGCCAAACATGATGTCAAATTCAGCCACTTTAAATGGAGGTGCGACCTTGTTTTTAACGACTTTTGCTTTTGTGCGGTTGCCGATAGGCTCGTCATTTTGTTTAAGTGTGGCTATCTTTCTAACATCGATCCTTACAGATGAGTAAAATTTAAGCGCATTACCGCCAGTTGTGGTCTCTGGCGTGCCATATCCCATCATACCGATCTTCATACGAATTTGGTTGATGAAGATAACAGTTGTCTTCATCTTGCTTAAAATTCCAGTTAGCTTTCTAAGCGCCTGGCTCATTAGCCTTGCTTGAAGGCCCACGTGCTGATCGCCCATGTCGCCATCTATCTCGCTCTTTGGAGTAAGCGCAGCGACGCTATCAACCACGATAAGATCGATAGCACCACTTCTTGCAAGCGTCTCAACGATCTCAAGTGCCTGCTCGCCAAAGTCTGGCTGAGAAACGTAAAGGTTGTCGGTATTTACGCCTAAATTTGAAGCGTATTTTACGTCTAGTGCGTGTTCTGCATCGACAAATGCACAAATTCCGCCAGCTTTTTGCGCTTCAGCGATGATGTGAAGCGTTAGAGTAGTCTTACCAGAGCTTTCTGGTCCGTAGATCTCGATGATCCTGCCTTTTGGGACGCCGCCTATGCCAAGAGCCAGATCAAGTCCTAGCGAGCCAGTCGGTATCGACTCGATAGCCTCAACCTCTTTGTCACCAAGTCTTAAAAGCGTGCCTTTGCCAAAAGCTTTATCGATCTGCTTTAGCGCAAGCTCGAGCGCCTTTTTCTTGTCCGCTTCGCTCTCTGGGATAGCTATCTTTTTGTCACTATCTTTTTCTTTTGCCATTTTTTACCTTATAGTTGAAATTTGGCTTGATTTTATCTAAAAAGAGATGAATTTTACTTGATTTACTCGCAAATTATAATATTTTCGCCAAGCAGCGCAGCGCTATCAATAAGAGCAAAAAGCTGCTCTTTTTCAAACAAAAATCCATAAATTTGATCTTCGTTTTTTAGTATTGCAAGCTTAAGCGGCTCTACAAGGGAGCTTGCGCAAATGTTTAAAAAAGCTTCATCGATATGATTTTGTGAAATTTGGGGTTTGGTTTTGAAATTTTCATCTTTTATAAAAGAGATAAATTTCTCTTGCGAGGTAGATTTATTAAATTTAAAAATTAGTTTTTCTTTTAAGGCCTGCGCTAAAATTTCATCAAATTTAACTAGGTCGATGTAGTTTTGCACACCTAAAATTTGAGCAAAATTTAGCAGATTTTTATCATGATCAGCCATATTTTTCTCATGCTCGCTTTGTGCCTTTTTAGCCCTATAAACGGCATAAAAACCAATCATAATAAACAAAAATGAAAGTGTTAAAACTTCTGCTAAAAACTCACTCATTATCATCCTTATAAAATGCAAACTTCAGTCTTAAGCTCTACGCCAAATTTCTCTAAAACTCTAGCCTTCGCCAAATTTATAAGGCTAGTGGCGTCTTCAAAGCTTGCGTGGTTAAAATTTATCAAAAAATTTGCGTGCTCTTCGCTAAATTTCGCTCCGCCGATCGCATACCCCTTTAGTCCAACTGCTTCAATCAATGCCCCTGCAAAGTGCCCATCTGGATTTACAAAACAGCTGCCAAAGCTAGCCCCTTTTGGTTGGTTTGCCCTTTTTGCGCTTATGGCTTCAGATATGCTCGCGTCAAAGCCACTAGAAAGCTTAAATTTAGCCCCCAAAATAGTCTCATCTATGCCGCTGTGGCGGTAGCTAAAGCTTATCTCATCTTTGCTCACCCAGCCACGAGCCAGACGCACATGTGTGAGGTTGTCGCTTATGCTAAATTTAAGCAGCCCAGCGTTCATCTTGATAAGTCCGCCAAGCGTGCCAGGGATATTTTTTAAAAACTCAAGGCCAGCTATGTTGTTTTGCTTGCAGAAGTTATAAATTTTGGCTGATTTTGTCGCAGCACCTATCTCAAGGCAAATTTTTTCATCACAAATTTCTAAATTTATGTACTCAAAGTTCTTGCCAAGCATCGCCATTTTTGGGGGATTTGGCGAGATAAGAAGGTTGTTGCCCCCGCCTATCATCACAGCGCCTAAAAAGTGAGGCGAGCTTAGATCTTCAAGGCTTGTAACCTCGAAAATTTCATGCACGCCGCCTATCCTAACCGAGGTAAATTTAGAAAAATCAACAAGCCTCGTCACTGGATAAATTCCGGTATAAAATCAAGCATACGAGTGGTAAATTCAACCATCATCGAGATCATCCAAGGCATCAAAAATATGATGACAACGACGACTAGCAAAATTTTTGGCACGAAGCTTAGCGTGGTTTCGTTTATCTGCGTGGTCGCTTGAAAAATGGAGATGATAAGACCTGCGATTAGTCCGCTTAGTAGCATCGGAAGGCTGATATAAAGGGCGATCTTAAAGGTTTCAACTCCAAGTGAGACAAGCGTGCTTTGCATCAGCTAAACCTTACTTCGTTGTATTCAGTTGGGATTAGGTAGTCGTTTACGTCAATCGGCTTTTCAAAAAAGCCTTTGTCATAGCCTATTTGATATAGCTTATTTAGCGCTTTTAACTGCGTTTCGTTCATGCTTATTGACTCGTCATTTGCGTATAAATTTAGATACGTTTTAAGCTCGTCTTTGCCAACTCTGATGAGGTTTCGCTCCATTAGCATGTGAGATAAAAATGGCTTGTGCGAAGTGGCGATCCTAACGGCCTCGCTAAGCACTCTCTCGCACTCGATCGCGTCGGTTATGGGCAGGCTTCGTCTAAGTGCCATGCCACCAAGTGGAAGCGGTAAATTTTCGCCGTTTAGCTCGCTCCAGATGTCCCAAATCTCACGCTCGACGCAGAGCTTGTCAGAGAAATTTAAGATACTTTCATGTATGAGCACGCCAGCATCGACCTCGCCGCTAAGCACGGCATTTTCGATCTCTAAGAAATTTTTATAAACGATCCTTGCCTCTGGGTAGGCTATGCGAAAGAGCAGGGCGTTTGTCGTGTTTTTGCCAGAGAGAGCGACCTTGAAATTTCGCTTTAGCTGCTTATCTTTTAGCTTGATAAGCTTTGGGCCGTATCCTTTGCCAAAGCTCACCGCACAGCGCAAAAGTGCAAATTCATCACAAATTTTAGGATAGAGTGCAAAGCTGATCGCTGTTGCTTCATAAGTGCCTTTTAGTGCCTCTTCGTTTAGCGTTTCTATATCAAGCGCCTTTGATGTAAAGGCTAAATTTTTACTGCTAACCCAGCCAAATTTGACCGCGGCATACATGAAAATATCGTCAGCATCAGGCGAGTGAGCGACGTTTATGGTTTTTAGATTGTGCAAAGATGATCCTTTTTTTGATTACGCCATTTTAATGAAATTTATTTAAAATAAAGTTTTAAGGGCGATTTTGAAACGATTTTACCAGCTTTGCCTCTTTGAAATTTAGCACGTATTTCACGTCTATGGCGTCTTTAGCACCTTTTCTTCGAGCTTGGAGCGTCGAGTAAAACGGATGTTTAAGTTCTAGCATCTTAAGTAACTTTTGATCGCTATCTTCTTTTTTTATATTTTCAACGATTATTGTCGTTATAAATTTGCCCTCAAACTCGTAAAATGGCCAGACTATCACGCCAGCGTCGCTTGTTTTAAAGTCCGTGATTTTAGATTTTTTAGGGATATTTAGCATGGAGATGATCTTTTTGCGGGAGCTGTCCGCATTTTGCACCGAGATCACCTTTACGAGCAGGTCTTTTTTGACTCCGATGCCATTTTGGCTAAAGCGATAAACTCCGTCTTCAAGGATGCCAACTTTTTCAAAGGCGTTAGCGTAGTTTGCGGCGATGCAAGCAGTCAGTAAAAGCGACAGAAACGTTAAAATTTTTATAAATTTCATCTTCTCTCCTAAAATTTAACTCTCTTTAGCCTATCTGAAGCGAAATTTTTTCTGCCAAATTTAGCCTCACTTTTGCCATTTAACTCGACTAGATCGCCTGTAAAGCCACAAATGTCATTTTTAACAAGATAGCTTCCCACGCCATAAATATCAACTGGGGTTTTAAATTTCTCAAATTCGCTCATTTTTTGCGGATTAAAACCTGAGCTAACGACTATTTTAACGTGCTTGAAGCCAGCTTCATCAAGTGCCTCTCTTAGGGCAAATATAAGCTCCTTGCAAACGCCATGGGGGTCAAATTTACTCGTATCTTTGCCTTCAAAATATCTATCTATCAAATTTTTACTAGTATCAACCCTAACCGCGCCAAGCCTCTCTTTTAGGGCATTTGCAGCCTTTAAAGCGTCTGTTATCACGTCGTTGTTGTAATCAACCAAGGCCGTGATCTGCTCGTTTTCAAAGGTTTTAGCATAAATTTGGCAAGCCTTTACCACATCTCCGCCGCACATTTGAATGAGCGCATGAGGCATGGTGCCACCACCTTTTAGCCCTGTAAGCTCGCCCTGAGCGTCTGTGGCGACCTTTTTTATACCTCCGATAAATGAGGCATAGCCGTCGCCTGGCTGCGTGCAGATGTCGTCTTGTCTGTCTGCCATGCTAAAGACGTCCTTGCCATTTGCCGCTTTTATCACGTCTCTGGAGTTTGTCGCTACGCAGCTTCTTCTAGTAAGCGTCGCGTCGATGACGTTTTCTAAAAAACCGAAATTTTCATACTTGCCGCTTATCTTTAAAACTGGCTCGTTTGCGTTTATGATATCGCCATCATCAAGTGCGTAAATTTCAAGCTCGCTTGGGTTTTTGGCAAATTTATTGATGATGGCTAAAACCTCGTCGATGCCACAAAGCACGATATCATCGCGCCTTTGGAAAAACTGCATCGTCACGTGCTGATCAGGCAGGTTTTGCTTAATTATCTCATTTACTTTTAGAAAATATTTCGCCGTAAAGTAGCCCTCGCCGATCCTAGGATCTAGCTTAAAAGTCTTATCTGTTAGCCTATCTATCTTGCCTTGCATCTTTAGCTCAAGTTCGTTCATGTCTATCCTTTTGTTTTGGCGAGATTATACCATTTTGGCAAAATTTGGCGCAGGCAAAAGGGCTAGTGAATTTATCAAAAGGCAATCTTTATGCCTCAAAAAAAGCGTGGCAGCAGCCTTTATCCTAGCGATCTCACGAGGGCTTGGCGAGGTTGGTATAACGCTCATTTTAGGTGGCAATATCATAGGCAAAACAGACACCATCTCACTTGCTATCTATAACGCTGTCTATGACGGCAGAAGCGATCAGGCACTCGCTTTAAGCCTTGTTTTAGTTGTGCTTAGTTTTATCTTATTTTTTATTATAAATTTGCTAGAAAAAAGTAGAATTTAGCACAAATTTTATGCCAGCTAAAAATTAAATTTATTTAAATTTCGCTACAATTAGGGGCTTATATAAAAATTTAGGAGAATTTTCTATGAAAAAAGAAGATATAAAAGAGCTTATCGAATTTTTTAATGGTATGGAGATGAATCATATCAAGATAAAAAGTGGTGATTTTGAGGTCGAGGTAGAGAAATTTGCTGATTATTGCGCGCCTGCAAAGCCAGCGGCACAAGCAGCAGCTCCAGCGCCAACACCTGTAAATGTTGTCGTTAGCTCAGAGGTAAAACCAGCTGCAAATTCGCCAAAAGATAGCATAAAATCTCCTATGGTAGGTACTTTCTACGCTGCTCCAAGCCCAGGCGCTGCACCATTTGTAAAAGTAGGTCAAAGAGTGAGAAAAGGCGATGTAGTAGGCATCATCGAAGCTATGAAGATCATGAACGAGATCGAGGCTGAATTTGACTGCCAGATCACTGAGATGCTAGTCTCTGACGGACAGCCAGTTGAGTTTGGATTGCCGTTGTTTGGCGTGGAGAAAAATTAATGGAATTAAAAAGAATTTTAATCGCAAACCGCGGTGAGATCGCTCTTCGTGCTTTGCGAACGATAAAGGAGATGGGTAAAGAAGCCGTTGTAGTTTATTCAACCGCCGACAAAGACGCGCTTTATGTAAAATACGCCGACGTAGCCATCTGCATCGGTAAAGAGCGCTCAAGCGACAGCTACCTAAACATCCCAGCTATCATAAGTGCAGCTGAGATCAGCGAAGCAGACGCTATCTTCCCAGGTTATGGCTTTTTAAGTGAAAATCAAAATTTTGTTGAAATTTGCTCACACCACAAGATCAAATTCATTGGACCAAGCGTTGCTGCGATGGCTTTGATGAGCGATAAGAGCAAGGCAAAACAAGTCATGCAAAGAGCCGGCGTGCCAGTCATCCCTGGCTCAGACGGCGCTGTGGCTGATACAAAAGCTGCAAAAGAGCTAGCCAAAAAGATCGGCTATCCTGTCATCTTAAAAGCTGCGGCAGGCGGCGGCGGACGTGGTATGCGCGTGGTTGAAAAAGAGGCTGATTTAGAAAAAGCGTTTTGGTCTGCTGAGAGCGAGGCGATGAGTGCATTTGGCGATGGCACGATGTATATGGAAAAATATATCCTAAATCCACGCCACATCGAGGTTCAAATCATCGGCGATAGCCACGGCAACGTGCTTCACATAGGCGAGCGCGACTGCTCTATGCAGCGCCGTCACCAAAAGCTGATCGAAGAGAGCCCAGCTATCTTGCTTGATGAAAAAACAAGAGAGAGGCTACATGAAACTGCCATAAAAGCAGCAAAAGCGATCGGCTACGAGGGAGCTGGTACGTTTGAGTTTTTGGTTGATAAAAATTTAGACTTTTACTTCATCGAGATGAACACAAGGCTTCAAGTCGAGCACACAGTTAGCGAAATGGTAAGTGGGCTTGATATCATCGAGCTTATGATAAAAGTGGCTGAGGGTGAAAAGCTACCGTCACAAAAGAGTATCGAGCTAAAAGGTCATGCGATCGAGTGCAGGATCACAGCTGAGGATCCAAACACCTTTACTCCGTGTCCTGGCAAGATCACAAAATATGTCTGCCCAGGTGGCCGCAATGTGAGAATGGATAGTCACATCTATCAAGACTACTCTATACCGCCGTATTATGATAGTATGATCGGTAAGCTCGTAGTTTGGGACACAGATAGAAATAGAGCCATTCACAAGATGAAAGTAGCTCTTGATCAGCTCATAATAAGCGGCATAAAAACAACAAAAGATTTTCACATCGCCATGATGGAAAACAAAGACTTTTTAAGCAACAACTACGATACAAACTATCTTTCAAGACATTAAAACTAAATTTTAAACCATTGCCTTTTGGCTTTGGTTTAAAATTTCTTATTTTATATATAAGCCAAATTTTTAGGTATTAAACTTTTTAAATTTAAGAGAAATTTAGCCAGTTTGTAACTACAAAATGCAATAAATACTAAAAATCTATCTAAATTTATTAGTAGCAACTAAGTTTTGTGATATTCATACCATTTTTAAAATATGGCGGATAGGGCATAGTTACGGTAAATGGCACAACTTTTTGCTTTGGTAAATTTTGAGCTACGTCAAATTTGTATGCAACAGTGTTTGGTCTCTCGTCCTCATCGCCTCCAAAAATCCATGAGAAAAATGAAATCCCGCTTGGTTTAAATAGCGCTTCGCCACCAAGATCGTTTTTATTTAGCGGTTGATTTATGAGCTTAATTGTAAGAGTACATTTGCTAATGGTAAATTTGCCGACATTTCTTACTTGACCTCGAAAGACGATGCTTTCATTTCTTAACACTCGCTCGCTCTTTACGCCCTCGACTATGCCCTTTTTGGTGTATTTGTCAAGAACTAGCATCAAAAAAATGGCAAGCGTGGTTGAGACCAAAATATTTGTAAAAAGCAGTGATAAAAATAGCTTTCGCTCAGCTCTAAGTGAGAGCACAAGAAATAAAATAGAAAGTAGCGCGATCGCGAAAAGCACGATGATATGAACGATGGTAAAGTAGTTTGAGCTCATCAAAAACACTCCGCTTTTTTGGTGATATTGTAGTCAATGAAGGCAAAGTCATTGACAAATTCTCTTATCTGCTTGCTCTGCTTTGGCAAAAGCGCTTCATTTAAAATGATACGTTTTTTAGCAAAAGGGTTTAGTGAATTTAGAAAATTTCTCGTGCTTTGCGTTGAACCAAGGTAGAAGCCAAGCTCGATTTTGCAAACGTTTAATGTGTAGTTTGAATTATTTGTGATGTTAAAATCAACCATTAGCGCATCGACATATTGAAGCTGCTTTGTGTTTATTTTGCTTATGCTAACTGGTCTTAGATTTTCATTTATATATTTGTTTGCGTAGTAGTTACCTGCAAAAAGTCCCAAAAAACCAGCTAGGATAAATAAAAATCCTATCTGCCACCATGATTTTATCGCAACAAAAATTCCTAAAAGAACGATAAATATAAAGGCTAAAAATACCCAACCATAGGCTAGAAAGTCAATAAGTTTGGCGTTTTGAAGTATGAAAAGTATGTTGTGCTTGATGCTATTTAACATCTCGCGATCTTTTTTCTTCGATGCCACTCATGCCAAAACGTCTTGCAAACTCGTTTTTGACGGCATCTGGATGTATGTTATGGGCTGAAAGTGCCACAAGCGCGTGAAAGCAAAGATCAGCTGCTTCATAGATGAGGTCATTTTTTGCCCTTTGCTCATCTTGTTTTGTCTGCTTGGCAAAACTAAGCTCTTTTGCCGCCATGACAAGCTCTGTAGCCTCCTCGCCAACTTTTTTTAGAATTTGATTTTCACCTTTTTTAAAAAGGCTAGCTACGTATGAGCTTTGCGGATCTGCGTTTAGCTTCCTATCTTCTATAACGTGATAAAGCTCGTCAATGACGCCGTAACTTGGCTTTTTGACCTCGTTTTTTTTATCTGAAATTTCTAAATTTTCTAAATTTATCTCGTTAAAAAAGCATGATCTTGCCCCAGTGTGACAAGCAGTGCCTCCCTTTTGAACGACTTTTAAAAGCAAGGTGTCGTTGTCGCAGTCTAAAAACGCAGACTTGATCTCTTGCGTGTTGCCGCTTTCTTCGCCCTTTTTCCAAATTCTATTTTTAGTGCGTGAAAAGTAGTGAGCGTAGCGGCTAGATAGAGTTAAGCTTAGTGCTTCTTCGTTCATATAAGCAAGCATCAAAACCTCGTTTGTAGTGTGATCGCAAACCACCACCGGAAGCAACCCACCAACCTTTTGCCAGTCTATACTTTTTGCTACGCTATTCATTTTTACCTTTCGCTAACTGAGCTAGCTTTTGCCCTATCTTTTGCATCTAGCCAGATATTTGGCACAGCTCCACCAGGTGTTAAGAAAATTTTGGCATCTTTGTTCTCTTTAAGAGCGTCGTTAAATCTATTTTGCGTCTCGATCTGCTTTAAATTTAATAAATTTTGATCGACACTTTTTGCGATCTCTTTGTTTGCATATGCTGTCGCGTCAGCTTCGATCTTGATAGCATCAGCCTTACCTTTTGCCTCGATGATCGCAGCTTTTGCAGTGCCTTCTGCAAGGGCAGCTTGTTTTAGAGCCTCTTGATTTGCCCTCTCGACCTCGTATTTTGTCCTCTCGGCCTCTTGTTTAGCGATCTGGACACGCTCGATCTGCTCTTTTACCTTTGAAGGCAAGATGATCTCACGAAGCTGTACAGTTAGAAGCTCGACTGGCTTGTTTGGCTGTGAGTCGATATCTTTTCTTATGCCCTCATCGATCTGCCTAGCAAGGTCGTTTCTTTTAGTTGGTAGCTCTTCGGCTGTATATTTACCAGCGATGCTGCGAACCACGTCACGCACGACAGGATCAACGATCTTGCTCTCCCAGCTAAGACCCCAAGATGCGATAGTTTGTGGTGCATTTTCTGGATTTAGGCGGTACTGCACGGTGATATCGATGCTAACTGGTAAATTTCTAGCGTCCAAAACCGAGATCGAATTTTTGCGTAAAATTCCAGCTCCCTGATAAGACTTTTGCAAGCTCTCGCCCATGTCCTCGCCTGAAGTGTAGTTGATGATCCTAACTCTGGTATCAACTACGATGATGTTTTGGATAAATGGCAAAAAGAAGTGAAATCCTGGTTGTAAAGGATTTGGCTCATATTTACCCGCTGTGGCTTTGATGCCGACCTCGCCTGAGTGTATCACTTTAAATGGCTGAGTGATAGCAAGGATCGCGATAATGGCGATTATGATGTAGGCTAGCGCACCAAATTTGCCAAAGCCACTTGGTATATTTGGCATTTTAAAATCCTTTTTAAAAGGTGGCTCTTTGTCATTATTTTGACCTGAGCCTCTGTTATCATTACCTGGCTTTTTTTTGTTGAAATAATCATTTAAATCAGCGGGCATTTCGTTCCTTTAAATCTTAAATATATGTTAAAAATGATTCGTATTTTTTGTTTAGACCATAAACTACGTCAAAGTAAGCTTTTTGTAGTCTCTTTGTCACTTCGCCTCTAGCGCCGTTGCCGATGATGCGGTTATCTATGCTATTTATCGGCGTTACTTCAGCTGCAGTGCCAGTGAAAAATGCCTCGTCAGCTGTGTAAGCCTGATCTCTTGTGATGCGCTCTCTTCTTACTTCGATGTCAAGATCGTGAGCTAGTCTTATGACTGTATCTTGAGTGATGCTAAGTAGGCTGTTGTCATTTGGTGGAGTGATCAATGCGCCATTTTCAACGATAAAAAAGCACTCGCCTGGACCTTCAGCTACAAAACCCTCGCTATCAAGGAGTAGCGCCTCGTCGTATCCAGCCTCTTTTGCTTCGTAGTTTGCCATTTGTGAGCTTAGGTAGTTTGAGCTAGCTTTTGCTCTGTTCATTTGAGCAGCAGGAGCTAGTTTGGCAAAGCTTGAAATTTTAACTCTGATGCCTTTTTCTAGGCCCTCATCGCCAAGGTAAGCACCCCATTCCCATGAAGCGATAGCGGTTTGAACCGGTGCTTTTGTGTGCGCTACGCCCATCACGCCGTATCCTAAAAAGATAAGTGGGCGGATATAGACGTTGCTGTTATATTTGTTTGCGCGAAGTAGTTCGATCTGCGCTTTTTCAAGCTCTTCTTCGCTGTAAGGCACATTTAAAACGGTCATTTTTGCTGATCTTAAAAGTCTTTTTGTGTGGTCTTTGAGTCTAAAAATAGCTAGACCTTTTTTTGTTTTATAAGCTCTTGTGCCCTCAAATACGGCATTACCATAGTGCAAAGAGTGAGTTAGAACGTGTAATTTCGCATCGTCCCATTTTACTAGTTTTCCATCCATCCAGATGAATTCTGAAGCGTTCATAATTAAACCTTTCTTTTTTAGAAATTTGATCCGAGTTTATCTAAAATTGCTTTAAATTTACATTTCTAAGCCCAAAATGTCCGTAAAATTTAGGCTAAAGTTACTTATCTAAAAGCTCTTTTATCGTCTTTGCCATCTCATCGATCGACGATGCTGCGCTTAAATTTATCAGATACTTGCCGCTTACCACAAAGGCTGGTACACCGCTGATACTTGCTACATCATAAGAGGCAAACCACTCGTTTAAAAGCTCTTTTGCACGATCTGAGCTTAGCGCTTTTTCGTATTCGTCTTTGCTCACGTGAGCCGCATTTAGCGCTAGATCTATAAATCTTTGCTTATCTTTGCCATCATTAAAGTCATCTTTTTCATCGTGTCTTGCTTTGTAGATCGCAAATTTAGCTTGCTTAAATTTAGACTCATCACTTAGCAGATCAGTCCCATTTGCCTCATCTATCGATATAAGAGCGGCGAAAATTTTACTTGTAGTCTCGCCAAGCTTGCCTTTGGTGCTTAGGTGATATGGGATAAATTTGACTCCGTCAAGCTTTGCCATCAGCTTTCTTGTGATCGTTCGGTCAAATTTATAGCAGTGAGGGCAGTCGTAGCTAAAGACCTTGACGACTGAGTTTTTAGGCACGTTAAGCGGTTTTGCTAGAGTTTGATACTCCACACCTTCAGTCAGTGCTGATAAATTTAGCGCAAAAAACGCACTTAAAATTAGCATTTTTATAAGCTTCATCTTTGCTCCTTATTATTTTTTGTCATTTACCATTGCGGCTTTACATTTTTAATATTTTCATAGTCAGTACCATTTACTAGACGCTTTCTGCTCGCATTAAATTCACCACTTATTAAACTTCTTGATGCGTTATATTCAAGTGGTTTTGTACCTATGATGTCGGCAAAAGTGTGAATGATGTCATCACTCATAAATTTATAATCTTTTGCCACTTCAAGCTTTTGCCAAATTTGTGGATATTTTGCTTTAAATTTATCAGTACCTATAAAAATGAGTGGAATTTCTAAAACAAAGCGGTTTATCATGCCATGGCCTCTTATGCCATCTATCTCAAAAAGAGCCTCGCCATGGTCTGAGAGATAGACTATCAAAGCTTCATCGTCTTTGAAAATTTTATAAATTTCATTTATCACGTAGTCATTATAAAGTACGCTATTTAGATACCATGCAAAGCTCTCTTTTTGTCCAGGATTCATTTTGTTTTGCAGATCATTAGCTGTAAATTTTGAAAAATCTTTTGGATACCTTAGGTCGTATTTAAAGTGGTTTCCCATTAGGTGAATGATATAAAAATTTGACTCTCCAAGACTTTGTTTTATCTTTGAAATTTCAGGCAAAAGTATGCCATCTGTTTCTCTGCCGGCATAATTTGTAGCTGATGCAAATTTTTGTGTAAAAAATGTGATATCACTTCTATCTGCAACACTTTTTTGTGTTGTAGAATATCCGCCGATATTGCTTTGATTACTTATCCATGCTGTTTTGTATCCTACTAGACTAAACATATCAACGATGTTTAAACTCTTGCTCCAAGGCTCTTTGCTTTCATAGTTTGAGAAATTTAAAACCTTTGAAAGAGAACCATTTGTATATGTGTCAGGGGCGGTAGTATCTGTATAGATTATGGCATTGCCACTTTGCTTTAATGCCATTAAATTTGGTGTAGTCGGCAAGCCAAAGCCATAAACGCTCATCTCGTTTCTTTGTAAGCTTTCACCGATCACAAAGACTACATTTGCTACTTTTTGCTCAGCTTTTATGTTTTGATTTGCTGCTTTAGATACGTCGTAATCTTTTAAAATTTGTTTATTGCTAGCTAAAAAATTATCATCTAAAAGATATTTTTTTAAAACAAAAGCGTAATTTATCAGGATATGTTCTGATAGCTTACTTATAGCTCTATCAGCTTTATTAGACGATATTCTCATTGCTGATTTTGTAAAGAATACAGCTGCAAAGGCTATATAAATTACCGAAAGGACAATGATAGTTTTTCGGCTAAATTCTTTTGTGCTAGATCTTTTATATCTTGTCATAGCATAAAAGATGATACACAAAAGTATAGCAACTACTAGATATTTAGCTTCAAAAAATGTCTGGAAAAACTCACCGGCTTCATCTGGATTTGTGTGTAGCACACTATCTATTATTGCTATATTTATATCTGTTTTTAAACTTGTTAAAGTGAAAAAATTTATAAAACATAGAATAAAAATTATTAGTGCATAAACTAGATAAAGCCCTTTAAACAGCCCACGACTTAGCAAGTAAAGAACATGTGTGATAACTAAATTTAATAAAAATATAGTAGTTAAGCTTCTTGCCATATGCATAAGAGCTATACGGTCAGTTCCTTCAAAAAAGTAAATTTTGTAGATATTTGCGATAAACATTACAAGCGTTGTAACCACAAATATATTTATAAATGGACTTTTTATAATTGTATTAAAAAATTTGGTCATTTTTTACCTTATTTTACTAGATCAGCTAGCACTTTTGCGGCGTGGTCTTTGGCTTTTACGCTTTTATAAATTTTAACTATCTTGCCGTCTTTGCCGATCACAAAGGTGCTTCTGGCGATGCCAAGATACTCTTTGCCGTAGTTTTTCTTGACCTGCCAAACGCCATAAAGCTTTGAAATTTCTTTATCCTCATCGCTTAAGAGGATGTGCTTTAAATTTTGCTTTGCGATAAAACCAACATGCGACTTTACGCTATCTGGGCTAACGCCGATGATAACGGTATCATTTTTGATAAACTGATCGTAGTTTGCGCTAAATTCGCAAGCCTCAGTCGTGCAGCCTGGAGTGTTGTCTTTTGGGTAGAAGTAAAGCACCACGTTTTTGCCTATAAAGTCCTTTAACGCGACCTTTACGCCATCTTGATTTAGTGCTTCAAACTCTGGCGCCTTATCGCCAACTTCAAGCGTTATCTTTCTCTCAATGTCTGCTTTGATAAATTCGCTCATTTTGTCCCCTTTCTTTTATCCTCTACGCTCTCGCCACCTACGCCGATATTGCCAGCGTCATGAGTTTCGATAAAGATCATAACCGCCTCTTTTTTCTTGCCAAGCACTCTTACAAGCGTCTCGGTTACCTCTTTAAAAACTTGATCTTTTTGCTCTTTTGTAGGCTCTGGGCCTGCTATTTTGATATTAACATAAGGCATTTTTGCTCCTTTTTTAAGATGCAAAATATTAGCCAAAATGAGTGAAATTTCAGATTAAAGCCGTTATTTAAGAATTTGGCATTAAAATAAGCAAACTTCCAAAAGGAGCAAAAATGGACTATAACAGGCAAAATAAGGGCTTTGTTTGCTTTATGTATGGCTTTGGACGAAGCAGGGCGGTTTATGCAGTTTTGATGATACTAATGGCGCTTTTAGCTGGTTTTTTAACACTTACTTCAAGTGCTCAAGCTGACGTTTCAAATTTACAAATAGCCCTTGGCATCATACTTTGTGGCCTTTTGCTGATCCTTGTAAATCCTAAAATTTTCATCATCAAGCTAATTGGCTACTTAATCGCTTTAGCTGGTGTTATGATCGCCCTTCACAACGCAAATTTGCTGGGAGCTGATTTTAATTTATACTTTTACGCAAGCCTTATTTTTGGAGCATTTATGATGCTTATGCTTCTTAGCTGGTTTGTCTATAATGCAAGAAGCAGCGAAATAAATGAAATTTAGTTCGCCACTCCCATTAGCACGCTTGTGTAGGTGTTTTGCTTAGGCTCTGAGCTTGTTGCATCGTTTATATTTATGCGGCCAGCCTCAAGCCCAGCTTTTATAAGCGCCTCTTTTACCGCATTTGCACGCTCATTTGCAAGCTCTATTAGTTTTGCTTTATCGACCTCGATGCCCTTTAGCGCCTCTTCTCTTAAGGCTTTTTCGTTTCTATCTTTTAAATTTGGCACAAGCTCATTTAAAACTGCGATGTAGTCTTTGCCGCTTGAAGCGATGATTTGATTGATCTTTTGATCTAGTTTTTTATTTTTATAAAAGCTCTCATCGAGTTTTGAGTATGTTGGCGTTATGCTAAGCTTCATTTTAGGTTTTGAGCCAGTTAGCTTTATAAAATCAGCTATCTTAGGCGCTTCTGAGCTTATAAGCTCGCTACTTCCAGCAAGAAAATCAATAGAGCTAAGATCTTTGCTGCCAAGTCCTAGGGCGTTACCTAAAAATCTAAATGGAGCTAGCGTGATGTCGGCAAAGAGCTTTTTTACTGCAGCCCAGATGACGCCGCCATATTTAAAGTCAGGATCGTCTAAATTTCCCTCAACTGGCAGATCGATGTTTATTTGATTATTTTGATCGCTAAGTATCGAGATAGCAAGCGAAAGCGGTAAATTTACAGCATCTTTTGACTCGACCTTCTCTCCAAGTGTAAGTGAGTCAAAATTTATAAAATTTGAGCCATTTAGTTTTGAGTCGGTGACGCTATAGTTTAGGTTTAAATTTAGCTTGCCTTTTTTGATCTTATAGCCCACAAACTGCCCGCTATAAGGTGTCACGTTAACTAGATCGATATTTTTAAAATCAAGCTTTATATCGGTATTTTGCTTTAGCTCAAATGGAAAGAGTTTTGCAGTGATCTGTGCAAAGCCATTTTTGCCAACCACACCTTGAAACTCGCCTGAGCTTGGGCGCTTTTTATCGATGTCGGTGAGCTTGCCATTTAGCTTTGAGATCGTTGTGGCAAATGGCATAAATAGCGATGCGTCCGAGAAATCAACCTCGCCATTTTTTAAAGAGAAATTTTTAACGCTAAATTTTAGCTCGTCCTCTTTTTTGCTAGCCACTTTTTTGCTCTCAGGTTTTGCCTCAGTTTTAGCTTTATTTTTATCCTCTTTTACGATCTGAGATAGGTTAAATTTACGCTCTTTGCTTAGATGCGCCTTGATAAATGGCGAATTTAAGCTCACTCCGCTTATGGCAAGGTCATTTTTGGCAAATGAAATTTTTTCAAGATCTAGGCTTTTAAAGGCGACCAGTTTTTCAGCTTTTTTGCCATTTAGCCTTATATCTTTTATGCTAACTTTTGCGTCTGCTTTGATATCTTTTGCGTAGCTTATCTCAGCGCTACTCTCAAGCTGTCCGCTAGCTAGATCGGCCTCTAAAAAGGGCTTTGCATAGGCAAAATACTTTGGTAAATTTGTATCATTTAGCTTGATCTTCGCACTCACATCAAGTGGCTCGATCTTTATCTTGGACTCAACATCCAAATTTAGCTTTTGCGAGCTCTTCATCGCCACTTTTGCGTCAAATGGCTTGCTAAAATCACTACTTAAATTTGCTACTTTTACAAAAAGATTATCAAATTTATGAGCGATCTTTTCGCCTTCAAAAAGATGCGTTAAAGCGATGTCTGCGTTATTTACACTTATATTTTTTACATCAAATTTAAACTCATTTTCTTTGCTTTTTGAAGCGCTTTTATTTTCAGTATTTTTCTCTACTTTTTTAGTGTGTTTTGCCGCCTTTGTAGCTTTTGCGCTCTGCTCGCCAAATCCTAGCTCATTTACAGCACTTAGACCATTGTCGTTTAGTTCTGAAGTAAATTTAGGCTTATTAACATCGACACTAGCGATATTTAGAGCCATTTTTAAAAGATCAAAGCTTATGCTCTTTATCGCCACATCAGCGACGCTTGCTATATCTTTATTTTTTGCTTTAAGCTCTATGTTTTTTACGTTTAGCTCATCAAGGCTCGCAAGGCTCTTGTTGCCATCTATTGTAAAGCTTGTATTTGTCACGCCAGCGCTTGCTACATTTGCATTTGCGCTTTTGCTAAGTGGCGCGTTGATGCCATTTAGTGCTATTTTTTCAAGCGTTAGGGCGGTTTTGTTATTTACTAAATTTAGATTTAAATTTGAAGCATTTATATCTTTTAATTTTGCTAAATTTCTATCTACTTCATCTATTTTTAAAGCGTTTACACCCATATTTTTTAGCTTGGCTGTGGCGTTTAGTTCGCTTTTTTCATTTAAATTTGCAAGCAGCGAGATCTCATTTAAATTTAGTGATTTTACGCTTGTGGAGATAGCATTTTTAAAAGAGATATCATTTAAATTTATAGCGCTTAAATTTAGCGCCGCCTCTGTTTTATCTGCTATCTTACTATTAAGGTCAAATCTTGGAAGCTCTAGCTCGCCAAGGCTAAGCTCATTTGCGCCTTCATCTAAACTTAGTCCTTTTACATTTAAAAAGCCATCTTTTAAATTTATCTTAGTTGCGTTCTCATCGGCTTTTAAAGCGTAGTTTATCTTTAGGTTTATAATGGCATTTTTGAGATTTAACGTGTCATTATCGATGAAGCTTATCGCAACTGGCTTTATACTAAAGTCCTTTATGCTGACGTTACCCTCTATTTTTAGTGGATTTAGCTTGATATCGCCATTTAGATCGATCTTGTGCGCTAGGCTTGAGTTTGAGTCAAAGATGTGACTACCAGCGCTATTTTTCTTCGTATTTAGCGAGCTTAGCTCGTAGTTTATATCATCAAAGCTTACATTAAATGGCTTTGTTAAATTTTGATCGCTATATGAAAATGAGCCTTTGATGATTTTTGCGTTATTTAGCGCAAAATTTATCGAGCTAGTGCTGTTATCTTCGCTAGTTGCGTTATCATCGCTTATAAAATTGCTAAAGTTAAAATTTGCCTTTTTATCTCTTGCGATCTTTACTTTTGGCTCATCTAGCCTAAAAATGTCTATCTCAACTAGCTTTTTAAAGATAGAAAATGGCTTTAGCTTAAGGTCGATCTGCTTCGTGCTAAAAAGCGGTGAAGTGGTGTTTAGCTCGGCATTTGTAGCATTTAGCTCGAAGGTAAAGGGATTAAATTTAGCATCACTTACAAAAAGCGTTGCGTTGTAGTCTTTTAGGTACTTTGGCGCGATATTTTTGATAGCATAAGGCAGACCAAAAAAGCCAAGAAGCGTGTAGATAAGCAAAAGTGAAACTACGCAGATGCCAGTGATCAGGGCTATTTTTTTCTTTTTATCCATTGTGAAATTTACCTTTTTGTCAGCTAAAATAAGCCCTGATTTTACTTTAAAAAAGGTTAAAAGATAGTTAGAAATTTCAAATTTTCTATACAATGAATTTACATTTATCTTAATAATACTTTTATGCATTTCGTATTACTATTCGTCAAATATTTTTTAAACAAAGGAGCAAGTGATGAAGAGGTCTTTGGTTTTATTGTTTTTGTTATTTTCTGCCTTTGCTTATGCAAATGAAAATGCCGTTGTAGTCGCTATCGAGGAGCAAACACCTCGTATAAACCCACTTTACGACGAGGATCACGATCCTACGCTTTCGCTAGTTTTTTCTGGACTTACTAGCCACGATGAAAATAGCCACGTGGTGCCTGAGCTTGCCAAGTCTTGGCAGGTGAGTGATGACGGGCTGGAGTATATTTTTGAGCTAAGAGATGATGTTTTTTGGCATGACGGGGTGAAATTTAGCGCAAAAGACGTTAAATTTACCATCGAAGCGGCTCAAGATAAGAAGCTAAACGCGCCTGCTATCTCAAACTACGAGGTGGTAAAAAGCGTTGAAATTTTGGGTGATTATAAAGTTAAGATCACGCTTAGTGAGCCTTTTCCGCCTTTTCTTGACGCACTTAGCTTTGGCGTTTTGCCTGAGCACATTTTAAAGGGCAAAGATATCGCGACTGATAAATTTAATGACGCCCCTATCGGCACTGGCGCATACAAGCTTGTAAAATGGAAAAAAGATGAGAGCTTGGAATTTGCGGCAAATGAGAAATTCTATAAAGGCGGGCCAAAGATAAAAAAGGTATTTTTTAAGATCGTCGGCGATGAAAATTTAAGACTAGTTGGACTAAAAAGCGGCGAGATCGACGTTGCGCTCATCTCTCCAACAGGGGTAAATTTCATAAAAGATGATAAAAAACTTGGCCTGCTTAAGTTTAAAAGCGCAGACTATAGAGCTTTGATGTTTAACCTTGAAGATCCTATCTTTCAAGATAAAAATGTAAGGATCGCCCTAAACTACGCCGTAAATAAAGATGAGATAGTTAAAAGCTTATTTCATGGATATGCAAGCGTAGCGAATAACCCGATAGAAAAAAGCTTTGCAAATGGCAGCGAGTTTAAATTTAGTTACGATCCGCAAAAGGCAAAAGAGCTACTTGAAAAGAGTGGCTTTAAGAAAAATAAGGCTGGCTTTTTTGAAAAGGACGGCAAGGAGCTTGGCTTTGACATCTACGCCTTTAATAACGACATCTTAAGAGTCAATTTAGCTAAAATTTTAAGCAGCGAGCTAAATAAATTTGGTGTAAAAGCCAAAGCCTACGCAAAGCCAAGAACAGCCTTTAGCATAAGCAAGGTAGATAGCTTCGTGATCGGCTGGGGAAGCCCGTTTGATCCAGACTTTCACACATATAGAATTTTTGGCGGATTTGCCGATGTGAGCGTAAATGAAAATGGCTGGAACTTTAGTCACTACAAGGACGAAAATGTCGATAGCGCCCTAAAAAACGCGAGATACACAAAGGACGTAGAGCTTAGGAAAAAATACTATAAAGAATTTCTAAAAGCGCTTCATGAAAATCCACCTTACATTTTTATAGCCTATCTTGACTATCCGCTCGTTTTTAATAACAAAATTTCAGGCATCAAGACGCAAATTTTGGGGCATCACGGGGCTGGATTTTTATGGAATATAAGAGAGTGGCAAGTAAAATAGTGGATAAAAACTTTGTTTAGAGCCATTTTAAAAACAGCGATCTCAAGTCTTGGGTTGCTGTTTTTTATCTCATTTTTTCTATTTTTGCTCATATACTTTTTGCCAGGAAATGTCACTGACGCGATGTTTTCAAGGAGTGAGGCGATAAATTTAGCCATAAAAGAGCAAATTTTAGAAAATTTGGGGCTAAAAGATGGCTTTTTCGTGCAGTATTTTAGATGGCTGGCTCACTTTGTCACAGGCGACTTTGGCACTAGCTTTGTAAGCGGGGCAAGTGTGTCGCTGCTCATTAAAGAGAGGCTCTTAAACTCGCTTATTTTATTTTTTGCTTCGTTTTTTCTGATAACTCTTTTGTCCTTTTTCTTGGGGCTTTTAAGCGCCATTTATAAGAATAAATTTGCTGATATCTTTATAAATTTTAGCTCCTTTTTGCTGGCATCACTCCCTCATTTTTACATCGCACTCGTGCTAATAGCGATCTTTAGCGTCTATCTAAACTTGCTACCAAGCTCTGGGGCAAACGAGCTAGGATCTAGCGGCGTTGGGGCTAAATTTATCATCTTGCCAACGCTTGCCATCATCTTGCCACACCTTGGCGCAAACGTGAAATTTGTAAGAGACAGGCTAAATCAAAGCCTAAACGCCGACTTTATCCAGACGGCTCACGCTAGAGGCTTGGGACGGGGCAAAATTTATCTCTTTGCCATAAAGCACGCAAGCACCGATATAGTCTATTATTTCGCCACACTTGTAGCTGGCGTTTTTGCTGGCTCATACGTCATTGAGAGCATTTTTTCATTTCCAGGTATAGGCAAGCTTAGCCTTGATGCAGTCATCGCTAAAGACTATCCAGTCGCACTTGCGACCATTTTGCTAACGGCTGTTTTTGTCGTTTTTGCAAATTTGCTGGCTAAAATTTTTGCTATCTTGGCAGATAAGAGAAATTTATGAGAAAAGTCATATTTTTCCTAGCCTGTTTTGTCTTTTTAGCACTTGTCACATTTGCCTTTGTGACGCCGTTTTTTTCTAAATTTGAGCCAAATTTCACTGACTTTATGGCGGTAAATTTAGCCCCAAGTAGCGAGCACATCTTTGGCACTGATATCCTTGGTAGGGACAATCTTATAAGAGTAGCCTACGCGCTTAAAAACTCGCTTCTTATCTTGCTACTAGCTGGCTTTTTAACGACGCTTTTCTCGCTCATCTACGCATATTTTGGCACGAGCAAGAGCAAGGTTTGTGAGAGCCTTTTTGACAAGGGGCTTGATGCTTTTTTAAGCATACCAAACATCGTTTTTATCATGCTTTTTAGCTCATTTAGTAGTGGAGATCTGCTCATAACCTCTTTTATCATCGCCATTTGCTCGTTTATGCAAGGCGCAAAAGTCTTTATGCAAAATTTAAGACTTAGTAAAAAGTGCGACTACGCCGAGCAAGCTGTGATAAATGGAGCTAGCAAATTTAGCCTTATATGCTTTGAAATTTTGCCAAATTTAAAGCATCTAATAGTTAGTATCTTTGGCATAAACGCGATAAACGCGGTCGTCATGGAGGCTACGCTTGGCTTTTTTGGCGTGGGTAGCGACGCAAATAAAATAAGCCTTGGCATCATGCTAAATGAGAGCAAAGAGGCGCTTTTTCTGGGCTCTTGGTGGATGGTGCTTTTCCCTGGCGTGACGCTCTTTTTGCTCATCCTCGCAACCTCGATCATCACGTCAAATTCAAAAAATGGCAATATAAAAATATGATAGAGATTAAAAATTTAAACGTTTTTTATAAGGATAAAAAGCTTTTGCGTGAGCTTGATTTTGATATGAGTGAGGGTAAATTTATAGGTATCACAGGTGCAAGTGGCAGTGGTAAATCGCTCTTTGCAAAGAGTTTAATAAGGCTTTTTGATGATGATTTTAGAGTGAGAGCGGATAAATTTAGCATTTACAAAAAAGATATCTTAAAACTTAGCCAAAATGAGCTAAAAGAGCACCGAAAAAAGGTCGCTGCGCTCGTTTTTCAAAACTCAGTTGCAAGCCTTCATCCGCTCTTAAACGTGGGCGATCACTTTAACGCCTATCTTGGCGGCGATAATAAATCAAATAAAGAGCTTGCATTTGCTTATTTTAGGGAGTTTGGGCTGGGTAATGCAAATCTCATCTGGCACAAATACTCATACGAGCTAAGTGGCGGCGAGGCGAGCCGTGTGCAGATCGCTCTGGCGCTTTGTCTGAAGCCAAAAATTTTAATCTGCGATGAGATAACAAGCGGGCTTGATAGCATTAGCGGTAGCCATGTGGCAGGCATCTTAGAGAGCTTAAAGGGCAAGATGAGCGTCATCTTTATCTCACACGATGAGGCGCTGACAAGCTATCTTAGTGATGAAATTTGGCAGATGAGAGATGGGCGGCTAAATTTAAAGGAAAATGCGTGAAAATCAGGCTTGAAAACGTCTCAAAAAGTTTAAGTTTTAAGGAGCATTTTAACGCTAGGGCTGAAGTGTTGCACCTTTTAGAGGGGATAAATTTCGAGCTTGATGATGGCGAAAATTTAGCCATTTTGGGTCAAAGTGGCAGTGGTAAAAGCACGCTTGCAAAGCTCATATCATTTAGCGAGCCAAAAAGTGGGGGCAAAATTTATATAAATAATGAAGAGATCACGGACAAAAATGAGCTAAAAAAAGATATCAGATATATCTTGCAAAACCAAAAACAAGCCCTAAATCCAGCGCTAAAAGTAAAAACAGCCATCGCTCATGTGAGATCATATCTTAAGCTTAGCTTTAGCGAAAATGAGCTCAAAGAGCTTCTAGTAAATTTAAATTTAAAAGATGAAATTTTAGAAAAATATCCATCTCAGCTAAGTGGCGGCGAGGCGACGAGGGTTGGGATACTGCTAGCGCTGCTTTCAAAGCCAAAAATCCTAATCTGCGACGAGATAACAAGCGGGCTTGATAATGAGACGAAGCAAAAGATCATAAATTTGCTTTTAAGCTTAGATGAAAAGATCAGCATTATCTTTATCACGCACGATATTTTAAGTGCGATGAAGATAGCGCAAAAGGTGCTAATAATAGAGGCTGGCAAGCAAGTGGCGTGGGGTAAATTTGAAGATCTTGCAAGCCAAAATGTCCTTAAAAAATACCTCGATGCAGCTAAATTTTATGACGCCAAACTTTGATATAATGCAAGCAAAAAAGGTCAAATTTGCTAGTTCATATCTGCTGCTCGGTCGATAGCCACTACTTTTTACAGCGCCTACGAAAAGACTATCCAAATGAGCGAATAGTAGGCTATTTTTACGATCCAAACATACATCCATATAGTGAGTTTTTACTGCGTTTTGAGGACGTGAAGCGAAGCTGTGAGAAGCTTGGCATCAAGCTAATATGTGGCGAGTATGACTACGAAGCTTGGCTTGGTGGCACAAAGGGGCTTGAAGATGAGCCAGAAAAGGGCAAAAGGTGCGAGTACTGCTTTGACTTTCGTATGAAAGACTCCGCTAAAAAAGCACTTGATCTTGGTCTAAATAAGATCACGACGACACTTTTGATGAGCCCAAAAAAGGACTTTTCTCAGCTTAAAAAGGCGCTTGATGAGGCGGTGGCTGGCTCAAATTTAGAAGCCGTTGCGGTTGATTATAGAAAAAATGGTGGCACAAGCGAGCAGTTTATCCTCGCTAAAAAAGACAAACTCTATCACCAAAACTACTGCGGCTGCGTCTTTGCGCTAAAAAAACAGCGCGACTCGCAAAATTTACCCCAAAGTGAGCTAATGAGCGAGCTGCACGCAAGGGCACTTTATGGCAGCATTGAGGCTAGACTTGAGCTTTACAAAAAGGTGCGCCTTTGTGAGGCAAAGGGGGAGAAATTTCACCTTTTTAGAAGGCGATTTTTAAACTACAGGCTTTTGCGCGCTAGTGTGAAATTTCAAAATGCAGTGGTGCCAAGCTACTTTGTGCTCTACTCTGGCTTTAAAAGAGAGAATTTAAAGCTAAATGTAGAGCGCGACTGCGAAATGGACGATGAACTAAAAGAGGGTGCGATATTTATGGGCATAGAGCGCTTTAATAAATTTACAAATAGCAAATTTAAAAGCGTTGATGAGCTTTGTAAAAGGCCGCTAGAGCTTGGCGCTGAGATGAAATTTCGTAGGCAGATATGCGGGGAGTTTTCGCAAAATCCTATCATCATCTTAGACGAGGTCAAAAAGGGCAGCTACGAAATTTACGCAAAGGCTGTTTTTTACAACGACAGCGAAGAAATTTTGGTTTTAGAGAGCTAAATTTAGACCCATTAAGGCTAAATTTCAGAGATTGTAAAAGAGGCTAATAATTTTTTTCTTAGTATAAATTTGTTACAATCTGCCAAAATTTACATTACTAAGGCTAAAACGTGATAGACGTCGTAGAAATTCAAAAAATTCTTCCACATAGATTTCCTTTTTTGCTTATCGATAGAGTTGTCGAGCTAGAGCCTGCAAAAAACATCGTCGCTTATAAAAATGTAACCATTGGCGAGCCGATATTTCAGGGGCACTTCCCAGGTCACCCGATCTATCCTGGCGTGATGATCATTGAGGGCATGGCGCAAGCTGGCGGCGTGTTAGCGTTTAAGAGTATGAGCGACGAGCATCAAGCTGGCATCGAGAATAAAGTGGTCTATTTTATGAGCATAGACGGAGCGAAATTTCGCCATCCAGTCCGCCCTGGAGATAGGCTAGAGTATAGATTAAATGTATTAAAACATAAAGGCAATATCTGGGTGCTTGAGGGCAAGGCATACGTCGATAATGTGCTATGCGCTGAGGCTGAACTAAAAGCGATGATAGTCGATAAATAGGCTTTTGCTTAAAAAAAGAGAGACAATGAAAAATATCCACCAAACAGCAGTTATAGAAGATGGAGCGATCATTGGAGATGACGCAAATATCGAGGCTTACGCATTTGTGAGTAAAAATGCGGTCCTTGGCAACAACGTCACGATAAAACAAGGCGCAAGGGTGCTTGGCAAGACGAGGATCGGCGATAACTCTCGTGTATTTAGCTACGCGATCGTGGGCGACATCCCGCAAGATATCAGCTATAAAGATGAGGTCGATACTGGCGTCATCATCGGCGAGCACGCAACTATACGTGAGTTTTGCACGATAAACTCAGGCACGCACAAGGGCGATGGTATAACAAGGATCGGCGATAACGCCTTTATCATGGCATATTCTCACATCGCACACGACTGCATAATAGGCAGCAACGTCATTTTGGCAAATAACGCAACTCTAGCAGGTCACGTCGAGCTTGGCGACTACGCTGTTGTGGGCGGTCTTACGCCTATTCACCAGTTTGTTAGAGTAGGTGAAAGCTGCATGGTCGCAGGGGCTAGTGCGCTCAGCCAAGATGTAGTGCCATTTTGCCTAGCTGAGGGCAACAGAGCCTATATAAGAAGCTTAAATTTAGTTGGCATTAGGCGTAGGTTTGATAAAGAGCAGGTTGAAGAACTTGTTCGCGCTTATAAATTTTTGTTTAATCAAGGAGTTAGCCTAAAAGATCAAGCAAATGAGCTGATCGCAAAAACCAGCGACGAAAATGTTAAAAAAATGTGTAAATTTATATTAGAAACGACAAGAGGAATTCCGCTTGCAAAAGGAAGAGATTAATGGCTAGAAAGTGTAATTTTTGTGGCGAGGCTGAGTCTGCTGAGAGAAGGTTATTAGCAGATATCGAAGGAAACGCCTATATATGCGAGTACTGTATAGCAGCAGCATACGATATGATACATGGTGATACGAGTGTAGAAGAGAGCAAAAACGATGAGGCGATAGAGTATCAAAAGCTCACTCCAAAGGAGCTAAAAGCGGTACTTGATAACTACGTGATCGGTCAAGATAGGGCTAAAAAGGTCTTTAGCGTCGGCGTATATAACCATTATAAGAGAATTTTTAAACAAAGCGACATCAAAGACGACACCGAAATTTCAAAGTCAAACATCTTGCTTGTTGGCCCAACTGGAAGTGGCAAGACCTTGATGGCTCAGACTTTGGCGAGATTTCTTGACGTGCCTATCGCGATTTGTGATGCGACAAGCCTAACTGAGGCTGGATATGTCGGCGAGGACGTTGAAAATATCCTTACAAGGCTCTTGCAAGCTGCAAATGGCGATGTGAAAAAGGCGGAGCAGGGCATTGTATTTGTCGATGAGATCGATAAGATCGCTAGAATGAGCGAAAATAGAAGCATCACAAGAGACGTTTCAGGCGAGGGCGTGCAGCAAGCGCTTTTAAAGATCATCGAAGGTAGCGTCGTAAATATCCCACCAAAAGGCGGCAGAAAGCATCCAAACCAAGACTTCATCCAGATAGATACGACAAATATCTTATTTGTTTGTGGCGGTGCATTTGATGGACTTCTTGACATCATAGAGCGCAGAGTTGGTAAAAACGTACTTGGCTTTAACCAAGAAAAACGTGGCAAAAACGAAAAAGAAAATTTACTAAGCCTGCTTGAGCCAGACGATCTTGTAAAATATGGCCTCATCCCAGAGCTCATCGGCAGACTTCACGTGGTGGCTACATTAAATGAGATAACAAAAGAGGATATGGTTAAAATTTTGACCGAGCCAAAAAATGCGATATTAAAACAATATCAAAAGCTTTGTGCGATCGACGGCGCTACGCTTAAATTTGATGATGAGGCACTTGAAGAGATAGCAAGCCTTGCTATCGAGCGAAAGACTGGAGCAAGAGGGCTTAGAAGCATAATGGAAGAGCTCATGACAGATATAATGTATGATCTGCCAGAGCTAAAAGACTACGATATCGTGATCTCAAAAGAGACGGTAAAAGATAAGGCAAAGCCGATTTTGGTAAAGCACAATAAATTAACAGCGTAAAGGAAATAGATGTTTTTAGATCAGGTTATAGGTTTTTTCTCTAGTGATATGGGTATAGATTTAGGTACGGCAAACACTTTGGTTTTGGTAAAAGATAAGGGAATAATCATAAATGAACCATCAGTTGTTGCAGTAAGACGTGAAAAATATGGAAAACAAAAAATTCTAGCAGTCGGCCACGCTGCAAAAGAGATGGTGGGAAAAACTCCTGGTGACATCGAGGCGATAAGACCGATGAGAGATGGCGTTATCGCGGACTTTGACATGACAGAGAGGATGATACGCTACTTCATAGAAAAGACTCATAGAAGAAAAAATTTCTTACGCCCAAGGATCATCATCTCGGTTCCTTACGGACTTACTCAGGTTGAGAGAAAGGCTGTTAGAGAGAGCGCGCTAAGTGCTGGTGCAAGAGAGGTATTTTTGATAGAAGAGCCTATGGCAGCAGCTATTGGTGCAAATTTACCAGTTCGTGAGCCACAAGGCAACCTTGTAGTTGATATCGGCGGTGGCACGACTGAGATCGGTGTCGTCTCACTTGGCGGTTTAGTTATCTCAAAGTCTATCCGCACAGCTGGCGACAAGATAGATAGCAGCATAGTTAATTACATAAAAGAAAAATACAACTTACTAATAGGCGAGAGAACAGGCGAGGAGATAAAGATCGCTGTGGGCTCTGCTGTGCAGCTAGAAAAAGAGCTAAGTGTAGTGGTAAAAGGACGCGACCAAGTGAGCGGTCTTTTAAGTAGGGTTGAGCTGACAAGTGAGGATGTGAGAGAGGCGATGAGAGAGCCGCTAAAAGAGATCGCAGATGCGCTCAAAACTGTGCTTGAGATGATGCCGCCTGATCTTGCTGGCGATATCGTCGAGACTGGTATCGTGCTAACTGGCGGTGGAGCGCTTATTAGAGGGCTTGATAAGTTCTTGTCTGATATCGTTAAGCTTCCAGTATTTGTAGCTGATGAGCCGCTTCTTGCTGTTGCTAGAGGCACAGGCAAGGCACTTCAAGAGATCGGACTTTTACAACAGCTAACAAATGAAGAGTAAGATTGTTCTTTTTGTTTTTATAGCGTTGCTTGCTGGCGCCTCGATGTTTAAGGGCGAAATTTTAAGCAACATATCTATCAAATTTAGCAACTACGCTATAAATTCATACGACAATTTTGCCAAAAGCGTGAAAGATTATATAAACGAATATTTTAGGCAGGCTAGCGAGATAGAAAAACTAAGAGCGCAAAACAAAGAGCTAGAGCGCTCAGCCACGCTTCTATCTACTTTTGCAAACGAGCTAAATCAAATTTTAAAAGATAAAAACTCAACTGCCTACGCCCCAGCTGTAAAGCTAGTAAAAGGGCTTAGCTACGTGCATATCGGGGATTATAATAAAATTTGGATAAGCGAGTTTGAAGGATACGACCCAAATAAAATTTACGGACTCATCTATCAAGGAAGCAGCGCTGGCATCGTTATCGCAAAAGACGGCAAGCCGCTAGCTTACTTGCAAAATGACCCAAAAAGTATATTTGCAGTCTATATAGGAAATGACAAAATTCCAGGCGTCGCGCATGGAAATCAAGGCCAAATAATGGTGAAATTTATCCCACAATGGCTCAGCCCAAAAGAGGGCGACGAGGTCTTTACGAGCGGGCTTGACGGGATATTTTTTAGTGGGGTGCCAGTAGGGCGCGTGAGTAAAATTTTAAAAGAGAGCTCCTATCAAAGCGTGATAGTAGAGCCCTATGCAAAGATAAACATACCAAACTACCTATACGTTGTAACAAAGGAAAAATGATGCCAAAAAGAACAGATATAAATACCATTTTGCTAATCGGCTCAGGCCCTATCGTCATCGGTCAAGCCTGCGAATTTGACTACTCAGGCACGCAAGCAGCCAAGACGCTAAAAGAGCTTGGATACCGCGTAGTGCTTATCAACTCAAACCCAGCCACCATCATGACTGACCCAAATTTCGCCGATGCAACGTATATAGAGCCGATCACAAAAGATAGCATTTTAAAGATCATTGAAAAAGAAAATATTGATGCTATCTTGCCAACTATGGGCGGTCAAGTAGCGCTAAATGCCGCTATGGAGGTCTTTGAGAGTGGTCTTTTAAAGGATGTTAAATTTCTTGGTGCAAACCCAGAAGCGATAAAAAAGGGCGAAGATAGACAAATTTTTAAAGCAACCATGCAAAAGATCGGCATGGACCTGCCTGAGAGTAGATATGCTTATAACATGGATGACGCGCTAAATGCGGCAAACGAGATAGGCTTCCCGCTAATAATAAGAGCTAGCTATACGCTTGGTGGTGCAGGAAGCGGCGTGGCTTATAATATGGATGAGTTTAAAGAGCTAGCCAACACCGGCCTTGACGCAAGCCCGATACATGAAATTTTGATAGAAGAGAGCTTGCTTGGCTGGAAAGAGTACGAGATGGAGGTTATCAGAGATAGGAATGACAACTGTATTATCGTCTGCTCGATCGAAAATTTTGACCCAATGGGCGTGCATACAGGTGATAGCATCACAGTCGCTCCAGCACTAACACTCACAGATAAAGAGTATCAGGCTATGCGTGACGCTAGCTTTGCCATACTTCGTGAGATCGGCGTTGATACCGGCGGCAGCAACGTGCAGTTTGCCATAGATCCAAAAACTGGCCGTATGATCGTTATCGAGATGAACCCACGCGTTAGCCGCAGCTCAGCGCTTGCTAGTAAGGCTACTGGCTACCCGATCGCAAAGGTTGCGACACTGCTTGCAGTTGGTTTTAGCCTAGATGAGATCAAAAATGATATCACAGGCACGCCTGCTAGCTTTGAGCCGGTGATCGACTACATCGTGACAAAGATTCCGCGCTTTACATTTGAGAAATTCCCAGGATCAAACCCATATCTAGGCACTGCGATGAAGTCAGTTGGTGAGGTCATGGCGATTGGTAGGACATTTAAAGAGAGTATCCAAAAGGCGCTTTGCAGCCTAGAACGCGATCTTTGCGGATTTAACAGCCTTAGCCTAGAGAAAAATGCCTTGGTTTATGGTATCAGAAATGCAAATGAGCAGAGAATTTTATACCTAGCACAAGCCTTTAGAGATGGCTTTAGTGTGGCTGAGGTGCGTGAGTTTAGCAAGATCGATCCTTGGTTTTTAGAGCAAATTTATGAGATAGTTAAATTTGAAGATAAGATCGACATGGATATCTTAAACAACGAAGAGCTACTTCGAGAGGCCAAAAGCATGGGCTTTTCAGACAAGATGATAGCCGTGCTTATAAATGAAAAAGACGATCTTGAGCTTAGTCAAAATGATATCTATTTTGCTAGGCAGAAGCTTGGTATCGAGCTTGAATACAACGAAGTCGATACTTGCGCGGGCGAATTTAAGGCACTAACGCCGTATCTCTACTCATCTACAAATATCACTAAATTTCCTAAAAAAGAGCTAGCAAAAGATGCTAAAAAGGTGATGATAATAGGCGGCGGTCCAAATAGGATCGGCCAGGGCATAGAGTTTGACTACTGCTGCGTTCATGCAAGCTACGCCCTAAGAGACCTTGGCGTAAAAACGATAATGTACAACTGCAACCCAGAAACCGTCTCAACCGACTACGACACGAGTGATATTTTGTACTTTGAACCGATCGATTTTGAGCATGTTAGATCAGTCATCGAGCGTGAAAAGCCAGACGGCGTAATCGTGCATTTTGGCGGCCAAACTCCGCTTAAATTTGCAAAACGCCTAAGCGTGATCGGCGCAAAGATCATCGGCACAACTGCAAGAGTGATCGACGTGGCCGAGGATAGAAAGAAATTTAGCGAATTTATAAATAAAATAGGCATCCTTCAGCCTAAAAACGATACCGCCACTAGCTTAGAAGAAGCCTTGCAAAAGGCCGCGACTATCGGCTATCCAGTGCTTGTTCGCCCAAGCTACGTCCTTGGCGGCAGGGCGATGAGAAGGGTGCATAACGAGAGCGAGCTAAAAGAGTATATGAGTGAGGCAGTAAAGGTTAGTAACCACTCGCCAGTGCTACTTGATAAATTTTTACAAGATGCAAAAGAGCTCGACGTAGATGCGATATGTGACGGCAAAGAGGTCTATATAGGCGCTATAATGGAGCACATCGAGGAGGCTGGAATTCACTCTGGCGACTCAGCTTGCATATTGCCACCGATGAGCTTAAGCGATGAGATGATAAAAAAAGTGGAGAAGCAAACCAGAGATATCGCGCTAAATTTAGGCGTTGTCGGCCTTATGAATATCCAGTTTGCTATCTATGAAAACGAGCTTTATATGATCGAGGTAAATCCTCGCGCGAGCAGAACCGTGCCGTTTGTGAGCAAGGCTACTGGCGTGCCTATGGCAAAGGTGGCTACAAGAGTTATGTGGCAGGGAAATTTACGTGAGGCACTTAAATTTTATGATGATTACAAGGTCGTTTATGAAGATGGTGACATCTTAAAACCTCGCGTAAGCTCGCATGTTTGCGTAAAAGAGTGTGTGCTACCGTTTAACAAGCTAAGTGGAGCTGATCTCATCCTTGGCCCTGAGATGAAGAGCACGGGCGAGGTCATGGGTATCAGCCACGACTTTGCAAGCTCATTTGCAAAGAGCCAGATCGCTGCTAGCAACACTTTGCCAAGCAAGGGCAGGGTGTTTTTAACATTAGCTGACGCTGATAAGTCTTACGCGCCTGATCTTGCAAAAGAGCTAATAGCGCTTGGTTTTAGCATCGTTGCAACTGGCGGTACGCATAAAATTTTAAGCGAAGCTGGTGTGGAGGCTGAGTTTGTATATAAGATAAGCGAGGGCAGACCAAACGTCGAAGATAGGCTTAAAAACGGCGATATAGCACTTGTTATAAATACAAGCGATACTAAATCAAGCGTAGATGATGGCAAAAAGATCCGTCAAAATGTACTTAGGTTTAAAATCCCTTACTTTACAACTATCCGTGCAGCACTTGCAGCTGCTAAGTCACTAAGCACAGTTCAAACTGGCAAAGCACTTGAAGTAAAAAGCTTACAAGAGTATCTAAGCGAGAAATAATAAATTTAGTGGCAGTTTTGGCTGCCACTAGCTAAATTTCAATTCTATTTGATTGGTTATTTTTTAAAGCGCTAGCTACCTTTAGAGCACTTGCAAAGGCAAGATGCAAGTTGTATCCACCAAGCATACCAGTGATATCTAAAACTTCTCCTATAAAGTAAAGCCCTTTTACGCTTTTGCACTCTAAATTTTCATCTAAAAAATTAGTTTTTACACCACCTTTTGTAACTTCAGCCCTTTCAAAGCCAAATGTCCCAGCTGGAGCAAATTCGTAAGTAAAAAGCCTTTTTATGATATTTTTTTCATCATCGCTAAATTCATAATAAGCTCTATCTTTTAAACCAAAATTTCTTAAAAACTCCAGCACAAATCTCTTTGGCAATGGCAAAACTGAGCTAAGCTGCTTTTTGCCATTTACTAAATTTTTCTCACTAAATTTAGGCAAAAAATTTATGCAAATTCGACCCTTTTGCCAAAAGAGTGAGGCGTTTAGTATCGCTGGACCACTTATGCCTCTATGCGTAAAAAGCACATCGCCACTAAATTTATGGCTCTCATTTTTGGTATTTATCACTACATCTGCGCTTAGACTAACACCGCTAAGCTCTTTAAACCAAAACTCATCTTTTTGCACGCTAAAGCCAACAAGAGCAGGGGCAGGCATTGAGAGCTCAAGGCCAAATTCGCTAGCTACCTTGTAGCCAATATCGCTTGCACCAAGGGCTTTGTAGCTTAGTCCGCCACTTGCGATGACCAAATTTCTAGCTCTAAATTTCTCATCTTTTGTCAAAATTTCAAAAATTTCATCTACTTTTTTGGCGCCAAGAACCTCTTTGTTATAAAAAATATCTGCATTTTGCCTTTTTAAAAGCAGGCTCAAAACGCTCTTTGCGCCGCTATCACAAAAAAATTGATTTTGCTTTTGCTCGCTAAATTTAAGCTCACTAAAAAATCTCAAAACCTGATCAGGGCTTAGCACTTTTAAAATTTGCTCTATAAATTTCTGCTCGCCAAGGTAGTTTTTAGCGCTTACAAAGCGGTTTGTGATGTTGCATCTGCCACCACCGCTTGCTAAGATCTTTTTGCCAGCGCTGCCGTTTTTCTCTAAAATGGCAACCTTTTTGCCATTTAAATTTGCCCCTAAAAAGAGCCCGCTAGCGCCAGCACCAACGATGACGACGTCGTAGATCAAAACTTCAAGCTCTCTTTTAAAGCCGCCTCGCTTGTTAGGCGGGAGTCAAATTTGACCACTTGATTTTTCTCGTTTTTGTAATAATCCACCACACCTTTTTGGCTGTTTAGAAGCTCTAAATTTAGGCTCGCTTCTGGGCTTAGGTAGATATTTTTAAAGATTCTTGGATCACTAAGGCTAAATAGCAAAACAAGCCAGATCACGCAAAGCACCACGCAGACGATGGCAAGCACTTTAAAGTCAAAGGTGTGCATGATGTATCCGCCAAACGCGCCCCCAACGAAGCTTCCAAAGTAGCCAAATGAGTTAAAGATGCCAAGAGCGGTGCCTTTTTGTGAGGATTTTACAAATTTCGTAGCGGTTGATTGCATGATGGGCTCGTGAAGGTTGAAGCCTATAAAAAATATCGCGATGCCAACCACAAAGATAAATTTCGTAAAGCTAAAGGCAAAAATGGCATAGGTTAGGGCAAAAAGCAGCGTGCCGGCTATCAAGATGACCTTGCTAAGCCCCTTGCCATCGCCCAAAGCGCCAGCTAACCCCATAGCTAAAAAGCCAAGCACAGCGCCAAGCGTATAGACCTTGTAAAGCTCGCTGCTCTCATAGCCATACTCTTTTACTAAAACGATCGGGATCACTAAAAATGCGATGCTTGTGAGCATCTTTTGCATGAAAGAGGTGAAATTTATGATCATGTAGTCTTTTTGTAAAAATAGCTTGCCAAATGGCACCTTTTCGGCCTTTGCGCTCACTTTTATCTCTTTTGGCACGACGGTGTAGAGTAGCACGACGCAAAGCAAGCTAAGAGCGGCACTTAGATAAAAGAGGCTTGAAAGCCCGTAGTCCTTGGCAAGAAGCGGTCCAAGCACCATCGAAAGCGTAAAACTAAGCCCTATAAAAGCGCCCATGATCGCCATGGCTTTTGAGCGGTTTTCTTCTGTTACAAAGTCGCTTATCATCGCTGTTGCCACAGCTCCCACGGCTCCTACACCTTGTAAAAATCTACCAAAAAGCATCGTGTAAATTTCACTTGCCAGCGCGCAGACGATAGAGCCAGCCACAAATATCAAAAGGCCGATGGTTAGCGCTTTTTTGCGGCCGATCTTGTCTGAAAGAGCGCCAAAAGGCACTTGAAATATCATCTGTGAGATCGCATAGACGCCTACTATTAGCCCGACTAAAAACTCATTTGCGCCGCTTAAATTTAGTGCATAAAGGCTAAGCACCGGTAAGACTATGAAAAGTCCAAAAAATCTGCTAGCTACGATAAAAGATAGTGGCAAAACGCTTTTTAACATAAATTTTCCCTTGTTTTTAAAAGGACTAAGTTTATCATTTTAACACTAATTTAAATTTAAAAATTTAATCTACTTTTTTGTAAAATACGCCCAAAAATCAAGGAGTTTTTCGATGAAAATCGTGCTTGCGACATCAAATTTAGACAAAGTAAAAGAGATAAAAGAGTTTTTAAAAGGCTATGAAATTTACGCACTAAGCGAGGTTGTGAAGCCATTTGAGATCGTTGAAGATGGTAGCAGCTTTCAAGCAAATGCACTCATAAAGTCAAAAGCAGTTTTTGCAAAGCTTAAAGAGCAGGGGCTTGAGGACGAATTTGTCTCACTTAGCGATGATAGCGGCATCAGCGTTGATGCACTTGGTGGTGAGCCAGGGATCTACTCAGCGCGCTACTTTGACCTTGATGAAAATGGCAAAGTGTGCGGCAAAAACGCAAATGACGCAAACAATAGAGCAAAGCTAATTAGCAAGCTAAAGGCGTTAAATTTAAAGAGCTCACCAGCTCACTACACCGCCTGTATCGCTATCAGCTCAAAATTTGGCGACTACACGGCGCATGGCTTTATGTATGGCGAGGCGATAGATGAGGAGCGCGGCACAAACGGCTTTGGCTACGACGCACTCTTTATCCCAGATGGCTTTACAAAGACGCTTGGCGAGCTAGATAACGAGACAAAGCTCAAAATTTCTCACCGCTCAAAGGGGCTTGAACTTGCAAATTTCGTATTAAAGAGCCTAAAGAAAAACTTTAGTTAAGCTCCTTTAGCCCCTTGCTGGCTCGCTCCAAAAGACCCAGCGTACGAGGGTTTTGCTCCTTGCCTTTTAAAATTTCAAATACTTCTTTGTAGTTTTTGGCAGCTTCGTCCTTTTGCTCAAGTTTTACTAGGTCGTTAGCGACTTCTATTAACAGCTCTGATCGCACAAGCTCGTTGCCACTTAACTCTGGTGTGATATCAAGCAAATTTAACGCTAAAATGTGCTTGTCGTAGGCATTTGCAAAGTCATTTTTCATGTAGTAGGCGTTACCGATGGACTTTATGCAAAGCAGCCTGTCGCGCATTGGGGTATTTGGCGTGACGTCATAAATTTTTTGAGCTTCTTGAAAATTAGCAAGCGCTTCGTCATATTTGCCTAGCGCCTTTTTTGCTGCGCCTATGTTTTGATAAGAGCGTGCTAGCAGTAGTTTGTCACTAACGTTTGCCGCGAGTTCTATGGATCTTTGTGAGAGCCCTAACGCCTTTTGTGGCTCTTTATTTACTAGGCAAATGCTGGCGCCATTTATGAGCGAAGTGATCGCCTGCTCGGTGTTGCCCTCTTTTAAGCAGACATCAGTCGCTTGCTCGGCTAAATTTATAGCGCGAGCTAAATTTCTATCGTTTTTATAAAACTCATTTACGCTCTCTTGCACCAGCTTGTCGCAGCTACTTGCAAAGAGGCAAATAGGCGCTAAAAATGGCAAAATTTTCTTCATCTTTTTACCTTTAAAATTTGGCTCATTTTACCTTTTGAAGCTAGAAATTTATATTAACTTTGCTAAAATCACTAAAATTTTAAGGAGCCAAAAATGTCAAATATCTTAATCATCGGAGCAGGTGGCGTTAGCCAAGTCGCAACCGTAAAATGTGCGATGAACTCGGACGTTTTTACAAATATCACCCTAGCAAGCCGCACAAAAAGCAAGTGCGACGCGATCGCTAAATTTATAAAAGATCGCCTTGGCGTGCAGATAAACACCGCGCAGATCGACGCTGACGACACAGCGGCCGTAGTGGAGCTCATCAAACAAACAAAGGCCGATCTGCTACTAAATGTCGCGCTGCCGTATCAAGACCTAACCCTTATGGACGCTTGCGTAAAGGCTGGCATACCTTACATCGACACTGCAAACTACGAGCACCCAGACACCGCAAAATTTGAATACAAGCTTCAGTGGGCGAAGGACGCCGACTTCAAAAACGCTGGCACCATGGCGCTTCTTGGCTCTGGCTTTGACCCAGGAGTGACAAACGTATTTTGCGCCTATGCACAGCAAAATTTATTTGACGAGATCCACGAGATCGACATCCTAGACTGCAACGCTGGCGATCACGGATATCCATTTGCGACAAATTTCAACCCAGAGATAAATTTACGCGAAGTTAGCGCAAATGGCCGCTACTGGGAGGCTGGCAAGTGGATCGAGACAAAGCCGATGGAGATAATGTTTAAGTGGGACTACCCAAAAGTAGGCGTAAAAGATAGCTATCTACTCTATCACGAGGAGCTAGAGAGCTTAGTTAAAAACATCAAAGGGCTAAAGAGAATTCGCTTTTTCATGACCTTTGGACAAAGCTACCTAACTCACATGAAGTGCCTAGAAAACGTGGGAATGCTGCGCATAGACGAGGTCGAGCATAACGGCATGAAAATCGTGCCGATCCAGTTTTTAAAGACCCTGCTGCCCGACCCTGCAAGCCTTGGTCCTCGTACAAAAGGCAAAACAAACATCGGCTGCGTGATACGTGGGCTAAAAGATGGCAAAGAGCGCCAAGTCTATATCTACAACGTCTGCGACCACGAGGCTTGCTACGCTGAGACCGGCGCACAGGCTGTTAGCTACACCACGGGCGTGCCAGCGATGATCGGCTCGCTAATGGTCGCAAAAGGCATCTGGAGTGGCAAAGGCGTCTTTAATATGGAGAATTTTGACGCAAAACCTTTCATGGACGAGCTAAATAAGCAGGGTTTGCCGTGGGAGATGATAGAAATGAAACCCGGCGAAAGATACGAAGTTTAAATTTAGATTTGTCTCGTGAGTGTATTTTGCAGAGCTTGAAATTTTCACCCTTCGACAGACTATTTGTCTAGTCTTGGGATGAAAATTTCTTCGCAACCCCAAAATTCATCTCACGATACTTCGTTAAAGACTTTGTGGTATTTAAATTTTTAATAACACGCTCCGCTTAAAAATCGAATTTCGCCTCGTCTAAGCGAAAAATCCTACACCTAAATTTATTAAATTTAATACCTTGAAAAACTATCTGTTTAGTCTTGGGATAAAAATTCCTTCGCTTCTGCTAGCAGTTGCGACCCTTGGGGATGCAAAGCCCAAAATCCATCTCACGATACTTCATCAGAGACTTTGTGGCATTTAAATTTAACAATACGCTCCGCTTAAAAATTGAATTTCGCCTTGTCTAAGCGAAAAATACTTCGCCTAAATTTATTAAATTTTTAACCTTGCTTTACTGCGCGACTGGACATATTTGTAGAGTAAAATTTACCTCTCCTATTTTGTCACGAACTATCCCTTTCACAACTCTTTTACAAATTTTCAAATATAATAAAGCCAAAATTTAAAAGGAAATTTTAGTGCTAACGATAGAAAATTTATATATTTTGGTGGCAGCTCTTGCGCTTATTTGCGTGATGCTAACAGCTTTTTTGATAAGTGCAAATTTGAAAAATGCAAAGCAAAGAGAAGCTTTAGAAAATTTACAAGATGAGCTAAAAGATAGTGAGCGGCTAAATATCGAGCAAAGAGCAAAGCTTGAAGCAAGTAGTGACAAGATAGATGAGCTAGCTAAAAATTTAGACGAGTATAAAATTTCACTCAGACAAAAAGATGAAAAAGAGGACGAGCTAGAGCGTGAGCTAAGGTGCCTAAACGAGGAGCTTGGCAGCCAGACAAAGATGGCTGAGATGGCAAAAACGCTATCTTTAAATTTGCAAAACGAGCTTGACACAAAAGAGGACGAGCTAAAAAGATCAAACGAGAGTGAAAACGAGCTAAAACGCGCTATCGTCGCACTAAAAAGCGATATCGAGGCAAAAGAAAATATCTTAAGATCGCAAGAAGAGAATTTAAAAAAGGTAAAAAACGAGCTAAATTTAGAGTTTGCAAACCTTGCAAATAAGATATTTGAAGAAAAAAGCGCAAATTTCTCAAAAAACAGCAAAGAGTCGCTTGAGCTCTTGCTAACGCCACTTGGGGAGAAGATAACAAGCTTTGAAAAGAGGGTAAATGACGCCCACAGCGACTCGCAAAAGAGCGCAGGCGAGCTTAGCGCGCAGTTAAAAGAGGTGGTCGAGCTTGGCAAAAATATGTCAAAAGAGGCAAACTCGCTAAGCACGGCACTAAAAGGCAGCAACAAGGTCCTTGGTAACTGGGGCGAGATGCAGCTTGAGCGCACACTTGAGGCTGCTGGACTAGAAAAGGGCACGCACTACGTGACGCAAGAGAGTTTTGACATAAGCGGCAAAAAGCTCATACCTGACTTTGTCATAAATTTCCCAGACGACAAACAGATGATAATAGACAGCAAAGTCTCACTCCATGCCTACGAAAAGGCGGTTGCGGCGGCTGACCCGGCGCAGAGCAAACTAGCCCTTGGCGAGCACATCGCCTCAATAAAAAAGCACATCGACGAGCTAGCTAAAAAAGACTACTCATTGCTTGTGAAAAGCCCTGATTTTGTGCTGATGTTTGTGCCAGTTGAGCCGGCATTTTTGGAGGCTTTGAAATTTGATCCAAATTTGTTTAACTACGGCTATGAGAAAAAAGTGGTGCTGGTCTCGCACACGACGCTCATGCCGCTACTTCGTGTGGTGGCAAATTTATGGCGTATGGAAAATGGCAACAAAGAGGCAAAAGAGATATTAAAGAGTGCAAATGAAATTTATGAGAAATTTTGCACCGTCGCTGAGAAGCTAAATAGGCTTGGAAACTCGGTGAGATCGATAAATGATAACTTCAACGAGGTCGTTAAAAGCGTGAGCGGACAAGGTGGGCTTGATAGCAGGCTGGAGAAATTTAAAAGGATCGCTATAAATCCCAAAGATACGCAGATAAAAGAGCTTGAGGCAAGACCTAGAGAGATCTTGCTAGCTAGCTCTAAAGAGTAAATTTGGAGCTTTTAAATTTAGTGATGCATGTGCATATTAGTTGAGTTATCATCACTCATATTTTGCATCATCATATTCATATGCATCTCACCCATATTTTGCATCATCTTATGGTGATCGTGCATTGGCATATCTGCTGGCATGTTCATTGGCATATTCATATGCATACCCATCTCACCGTTTTCAGCCTTGTAGCCAGTTATGGTAGGATCAACCATGCCAAATATCATTGCGACGTGTGCGACGATCAAGGCAAATATGAGTAGGAAAAAGTGAAGCTTTAGCTTTGCCTTTTCGCTTGCGTTTTTGTAGATCAAATTTAGCTCTAAAAGCGCGATGCCAAGAAGTGGTATGACGCTGATGAGATATGAGTAGACAGCGATGACATCGGCATATCCACGCCATTTTATACTTGGATAAATTTTTGCCATAAAATAGATCACAAGAGCTGTAAAATAGACCCCAAGCACTATGCCAGCAAATTTGCCAACAGCCTTATAGCCAGCATTTTTACCGCTATCCATGTGATACATAGTGAGAAACTCCATCGCCACTAAAAGCTCCGTAAGCCCCACAGGTATCACCATGAAGAGAATTAGATTGTAAGGTTGATTGAGCGATAAAAGCTCCATATAGTGTGTCATTACCATTGTAAATCCTTTGTAAAAAATTTAAAGAAGCTTACTACCAAATTGCTAATAATCATAAAATATCAAGATAACAAATTGAAGCGGATGTTAAATTTACTCCTAGCTCGAGTAAGAGCAAATTTAACCATTTTAGTCTTTAAACTCGTGTGAGATGACTGGGGAGAATTCCTCCCAGTGAAGCTTAGTTTTAAAAGTTGGCATCTTGCTTTGATAAGGCTCTTTTTTAAGCGCAGCAACCGCAACGCTATCGCCTTGTGGCTTGGCTGGTGCTTCTAGGTTTAAAACGGCTCTTTCAAGCTCGATGAAGTCTTTTAAAATGATCGCATATGAGCGGAAGAAATTTGCATTTTTATGAGCCAAAAGTAGCGAGCCAAACTCATCTATAAATAAATTTAAAGTCTCGCCAAAGAGCTTGTCGCTGATATTTTTTGCGCCGTTAAATTCGTCATTTAAAAATGTTGCCATCGCCAAAAATATAAAGCCGACATAGTCCTCGCTATCCTTGCAAAGCTCCTTATCACGCCTATATGGGCTAAGCTTTAGGCAGTGTATCACCCTAAGTCTAGCCGCGCCGTTATCTCTACCCTCTTCATAAAATGAGGCGCTTAAAGGGATATTTGTAAAGCCAAAAAGAACGTCATTTTGCTCGCTTGTAAGCTCATCAAAGCTAAATTTATCTAAATTTGCAAACGCCTTTGCGCTTTGCTCGCTCAAAGGATTTTGCGCTAGGTAGCTAAGCTGCTCTTTCCATCTCGCAAACCCCTCATCGCTCGTGTGAAAAAAGAGTGGATATGCTAAAAATTCGTAAAAATATGACCTTGCTTTTATGATGTTTTTATCCATTTAATAAATCCTCTTTCATCGCGTTTAGCTGGGCTTGCACCATGATCTTTGCCTTGCAGTCAGCGCAGCAGTAAAGCGACTTGATCTTGGCTCTGTCGTTGCCAAAACGTGGTTGCATGATCGATGCGATCTTCTCGACCGCTTTTTTGGTCGCAAACTCTTTTCCACACTCCACGCAGGCAAATAGCTCGTCATGCGCAAGCTCGCTATAAACGAAAAACTCAGGCTTAAGAGCGATCTTGCCGACCTCAAGTGAGATGGTGTTTTTCTCAGCGCAGCTTAGCTCGCAGTAGCCGCAGGCGGTGCAAACGCTTGGGTTAAATAAAATAGAATTTGTCTTCTTGTCAGCCACCAAAGCACTTACGTTACAAGCTCCAACACAGCTAAGGCAGAGCGTACAGGTATCAGCATTTATCGTGACTTCGCCATATCTTATCATCTCGCCGCTTTTTACGACGCCAAGATCGCTCTCTCCTACGATAAACTCAAGCCTTTTGGCAAAAATTTCTCTCTTTGGCAGCGCGTATTCTGTCATTGAATGCTGTGAGCCATCAATTAGTTTAGCCTTTTTTAGCGCATTTTCAAGGCTAGCCTTGTCTTTTGCGTGGTGTATAGCGGTCTCTTTAAATTTAAGCTCATAAATTTGATTTAAGATGCTAATGGCGTCTTTTTCGCCCTTGCCAAGGCTCTTGCTATATAAAATCACACTCGAGCCACTCTCTTGAAGAAGTGTCAAAAAGTGCGTTTGGCTTAAGAAGTGGGCGGCTGAGATGGCAAAAGGTAGGACATTTTCTGGTAGGCTCACATTTAGCTCATCTAGACTCATCTCCTCAGGCACGATAAGAGGGGTCTTGCCTTTGTAAAGCTTTGCCACAGCGGCAAATGAGCTTTGTGGCATTAGTGTGTAGTCGAGCGCGCCACTAGGGCAGACGCTGATGCAGTTTCCGCAGTTTGTGCAATCTATCTGTGAAAAGATGAGGTGCTTTGTCGCGTCCTCTTTTAAGATAGCAACTGTTGGGCAAACTTCGGCGCAACGACCGCAAATTTCAGTCCTGCGCTCGTGATACTGACAGATTGATGAGTCGTATTGGGTAAAGCTTTTGTATCTAAATTTTGGGCTTTTTGCATTTAAAATTTCAACCACTTTTTCATCTTTTAGCCCTGAAATTTCGTAGCAGCCGCTTTGTTTTAGCATATAGTCCCTTGCGTTTTCAACCAAGAAAAAGTCGCAATCAACCTCAAATTCGTCATTTGCTCTAAGCACCAAAACGCTTAGCTCGCCAGCTGCGCCGTATATAAATTTGACTTCAAAATGCGTAAGCTCTATCACTTTGTAGCCATTTTCTTTTAGTAAATTTGCTAGCTCTGCTCGGCCTGAGTTGCTAACAATGACGACATTTTTGCCGACCTCTTTTTCGTAATCCACATCCTTTGCCATATCAAAGGCGCTCGCTCTTGCCTCGTAGAGTAAAAGGGTATTTTTGGCTTTTTCTAAGACGCTTGCGGTGGTATTTTTAAGGTAGAAATTTATCTCAGGTGCGATGATGTTTGCTTTTAGCTTTGGAGAGTTTGAGACTAGATAGTCGCCATTTTCGTTGTTGATCTCTATCTGCTCGTTTAGCATCAAAGCATCGTCAAAATCGTTATAAAAGCCAAATTCTTTCATTGTTTCTCCTATTATCAAAAACGGGCTTATTCTAATATTAATGGGATTAATAGACTCTGAAATTTATATCCTCTTTTTTTGCTCTAAGTTTTAATTTATAATATTTTTATGTTAAAATCACGCCTTGGTAAAACTAACTTACTAGGAGCGCAAATTGAACGATTTAAGAAATATCCCACAAGTTGATAAGATCATAAAAAACGAAGCATTTTCGGGGCTTGACACGAGTTTAGTCACTATGCTTGCAAGGCAAATTTTAGATGAGGTTAGGGCTAAAATTTTAAATGAAAATGCTAGCTTTGAGAGCGAAGAGATAATAAATTTGATCCTAGATGAGTATGATAAATTTAACGAAGCCAGCCTTCAAAGAGTGCTAAATTTAACTGGCGTTGCCATACACACAAATCTTGCTAGAAGCGTTATAGATAAAGAAATTTTAAGCCGAGCAACACCTGTTATCACGGGCTACTCAAACCTAGAGTACAACCTAAAAACAGGCAGCCGCGGCAATAGATATGACTACGTTGGCTCGCTAATAGCAAGAGCCTTTGGTTTTGAGGACGCCATCGTTGTAAATAACAACGCAAGCGCTGTATTTTTGGTGCTAAACACCTTTGCAAAGGGCAGGGAGGTGGTCGTTAGCAGGGGCGAGCTAGTCGAGATCGGCGGTAGTTTTAGAGTGCCAGAGGTGATGGCAAACGCAGGCTGCATCCTAAAAGAGGTCGGCACTACAAACAAAACTAGGCTAAAGGACTACGAAGAGGCGATCAGTGAAGATACGGCGATGCTTGTAAAGGTTCATAGATCAAATTTTGACATCGTGGGCTTTAGCGAAGAGAGCTCGGCAAATGAGCTTAGCGAGCTAGCAAATAGGCGAAATTTGATAGATTATTTCGATCTTGGCAGTGGATTTTACGGAAATTTACCATTTAACTTAGACAAAAACGAGCCAGATCTAAAAAATTTAAAAGATGTTTCGCTAGTTAGCTTTAGCGGTGACAAGCTGCTTGGTGCAGTGCAGTGTGGCATAATAGTCGGCAAAAAAGAGCTCATAGCAAAGCTTAGGAAAAACCAGCTTTTAAGAATGCTTCGCGTCGATAAAGTGATCATCTCGCTTTTGGCTGAGAGCATAAAAGCCTATCTAAACAAAGAATTTGAGCTTATCACAACGCAAAAACTGCTTCACAAAAGCGTAAAAGAGCTTGAAAACTTAGCAAATTTTATAAATAAAAATTTAAAAAATCCACTTGAGATAGTGCGCACACAAACCTTCGTAGGGGGCGGTGCTATGCCAAATAAAAAGTTGCCAAGCGTGGCGCTTGCATTTAGTGGAGAGGCAAATTTAAACGAGCTAAAATTTAGGCAAAAAAAGGTGATCGGACGCATAGAAAATGACAAATTTATGCTAGATCTTAGATCGCTTCTTGATGAGGACGTAGAGACGCTAATAAAAATAATAAATGAAACGGAAGAAAAATGAGTTTAATAATAGGAACAGCAGGGCATATCGACCACGGAAAAACCGCGCTTATAAAGGAGCTAAACGGCTTTGAAGGGGATAATCTTGAGGAGGAGAAAAAGCGTGGCATAACGATTGATCTAAGCTTTTCAAATTTAAGCAAAAATGATGAGAATATCGCATTTATCGACGTGCCAGGGCATGAAAATCTCATAAAAACGATGATAAGTGGCGCATACGGCTTTGATGCGTGCTTGTTTGTGGTGGCGGCAAATGACGGGCTTATGCCTCAAAGCTTGGAGCACCTTGAAATTTTAAATCTCCTTTGTGTGAAATCTATAATCGTAGCGCTTACAAAATGCGATCTCGTAGATGAAGCAACTATAAATTTAAGAAAAAAAGAGATAAGAGATGAAATTTCTAAATTTAAAAACCTGCAAATTTTAGAAATTTTTGCCGTTAGCATAAAGGATAAGGCAAGCATCGATGAGCTTAGAAACTACCTCTTTACGCTAAGAGCCAAAAAGCGCGATGAGGAGGGCGTTTTTAGATACTACATCGATAGGGTGTTTAGCTTAAAAGGTATCGGAAATGTCGTAACTGGCACTGTGATAGAAGGAAGCGTTAGTAAAAACGAGAAGCTTTTTAACTACGACGCTGGCAAAGAGGTGCTAGTAAGAAGCGTGCAAAGCCACGATAAATTCGTTGATAGCGCCGGAGTTAGCAGCCGCGTGGCGCTTAATCTAACTGGCATAGAGCTTAGCGAGCTAAAAAAGGGTCAGCTACTTAGCAAAAAGGGCTTTTTTAGGGGATTTAGAGAGGTTGATGCAGTCGTAACTGCTAAAAATCTCATCCACTCTCAAAGCGTAACCTTTTGCGTGGGCGCTAAAAACGTGCCCGCAAAGGTGCTAATCCTTAGCCAAAAAGATGATAGCTACTTTGTGAGCTTTAAATTTCAAAGCGATATGTTTTTGAAATTTGACGAGGCCTTTGTGCTCATCTCAGACGCGCGCGTGATAGGCGGTGGCAGAGTGCTAAACCCAGTGCTTGAGCCACTAAAAAAGGCTGGCAAAATTCTCTTTTTAGCCTCGCTTTTAAGGCGTGACTTTGTTGAGGCATTTTCTATCTTAAAAGAGGCTCACAAAAATGGCTTTGGCATCATCTCTTCTTATCAAAGATTTGGTCTAAACCACGAAGAGGCCGTGGCTATTGCCAAAAAAGTCTCAAATGTCTTTGTCGATGAAAAGGCTTTAAATATCTACGATCTAAGCGCGGTTGAGCGGATAAAATCAGCCATTAAATTTATGATAGAAAAGAATGAATTTGCTGTCTTTTCAGCTCAAAGTATCAGCCTAAAACTTGCTTGGGCTAGCCAAAATTTAGCCCAAAAAGCGCTTGACGAGCTTGAAAGTGCAAATTTGATCGCCAAAGATAGCGGTGTCTATACCAAAAAAGGCGTTGATCTTAGCAAGTTAAAAGTAAGGCTTGAAGAGAAAATTTATGAAATTTTAGAAAGTGGCAAGCTAGCCCCAACGGCGCCATATAATATATATGATGATCTAGAGATAGATAGGGTTAGTGGCGACAATGCCCTTAAAAAACTTACTGCAATGGGTAGGGTCATAAGGCTGGAGCATAACCTTTTTATCACTAGAAATTCACTAAAAATGGCACTTGATAAGCTAAGAGGGATCATAAAAAATCAAGGCTTTGTAAATGTCACAAATGCCAAGGATGCGCTAAATTTAAGTAGAAAATATGTAATCGCCTACCTCGAGCAGCTTGATCTTGAGAGTGACATAATGAAGCAGGGAAATGATAGAGTTTTTCGCGGTTAGTATTCGTTTACAAAAAGCAAATATAATCCGCCAAATTTTTAAAAAGGATAAAAATGAAAAAAGTGATCTTAGCCTCAATCATCGCGGCAACTAGCCTAATGGCAGCAAGCGATAAGCAAATAGAGGACTTCTACTCTCAAATGGTTGATAGCAGCGTAAAAGTAAAGGTAGCTGACCGTCACAAAGTTGCAGGCGACATCGAAGCTGTCGTGGTAAAACTAAGCAAAGATGGCAACTCACAAGATGAGATAGTATTTACAAAAGGCGACTTCATCTTCCCAGACGTGATCGATCTAAAAGAGCAAAAATCATACCTAGCTGAAGTGAAAAAAGAGGTCATCGCAAAGGGAATTTCTAAAATTTATAAAGATGAAGACAAGGCAAACATCATCGTTCTTGGTAGCGACCCTAAAAAGCCAACTATCATAATGTTTTCAGACCCTGAGTGCCCATACTGCAGAGCTGAGCTAGCAAAGATCGAGACAACACTAAAAGATAGCAACGTTGAGATCGTCTTAACTCCAGTGCATGACGTCTCATCACTTCAAAAAAGCTCACTAATCTACAAAGATGCAAAAGCTGCTAAGAGTGACAGCGATAAGGTTAAAATTTTAAGAAAATACTACGCTGAAGACTACAATGTAGATGATAAGAGCGTTAGCAAAGAAGATGTCGCAAAGATCGACAATCTGCGCAAAAAATACTTTGCAGCTGGCGTTAGATCAGTGCCATTTATTGTAAATAAAAGTGATCTAAAATAACATTTTCTAGGGAGCTCTCCCTAGAATTTCTACTATAAATAAATTTTATAAATTTAAAGTATATTTAACTATATTTTTAATAAATACTTAACATTCTTAATTAAACTTTTATATTTACTTTGCTTAACTTAGAAATATGCTAAATTTACATAGTTTAACTTTAGGGCGCTAAAATGCCATAAAATAGGCTATTTGCGATATTTTAGAATTTTAAAATATGCAAATTTTACATATCAATGAACCAAATTTCTCAAAAATTTTTGAGGCATAAGGAGAAAAAATGCAAGGATCAAGAAGAGATTTTCTTAAAAAATCTCTAAAAGTCGGTGCTGCCGGCGGAGTACTCGCAGTCTCAGCCGTAGCAAAAGTGACTAGTGATGACTTGGCTCCTGATGACAATGGCGTTGTCGTAGGCAAGTCTAACAAAAAAGAGGTGCTTTATAAAAAAAGCAAAAACTGGGAAACCTACTATAAAATCGCATACTAAGGGAGAAAACCATGAGTGATGCACGTATAGGAAGACGTTCATTTTTAAAGCTAGCCGCACTAGGTGCTGGCACCACAATGGCTTTTGGACAAAATGATACGATAAGACACGCTAGCGCAGAGGAGATAAAAGATCCTTTCCCTGGCTCAAAAAAGGTTAGAACTATTTGTTCTATATGCTCAGCAGGCTGTGGTATCGAGGCTGAGGTACAAGATGGTGTTTGGGTTCGTCAAGATATGGCGATGTTTCACCCGATATCTCAAGGCTCACACTGCTCAAAAGGTATCGATCAGATCGACCTTACACACAGCAAGCAACGCATCAAATATCCTATGAAAAAGGTTGATGGCAAATGGCAGAGAATTTCATGGGATCAAGCTGTAAATGAGATCGGCGATAAGATGCTTCATATCCGCAAAGAAGATGGTCCTGATAGCGTTATATTCTTAGGATCTGCGAAATTTAACAACGAGCAAGCATATTACTTTAGAAAATTTGCTGCGTTTTGGGGCACAAACAGTAACGACCACGTAGCAAGAATTTGACATAGCGCAACAGTCGCCGGTGTGGCGAATACTTGGGGTTATGGCGCGATGACAAACCACTTTGGAGATATGGCTGCAAATTCAAAATGTATATTTATAATAGGTGCAAACCCAGCTGTGGCAAATCCAGTTGGCGGTATGAAGCACACTTTGCAAGCAAAAGATAGAAACAACGCAAAGGTGATCGTAGCTGATCCAAATTTTACAAAATCAGCCGCTCATGCTGATCTATACCTAAGACAAAGATCGGGCACCGATATAGCACTTGTTTATGGACTTATCCACATCATCTTAAAAAATGGCTGGGAAGATAAAGAATTTATAAAAAATAGAACTTACGGCATCGACGAGATAGCAAAAGAGGCTGAGCACTGGACACCAGAGGTCACATCTGACGTTACAGGCGTGCCAGTTGATAAGCTGATAGAGGCTGCAAATATCCTAGCTCACACAAAACCAGGCACAGTGGTCTGGGCTCTTGGCATCACACAGCACTCAGTTGGTAGCTCAAATACTAGAATTTTACCTATACTTCAACTAATCTTAGGCAACATGGGCAAACCAGGCGGCGGCTGTAACATCATCCGTGGTCACGACAACGTTCAAGGCTCAACCGATATGTGTAACCTCTCAGACAGCTTGCCGATGTATTACGGACTAACTGACGCGGCTTGGAAGTATTACTGCCAAGGCTGGGGCGTTGATTATGACGAGTTTGTAAAACGCTTTGCAGTCTCAACCAAAGAGCCAAAACAAGGCGGCACGCCAGTTAAAAACACTGTTTTTGAAGAGTATTACTACCACGATCCTAAAAACCCAGAGGATAGAAACTGGAGAAATGAAAAAGGCTGGTCACTTTCAAAATGGTGGCAAGGCGTCTTAAAAGAGGAAAATACCTTTAGCAGTGGCGCGTTAAGAGTTCTTTGGGTTCAAGGAACTGGCCTTACATCTATGGCGCACCTAGCTAAAATTCAAGAAGCGGCTTCAAAACTAGATATGATCGTAGTTGCTGAGCCATTTGTAAATGAAATTTCTATCCTTTCAGATAGAAAAGATGGCGTTTATATCTTGCCAGTGGCAACTGCCTTTGAAAACGAAGGTCACCTAAACGCTACAAACCGCTCAGGTCAGTGGAGGACAAAGGTTGTTGATCCACTTTATGAGAGCAAGGGCGATCACGAAGTAATGTTTGCATTTGCTAAGAAATTTGGCTTTTACGATGAATATGTAAAAGGCATGAAGATGGCTGTTGTAGATAGAGAGCTAAAACAAGTTAAAGATGACTTTGTATGGCCAGATGATGCGACAAATGAGATAGCAAGGGTTGGAAATTCTATCGGTTATGGCGGCAGAACTGCTGAGATGTTTAGACGTCACCAAGCAAACTGGGATAAATTTGACCCAGATACGCTAATAGGTCTTGGTGGCGAAGTAAGAGGTGAGTACTACGGCAAGCCATGGCCAGCATGGGATGAAAAACACCCTGGCACACCGATACTTTACGATATGAGCAAGCCTTACGCAGAGGGTGGCTCTGGCTTTAGAAACCGCTTTGGCTTAGAGCATAACGGCGTTAGTCAGCTAGCTAGCGAAGAGGCAACATTAGTTGGCTCAGCCATAAAAGGTGGCTACCCGCAAATCACAAGAGATAACATCGAAAAAGTCCTAGGCATCACTCTAACAGAAGAAGAAAAAGCTAAGATAGGACCTAGCTGGAGCATGGACTACAGCGGTATCATCTTAGAAAAATGCCGTGAAAAAGGGGTCGTGCCATATGGTAACGCAAGAGCTAGAGCTATCGTTTGGGAGTTTCTTGATCCTATCCCAAAACATAGAGAGCCTATCCACTCACCACGCTGGGATCTTGTCCAAAAGTATCCGACATTTGATGATCAAGCTAGAAATTTCCGTGTTTCTACTAAATTTAAGTCAGAGCAACAAGCAAAAGACTGGTCAAAAGAATTCCCTATCGTATTTAGCACGCAACGCGTCGTAAATTTAAGTGGTGCAGGAATGATCGAAAGAACAAGTAAATATCTCTCAGCCATCACACCTGAGATGTTTGCTAACGTCCACCCAGAGCTTGCGCTAAAACATGGCATAAAAGATCGCGATATGATGTGGATCCACAGCCCACAAGGCACGAAGATCAAAGTAAGATGCTACCACAGCTATATGGTAACTCCAGATAGAATTTGTATGCCTTACAACTTCGCTGGCGTTATGCAAGGTGTCGATCTCTCAGCTCGCTACCCAGAGGGCACTAAACCTTACGTTATCGGCGAGAGCTTTAACACAGTTACTAACTACGGATTTGACCCTGTTACTCAAATTTCAGAATTTAACGCAGGTCTTTGCCGCATAGAAAAAGCTGAAGAGAACACCTTTAAAACATCGTTTTATCACGAGTATGGCGAAAGAGACGCCCTAGGTAAAGAGTAAGGAGAGAAAAATGGCAAGAATGAAATTTTTTGTAGATACTAATAGATGTATCAGCTGCTTTGGATGTCAAGTCGCCTGCTCTTCTGCTCACGAGCTTCCAGTTGGAATTTATAGAAGAAAGGTTATCACGCTTCACGATGGTATCGAGGGCAAAGAGGTATCAACTACTATCGCGTGCCAGCACTGCACCGACGCACCTTGCGAGCAAGTTTGTCCGGTTGATTGCTTCTACATTAGAGCTGATGGCATCGTGCTTCACGATAAACACAAGTGCATAGGCTGTGGATACTGCTTATATGCTTGTCCATTTGGTGCGCCGCAGTTCCCTAGAGACGGGGCATTTGGTGTAAAAGGTGTAATGGATAAATGCACTATGTGCGCAGGCGGTCCAGAGCCAACTAACTCACACGAGGAGAGAGAGCTTTACGGTCAAAACAGAATGGCTGAGGGCAAAGTTCCTATGTGTGCGGCTATCTGTTCTACAAACGCACTTTTAGTTGGCGACGCTGCTGAGGTTTCAAATGTATATCGCAAACGCGTTATGCTAAGAAATACAGGACTAAACATATAACACTAAGGAGGGCGCTTGCTCTCCTTTTAAATTTATAAAATTTAAATTATTTTTTATGATTTTTATAATCTAAAATTTCATCAATAATTTTTCTTATCTATTGAAATTATCAAAAATATATAACTTTTTTATCTCGATATGAAATTTTGATATAATCTTCTAAAGCCCTAAATTTACGTAAATTTAATTATTTATTTGTAAAAAATATTATTTATACTTTAAATTTACATTCTTTTATGATAATCGTTTTTATTTTAATCAAAGTAAAGCATTGGTAATATTTCACTTTAAAATAATCTCACAGGTGGTTTAATTAATGAATAAATTTTTTAAATTTATGCTTATCATGCTCCTGCCTATCTGGCTTGTAGCAAAAAATGACGACTACACACAAGTCGCAGCTCAGATAAAAGAGTCATTACAAAAAGTAATAACAGAGTATAGAGCTGGCAACGTCGAGCAAGCAGTTAGCGATACTCAAAATGCTTATTTTGGTCTGTTTGAAGATGTCGAAGCTGGCATCAGAATAAATTTAGGTCAGAAAAAAGCTTACTCTATGGAGAAGCAGTTTGGCGAGATCAGAAAGGCGATAAAAGCTGGCGAAGCACCAGATGACGTGCAAAAAAGAATAGATCAGATAAATAGCGAAATCGCTGAAGTTTTGCCAGTTATTTTAAATGGTCATAAGCTTGTTGGTGAGTACTCAGACAGCCCAGCACAAGCTGCTACAAGCGGCTATGACACTTCTAAATTTATCCCTGAGTGGAAGGTGGCATTTGAAAATTTATCGGCTACTTTAGATAAAGCCATAGCAAGCTACGAGGGCGATAAACAAGATGATGCTAAAAATTCTATCCAAGATGCTAAATTTAATGATTATAGAAATACTCAACTTGAAATCGCCGTTCGCCAATATATAGAAAATGGCAAAAGCATAGATGCTGACATCCAAAGAAAGATGGGTGAAGCGATCAGTGGCATCACAAATGGCATAAGCAAAGATGACTTTAAAGTAAAGCTAGAAGAGATCAAAAAGCTAGCTTATGATGCCGTTGCAAAACTTCCAGCTGAAACAGTAAAACTAGCAAAAGTTGATATGAGTAGTGCAGCATCTAGCGATAGCAGCGAAGATAGTGGCACAGACTACACTCAAACTGTTAAAAACATAAATGAAAAAATTCAAGCAGCCATCGCGCTTTACAAAGGTGGCAATAGCGCTAAAGCTATGGGCGATATCCAAGACATCTACTTTGATGAGTTTGAAGGTAGCGGCATGGAGAACAAAGTAGGTGCGATAGATGTAAATTTAAAAACAGCTATCGAAGCTACATTTGGCAACCTTGTAGCCCTTATGAAATCAGGCGCAGACGAAAAAACACTTGAAGAGAGCGCAAGCAAGATGTCATCTCAGCTAGCAGCTGCACTTGAGAAAACTAGCGGTTCAAGCTCACCTTGGACGCTATTTATCTGGGCTCTAACTATCATCTTAAGAGAGGGTTTTGAGGCTCTTATCATCGTTGCAGCCGTCGTTGCATATCTTGTAAAAACTGGCAATGCAAAATCTATGGGCAAGGTCGTATATAGCTCAGTTGGCGTGGCTGTCATCTTAAGCTTTGTCATGGCTTGGATAATGAACGTCATCTTTGGCGAGGCAGCAGGTCAAAAAAGAGAGCTTATGGAAGGCATCACGATGCTTGTTGCAGTGGGACTTCTATTTTATGTTGGCTTCTGGCTTCTTTCAAATGCTGGCGCTAAAAAATGGAACGACTACATCAAATCTCACTTATCTGAGTCTATCTCAAGTGGCTCAAGCACGATGCTTTGGTGGACTGTATTTTTAGCGGTATTTAGAGAGGGCGCTGAGACAGTGTTATTTTATCAAGCGCTTATCTTTGACGCAAAAGACTCAGCTGGCTACTCAATGATCGCAGCTGGCTTTGTTGTAGGTCTTATCGTTCTTTTAATAGTCTATTTCTTATTTAAAATTTTCGCTATTAAAATTCCTATTAAGCCATTTTTTATATTTACATCAGCTATCATCTTTTACATGTCGATCGTCTTTGTTGGCAAGGGCGTTGGCGAGCTAGTTGAGGGCAAAATTTTCATCCCAACTATCATAAAAGGACTAAATTTTCCTGACTGGATGAGAGACTGGCTAGGACTTATGCCATATTACGAGAGCTTGGTGCCTCAGATCATTATGGTGCTTGCCCTAATTATAGGCATCGTTATCATGAAATCAAAACAAAATAAAAACTAATCTTATATAAAGGAGAGGATATGAATAAAATTCTTAGTTCAGCTCTAGCACTTAGTCTAGCGGCTGGTTTTGCACTTGCTGGAGAGCACCCAATCGGCGAGCCTGTAGAGGCTAATGGCATGGAGATAGCTGCAGTTTATCTTGAGCCAATCGACATGGAGCCAAAAGGCGTTGATCTAGCTCCAAGCTTGGCTGATCTTCACTTAGAGGCTGACATCCACGCTATAAAAGGCAACAAAAACGGCTTTGGCGAAGGCGAGTGGATCCCATATCTAAAAATCAACTATGAGCTAAAAAACCTTGATAATGGTAAAACTAAAAAAGGTACATTTATGCCAATGGTTGCAAGCGATGGCCCACACTACGGCGCTAACGTAAAAATGGATACAGGTGTTGGTAACTATGAGCTTAAATTCCACATCGACAATCCAGAAAAACAAGGCTTTGGTCGCCACGCTGACAAAGAGACTGGTGTTGGTAAATGGTTTGAACCTTTCACAACAACTTATAAATTTCAATGGACAGGTGGTCCTGTTAAATAATCACTTTGGGGCGTTTTCGCCCCTTTTTAAAAATTCTCATAGGGTTTAGTTATGTCAATTTACTTCTATCAGGTCTTTTTAGCCCTCCTTGGATTTACGCTTTTTGCTGCCTTAAATAACAATGGCAAAAGTTTAAAAACGATCTTTTTACCATCATTTCTTGGCGTTGTTGCTGGTGTGCTTATCTTTAAAGCTGCTCGTCATGCGCTTGTTGATGACCAGTTTAAAATTTTTATAGATTCAGTGACACTGATTTTTCTACTCATTAGCATTTTATGGATATTTTTCGAGCTTAAGATAGCAAAAATCGTAACATTTTTTATTTTAGGCATCGGCTTTGGCTTTGGCTATAGCTCAAGTAGCGCATTGTTCCCACTTTTTGGCGGCGAGCTGCTTGACACGCTTTCAGTCATTAGCTTCTTTTTGATGATCTTTGCGATGATCTTGATACTATTTTTATTTTTCTTCATTTCAAATTTAAAAGCAAGCATCCCATCATCAGTAGCTAAAATTTTAGCTCTTATCACATTAGTATTTTTGCTAGTTGATAGAAGCTCACAAACTGCACTTGAGCTTTTACGTGCAGGTGCTTTAAAGATAAGTAGCGAGCTAAATTCTCAAATTTTATCTATCAGCGCAAAAGGCATCTACGTCACAGAATTTAGTGCCTATTTTTACATAGCAGTGATCCTTCTTTTATGCATCATCGCGCTTTGCTTTGTGCCAAAGAGTATCGATAAGAGCACGTTTGGCTCTATCAAATACCGCTTTACAAAAGCCATTAGAGAAAATGTCTTTGACAATGCAAAATTTGCATTTTGCAGCGTTTTAATAGCGCTTGGATTTTCACTTTATTTTGATCTTTATGCATCTCGCCCACCTCAAATTTCAGAGCCAGTCTTGGTTGAGCCGGTGGGAGATAAATTTATATTTGATGTTGATATGTTAAAAGATAATGAACTTCACAGATTTGCCTACATCACAGATGAGGGCAAGCAGATAAGATTTTTCTTGCTAAACCGCTTTAGCGACCGCGTCTCGCCTGTCATCGTCTTTGACTCGTGCATGATTTGTGGCGATATGGGCTATATAAAAAGAGGCAATGACCTTATTTGTATCTCTTGTAATGTTAGAATTTTCTTGCCGTCAGTTGGCAAAGAGGGTGGTTGTAACCCGATCCCTATGGCATTTACCTTTGATGGTAAAAATATCATAGTTGATTACAAAACGATCGTCGCAGGGGCAAACTACTTTAGCAAGGTTGTCGAAAAGATGGTGCTTGACCCAGTTAGTCGCAAAAAGGTGAGCAATCTTGATTCAAGATCATATTTATACTACGGACGCACATATTTCTTTGAGAGCAACGAAACTCAGGCGAAATTTGAAGCAAATCCAGAAAAATATGTAGAAACAAATGGAACGTTAAAATGAAAAATATGCAACTAAGAATGATAAAAAGCTCGATCACGGGCTCAAAGGTGCAAAAGACGATGGCGTTTATCACCATCTTGCTAGCTGCTCTTTTGATAGCTTGCATGCTAAATATCACGCTTAAAATCGGCGATCAAGTGGCAAGCGAGCTTAGAGGCTATGGCTCAAATATCGTCGTTTTACCACGCGGTGAGAGCCTAAGCATCGAGATCGAGGGTAAAAATTTCACCCCACTAAAATCACAAAATTTACTCCCAGAGGCTGATCTTTATAAGATAAAAGAGATCTTTTGGAGAAATAATATCGTTGCCTTTGCGCCGTTTCTAGAGACAAAGGTCAAAGATGAAAAAGGTAATGAATTTAGCTTTGAGGGAACATATTTTGACAAAAATATCGGCTTAAAAGACGAGCCAGAATTTAGCACAGGCGTTAAGAGCTTGTATGGATTTTGGGGTGTTGAGGGCGCTTGGCCAAAAGATGAGAGCATGGATGAAATTTTAGTAGGAGATGAGCTTGCTAAAGCTAAAAATTTAAAAGTTGGCGACAAGCTTAGCCTTGTGGGTAAAAACGGCACAAGAGAGGTTAGTGTGGTTGGCATATTAAAAGGAGCAAGCGATGAGGCACATAAGCTAGTAGGCTCGCTAAAACTTGCTGGTGATCTCTCAGGGCATCCTGGCTCATATACAAAAGCTGAAGTCTCAGCCATGACGATCCCAGAAAACGACCTATCGCTAAAGGCTAGACGAAATTTAGACAACCTTGATAGCGCAGAGTACGACAAATGGTACTGCTCGGCTTATGCGGGATCAATCGCATTTCAGATAGAAGAAAATTTACCAAACGTTAGCGCAAAGGCAAGCCTTCAAGTAAGTGATGCGGAGAGTAATATCGTAAAGAAAATTCAAAGCCTAATGGGTATCGTTAGTATCATCGCCCTTGTGGTTTCAGCCATCGGTATAACCTCGCTAATGACAAGTGAAATTTATCGCCGTAAAAAAGAGATCGGCCTTTTAAAAGCCATAGGCGCAAGCAACTTTGAAATTTACGCCCTTTTTGCTAGCGAGAGCCTTGTGGTGGCATTTTTTGCTGGTATCACGGGAGCATTTTTAGGATACGCGCTAAGCTACGTGATGTCTTACATCATATTCTCTCACGGCATAGGCATAGCTTGGATCGTGCTGCCAATAAGCGTGGCATTTGCCTTGCTCATCTCAGTCGTTGGCTCGCTAATGCCAATGAGAAACGTCATAAATTTACTACCTGCGGAGGTGCTATATGACCGCAAATAGCAAATTCTTTTACAATATAATCTACAAAAGCCTAAAAAATGGCTCATCAAGGGTTATGGTTATCGTCATCTCGATCTTGCTTGGAGCGTGCGTGTGTGCGGCATTTGTCAATGTCTATCTTGACATCGACTCAAAGGTCTCACGCGAGCTAAAAACTTATGGTGCAAATATGATCTTTGCTCCAAAAGATATGGCGACAAGTGATGATATGAGCGAAAAAACCTATAATGAAATGATCGCTAAAGTGCCAAAAGACAAGATTCTTGGCGAGAGCGGTTATCTCTTTGCTCAGGCAAATATCGGTCCGACAAACGCTATCGTCATGGGGACAAAATTTAGCAATCTAAAAAAAGTTAAACCATTTTTAGATGTTAGAGATGGAACTATGATAAATGTCGATTTTGACGATAAAAACGTGCTAATAGGCGTCGATCTTGCTCGTCAAGCTGGCTTTAAAGCAGGCGATGATATAGAAATTCGCGCTATTGGCTCAAATGAGAGCATAAATGTAAAGATAAAAGGCGTAGTAGCAAGTGGCGACAAAGAAGACGCTCTTTTGATCACGTCGCTATCTTTGGCTCAGCAAATTTCAAACAAAGCTGGCAAGATAAACTATGCAGAAGCTGTTGTGCTTGGAAATTTTGACGAGATAACATCGCTTGCAAAGACTATTAGCAACGACGAAATAGTCGCAAAACCAGTGGCAAAGGTCTCAAAGTCTGAGGGCTACATCTTAGAGAAGATCAAGCTTCTAATGGCACTTGTGAGCCTTGTCATCTTACTCATTACTTCAATGTGCGTAAATACAACGCTTAGTGCTATCTTGCTCTCTCGATCACGTGAGATCGCACTTCTTAGAGCTATAGGTGCAAGCAAAAAAGACGTGCTAAGGCTATTTGGCTGTGAGACATTTGTGACAGCACTTATTTCAGCGTTAGTTGGAGCGTTTTTAGGTTATCTACTAGCTCAAATTTTAGGTTATGCGATATTTGATTCTAGTATTGATTTTAGAATTCTAAGCATCCCAGTAGCTGTGGTCATATCACTTCTTTTTGCAGCGATCGCAGCGTTTTACCCGATTAAGCGGGCACTTAATAACAAAATGGCAGATACACTAAGAGGAGAATGATATGCAAAATGCACTAGAACTTAAAAATATTTGTAAAATTTTTGGCGATGTAAAAGCACTTGATGATATAAGTTTTGAGGTTAAAAAGGGCGAGTGGGTCAGCGTCATGGGGCCAAGTGGTAGTGGTAAGAGTACGCTTGTAAATATCCTTTCTCTAATGGATACTCCAAGTAGCGGCGTATATATGCTTGGTGGCGATGATGCGAGCAACCTAAATGCCGATGATACGCTTAAATTTAGACGTGAAAAGATCGGGCTTGTCTTTCAGCAGTTTCACCTAGTGCCATATCTTAGCGCGCTTGAAAACGTAATGATAGCGCAGTATTATCACAGCTCAGTTGATGAAGAGGATGCTAAAAAAGCCCTTGAGGCAGTTGGCCTCTCTCACAGGCTAACGCACAGACCAAGTCAGCTAAGTGGTGGTGAGCAACAACGCCTTTGTATCGCGCGCTCGCTCATAAACGACCCTGAAATTTTAATAGCAGATGAGCCAACTGGTAACCTTGACGAGGCAAATGAGAGGATCATACTTGATCTTTTTTGCAAGCTAAGAAAAGAGGGCAAGACGATACTTCTAGTCACTCACAACCCAGATCTAGGCGAATATGGCGATAAGATCGTATATCTAAGACACGGCAAACTAGAGAATATCCGCACTATCGAAAATCCAAAGGTGCCAAATGCGATATAAAATTTTACTTTTATGTCTAGTCTCAGCCCTAGTTTTGGGCTGCGTCAAGCAGTATGAGAAGCACCACATCACGCTAAATGACTCAAGTGGCATCGATACGCAGTTTTTCCCTACCGAAAAGCGCCTAAAGATCGGCGATAAGCCATATATGCTCTTTTTCTTTGGCACAGACTGTGGTGTGTGCAAGGCTGCGATCCCTGATCTAAACGCACTTGAAAAAGAGTATGGCAAAGAGGTTCAGTTCATTGGCATTTTAGGGCCTAGCAAGGGCTTTGATAAGGATATCGAAATCTTAAAAGAGCACAACATCACCTTTAAAACTACAAGCGACAAGGTCTCGGTGGATTACTTCAGCAAGGCAGTTGGTGGCGTTATGGGCGTGCCTGTTATCTATTTTTTTGATAAAGATGGTAAGATGCGATCAAAATTTATCGGTCTTACACCAAAAAGTGTGCTTGAAGGTGCTATAAGATCGCTCTTATAGGAGTGAAGATGAGAAATTTCTTTTTATTTGTTCTAGCGGTGTTTTTTGTCGGATGTGCTAGCAGCACGCCAAATATCTCGGTAAAAACGAGCGATCCGATCTTTTTTACGCTTGGAGAAGCAAACAAAAGCGTCTATGTAAATTTTAAAAATAGCGCGACCGGACAAGATGTAAATGCTGAAATTTTAAGCGAATTTGCAAAGGCTGGCTTTAGAAATGAGCCAAATATCAAAAATGCCGACTTCATCATCCTTGGCGACGTGCAAAGCTTTTCTAGGACAACCAAAAGAGACCCTAGATTTTCAATGGGCATGGGATATGGCTTTGGCAGACCAAGTTTTGGCTTTGGTTACTCGATGTTTTTCCCATTTGGTTATGATGATTATGATGACGACTTTAGCACAAACAGCTATGCTTACTACATGCAAGTAAGCGTGTTAGTGCGCCCAAAAGATGGCGGTGAGAAAGCGACAAATATCTCGCTCATGCAAGCTGGCAATGTCTATTCGCCAAGCTATATCTGGCCATTTTTCAAAGAGCGCCTAGCAAAACAGATCGTTAGCTTTTTCTATAACGTCTCACAAAGGTAGAGAAATTTAGCAAAATTTAAAAGGAGTTAAGATGCTAGTTGATGGAAGCTACGAAATTTTATCTTGTGATGATGTAGAGCTTGGCATCAAAAGAAGCTCTGCTTTATCTTTTTATGCCTGTTATGACGATGTTAAAGAGGCAAAAGCTCTTTTAGTCATCATCCCTGGTCTTGGAGCAGACTCTGACTCTGGATATAGAACCCATCTCATGCGAAGCATGGTAGAGTCTTATGATGTGGCATGCATTAGTGTGGATTATCACTGTATAGGCAACCGCCCACAGCTTGGGGCTCAATGTTTGTTAGATGATTTGGACCGTGCGATATTAGTAGATGAGTTAGCCAAAATTGGTATAACATTACCAATAGACATAAAGACGGTCGATAGTTATAAAAAAACATGTTTTTTATTTGAAAGTCTTAGTGAGGAGATCACTCTTAGAAAAAAGGCAAATATTTTGCCTGCAAGTTATAAGCTAAATTTGAGTTGCACAATGTATCCAACAAAAGATGAATACCAAAATTTTGGCATTATGCAAGCTACTGATATATTAAATGCTATTCTTTATACTAAGCATAATTTATGCGCTGGAAAATTTAGTCAAATTCCTGTTATTTTGGTAGGAAGCTCACATGGTGGCTATCTTGCAAATTTATCAGCTAAAATTGCTCCGTGGTTAGTAGATGCTGTAATAGATAATAGCTCCTATGCTATATTTTTATGGCGGCTTATTGGCTTTGGAAAAGAGATTGATTTTACTAAATTTTTTTGTTGTGCGACTGATGACTTTTATCAAGATATTTGCCTCTATCTTTTTGATAAAACCTATTGGACACTAGATAAGACTTCACTATATTATTTTAATGAATCTAGAGAAGAGATAAGAAATATCTTAAATCCGAAACATTTAAAGGTACAGAGTAAATTTAAAAAGACGTTTTATATTGGATATCATTGTGTGAATGATGATATAGCCCCCGCAAAGGATAAAACCGAGCTTTATGAGGCTCTTAAAAAGCTAAAATTTGACGCGACGCTTCATATGGTAAAAGATGAGAGCGAGGTTGATGGTAAATTTATAAAGTCTCTAACTCACGGCATGGGGATGTCTTATAAACTGCTTTTGCAAAGAGAGCTTCCTGGCGTTATGAAGAAAATTTTGTCTAAAAAAGATAAAAAAGATGAGATTAACGAAAAATGCATAGAGTATAAGTGTGGTGATTTGCTTTATAAATTTAGTGAAGTCTCAGATCAGATAAGGCTTGAAGTTACTAATATTTAAATTTAGAGCCATTTTATCTAAAGCTAGGCTTTTAAAGACCTAGCTTTAAATTTTCTAGTTATCTATCATAAAATCATAAAATTCGTTGTTATATCCTACGTTTCCAACTTTGCTGTATTGTATAAGTGCGGCTTTGATGTTATCGATTTGCTGATACATAAAGCCAAGGGCAGCTCTGTTTTCGACAGCGCTTGGATCATTTAGTTTTGTAAGCTCCAAAAGTGCGATCGCATTTGTTATTTTGTTTGCTCCAGTGGCTGCCACAGAGGCCAAAAAGAGCGTCCCAGCGTCATTTATCTTAAACTCGTCTATGACCTCATTATAAAGTTTATAACTCTCATCAAAGTCGTTTGTAAAGATATCCACGTAGGCTAGAGTTTGGATCAAATTTATATTTTTTGGCGCGCTCTTTAGCTCGGCTCTTAGCTTATCGCGCTCCCTTGTTAGCAGGCCTGAGATCTGAAGCAGCTTGATGTATTGCTTTTTAATGATATCAGCGCCGTGGTAGAAGGCGTTTGAGTCGAGATTTTTATCAAAGAAGTAAATTTGTATCGCTTTTGCGTACTCTTTGACGTTTTGATCTTTGTTTTTAGAGATGAAATTTAAGATATTTGCGATGATATCATTTGGCAAAATTTTAATCAGCTCATCAGCTTTTTTTGACATTAACTCATCGTTGTTTGAAATTTTAGCGATGATGATATCAAAGGCTAAATTTAGCGTTGTAGGCTCTTTTGGCTCTTCAAGCCACCTTATCATCGCGCTTTGGTTGCCACTTATCAGGCTTAGAAGCGAGGCATATAAATTTACAGGCTTTAGGCTCTTGTCGTTTTCTAAATTTTCTCCGATCTCTTCAACTAACTTTGGATTTAAATTTCTATTTATATCCATGCAGATAGCGCCAAAGATGCCAGAGAGATGGTTATTTACATCTTGATGATAGCTTGCTATAAAGTGCTTTGCTGCAAGGCTAAAATTTCCAAGCTGAGCGTAGCTAAGAGCTAGGTTATACTGCAAGATCGAGTGGTTTGGATAGGCTTTGGCAAGCTCTTCAAAGTCCTTGTTTGCCTCTTTTAAGCGGTAGTTAAGTGCCTTTGCGATGGCTTCACTAAGTTTGGCATTGACCTTTGAGGCGGCGGCACTTTGTGTGAGGTAGTCATTTGCCGCTGAGGTGTCATCTAAAAAGACGCTAACTCCACCTTTTCTTATCTGCTCGATGCTCTGTTTTGCGTCAAAGACCTTGTAAGGTGCGAAGTAAAATAGCGTCTCATAGCGCCTTGTCCTATCAAAAAACATATCGTCGCTAAAGTGCGCCTGAGCTAGGCTAACGTCAAAAAGATCTGGCTTTAGGATGGTTTTTATCTTGTAAATTTTACTTGGCATCGAGGCGTTGTAGTCGTAGACATCTTTGATAAATGCCGCCGCATCGCCATAATCAGCCGTTTTTAGATCGATCAGCGCCTCAGTCATCTTGATAAGATCGATATTTGGCGTATTTTTAGAAGCCTTTGTTAGATAGTCCCTTGCCTTGTCGTATTTGCCAAGTCTTGCGTAGAGCTGTGCTAGCGTAAAATCAGCCTTAAACGCCTTTTGCCCTTCAAGCTTAGCTATGGCTCTCTCGTCATCGCCAAGAAGCGATAAAATTTTAGCGCTCAAGTAAGCATACTCGCCCTTATAGTCCTCTGTGCTAGGGTGTGAGAGAGCTTGTAGCGCCTCGTAGTAATTACCCTTGTAATAATTAACCAGCGCATAGTAGTAGCTGTAAAGTGGCGAGCTGTTTTCATACTGCAAAAAGGAGTCCGCAAGCCCTATGTAGTAGTTGAAATTTTTGGTGTTATTTAGCTCGAGCGAGCAAACAGCGGCGTTTATGGCGCTAACTGCGGTGTTTTCGCGGTCAGTTATCGCTTTGTTAAACGAGATGATCGCCTCGTCGCATTTTTCTTGTTTCATCTGCGAAACGCCGAGGTTGTAGTTTGAAAGCGACTGGTTATAAACAGCTATGTTTTCATAAATTTTTAACGCTTCAAATTTGTTGCCACGCTCATAAAGCTGGTTGGCCTTGTTTATCATCTCATCGATCTTTGAAGCGCCAAAATTTTGCGTTTGGTAGTTGTTTTCTATATTTTTTACGATAGCTGTAGTGTCTATCTCCTCTTTTTTATCTTTTTTTAGCAAGACGATTAACAAAACAACTATCAAGATGACAAGCACCAAAGCAGCCGCACCGATGATGATAAAGAGCTTTTTCTTGCTCTTTTTTACTGGTATTGGCTCTGGGATGCTCTCATCTTGAAGCACGCCATCATTTGCGATGCTCTCAAGCGAGACGATCTCTTCAGGAACCTCTGTCTTTGCCTCTTCAGGCGCTTGCTCTGCTTGCTCGCCAGGTGGTTTTAGAACTACAACCTCGTCATCAGCCACTACATATACCTTTTAAGAACTTCTGGAATTTCGATAGTGCCATCAGCTTTTTGGTAGTTCTCCATTATCGCTATTAGCGTCCTGCCAACTGCCAGACTTGAGCCATTTAGGGTATTTACAAGCATATTTTTCTTGCCATCTTTAAAGCGAATTTTCGCTCTTCTTGCTTGAAAATCACGAGTATTAGAGATAGAGCTTATCTCGCGGTATTTGCCCTGACCTGGTAGCCAAACCTCAAGATCTACTGTCTTTGCCGCGCTAAAGCCTAGATCGCCGCTGCAAAGAAGCATGTGGCGGTGAGGAAGACCAAGGCTAGTTAGCAAGTCGCTCGCGCAAGATATCATCTCAGCAAGCACGCCCTCGCTTTGATCAGGCTTTGTGATGCTTACAAGCTCGACCTTTTCAAACTGGTGCTGGCGGATCATACCTCTAGTGTCACGTCCTGCTGAGCCTGCCTCTTGGCGGAAGCATGCTGAGTAGCAAGTCATTTTTATAGGTAACTGCTCGGCCTCAATGATCGTGTCATTGTATAAATTTGTCACAGGCACTTCGCTAGTTGGGATGAGGTAGAGGTCCTCGTCACGCACCTTGTAAAGATCCTCTTCAAATTTAGGTAGCTGACCGGTGCCAAAAAGTGTGTTTGAGCTTACTAAATAAGGGACATTTACAAGCTCAAAGCCGCGCGCGCTGTTAAAGTCGATCATGTAATTAACAAGCGCTCTACTAAGCCTTGCTCCCATGCCGCGAAGCACGGTAAATCGAGATCCTGAGAGCTTTGCGCCTCTTTCAAAGTCAAGCCAGCCAAGGCTCTCGCCTAGCTCCCAGTGCTCCTTTGGCTTAAAGTCAAATTTAGTTGGCTCAAGCACCGTTTTTATGCAGACATTATCGTCCTCGTCCTTGCCAAATGGCACGTCATCGTCGGTGATATTTGGCACGCTAAATGAAATTTGCTCAAGCTTTTCTTCATATTGTTTAACGATCTCATCAGCGTCAGCAAGGGCAGCTTTGTTTAAATTTAGCTCACTTTTAAGCTCACTTACGTCCTCGCCGGCTCTTGCTTTTACGCCAAGCTCCTTGCTCTTTGCGTTTTGGATCGCTTGGAAATTTTCAAGTGCTTTGCGCTTTTGCTTTAGCTCGTTAAAAGTGTGTAAAAGCTCGTCTAGCAAGCTAGCTTTAACGTTTTTGCCCTCTAGTTTTTTTACGAATTCATCGTAGTTTGTCTCAAGTAGTTTTAAATTTATCATTATCTTCTCCTTATCCTATCCTTAAACCATAAACATAACTTTTGCAAGCAATACGATCGCCACCGCAAGCGTAAGTGCGATAGGGTGGATGTTGCCAAGTGGGCTAGGGCGCTTAAATATAAATTTGCAGCTTAAATTTACTATCACCGCAGCCACGATAACCATCGCTAAGCAAAATTTGATCATAAAAGCGATCTGTAAATTTGTCTCAAAGTAGCCTCCAGCCTTGCTGCCGACCCAGTTACTCATCATCATGCCACCAGTTAAAACTAAAAGTAGCACGCAAATAGGCATGATCTTAACAGCTACTGAGCCGATGGCTTGCTTTGCCTTTTGAGCGAGCTCTGGCGGCATCTTTTTGCTCGCCGCTCCTAATATGATCACATCAAAAAATAGATAACCAACAAAAATGATCGCACAAAAAAGGTGAATTATCTGCGCGTAGGGATATAAATTTTGCATATTTTTCCTTATCTGTAAATTCCAACCGCTTCACGCACTTTTTTTATCGTTGCGTGAGCCACATTTTGGGCTTTTTTAGCGCCTAGATCTAAAATTTTAGCCACTTCGTCAGGGTTGTTTTGATAGTGTTCAAATTTCTCTCTTGCTTCTTTAAAATAGTCCCAAACAAGCTCGTTTAGATAGGCTTTAAAGTGTCCGTGACCCTCGCCACCACGCTCATATCTAGCCTGCAAGTCGCGCTGTCCGCTCTCATCTAAGAAAAGCTTTGCGATGTTATAGACGTTGCAGTTTTGCCACTGCTTTGGCTCTTCAAGCGGCGTGCCATCGGTCACGATGCTTGAAATTTGCTTTTTAAGCGTCTTGGCGTCTGCGAAGATATCGATCGTGTTGCCGTAGCTTTTACTCATCTTTTCGCCGTTTGTGCCAGGCACGGTAGCGACGTTTTCATCGATCTTTGCCTCAGGCAGAGTAAAAATCTCGCCATGTTCGTTGTTAAATTTGATCGCGATATCGCGCGCGATCTCAACGTGCTGGATCTGGTCTTTGCCCACAGGCACGACCTGCGCGTTATAAAGCAAGATATCAGCCGCCATCAAAACTGGATAGCTAAAGAGTCCGTGGTGCGAGCTAATGCCCTTTGCGACCTTGTCTTTGTAGCTGTGCGCGCGCTCAAGCAAGCCCATAGGGGTATGCTGGCTTAGCACCCAATAAAGCTCAAGCACGTCTTTAACATCACTTTGCACCCAAAATATGCTTTTATTTGGATCGATCCCAAGTGCCAAAAACGCACACGCAGCGTCAAAAGTGTTTTGCTTTAGCGCTTTGCCGTCGCTAAGGCTGGTCATCGCATGGTAGTTTGCTATAAACATAAACATCTCATTTTGCTCTTGCATATCAACCATCTGCTTTATCGAGGCAAAATAGTTGCCAAGGTGTAGTTTGCCGGAGGGTTGGAGGCCGGTTAATACTCTCATCTTATCCTTTCAAATTTTGGCTTTTTCTCGCGAGCGCTTTTGATAGAGATTTGAAATTTTAAGCTTTCGGCAGACTATATGTCTAGCCTCGGCTTAAAATTTCTACACAACTATCGTCGCTTTAGCGTTGCGAACAAGTGAAGCAAAAAATCATCTCACGATACTTCGCCAAAATGCTTTTTTAAATTTTAACATCAGGGTAGATACTTTTATCTAGTCTAATCTTAAAATTTAGCTTGCTAGCCCTCACTTAAAACCAAAATTTCGCCTTGCCTAAACAAAAAAAATATTCGCCAAAACGTTAAATTTGGCTCAAACATCACAAATTCCAACACCACGCCAGACAGCCATCTAGCCTGATCTTGAAATTTATCGTTGCAAGCAGCCCACGCCACTTTGCAACTAAACTTTTAAAAGTATCCTTATCTCTTTTACGATCTGTTTTGGAGTTTTGCCCTCCACTTCAACGATATAATCAGCCTTTTTTTCATAGAGCTTCTCTCGCTCCAGATGCAGTGCCTCAGCCTTTTTTAGGTCGCTTAAAAGTGGGCGTTTGGCGAGTTTTTTCTCGCTATTTTTGCTATTTTTTAGCCTTTGCATGATCGCATCAAAGCTTGCTTTTAGATAGATCACGGTGCCTATTTTGTTTAAATTTTTAACCTTTGCAAAGCCTCCACCTGTCGAGATGATCGCATTTTTGACATTTGTGGCTAGAAATTTGGCAAGATCTTTTTCAAGCTGCCTAAAATGCTCTTCGCCAAATTCATCAAATATAGCCTTTATCTTCATATTTTGTGAGCTCTCTAGCAAGTCGTCGCAGTCAAGGTTCATCGTCTTTAGCGCCTTGCTTAGCGCCCTTGCGGTTGTGCCCTTGCCAACGCCCATAAACCCTATCAAAACGATATTATTGTTCTTTGTCTTCATCACTCTCTCCACGTTTTTTAGGGATTAGCACGATAGGCACGCCAGCTAGACTAAAGCTCTCTCTAAGCTTGTTTGTCAGGTAGCGTTTGTAGCTAAAGTGCAGGCATTTTGGGCGGTTCATTATGAGCGCTATCATGATAGGTGCGGTTTTAAACTGCACTGCGTAGTAAATTTTCACGACCCTGCCTTTATCTCGTGGCAGTGGATGCGCTTTGGTTGCTTCGCCGATCACTTCATTTAGCTTTGAAGTTTGGATTTTTTGGGTGTAGTTTTTATAAATTTCAACTATGAGTGGGTAAATTTTATGCACTCTTTTGCCACCAAGTGCCGAAACGCTGATGATCGGCGCGTATGAGAGAAATTTAAACCTATCTTTTATCTCCTTGCAAAGCTCGTCAAATTCTTCGCTGCTTTTGTCCCATTTGTTTAGCACGATGATGACGCCAAGCTCAAATTTCGAGGCGATGCCAGCGATACGCTCGTCAAGCTCAGTTAGTGGCTCAGAGCTATCAAGTACAAGTAGCGCCACGTCCGTCTCTTCTAAAATTTTCTCAGTTCTATTTAGCGCGTATCTCTCGATGCCCTCGATCTTGCCACGCTTTCTGATACCAGCAGTATCGACAAACTCAAAAACTCTGCCATCGTGCTCGTAAATTTCATTTACTGGGTCGATCGTAGTGCCTGCCACGTCGCTAACTACGGCACGGCTCTCTTTTACAAGGGCGTTTAGAAGTGAGCTTTTGCCGACATTTACGCGGCCTATGATGCCAACTCTTATGTTTTTGCTTTCATAGTCTATCTCGTCGTTTAGCTCGCCATCGTCGTTATAGTTTTCTAAAAAATCATCAAAATCATCGCTCGTATCGGCCTTTATCTGCACTTTCGCTTCTAAGTGTTTTGCCAGCCAGATGCTAAGCTCATCGACGCCAGTGTTGTGGCTTACTGAAATGCCAAATGAGTTTTTTGCGCCAAAACTTACAAATTCCCACTCTCTTTGCTCGTCTTTTTTGCTGTCGATTTTATTTATGACTAGAGCGATTGGTAAATTTAGCTTGCTAAGCTCGTAAAAAATGGCTCTATCCTCGTCATCTGGCATCATTTTGCCATCGACCATGTAGAGGATAACGTCTGAGTTTTTAGCCTCTGCTAAGGTCTTTGCTTTTACGTTTTTAAAAAGCTCGCTGCTATCATCAAGCCCGCCGCTGTCGATTAATATACACTCTTTGCCCTCAACTTCGATCTTAGCTTTGTTTGTATCTCTTGTAGTGCCGCTAACGTCGCTTGTTATGGCAATGCGTCTTCTTGCTAAGCGGTTAAAAAGTGAGCTTTTGCCGACATTTGGCTTGCCTACTAATATTACTTTTTGCAAATTTTGTCCTTTTTATGATGGCTGATTATACAAATTTTTCTCTTATATAAAGTATAAAATTACGCTTAAAAGCGCCGAAATAAAAGAAAAAATCAACCAAAATTTAAGCCATTTTTTATTAAAATGAGTGCTTTAAATTCAGAGGTTTTGCGATGTTAAAAAGGTTTTATATTTCACATCTTGGCATTTTTTATATGCTCTTTGCTTGCTTTATGTTTGCCGTGACTGGCGCATTTGCAAAGTATTTGAGCAAAGATATGCCTTCTATCGAAGTTGTTTTTTTTAGAAATTTGATCGGACTTTTCATCGTCATCTACGCCATCTATAAATTTCCATTTAAACAAACTGGCGGGCACTTTTTCTTGCTGATGTTTCGCGGTTTTGTGGGCACGGTGGCGCTTTTTGCCTTTTTTTATAACGTCGCGCATGTAAATTTAGCCACAGCCTTTACATTTCAAAAGACAAACCCGATATTTACAGCCATTCTCGCAGCTATCGTGTTTAAGGAGCGGCTAAGCTCGCTTGGCTGGTTTGCGGTTTTTTTAGGATTTGGTGGAATTTTGCTTGTTATCCAGCCAAATTTAGGTATCAATAAAACCGATATCATCGGCATTTGGAGCGGCCTTGGAGCGGCTATTGCCTACACGAGTGTCAAGGAGCTAAACAAGAGCTACGGCACAAATATCATCGTGCTAAGCTTCATGCTTTGGGGCTCGTTTTTGCCGCTTATTTGCATGGGGATGGCTGAGTTTTTTACTTATGAGCCTCTGGATTTTTTATTTTCTAAATTTGCTATGCCAAGCTGGCACAACGTCGTGTTTATCTTGCTGATGGGGCTTAGTGGCTACTATTTTCAGGCGTTTATGACAAAGGCATTTGCGGTTAGCAAAAAGGCTGGTGTGGTCGCTGCTGTTAGCTACGCAGACGTCATTTTTACGCTTATTATTGGCTATTTTATGGGCGATGCGTTGCCAAATCACCTAGCACTCGCAGGTATCGTGCTTGTCGTGGTGAGTGGAATTTTAGTTGTTAAAGAAAAATAAAGGAGAAAATATGATCTTAATCGCTGGACCTTGCGTGATAGAGAGCAAGGAGCTTGTTTTTGAAGTGGCAAAAAGGCTAGTTAAATTTAATGAAAATCCAAAGCTTGACTTTTACTTTAAGTCGAGCTTTGACAAGGCAAATCGCACGAGCATTAGCTCATTTCGCGGCCCTGGGCTAGAAAAAGGTTGTGAAATTTTAGCTGAGGTGAAAAAAGAATTTGGCTTTAAAATTTTAACCGATATCCACGAGAGCTATCAAGCTCAGCCAGTTGGCGAAGTGGCTGATGTGCTGCAAATCCCTGCATTTTTGTGCCGTCAGACTGACCTTCTTGTAGCAGCTGCTAAGACAAAAGCGGTCGTAAATATCAAAAAAGGGCAGTTTTTAGCGGCATCTGCTATGAAACACTCTGTTAAAAAGGTGCTTGAAACAAGAGGTGTTAGCGGCGATGGATACGAGGTCGCAAAGGCAAATGGCGTCTGGCTAACCGAGCGAGGTAGCACCTTTGGATATGGAAATTTAGTCGTTGATATGAGAAATTTGGTGATGATGAGAGAATTTGCGCCAGTCATTTTTGACGCTACCCATAGCGTGCAGATGCCAAGCGCACTTGGCGAAAAAAGTGGCGGAGATGCTAGGTTTGTGCCGTATCTTGCAAGAGCAGCAGCTAGCGTTGGGGTGGATGGATTTTTCTATGAGACGCACATAAACCCTTGCGAAGCGCTTTGCGACGGACCAAATATGCTAAATTTAGACGAGCTTGAAAAGGTCGTAAATGACACGCTAAAGATAGAGGAAATTTTAAATTTTTAAACTAAGGAGAGAGAGATGAAAAGGATTTTAGCGCTATTTTTAGGAGTGTTGTTTTTAGTAGGTTGTGGCTCATCTCAGCCAAAGGTGCCACTTGCTGGCAAGTATAAATTTGAGGGCATTATCTACACTCATGTGCAGCGCCACGAGCCGACAAAATTTCTCTACCAAAGCCCAAAAATGGTCGAGAAAAAGTATAACAAACAAATTTTTGGGGCGCTTACAAAAGAAAATTTACTTGATCCAAATTCAAGCGACGAGCTAAAGATAAAGATAACTCACCGCAGGGAATTTATAGGCGAAGCAACCTTTGCTAAGAGTGACAGGATGGGCAATATCTACCTTACTTACGAGGTAGAAGTCGTTAGAAATGGCGAAGTTTTGAGGCATTATGGCTCTAGCGAGCTAAGGTTTAACCCTGGAGTCTTTGGAAATTTAAAGGGACTAGTTGGACAAAATAACGATGATAGCTTTGAAAATAAGGCGATTAGTGCAAATGTAAAAGAGATCGTTGATACCATAAAAGGCATGAAGTAAATTTATGTCAAATAGAGGCTTTTTATGGATATTTCTAGGTGCGGTGGCCGAGTGTGGTTGGGCATATGGGCTAAAGCACGCGTCAAATTTAAGTGAATTTTTGCTTACGACGCTGCTTGTAAGCATAAGTTTTGTCTCGTTCATGAAGGCTTTAAAATATCTGCCCGTAAGCATCTCTTATGCAGTATTTGTGGGCTTTGGAACGGCTTTTATCGTTATAGCCGAGATCGTTAGTGACTACGTAGCAAGCGGGATCATGCCAAATTTCATTAGGCTATTTTTCATAGCGACGCTCATTTTGGGCGTGCTTGGACTAAAAGGCATGAAAGAATGATCCACTTTTTAGCGCTTTTACTAGCTGGATGTTGTGAGGTCTCTGGCGTCTTTTTTATCACGAAATTTTCAAAAAGCACAGGCGTAAAAAAGTGGGCAAATTTCATCCTTTTACTTGGAAATTTCGCCCTTTCTCTAACGCTACTTAGCTATGCGATGCAAACTATCGCTATGTCGGTGGCGTATGCGATCTGGACAGGCATCGGAGCGATCGGAGCAGTCGTGGTTGGCGTAGTTTTTGAAGGTGAGAAGATAAATTTTAAAAAAGCCTTGTTTTTAGCGCTCATCATCTTTAGCGTCATCATGCTAAAGATAGTTTGATGATTAAACAAGCTTTTGCTAAACTTGCATAAAAAAAGGAGAAAAGATGAAAATAATCGAAGGAAATTTAGCCCTAAAAGGCAACGAAAAGATAGCGATCATAAACGCAAGGTTTAACCACATCATCACAGACCGCTTGGTAGAGGGCGCAAAAGATGCATTTTTACGCCACGGCGGCGACGAGAAAAATTTAACATTAGTGCTAGTCCCTGGCGCATTTGAGATACCTATGGCACTTGAAAAGGTGCTTGCAAGCGGTAAATTTGACGCGGTTTGCTGCGTGGGAGCGGTGATAAGAGGCGCAACGCCACACTTTGACTATGTAAGCGCTGAGACCACCAAAGGCATCGCAAACGTGACGCTAAAATACGCAAAGCCAGTCACATTTGGCGTGCTAACGGTAGATAACATCGAACAAGCGATCGAGCGAGCTGGCAGCAAAGCTGGAAACAAGGGCTTTGAAGCGATGACAGGCGTTATAGAGATGCTAAATTTATACAAAAAGCTAGGAGAGTAAAATGGCCACACGTCATCAGGTCAGACAAGCGATCGTTTCACTGCTTTACTCAAACGAGATAAATCCTGTAACTGCGGAGTTTGAAGAGGAATTTTTAGAAGAGAAAAAGATAAGAAATGAGCGCAAAAATGAAGCTTTGCAAACATTTAAAGAGGTGCTAGCAAACAAAGAAAAACTAGATGAAATTTTAAAACCGCACCTAAAAGACGGCGACTTTAGCAAGGTTGGCGCAACTGAGCTTGCTATCCTTAGACTTGGGCTTTATGAGATGAAATTTAGCCAGACTGATAAAGCTGTCATAATAAACGAGGCGATCGAGCTTGCAAAGGAGCTTGGAAGCGACCAGGCGCCAAAATTTATAAACGGCGTGCTAGATAAGATAAAGGGCGATCTATGAAGCTCTGCGTCGCTCTTGATATGGCGAGCAAGGATGAAAATTTAGCCCTCGTGCGTGAGCTAAAAGGGCTTGATCTTTGGCTAAAAGTGGGGCTTAGAGGCTACCTTAGAGACGGAGCTAAATTTGTAGAGGAGCTAAAAGGGGCAGGGGAGTTTAAAATCTTTCTTGATCTAAAACTCTATGACATCCCAAACACGATGGCAGACGCGGCTGAGGTCGTCTCAAAGATAGGTGTGGATATGATAAACGTGCACGCAAGCGCTGGCATACGCGCGATGAAAACTGTGATGGAGCGTCTTAGTGCGCTGCAAAATCGCCCTTTGGTGCTTGCCGTATCGGCACTTACTAGCTTTAATGAGAGCGAATTTGAAGCGGTTTATAACGATACGCTATCTCACTCGGTTAGGAAATTTAGCCAGATGAGCTTTGAAGCGGGGCTTGACGGCATGGTCTGCTCGGTCTTTGAAAGCAAGCTCATAAAAGACGTGACAAATCAAAATTTCATCACGCTTTGCCCTGGGGTTAGGCCTTTTGGCGAGAGTGCGGACGATCAAAAGAGGGTTGCAAATTTAGTTAGCGCAAAGCAAGAGGGCAGCGACTTTATCGTCGTTGGCAGGCCGATTTATGAAAACGCAAACCCAAGAGAAATTTGTGAACGCATTTTGGAGCAAATTTAGTGCCATAACTTGCATAAAATTTGATCTAAAATCATTTTAAGCATGGCTTTTCGCGTAAGAAATTTAAATTAGACCACCTCGCGAGAAGCTTGGATAACGACTTAGCGTAGTAGCAAGATGAAATTTAGCAAGCTTTGTAGCGCGCGAATAAAATTTAATTGCGGCGAGCTTGACAAGCTTAAAAGAAATTTGAGGTAAATTTGAGCGATTTTAAGAAAATCCTCTATGTCGGCGAGGCGACGCAGGCCGATCTGCTGGCGCTGGGCTACACAGACATTACTTCGCTAAAGGGCGCGGATCCTGAGGAGATGTTTGAACGCACAAAGGCTCTCGGGCGCGGCAGTGATAGGTGCATTCTATATGTTTACCGCATGGTTTGTTACTACGCAAACACTCCGCACCCAGACAAAACCAAGCTAAAATGGTGGCTTTGGAAGGATTAAATTTTTAGCGCTAGTTTTTAAATTTGACCTATTAAATTTAAATAGTGCAGGTCTTTGCAGAACACAAGCACACTTTTTGCCGTGAAAAAATGGAGCTAAAAATTTATTTTTTAAAATTTAAAATATAGGTTTGGATATGCTTTCTTTATTTAAAATTTTTTTAGTCGTTTTTGTGCTTTAGTTTTTGAAAAATTTATTTGTTTGTGATAGGCCTTGATCTTATAAACAAATTTATAGTTGTTTAAAATTTTTTGATTTTTTAATTCACTTTTTTGTAAAAGTGGATATTCGTCATATTTATTAGTGTTAGAAATACAAAATATATACACATTATAAGTAAATTTTTGATCAAAGATTAGAGCTTTTATAGTGAAGCTTAAATGCAGACAATAAGAGAAAATATTTCTATAAAATTGTATGATTCAAGGGCATTGCGCCCTTGAAATTATGATCTAACAGGTGAAAGATAAGGTTTTTCAGAGTGCATAGACATCTCATTTTGTTGTCTAAATGCTATATACTCTTCTTCGCTTAATTTTTTTATGTTAGCTATAGTGATCTTAAGAGGTGTGATACCTGAGAGCGGATCGTGGTCTTGTGCGTTTGCGAGCTCATTGCCGTCAGCCTCACTATAGTGGAAAGTCGTAAATATCGTACTCTCCCTAAGGTCAGGATTTACGCGAAGTTTAGCTGCGATCCTGCCGCGTTTGTTCTCTACCATTGCATAGCAGCCATCTTCTAGCTCTCTTTCTCTTGCGATATCAGGGCTTACTTCGATTAGCGGACCTTCGATGCCAGCACCATACTCTAGCGGTGGGCACTCTCTTGTCATCGTACCAGTGTGGTAGTGATAAACTTTTCTACCTGTCGTAAATAAGCAAGGATAGACCTCATCAGGCACTTCGCTCATCGCGCCTGAGCCTACTGGATAGCCATCAGGTATATGCATTTTGGCTTTAAATTCAGCCTCCATGCTTGCACGCTTATCTTTATCGTCAGCGTAAAGTACTGGAGCTAGGCGGAATTTACCATCAGGTAGCATTGATTTGTGATCAGTATAAAGATCAGGTGTGCCTGGATGATCTTCATCAGGGCATGGCCAGCTGATGCCACCTAGTTTTTCAAGTCTATAGTAGCTGATACCGCCAAAGAATTTAGGCATTAGTTTTCTAAGCTCGTCCCAAACCTCTTCTGCGCTTAAAAAGTCAAATCCCTCAAGACCCATAGCTTTTGCGATGTTACAAACTACTTTCCAGTCAGGTTCTACACCACCTACTGGCTCGCTTGCTTTCCTAGTTCTTTGAACGCGGCGAGATGTGTTGATAAATGTTCCATCTTTCTCACCCCAACCAGCTGCAGGTAAGACGACATCGGCTTTTTGAGCACTTTCAGTAAAGAATAGATCTTGTACGATAAAGCAGTCTAGGTGATGTGTGGCATGCACAAAGTGCTCTGTCCAAGGGTCACTCATAACAGGGTTTTCGCCATAAACGTAAAGCACTTTTAGCTCGCCGCTATCCATCTTATCAGGTGCGTATGTTAGTTTAAAGCCAGGCACTGGATTAAGCTCGAAGTGCCAAACTTTGCGAGCTTGCTCTTGTGCGTAGGCGCTATTTACTGCACCTGCTGGGATGACATTAGGTAGTGCGCCCATATCGCATGAGCCTTGAACGTTGTTTTGGCCACGAAGTGGATTTACTCCAGCGCCTTTTTTACCTAAATTTCCTGTTAGGATCGCTAAATTTGAAAGCGAGAATACATTTGATGTGCCGTCGCTAAACTGAGTAATACCCATAGTATAGCAAATAGCAGCACTGCCAGCTTTTGCATACAACCTAGCAGCCTCAGTGATAAGCTCTTTTTTGACGCCAGTCTCACGCTCAAATCTCTCAGGAGTGAAGTCTTTTACGGCTTCTTTTAGATACTCAAAACCCTCAGCATATTTTTCGATAAATTCACTATCTTGTAAATTTTCAGAGATGATGACGTTCATCATTGTGTTTAGTGTTTTGATATTTGAGCCAACAGGAATTTGCAAGAATATATCGGCTTTTTTAGCCATATCGGTGCGTTTTGGATCCACAACGATCATTTTTGCACCACGCTCTAAGCCTCTTTGCATCTGCATAGCGATGATTGGGTGGCATTCGCTTGTATTTGTGCCTATTAGTAAAAATACATCTGTATCAGTCGCAAACTCAACAAGATCGTTTGTCATTGTTCCATTTCCAAGGGTGCTGGCAAGACCTGCCACTGTTGGAGCGTGTCAAAGACGAGCGCAGTGATCTACGTTGTTACTTCCTAAAGCACGAAAGAATTTTTGAAATACATAGTTGTCTTCGTTGTTTGAACGAGCTGAACTAAAGCCCATGATAGAACTTGGACCATATTTTTCTACACTATTTTTAAAAGTCTTTCCTAAAAATTCATAAACCTCTTCAAAGCTAACCTCTTCGAGTTTGCCCTCTTTGTTAAACTCTCCATTTAGTTTTCTCATCATTGGTTTAGTTAAACGTTTTGGAGAATTTACAAATTCCCAACCAAACATACCTTTTAAGCACAACTCGCCATCATTTACATGGTGGTTATCAGTCGGCTTTGCATCGACTATCCTACCGTTTTCTACGATAAGGTCTATGCCGCAACCAGTTCCGCAATACGGACAGGTTGTTTGAACAATCTTTTGCATAGATTTCCTTTCAAGTAATATTTCTAATAGTTCGGTTATTATATACCTTATAAAATAAAAGTAGTTTTAAAATTAATTATTTTATTTAAAAAAATTTTAAGTAATATGCAAAATTTGCATATTACTTTGACACTGAATTTACGGAGCTTTTTACCATTTTTTGTCTTATTTTAAACTTGGTTTTTAGCTTAAATGATTAAAAAATAAATTTAAAGATTATGAAAATTTATAAAAAATGGGCGATTGCTCGCCCATTGTATTAGTTCTTGCGTGTATTTGCGTCTGGTGTGAAAAGTGGCTTATCAAGAAGTTTGAAGTCGCCTATAAATTTCTGACCCTCTTCGCTTGTCGCCCATTTTATAAATTTCTCTGCATTTTCGATGTCAGTTTTAGGGCAGTGTTTTGGATTTACTGCGATTAGAGAGTAGAAATTTTTAAGGTCGTTGTCGCCCTCGTTGATGATGACCATCTCAGGATGACCTTTTTGGTTTGCTTCATATTTAATGTAAGTACCGCGGTCAGTAAATGTAACACCTTTTTGCTCAGCAGCAGCATTTATCGTAGCTAGCATGCCTTGACCTGTTTGCATATACCAGCTATCTTTTTCAGGGACTTCGCCAGCGATCTTTTTCCAGATGCCTTTTTCTTTATTATCTGTGCCTGATTTGTCGCCACGTGAGAAGAATTTGATACCATCTTTTTTGATAAGCTCAAAACTTTGTTTGATATCTTTACCTTTAAATTTATCAGCGATTGATTTATCAGCAATAACGACGAAATCATTGTACATTACGGCATTTCTCTTTAAGCCAAAGCCTTTTTCTACAAATTCTTTCTCAACTTTTGGTGAGTGAACGAAAAGTACGTCAGCGTTGCAGTCTTCGCCAAGCTTTAGAGCTGCGCCTGTACCAACAGCTGTCCATTTTATATCAACACCTGTTTTTGCCTTATAAACTGGGTAGATCGCGTCAAGCAAGCCAGTGTTATCTGTACTTGTTGTAGTCGCCATGATTAGTTCATTGTCAGCGCCAAACGCCAAAACTGCGGCTGCTAGTGAGCCTAAAATAATCTTTTTCATTTTTCTCCTTTTTAGAAAATGTGGTATTATAGCATATTAAAATAATATGAATAAAAAATTAGGAATAATATTTGGATTTTTTACTTCACGGCTTTGCAGAAGCCTTTAATCTACTTTTAAACGGCAATCTTGAAACATATTCAGCCATCAAGGCTACCCTTTACACATCAAGCGTGTCGATACTTTTTGCTGTTATTGTAGGCTTTCCGCTTGGTTTTATACTTGGCTTTTATGACTTTAAAGGTCGCAAAATTTTACGCCTTCTAAGTGACACGGCTCTAGCCATGCCAACGGTTGCCATTGGTCTTATTTTATACGCATTCATCACGAGAAATGGCCCGCTTGGTAGCTTAAATTTACTCTTTACGCTAAAAGCGGTCATGTTAGGCCAGTTTGTGCTTGCCCTTCCTATCATCATCTCGCTTACTGCAAGTGTGGTTGAAAATATGGAGAAAAAGCACTATCTAACTATCCTAAATTTACGCCTCGCGCCGGCAAAGCTAGTTTTTTGCGTGCTTTATGAGCTACGCTACGCCCTCATGGTCGTCATCGCCACTGCTTACGGCAGGATCGTCGCTGAAGTGGGCGTTGCGATGATGATAGGCGGCAACATCAAGTACTTTACCAGAACAATCACCACAGCCGTTTCGCTTGAAACAAATAAGGGCGAATTTGCCATGGGTATAGCACTTGCGATGGTTTTGATATTTATCGCATTTTTAGTAAATTTAGCGATCTTTGCGCTAAGAAAACTAGACAAATAGGAGCAAATTTTGATAAAGATAAGAAATTTACACCTAAACTACGGCAAAAGCGAGATCCTAAATATCCCAAGCCTTGATATAAATACTAAAAAGATAACCGCTCTAATGGGCAGCAATGGCAGCGGCAAAAGCACGCTCATACGAGTGCTCTCACGCTTGCAAAGCCCAAATAGCGGCGAAATTTCACTCTGGGGTGAAAATAAACCAAGCCTTGAAATGTTGCGTAAAATTTCAGTTTTACTGCCTGAGCCAGCCCTTTTAAAAAGAAGTGTGAGAGAAAATTTCAAAGCCATCTTAAAAAGTAGAAATTTACTAAGCGAATTTGAGGAGCGAACTAGCGAGGCTCTGGCACTTGTGGGACTTGATGAGAAATTTTTAGATAAGCGCCACTTTGAGCTAAGCTCAGGGCAGACGCAGCGCATCGCATTTGCTTTGGCACTTTCTTTAAGAGCGCCATTTTATCTGCTTGATGAGCCGACAAATAGCGTTGATATCGCCACTTCAAAGCTCTTTAGCAAGGCTATAAATTTGATGCACGAGAAATATGGCTGCGGCTTTGTCATCGCAAGTCACGACGAAAAGTGGCTTAGTATGCTAGCAAACGAGTGCGTGTTTTTGCACAAAGGCAAAGTCTGCGAGTTTGAATACAAAAATATCTTTGAGATAGAGGATAGCGTGCTAAGCTTTGGCGATAATGCGAAGCTAAATTTACCTTCAAATTTTAAAGGTAAAAGCAAGATCACGATCAACCCAAGCAAGATAAAAATTTCTAAAACCAGCAGTGCGGGTCAAATTTCAGGATATTTGCACTCGGCCTCGCTTTACATGGGCAACGAAAAGCTATTAAAGGTCAAAGTTGGCGACTTTTTGATCAAAATTTTTAGCCACGATGATGAAATTACAAAGATCGGCGAGCGAGTATTTTTAAAATTTGAAGATGGCTCGATGGTTGCTTTAGAGTAAAATTTACTCCCAATTTTTAAATTTAGCCCAAAAATAAAAATGGATATCAAAAAAAGAGCTAAATTTTAATAATCATGCTAAAAAATCATATCTTATATAACTCCCAAAAAATGGTCTTTTTAAATATGCAATCAAGGCATATTTAAGCTTTTTTTAACTTTTCTAATTTATTTTATTTTAAGCCACATTAATAAGGCAATTAATTGTATAGTTTCAGTGTCGTTAAAAAACTATTTAAGGAAAAAGGTGAGCACAAAAGAGGAATTTGCAGCTGGCAGAAAACTTTACTACGCTACTTTCTCTAAATTCTTCGTATTTAGTGAAGATGAAAAGAGATTTGATGGCCTTAGTAAAATGCTTGATCTTATCAAAGAATATAGCCTAAACGATGAAGTCTCGCAAGCTGCTACTAATATAAAAAGTAAATTTAATGAAAAAAATCCAGAGAATTTGATCACCGAATTTGATGACATTTTTCACACTCCGCCAAGTCCGCTTCGAAACTCGCTCTCTTTTTACGATGAGGGATATGAAGTGGGTCATGCTTGCGCTAATGTGCGTAAAATTTTAGCTAAGACAAACATCAGAAGAGATGAGAGTAAATTTAAAGAGAATGAAGATAACGTAGGCTTTGTCTTTACGCTTATGAACGAGTTTATCGGCAAATTTGACGAGTGCGAAGAGGAGCTTTTTAAAAATATTATAAATCCAAACATTGATGAGTTTATAGAGAATTTATATGAGCATAAAAATAGTGAAATTTACAAGGATGTAGCCGTTTTGCTAAACGAATTTATCGCGTTTGAGCGCGTGGCACTAAACTCACCAAAACCAGTCAAGATAGACCACAAAAAGAGCGATGGTCTTTCAAGATCTGAAAGCATAAGAAGAGAAAAGAACAGGATAAGAAAACTAAGAACGGAGGGTACATATGCAAAATAGACGCGAATTTCTAAAAAAAGTCGGTCTAGTTGGCGCTGTAGCAGCAAGCGGTGCTGTAGCAGCAAATGCTGATGAAAATTTAAAATCAGGAAAGAGTAAAAAGACCGAAGTGCTTTACAAAAGAAGCAAAAACTGGGAACTTTACTACAAACAAGCAAAATAAAATTTGATAGAAATTCAAGAAAGGATGAAAATGTCTGAAGCTATATTAAACGCTACGCCAAACAACATTGGCCGTAGATCGTTTTTAAAAATGGCTGCATTAGCGGGTGCTAGTGGAGCGGCCGGCTTTGCAGCAAGCAATGTCACAAGAGAAGCAACAGCTCAAGAGATGGCAAACCCATTTCCAGACTCAAAAATAGTAAAAACTGTTTGTTCAGTTTGCTCTGTAGGATGTGGAGTGTTAGCTGAGGTAGAAAATGGAGTTTGGGTGCGTCAAGAAGTAGCACAAGATCACCCAGTAAGTGCTGGTGGTCACTGCTGTAAAGGAGCAGACGTTATCGATATGGTGCGCTCACACTGCCGTGTAAAATATCCGATGAAAAAAGTTGGTGGTAAGTGGCAACGCATCTCTATGACGCAAGCACTTGACGAGATCGGTGCAAAACTAAAAGCTTACCGCGAGAAAAATCCAGAGCAAGTAATGTTTTTAGGATCAGCAAAAGACTGCAACGAGCAAAGCTATTATATAAGCAAATTCGTTGCGATGTTTGGGACGAACAACCTAGATCATCAAGCGCGTCTTTGACACAGCTCTACAGTCGCCGGTGTGGCGAATACTTGGGGTTATGGAGCTATGACAAATCACCTTGGAGATATCCAAAACGCAAAGTCTATTTTTATAATCGGATCAAACCCAGCGGTAAATCACCCAGTTGGTTTTAGACACTTTTTAAAAGCAAAAGAAAAGGGCGCTAAGCTAATAGTAATCGATCCAAGATATACAAGAACGGCGGCAAAGGCTGATTATTTCGCACAAATTCGCCCAGGAACGGATATACCTTTTGTATATGGCATGATGAATCTCATCTTCGAAAATGGCTGGGAGGATAAGAAATTTATTGATGACCGTGTTTATGGTATGGATCTGATTCGCGAAGAGGCTGCAAAATGGACACCTGAAGTCGTTGAAGATGTGACTGGAGTCCCAGCTGCAACTCTTAAAGAGATCACAGAAGTCTATGCCAAAAACCGCCCTGGCTCAGTCGTTTGGGCGATGGGTCTAACTCAGCACACAATAGGTAGCTCAAACACTCGTATAGCTCCGATCTTGCAACTAGTGCTTGGCAACATGGGCGTAAGTGGCGGCGGATGTAACATCTTAAGAGGCCACGATAACGTTCAAGGTGCAACTGATATGGCAAATTTACCAGATAACCTACCTGGTTATTATCCTAAAAATGAAGGAAGCTGGAAATATTTTGCAAAAATGTGGAAGGTTGATTTCGAGTGGTTGCAAAAGAATTTTATCAAGCCTGAGTGGATGTTTAAGCCAGGATTTTCACTTGCACGCTGGTGGGCTGGTACGCTAAATGGTAAAGATGGCAATGATGCGATCGATAATGCAGGAGATAGCCTAAAAGCTCTTGTAGTTATAGGAAATGGTATCACATCTACTGCACAACAAGCAAAGGTTCAAGAAGGTCTTGATGCACTTGAGTTACTTGTTTGTGTAGATCCGTTTGTAAATGACGCTGCCGTTATAACAAATAAAAAAGATAATGTATATATCATCCCTGCTTCAACTCAGTATGAAACTAGCGGCACAGTCGTAGCTACAAACAGAAGTGGTCAATGGAGAAGCCAAGTATGCAAACCACTTTATGAGAGCATACCTGATCATGAATTGTTATTTGAACTAGCTAAACGTATAGGCTTCTATGACGAGCTAACTCGCACTATAAGGGATGCTGACGGCAAGATAGAATGGCCAGAAGCTGCTACTCACGAGATAGCAAATATTATAAAAACTATCGGTATGACTGGCTGGACACCTGAGCGCTTGAAACGCCACCAAGAGAACTGGGATAAATTTGATGAAGTAACATCTCTTGGCAAGCCTGGCACTCCTGTTGAAGGCGAATACTACGGACTTCCATGGCCATGCTGGACAGAAAATCACCCAGGTAGCCCAATACTTTATGATACACATAAATCAGTTCGCGAAGGCGGAATGGGCTTTAGAAACCGCTTTGGTTTAGAGCACAACGGTGTTAGCCAGCTAGCAGCTGAGGGCTCAGCGCCAGTTGGTTCATCTATAAATGGCGGATATCCTGAGATCAAAAAAGACAATATTGAGAAAATTTTAGGCATCACACTAACTGATGATGAAAAAGCAAGGATCGGAGCTAGCTGGTCAACTGATGATAGTAATATCATAGCAACAAAATGTTTGGAGAAAAACATCGCTCCATATGGCAATGCACGTGCTAGAACTATCGTTTGGACATTTGCTGATCAGATCCCTCAACACAGAGAGCCGATCCACTCACCAAGACCAGATCTAGCCAAGAAGTATCCAAGCTTTAAAGATAAAGCAAAACAATACCGCGTTGATACTAAATTTGAAAGCTTGCAACAAAGTAAGGACTTCTCAAAAGAATTCCCTATCAACCTTATTACAGCTCGTCTCGTAAATTTCAGTGGTGCTGGTATGGAGACGCGTGCTAGCAAGTATCTATCGCGCATTACACCTGAGATGTTTGCCGACATCCACCCAGAGCTAGCAGCCAAACATGGCATTAAAAATTGGGATTTTGTTTGGGTTCATTCACCTGAGGGCACTAAGATCAAGGTTCGCGCAAGGATCGTGCCATCGGTCAAGCCTAATATGATCTTCTTGCCATTCCACTGGGCTGGATATATGCAAGGTGTTGATATGACTGGAAATTTCCCAGAAGGAACTTTGCCATTTGCAGTTGGCGAGAGCGCAAATACCGTAACAAACTACGGATATGACATAGTCACTCAAATTCCAGAAACAAAAGGCGGTCTTTGCCGCATAGAAAGGGCATAATATGAGCGCATTTAACGATAACAATAGACTTAAATTTTACTGTGACACAGATAGATGCATTGATTGCAACGGTTGCGCAGTAGCATGTGATGAAGCTCATGAGTTGCCTATCGGCGTTAGAAGACGCCGCGTCGTCACACTAAATGAAGGTATGCCTGGTAAAGAAATTTCAACATCAATCGCATGTATGCACTGCGAAGATGCACCTTGTTCGCTTGTTTGCCCAGTTGATTGTTTCTACATCAGAGCTGATGGCATAGTGCTTCACGATAAAGATATCTGCATAGGCTGTGGATACTGCTTGTATGCTTGCCCATTTGGCGCACCGCAATTCCCTAAAGATGGTGCGTTCGGCGCAAGAGGTGTAATGGATAAATGTACCATGTGTGCAGGCGGTCCGCTACCAACTAATAGCGAAGAAGAGCGCGAAGTATATGGACAAGATAGAATTTCTGAGGGCAAAGTGCCAGTTTGTGCTGCGATGTGCTCTACAAAGGCTTTATTAGTTGGCGAGTCAGATATGATCGAAAAAATCTACAATGACAGAGTTACTGCAAGAGGTTATGGCGAAAAAGACCTAAAACAAACTACTGTTTGGAAGATCGCTTACTACGCTGGCGACAGACTAAAACTAAAAGCGTAAATTTATAGGTGCTTTTTGCACCTATAAATCATTTAAATTTACTAAAAATACATTTTGACTGAACTTTAAGCACTCTATCAGGAGTGTTTAAATATAATCCACTTTTCTAATACTTGGACAGATGGGTGAGCGGCTGAAACCACACCCCTGCTAAGGGTGCAGCTCTTAATCGGGGCTCGAGGGTTCAAATCCCTCTCTGTCCGCCACCAACACAATATTTTTCTTTTCAACTTCCCTAAATTTCGGCGTTTTAACTGCATTTATTAGCAGATATTTTTGTCCTAAATTTCAGACAAATCAGCTTTGTTACAGAAAATTTGCACTTTTGTTACAGAAAATAGACAGGCTCTATCATGAGTTCTAAGCTAATTACTAAGATAGCAAACAGACCAAATTTCTACTTTTTTGATACTGCTCTTAAAAATGGTAAAAAGCTAACTGTTAAATTTTGCCTTTTCACAAAAGATCCAGATGAGGCAGTAAGACTGGCAAATTCTATAAAAGCCGCAGTCAACGAAGCTCTTGCTAAAAAGATGACCACGACACATGCGAACTCTAAAAGTCTAAGAGCCTTAATAAACATTAAAAGGCAAAATGAGCGGTGCATTAAACAAAATGGCATATTTTTAGATGTTAGCGAATATAAAGAGCTCTCACAAGAGGTAATAGCTAATTTTATAATCTAGTAGCACCAGAAGAAAAGCTTGAAAACGAGCTCAAAACATTATTGGATACATCTTTAAGTCCAAAAGAAACCACGACGCTATCTTTTGAAGCAGTAGCTAAAAGATATGTGCAAACAGAGTGTTTAAAGTTAAAATCTGGCGATAAAACCAAGGGCTATTATGTTAAGACTGGCAAGCTTTTGGATGAGTTTTTTAAAGATCATCAAGGTAAAGAGTTTAGCTACGGCGATGCCGAAAACTTTCAAACAACTCTAGCAAGCAAAAATCTCAATAAAAAGACCATCAACAACTACACATCTTACTCAAAAAGGCTCTTTGACTATGCCATAAAGATGGGCAAGCTTACGACCAATCTTAAAATGCTTACATCTTTTAAAATTTCAGCTGATGAGAAGTCGCCAAAAGACAACTTTAGCCTAGATGAATTAAAAATAGTTTTTGCTACAAAAAGGCTTGATCTACGAAACTATATGATGTTTGCTCTTCATACTGGGCTAAGGCTTAATGAGATTTGGCAACTTGATAGCAAAAGTGTAGGCGAAGAAGATGGCATAAAATTTATAAATGTTAAGACCGCTAAACAAAAAGGAGGCGTTAGCAAATATAGGCAAATTCAGCTACATAAGAATATTGAGCATTTGGCTGATTTGAAGTGGCTAGAGCAAATCAAGAAAGAAAAAGATAGTAGTGATTATTTTGGAAAGCGCCTAAATAGACATATCCATAAATCTATCCCAAGTGCAAATGTTAGTTTTCACAGACTGTGTGGCAATTTTACAAAAGCCATTAAAGACTATTGTTTGGAAAATTCTCTAGCAGATCTTACTTCCGTTCTTTTGGGGCATAGCACAGACCTCGCGACTGATACATATGCAAAAGGAGTGTCCTTAAAGGCTAAAAAAGAGGCATTAAAGGGGCTTGATGACTATTATTTACTAGTTTAAAATACCTACTTTGAAAATATAATTAGTGGTAGAGGTTGTAACTATCTTGGCGTAAATTATAGAGATGGCGCTGGCTTTGAAAAAAATATGCAAAACGCATACTCTTACTTCAAAAAATCTTGTTATGACTACAACTATGCTAGGGGATGCACAAATTTAGGCGAAATATTATGCAAATATGGCAATTATACCAATGCAAAACAAGAGGCACAAGACGCGCTAAATAAAGCATACTATAAACTGGGCGACAAGAAAGCACTAGATATACTTAATAAATATTTTAGCTACTAAAAACTCATGGGAAGCTCTCCCATGAGTAAATTTATATCTTATAAAGCTTGCCAGAGCTCTTTATCTACCATTAGACCTTCCTCTTTACCACAAACCCTACTAACTTCATCCATAAATTTTTCAGTCTGCTTATCTCTTTTTTATCGAATACCTTTTTAAGTCGAGCATGGTCATTTTCACTAAAATCATAAAATTTACTAACAAAAAGAGAGAGTGCGTATGTATTTACAATAGAGTTTAAAATTTGTGTTATCAAGTGATCTATAAAGAGAGATAAAAATAAAACATATATTTATACAATTTAAGTATTCAGTAAGAATAATTCTTATATTATTTTTCGCTTAGTAAATAAATTTCAAACATGGAACTAGTTATGAAAGATCTTTTTAAAATAGTAGTTTTTGTCGCTTTTTCTTTAAATTTCTTATATGCAAAAGCTACAATACTAGTAGATGGCTACACAAAAAAATTGCTTTTTATGAACTTAAAAGATGGTGGCACTATCTATGTAGATAACGAAAAAAGAGGAGTGACATCTTTAAAAGAGCCAGCGTCCATTTTAGCCGAAAATGGCAAGCATGAAATAAAAGTATGCTTTCCAGACGGAAAAAGTACAACACATAAAATATGTGGGGAGCAAAATGTCACCCTATCAAATAATGAACAAATCAATATAAAAATAAAAGCAGACAAACTTACCGAGATGTCGCCACTAGAAAAAAATGAAGCAAAATGCCAATATGGGGTTTTAGGGGCTTGTATTGTTTTGGGGATGAACTATTATAGTGATAAAAATGCACAAAAAGACTATAAAAAGGCAGATGAGCTATATCAAAAAGCTTGTGATGGTGGAAATATGAGTGGCTGTGTTGATGTTGGTTTTGCTTATATGTATGGCAAGGGTGTAGAAAAGGATATCAAAAAAGCGATAGATCTTTTTAAGAAAGCTTGCGAAAAAGGTGAAATGAGTGGATGCGTCGTTTTAGCAGATGAATTTGAACATGGCAAAGTGATAAAAAAAGATCCTATAGAGGCTATGCGCCTATATGAAAAAGCCTGCAATGGAGGCAATATGGCAGGTTGCGTTAAATTAGGGATCGCATATAAACATGGAACATGTGGTATAAAAAGCGTTTCAGAAGCAACAAAACTATTTGAAAAAGTTTGCGATAGCGGATATGAATGGGGATGCTACTATTTGAATCAGTTAAAATCTCAAAGATATAACTAGAGCCATATAAAAAGGCTTTAGATAACGTAAAACTAATTCAACGGGCGAGCAATCGCCCATCTTCTAACTATCTCCACCTCATTTATATCCTCAAATTTGATCTTAGTTTTTACGACCATGAGGATTTTATCTTTGAAATTTACATCTGAGACTAGGCCACTAGTTTTTATGTAAGTAAAGCCGTCGTGGTAGCTTACACGCACCTCATCAGCTATCTTTATCTCGCTTACTGTTTTTAAAATTTCATCGACTTTGCTCTCATCAAGCTCTAGTTTTTCGCATTTTTCTCGCTCTTTTTGTCGTAAGGCTCGCTCTAATGTTGAGAGAGGATTAAACGAGCTAAAAATTTTCGCCCTATCTTTACTCACCACTTTTGTGCCCTCCGATCTTTTTGTTTCTATCTTGCCCAGTCGCTTCTGGCAGCAGGTCGATCGCGCGTAGGATCGAGTTTTTACCAAATTTCTCTTTTATCAAATTTAGCGACTTTAGCACCGCCTTTTCCTTAGCGTCATCTTCAAATAAGCTAAATTCTGCCAAATTTTCTTTTACCACATCGTTTGCCGATATGCCTATTTGCCTGATTAGCCCAGCATTTTTTATCTTGTTTAAAAGCAGCTCCTCAGCCGAACTCATCAGTACGCTTGAGATATTTGTTGGCGTTTTAAACCGCACGCTTGCACGTTGCTGCGGCTCAAGCTTATCGGCAAATCTCACATTTATCGTTAGCCCGCTCGCCCTTACATCTTTGTTTATCATCCTAAGTGCGAGCCTGTCAGCCATCTCTTTTAGCACGATCACCGCCTCGCAGCGCTCGTAGTCTCTGGGCAAAATTTCCGAGCTAAAGTAGGACTTCGTGCTTGGTTTATACGCCTTTATCTCGGCTATCGTCGTTGGCTCTATGCCGTTTGCGTGATCGATCGTGATGTAAGCATCGACGCCAAAAATTTTTTCGAGCAGGCTTTTTGGTGCATTTGCGATATCTTTCATGCAAAAGATGCCGCATTTTTCGAGCTTTAGCCTAGTTTGCTTACCGATACGCCAAAAGTCACTTAGTGGCTGGTGAGTCCAGAGCTGCTTTTTGTAAAGCTCTTCGTCAAGATACGCGATGCCGTCATCTTGGTGCTTTGCTAGTATATCAAGGGCGATCTTTGCGAGGTATAAATTTGTCCCCATGCCACAAGTCGCCGTAACTCCAGTCGTTTTTAAGATCTCATCCATCATCATCTTTGCCATCTCTTTTGCGCCAAGAGCGTAAAATTTCAAGTAAGAAGTGAGGTCGATAAAGCACTCATCGATCGAATAGACGTAGATGTCCTCTTTGGAAACATATTTTAGATAAATTTCATAAATCCTTGCGGCGTAGTCGATGTAAAACTGCATCCTAGGAGGTGCAGCGATAAATTTGATATCTCTTGGGATCTCAAAGAGCCTGCAGCGGTTTTTAACCCCTTTTGCACGAAGCGCAGGGCTAACAGCTAAGCAGATGCCGCCACTGCCACGACTAGCGTCAGTTACGACAAGATCAGCCTTAAATGGATCAAGACCGCGCTCTACGCACTCAACCGAGGCGTAAAAGGACTTTAGGTCGATAACGGCGTAAATTTTCTCTTGCAAATTTTGGTTTTTCATAATGGGATTATAGATGAAATTTGGTAAAAGTTAGTTTGTAAAATTTTGTTTGAAATGGCTTAAAATTTTAATAAAAATCTTTTAGAAAAAGGCTAAATTTGGGTACAAAGACCCAGCACCAAAGATACCGCCTCCGCTCACAGCTAAATAGCTCAATAATCAGAAACTACGCCAAGATGCGTGCTAGGTAGCCGATGCTTATAAATGTAAATGAAGGCATAGCAACTGGCAACGTGGTGAGAATGTTTAACGACAGGGGTGAAATTTTAGTTGGCACGCTTGCCACTCATCATCCCAAAGCACGTCATCGCCATCTGCGAAGGTGCATGTTACGACCCTGAAGTGCTATGTAAGAAGAGCCTTTGCAAGCAGGGCTGCGTCAATGTCCTAACTCGCAACAAAGGCACACTAGCATCGCTCAAGCAAGTGCGGACGCAGGGTATTAGCAAATTTATAAAAATATAAAGGCGAGATGAAGCTGGTCGCTGTAAATTTCTAAATTCAGCCCTTGTTTGGAGGCTAAATTTGACTTGTTTTCAACTCGATGCTTGACTGAAATTTAGTAAATAAATTTATCCGTAAATTTTCTTTATATTTGCAAGCTTTGTAGTTGTATTTAGTAGGAGCATGTCAGCAAGAACCAGCCTTATCATCGCGGTTGCGACGACACTGCCACGTATGCCTATGCAAGGATCATGCCTGCCTCTTAGTTCAAAATCCACCGCCTCGCCAGACAAATTTAGCGTTTTTTGCTCTTTAAATATCGAAGGTGTTGGCTTAAAATGGCTCTTTAGCACGATCTCAGCCCCACTGCTTATGCCACCAAGTATGCCCCCAGCGTTGTTGCTTAAAAAGCCAAGCTCGTCCATCTCGTCGTTGTTTGCTGAGCCAAGCATAGAGCTCACATTTACGCCAGCGCCGATCTCTACGGCTTTTACTCCGTTTATGCCCATTAAGACCGCCGCCAAAGCACTATCAAGCCTATCGTAAAGTGGCTCGCCAAGACCAGCTGGCACGCCTCTAGCCACGCTTAAAACCACAGCTCCCACGCTATCGTGCTCGCTTCTAGCCTTGCTAACCGCCTCTTTCATCGCCTCTTCGTTGCCAAGGGCGTAAATTTGCGAATTTTGCGCAAAAACAAAATCAACCTTTTCGCTGATGACCTTGCCGATGCCAAGCACACCGCTTAAAACTTCTATCTTAAGCTCATTTAAAAGTAGCTGCGCAAATGCCCCACCAGCAACCCTTACTGCTGTCTCTCTGGCACTCGCGCGCCCGCCACCTCTATGATCTCTGATGCCATATTTTTTAAAATAGGTAAGGTCAGCATGCCCAGGGCGGAAAATCTCACGTAAATTTTCATAGTCATTTGACTTTTGGTTGTTGTTAAAAATGGCAAAACCTATCGGTGCGCCAGTGCTCATACCATCAAAAACGCCGCTAAAAATTTCTATCTTATCAGCCTCATCTCTTGCCGTTGTGAAGCTACTTTGTCCAGGGCGACGTCTGTCAAGCTCGCTTTGGATGAAGTCTACATCGATCTTTAGCCCAGCAGGTAGGCCGTCTATCACGCCACCAATGGCCACCCCATGGCTCTCGCCAAAGCTAGTTAAGGTTAGTTTTTTGCCAAATGTATTCAAAATTTATCCTATTTTTTGATTTTTTCTAACGCTATCTTTGCTGCGAGCTGCTGGGCTTGCTTTTTGGAGCTTCCAACGGCTCGTGAAATTTCCTTGCCATTTAGCAGCAGGGCTATCTCAAATTCTTTCTTGTGATCAGGGCCAAAAGAGCCGATGAGCTCGTATGTTGGTATGACACCAAGGGTTGCTTGAGTGACCTCTTGAAGGGCTGTTTTGTAGTCCTTTTCAAGGTGCGCAAAGTCGATCTGCGGATAGCAAAGCTCAAGCAGGCTAATAGAAATTTCTCGCACTTTATCAAGTCCAGCCTCAAGGTAGATAGCCCCCATCACCGCTTCAAATGCGTCGCTTAAAATGCTATCTTTCTCTCTGCCGCCGTTGTTTTCCTCAGCTTGGCTAAGCCTTAAAAACTCGCCCATTTTTAGCCGTCTAGCCATATTTGCAAAGCTTTTTTCATTTACAAGAGCGGCACGAAGTTTGCTCATGTCGCCCTCTGCGATCTTGCTAAATTTCTTAAAAAGATACTCAGCCACGAGCAGATCCATCACCGCATCGCCCAAAAACTCGAGCCTTTCGTTATTTAACGCCTGCTTGGTGCTCTTGTGCGTTAGCGCCTCTTCTAAAAGCTCAGTTTGTTTAAATTTATACCCAAGACTACGTTCAAATTCTTCTAAATTTTTCATATCTTATTCTCATCTTTTATTTTTAATGCCTCGTCTCTTGCCATCTGGTCGCACTCCTCGTTTTCAGGGTGTCCAGCATGCCCCTTGACCCAGCTAGCCACGACTTTATGCGGCTTTGAAATCTCTAAATACTCCTGCCAAAGCTCGACATTTTTTACATTTTTGAAATTTCTCTTTTGCCAGTTTGCAAGCCACTCATTTATGCTATTTGCCACGTATGAGCTATCGGTAAAGAGCCTTACCTCGCAGGGCTCTTTTAGCGCTTTTAGCCCCATTATCGCAGCTTTTAGCTCCATTTGGTTATTTGTCGTATATGCCTCGCCGCCACTTTCTTTTTTCTGCGCTTCGTTAAATCTCAATATATAAGCCCAGCCGCCAGCTCCAGGGTTTCCAAGGCATGAGCCGTCACTAAAAAGTGTTACTATCTTCACTTGCTTTTTCTGTGATGTGGGATAAAATTTTGACACTTCCTAGCTCGTGACAGACTGGACAGCGGTAAAAGTGCATAGGAAATGAGTTTTTGCAGTTTTTGCAAACGTAGTTAAAGCTTAGCCCAGCTGCGTCAAATTTAGCGTCCTTTAGCCTTTTTATGACATTTAGCTCAAAGCCGTAAATTTCACATGGACCTTCTATATCGCCCTTTGCGTAAAAGAGTGATTTGTATTTTGCATCGTCTAAATTTATAGGCGTTTTTAGGTTGTAAAGCAGGTCTAGCACATCTTCAAATTTGGCAAAATCTTTTAAATTTTCTAAATTTTCATTGTGTCTTATGAAAAGGGCTAAGATCATGCGCTTTAAAAGCTCAAAATTTTGACTAAGGTGCGAGAGAATTTCTACCTTTTCGCTAAAGCTTAAATTTCTATCATCAAGCGTGCTAATCGCCTTTATATAGGCCTTTTGATCTTTTACATTTGTCCCTAGCTCTTCAAGAGAATTTAGTGCATAAAGCGCTTCTTTATAGTTTTTAAGCTTCTCATCTATCATCGTTAAAAAGCGCAGTGCGAGGACGTTTCTAGGGCTTAGCTCAAGCGCTTTTTCAAAGATTTCACTAGCTTTTTTTAAAAATCCAGCCTTAAAATAGACCTCTCCAAGCTCGTTTAGGATAAATTCTTTCTCGTTTTTATCTTTTACCTTTTCAAGTGCGATGAGATAGACGCCGATCGATTTTTCAAAGTCGCCATTTTTAGCGAAGGTCTGACCTAGCATGCTAAGGCTTGGTATATCTACTTCTGGGCTTTTTAGCATCTGCTTGTGCTCGTCGCTTATGCCATCTTTGCTGTCAAATTTCTTGATAAATTTCTCGATGCGTTTTTTCTCATCTTTGCTAGAAAATATGCCCCAAGCATAGCTTAAAGCGGCGATCATCAAGATGATACTAAATAGAATAATAAGGCTAAATATCGGATCTCTGTGTCCAATGAAAAAAATATCCACGCTTATACTTTGTAATAAAATTTTACTTTAATTATAACAAAGCAGTTGTATAATTTTGCTTATGATAGATCCAAAATCCATTGAAAAATTAAAAAACCAAATAGACATTGTTAATATCATCGAGCAGTATATCCCAGTTAAAAAGATGGGCTCAAGCTACAAGTGTGTCTGTCCGTTTCACGACGACAAAAACCCAAGCATGAGCATAAATCAAAACAAACAGATGTATCACTGCTTTGCCTGCAAAGCTGGCGGAGATGCGGTTAAATTTGTGATGGATTATGAAAAGCTAACCTACCCAGAGGCGATAGAAAAGATCGCTCAAATTTCAAATTTTAGCCTTGAATACACAAATGACAAGGTGCCAACGCAAAAAGAAAATAAGCACATTTTAGAAAAGGTAAATGCCTTTTATAGAAGTGAGTTTTACAAAAATGAAGCGGCTGTGAGATATATCAAGTCGCGCGGCATAAATGACGCTATGATCGAGAAATTTGAGCTTGGCTGGGCTGGGGATAGTAAAAGTACCATTAGGCTTTTACAAAATGAAAACATAGAGCCAAAAGAGGCGCTTGAAGTTGGCATAGTAAAGCAAAATGAGAAGGGAATTTACGCTAGTTTCATAGAGCGCATAACATTTCCTATCTACTCGCACACTACAAGGCTAGTTGGCTTTGGCGGCAGAACGATCTCAGACCACCCTGCAAAATATGTAAATTCTCCTCAAAGTGCGGTCTTTGACAAGTCAAAGCTACTCTATGGCTACCACCTAGCTAGGCAAAGCATCTTTGAGAAAAATCAGATAATAATCACTGAGGGCTACCTTGACGTCATTATGCTTCACTACGCTGGCTTTACAAACGCTGTTGCTGTGCTTGGCACAGCACTTACAACAAGCCACTTACCGCTTTTAAAAAGGGGCGAGATAAGCGTAGTGCTTTGCTTTGACGGCGATGGCGCTGGCATAAATGCAGCCATAAAGTCGGCTCACCTGCTAAGCATAAATAAGATAGATACAAAAGTAGTCATCATAAGTAATGGCGCAGATCCTGCTGATATGGTCTTTGCAGGCAAGATAAAGGAGCTTAGTGAGCTCTTTGGCTCAGGCGAGGACGCGGTGAAATTTTATATAGAAAAGATCATGCAAAAGTATGATATAACCCGCTCAGTGCAAAGAGATAACTGCCTTAGTGAGATAAAAGCCTATATGGACGAGCTTGGAGAGGAGATAGCAAGCTCGTATGTGACAGAGGTTGCGGCAAGATTTAACCTCACTCCACAAAGCGTGGCAGATAGGTTTGGACTAAAGCAGAAGCCAAAAAATGAAGCTAAATTTAAAAGAGAATTTAGAAAAAAAGATAAAGATGAATTTAGCAACTCTGTCATGGTGGATGAGGTGCCAGCTGTGATGAACAAAGACCCGCTTGAGTTTGCACTTTTTAAAACCATGCTAAATAACCCAAACTACAGAGATGAGATACTCTCAAAACTTGGAGCTAGATACTTCATAAAGCATCCTGAGTATCTAAACGCCATCCTTTATAGATACGACGTGAACGATGAGCAGATGGTTAGAGAAATTTTAATGGACGAAAATATCCATGAGATCATCGATGCAACCACTTTGCAAAAGGCTATTTTAAATATGCAAATCGCATTTTACGAGAACGAACAGCAAATTTTAAAAGGCTCTGACAACCCAAATAAGATAGAAATTTTAGAAAAACTGCTATTTATCATCAAAGATCTCAAGACTCAGCTTTATAAAATTTAAAAACTCACACTTTTTCAGCTTCAAATCATAAAACAAAATGTAAAATGCTTAAAGTAATAAATCTTTTTAAGATTGGCTTTATATTTTAAGGATTTATGATGATAGACGCTAAAAGATTTGAGAGAAATTTTAACGCTATAAGCGAGTTTGGAGCGCTAAAAGGTGGTGGGCTAACAAGGCTAGCCTTTAGCAAAGAGGACCTTGAAGCAAGAGAATTTCTTATAAATTTGATAGAAAAAAATGGCTTTAAACTTAAAATTGACAATGTCGGCAACATCTATGCCATCTATGATGAGGGCTGCGAAGCGGACGCGAAGCCAGTTTGCGTGGGCTCTCACATAGATAGCGTGCCAAATGGCGGCTTTTATGACGGCACACTTGGCGTTATGGCTGGTCTTGAGGCACTAACTGCGATAAAAGAGGCTGGCATCAAGCTAAAACGCCCGCTTTGGCTCATAAATTTTAGCTGCGAGGAGTCAAGCCGTTTTAAGACAGCGACTATCGGCAGCAAGATAATAAGCGGCAAACTAAGCCAGCAAAGACTTCATGAGCTAAAAGATGAAGATGGCATCTCGCTTTTTGAGGCGATGAGTGCGGCTGGGTTTAAACCACAAAATTTAGATGAAGCCATCCTAAAAGAAAACTCCCTACACGCATACTTAGAGCTTCACATAGAGCAAGGTCCAGTTTTAGAGCGAAGCGGTATAAGCGTTGGTGTGGTAAGTGGGATCGCAGCGCCAATTAGATTTGAGATCACAATACAGGGCAAGGCTGATCACAGCGGCGCAACTCCTATGAATATGCGTAGTGACGCCCTGCTTGCCGCTTCACACATCATAATCGCAGCCAATAAATTTGCCAAAAACAAAAAAACAGCTGTCGCAACCGTTGGCTACGCGCATGCAAAACCAGGCGTTTTAAACGTCGTGCCAGGTGAGGCAAGGCTAGGCGTTGATCTAAGAGATATAGACAAGGCTAGCTTAGAGGAGTTAAATTTAGAGCTTAGAAATTTTGTGGGTGAGCTAAGCCATGAGCTTAAATTTAGCTACGAGATAAGAGAGCTAAGTAGCGACGAGCCAGTAAAACTAAGCAAACACGCCATAAATTTACTTGAAGATGAAGCCAAAAAGCTTGGCATAAAAACGCTTACTTTGCCAAGTGGGGCTGGACATGATGCGATGAATTTAACAAAGCTTGCAAGTAGCGTTGGCATGCTCTTTATCCCTTGCGTGGATGGTATTAGCCACAACATTGCAGAGGCGATAAATTTCAAAGACGCAGTAGCCGCAACAAAAATTTTAACAAACGCACTAATAAGACTTTCAAACGAGGAGTAGTCATGGACAAAATAGCAAATTTAGCACTATCTTTAAAAGAGGATATGATCAAAGATCGCAGATACTTTCACTCGCACCCAGAAACTGGCTGGTTTACCTTTTTTACGACTGCGGTTTTGGCAAAAAGGCTTAGCGAGCTAGGATATGAAGTGAAGCTTGGCGAAGAGGTCGTAAAGAGCGATGCAAGGCTTGGAGTTGGCAGCAAAGAGCAGTGCCAAAAGGCGATCGAGCGGGCAAAAAGCCTTTTAAATCCTGATGAGGCAAAATACCTTAAATGCATGAAAGATGGCCTAACTGGGCTGACAGCCTTCATCGACACAAAAAGGCCTGGTAAATTTAGTGCATTTAGATTTGACATCGATAGCGTTGATGTGACAGAGAGCGCAGAGGCTGCTCATAGACCTTGCAAAGAGGGCTTTGGCTCAGATATTGCTGGTATCACGCACGCTTGTGGGCACGATGGACACATGGCGATGGGTCTAGCGCTTGCAAAGCTGATCGCTAAAAATTTAGATGATTTTAACGGTAAATTTAAATTTATATTTCAAACAGCAGAAGAGGGCACAAGAGGCGCTGTGGCTATGGAGGCTGCTGGGGTGCTTGATGGGGTTGAGTACCTACTTGGCGGACACATCGGCTTTCAAGCAGAAACAAATGGGGGCATAGTTTGTGGCACAAACAAACTGCTTGCAACTTCTAAATTTGACGTGCATATCACTGGTCGCTCAGCCCACGCAGCAGGAGCGCCAGAAGAGGGAGCAAACGCCCTTTTAGCCGCTGCTCAAATGGCTCTAAATATGCATGGCATCACAAGACATGCAAAGGGCGTGACTAGGATAAATGTGGGCGTTTTAAGAGCAGGCGAGGGCAGAAACGTCATAGCACCAAACGGCTATCTAGCTTGCGAAACAAGGGGCGAGGATACAAATTTAAATGAGTTTATGTATAAAAAATGCATGGATATCGTAAAAGGTGTGAGTGAAATTTATGACGTCGATAGCAAGGTCGTGATGACTGGTGGCACAAGCGGAGCAAACAGCGACAAAGAGGTGACTGAAATTTTCTATGAAGCAGCAAAAGCAAGTCCGTTTATAGATGACGATAAGATCGTTAAAGAGCTTGATTTTGGCGCTTGCGAGGACTTCGCTCACTTTATGAGAGCTTTGCAAGATAGGGGCGCAAAGAGCGGATATATGATGATCGGTACAAATTTAAAAGCAGGTCATCACAATAGCAAATTTGACTTTGACGAGAAGTGCTTGGTCGCTGGGGTTGATATCTATCTAAGGGCTGCTTACAAACTAAATGGAGCTAAAAAATGAAAAATGCTTTACTAATCAGCGCTTCAAGCTACCAAGATACTGGCTACTTGAGACACTGCAAAAACTGGGTTAAGGACTTTTTGGGCGAGAGTGGCAAGGAGGAGATTTTATTTATCCCTTACGCTGGAGTTAGACGAAGTAATGACGAATACGAGCAAAAGGTGATCGACCGCTTAAAAAATAAAAATATAAAGTCGATCCACCACTACGAGGATAAAATTTCAGCTATCAAAAATGCTAGCAGTATCGCAGTTGGCGGCGGAAATACCTTTATGCTTCTTTACACGCTTTATAAGCTAAATTTAGTTGAGCCTATAAAAGAGGCTGTGGCAAACGGCGCAAAATACTTTGGCTGGTCAGCAGGCGCAAATATCGCTGGCAAGACGATGATGACGACAAATGATATGCCTATCATCATGCCAAAGTCCTTTGATAGCCTAAATATCTTCCCATATCAGATCAACCCGCACTTTATAAGTGGCAAACTAGCAGGTCATAACGGCGAGAGTAGGGAGGAGAGGCTAGAGGAGTTTTTGATAGCAAATCCAAAAGAGACTATCTACGCATTGCCTGAGGGCACGGCTTTGCTTATAGAGGATAGCGAAGCTGAGGTCATAGGACACAGCGAAATTTTAAAATTTGAGTATCAAAAAGAGATAGAAAAAATAGAAGTTGGAACTAAATTTAAAATCTAAACAAGGAGAGAGGTATGGAATCATTCAAGCTAATTGCTGCCATTCTTGGCATCGTTGCAGTTGTAGCACTTCTAGTCTTAAAAAAAGAGACAAGAACGGTGCTAATAGGTGTTGGTTTGGTGCTTTGTTTAATCGCACTAAAACCTATGGGAGCACTAAGTGCTTTTACTGACTATATGACTAAAGCAGGGCTTATAAAAGCTATATGTGCTAGTATGGGTTTTGCTTTCGTTATGAAATATACAATGTGCGATAAGCACCTTGTTGCGCTTCTTACAAAGCCACTTAAAAACGTGGGATTTATCTTGATCCCTGTAACAACTGTGCTAACTTACTTTATAAATATCGCTATCCCTTCAGCTGCTGGCTGCTCTGCTGCTGTTGGTGCGACGCTTATACCACTTCTAATGGCCTCAGGCGTTCGCCCTGCGATGGCTGGTGCGGCTGTTTTTGCAGGCACATTTGGCTCAGTTCTAAGCCCAGGCTCTGCGCACAACATATATGTGGCAGACCTTGTTAAAAAGACAGTTGAGGGCTACACAGTTCAAGACATCATAAAAGTGCAAATTCCAAGCGCATTTACAGCTCTTGTTATCGTAGTTGTCATGCTAACTATCGTCGCAATATTATTTAAAGACTATCAAAAAGGTACAAATTTCACTATCGAAAGCGGTGCTGCTAGTGAAGAGAAGTCAGCGTTTAAAGTAAATTTGATCTACGCTATTATGCCACTTGTCCCACTTGTCATCTTAGTTATCGGCGGAACAAGCCTAGCAAAAGACTATAGCTTTTTGGCATGGACAAAGATGGGCGTTGCTGAGGCGATGATACTTGGTGCTATCATAGCTATCTTTGCTACGCTTACAAACCCACAAAAGATCACAAAAGAGTTCTTTAACGGCATGGGTCACGCTTACGCTGATGTTATCGGTATCATCATCGCAGCTGGCGTCTTTGTCGCAGGTCTAAAGGCGTGCGGAGCTGTTGATGTGGTCATCGCATGGCTAAAAACAGATCAAAGCTATGTTAAATTTGGCGGAACATTTGTGCCATTTATTATGGGTATAGTTACAGGCTCAGGCGACGCTGCTACATTTGCATTTAACGAAGCCGTCACAACAAATGCTGCTGCTCTTGGCTTTGAGCAAGATAAACTTGGTATGGCTGCAGCCATAGCTGGCTCACTTGGACGTTCAGCTTCTCCGATCGCTGGTGCAGCTATCGTTTGTGCTGGTATCGCTATGGTTAGCCCAGTCGAGCTTGCAAAAAGGACATTTACAGGCATGTTTCTCTCTGTTGTGGCGATCGCATTTTTCGTCATCTAAGGATAAAAGATGGATATCGTAGAGAGATTTATAAACTATACGAAATTTAACACCACGACAAATAAAGAGAATGGATTAGCAGGCGTCATGCCTTCTAATCCAACCGAGTATGAGCTGGCTCTTTTTATAAAAGATGAGCTTAGCTCGCTTGGCATAAAAGATATCATCTTGCAAGAGAATGCTATCTTGATAGCAAAGATACCTGCAAACTGCGAAAACGCTCCAAGTATCGCCTTTTTTGCGCACTTAGATACAAGTAGTGAGCAAAAAAACGACACAAAAGCTAAGATAGTAAAATACACAGGCGGCGACATCTGCCTAAACGAAGAGCAGGGCATCTATCTTAAATTTAGCGACAACCCAGAGCTTAAAAAATACGTTGGCGACGACATAGTCGTGACTGACGGCACTAGCTTGCTTGGCGCTGATGATAAGGCTGCGATCGCTAGTATCGTAAATATGGCTAACTTTTTCATGCAAAATCCTGAGATCAAGCACGGCAAGATCGTGATCTGCTTCGTGCCTGATGAGGAGCAGGGCTTGCTTGGTGCAAAGGCGCTTGATGTAAATTTGCTAGGAGCTAGTTTTGGCTACTGCTTAGACTGCTGCGAGATAGGCGAGCTAATATACGAAAACTGGAACGCAGCTGACTGCACGGCGATCTTTAAAGGCGTTTCGGCTCATCCGATGAACGCAAAGGGCAAGCTTGTAAATTCGCTACTTCTTGCGCATAAATTTATCTCTCTTTTGCCAGGCGGTGAAGTGCCAGAGTGCACCGAGGGCAAAGAGGGCTACTTCTGGGTAAAAGAGCTTAGCGGAAACAGTGCAAAAACGACGCTCAAGATCGACATAAGAGAATTTGACGAGGTGAAATTTCAAAAAAGGCTTGAGTTTTTAAGCGACATGGCAAGCTCTTTTAACAAAATTTATGGAGATCGTTGCGAGATCACGCTAAAAACACGCTATGAAAATGTCTTTAAGTTCTTAAAAGATGAAAACTCACTGCCTATAAAACTAGCAAAAGATGCCTTTAGTGAGCTAAATATCACGCCAAACATAAAGCCGATGCGAGGCGGATATGACGGTGCGGCGATCTCTGCAAAGGGCGTGCCAACGCTAAATTTATTCACAGGCGGAAATAACTTTCACTCCGTCTTCGAGTACTTGCCAGTTAGCAGCCTAAAAGCCGCAAGCGAAGTCATTAAAAAAATCGTAATTAACGCTGCTAAATAAACTTCATAAAAGCCTAGATTTAGTAAATTTAGGCTTTAAATTTTACTTTCAGGATAAAAATGAAGGCTTTAGCTTTGTTTAGCGGAGGGCTTGATAGCATGCTCTCTATGAAAATAATAAGCGATCAGGGTATCGAAGTGGTCGCACTTTATATGGATACTGGATTTGGCGTGGATGAGGAGAAGCACGAAGTTTTAAGGCGCCGTGCAGCCTTGGCTGGGGCTAGCCTAAAGGTGGTTGATATGAGAAATGAGTATCTTCGCGACGTGCTTTTTAGCCCAAAATACGGCTATGGCAAGCAGTTTAACCCTTGTATCGACTGCCACGGATATATGTTTAAAACCGCTCTTAATATGCTAAAAAGCGAAAATGCAAATTTTATAATCACAGGCGAAGTCGTAGGACAAAGGCCGATGAGCCAGCGCAGAGACGCACTTTTTCAGGTTAAGCGCCTAGCTGATGACGAGGATGATCTAGTGCTTCGTCCGATGTGCGCTAAGCTCTTGCCACCAACTAAGCCAGAGCGCGAGGGCTGGGTCGATAGAGAGAGGCTACTTGACATAAGCGGGCGTGATAGAAAGCCGCAACTTGCTTTGGCGAAGAAATTTGGCTTTGAGGACTTTGCAACGCCCGGAGGTGGGTGTTTGCTAACGATCGAGAGCTTTGCAGTAAAGATAAAAGACTACTTGAAATTTGACAAAGAGATGCGAGATATCGACGTTACGTGGCTAAAACTTGGTAGGCATCTGCGCCTGGTAGATGGCGCTAAAATGATAATAGGGCGTGATGAGAGCGACAATAACGCACTTTTGGCTCATCCAAATGATAAATTTGAGCAAGTGAAATTTAAAGAGAGCGACGACATCGTGGGAGCTGTTAGCTTCATAAGCAAAAACGCTAGTAAAGCTGACAAAGAGCTTGCTGCAAGGCTCGCGCTAGCTTACACAAAAGCTAGCAAAGATGTTGAATTTGAAGTTAGCATCGCTAATGAGAAATTTATCATCAAACCTGAAGATAAAAAGCTAGCGCAAGAGTTTTTTGTGAAGTAAATCCAAATTTGCAAAGAAATTTGCTCTAAATTTCTTTGCAATATCTAAAATTTTATAACTATTTCAAACCCCCATAAAATCTAAATTTACAAAATTCCCAGTCATAAATATGTCACAACTGTACCAAAGTACAATGGTTTGATTTTAATAAAACCGTTAAATTTAGGAAAAAATTTAAAAAGGGAGATGCATGTCAAAGGAAATAGGCGTAGTAAAAAATGTAACGCAAGGAAGCGTAAAAGCTGTAAGTCTAACAGGCGAAAGCAGAGAATTAAAAGTAGGTGACATAGTATATCAAGGAGAAAAGATAGTCACTGAATCAACTGACGCAAAAGTAGTAATAGCAAAAGCAGATGGAAAAGAGATAAGCCTAATAGGTAAAGACTCAATAAATTTAGACCAAAGCGTTAGTGAAAATTCTCAAACAACAGCAGATATCACTTCACTTCAAAAAGCAATACTTGGCGGCCAAGACCTTAACGCTTTAGAAGAGACTGCAGCTGGCGGAAACCAAGCCGGTGGAAACGCTGGAGGTGACGGAGTAAGTCTTGGTGCTGCTAGCTTTGCACAAGGTGGTCACTACTCAAATATAAGTGCGAATTTTTCTAACCTTTCATCTCAAGCAAGCGCAAATGCCCCAGCTGTTTCAAACGTAGGTGGCGGACAGGCTATCACTCTTGATACTCTTGCAGTTGCTATTAATGAGATATATCCAACTAGCAATGTTCCAACTCCAACAATTACAACAATAATAGATGGCAAGTATGGTGGCAAGTGGAATGCTGATGTAATAGGTGATCTATCAAATGATAATAGACCATTTATTAAAGGAACAGCAGAGGCTGGATCAATAGTTGAAATCTATGACAATGGCACTAAGATAGATGAAACAAGAGCCTATGATGATGGCACTTGGGAATATGTAGTGCAAAATGACCTTCCTGATGGAAAGCACACTATCACAACTGTGGCTGTTGTAGATGGCGAGAGAAGCCTTAGCAGCAAAGGGGCTGAGGTTACTATTGATGCAACTAAGCCAACAGTAGAGTGGACAGATTTACCACATAACATTATAAGAAAAAATGTAATTTCTATGAGCGATAGTGATCCTGAGCCGTCAATGAGTGGTAAGACTGAGCCAAATTCTGAAGTGAAAGTAACAATAGGCTCAATAGACGATAGTGGAACTCATACAGTTTTTGAAGGTAAGGTAAAAGCTGATGCTAGTGGTAACTTCACAATAGATAAAACTACTATGGGTGATGGCTTCCCAGAACACTTTGTGCCTGGCGAATACTCTTTCACAACACAGGTGTTTGATCCCGCTAGTAATTCAAGTTTTACAAATTTACCTAAAAACTATACACCAAAAAATGGTGCATTCTCAATAGAGCGTATCTATGATGATGATTTTAGCGACCTAACACTACAAGGTGATTATGGCCCTATTTACAGAGCACATGATGCTGATAGAACTCCAACATTTGAGGGCACAGCAGAGGCAAATTCTGAGATAACATTAGTTGTTAAACACCATGGATATGATTTTATGGAGGATAAGAGAACTCCAGTTGAAATACAAGATGTTTTAACAACAAGAGCTGATGAGAATGGTAGATGGAGCGTAGAGGCAAATGTTGATTATAAAGACTCTGCACTTGATTATCATACAGTAGAGGCAAAATCTACTACAACATCAGGCGAAGTGTTTGAGCTTACCCCAACTACATTCTTTATGCCAACAACTGCACCTGAAGATCACCTATAGTCAATTATGCGAAGAGTTTTTCTCTTCGCTATTTCTTCTTATTTATAAAATTTATTATTTACTATTAAATTTTTATAACCACCCAATCCCCAAAAATTCTAAATTCACAAAATTTTCAGTCATAAATATGTCACACTTGTACTGAAGTACAATAGCCATGTTTTATCAAAATCACTAAATTTAAGAAAAAATTTAAAAAAGGGAGACACATGTCAAAGGAAATAGGTGTAGTAAAAAATGTAACGCAAGGAAGCGTAAAAGCTGTAAGCCCAACAGGCGAAAGCAGAGAATTAAAAGTAGGTGACATAGTATATCAAGGTGAAAAGATAGTCACTGAATCAACTGACGCAAAAGTAGTAATAGCAAAAGCAGATGGAAAAGAGATAAGCCTAATAGGTAAAGACTCAATAAATTTAGACCAAAGCGTTAGTGAAAATTCTCAAACAACAGCTGATATAAATTCACTTCAAAAATCAATTTTAGGCGGTCAAGACCTTAACGCTTTAGAAGAGACTGCAGCTGGCGGAAACCAAGCAGGTGGAAACGCTGGAGGTGACGGAGTAAGTCTTGGTGCTGCTAGCTTTGCACAGGGTGGTCACTACTCAAATATAAGTGCGAATTTTAACAACCTTGGCGACCTAGGTGCCTCGTTTGAAGCTCCGGTTAGCTCAGTCGGCGGCGGACAAGGTGAAAATTTAGGTGACGGCGCGGCTGCTGATAACGTAGTGCCACAACCACCATTGCCACCACAGCCAAATGGCATAATCAAAATCCCACTCTCAGCTCACAAGGGAGAGGACCCAGCGGCTGAGCTGATACCGGCATTTACGACAAAGATACCTAGCGGATATAGCGTACAAAAGCAAGGTGATGGCAGAAGCTACCTAGTGCCTGATGATGGTGTGAATGAATTTACATATAACAATGGCTGGTACGTGAGCAACGACGGCCAGCTAGCTATCGGCCAAGATGAGGCCAAAAAGCTAGCAGTGACTAGCAACGCAAACGAGGGCAACTACCCAGATGATGGCACTGTTGCAAAGATAGTAGCTCCAAATGCACAGCTAAACGTTTTTGGCTCAGATTTTAAAGATAATATAGTTGTAGATAACACGCAGATAAATAACGTCTACGGCGGTGTTGGTGCTGATAAAATTTCAGGTATAAATTCTGCAAAGCTTAGCAACATCTCTGGTGGCTCTGGCAATGACGTGGTTGATTTGAACAAAACTACGATCACTGGCATAGTTGTGGGCAACGATGGCGACGATACTATAAATGTAGATAATGGCTCAAAAGTTGCTAAAAGCGTATATGGCAATGACGGAAAAGACACTATAACGATAGATAATAGCTCTGTTGTTAGTAAGTATGTATTTGGTAACGCTGGCGAAGATACGATAGTAGTTCAAGGCGGTGCTAGAGTAGACGAATGGGTGCTTGGCGATACAAAGACTAAAAATGATATGCATGAAAAACAAGTAAAGCCAAATTTAGATATAACGGATAACGGCGCTGGTAATGACACCATAATAATAAGTGGTACAGGAACTAGTGTGAAAAATATAGGTGGTGGAAACGACGATGATACTATCACAGTAGAAAAAGGCGCGCATGTTGAACTCATCCAAGCAGACGAGGGAGACGATATCATAACTGTAACTGGCGCTGGCACATTCACAAGCGCAGTAAACGGCAGAGGTGGCAAAGATACTATCTTAGTTAGCGACCAAGCAACGGTTGAGGGCATAGTTGGTAGATGGGGCAATGACGACATAACAGTAACTGGCGCTGGCACTACCGTAACTGAATATGTACAGGGCAACGAAGACGCTGATACTATTAGAATTTTAGACGGAGCCACTGTAAATCAATATGTAAGCGGAGGTCGTGGCGAGGCGCCTAGCGTATATGGTGGCGCTCAAGACTCTGATAAAAACACAGTGATCATCAAAAATGCCACAGTAAAAGGTGACGTAGAGGGCAGCACTAGTGGCGGTGATAGTAAGATCGAAATTTCAGGCTCTACTATAAATGGTAAAGTAGTTGGCTCTAACGACGGTACAAAAGTTAGCAAACTTACCATAGAAGACGGCTCTGTGGACTTTAGTAAGGTTGAGAAAATAACAAGCCTTGAGCTTGGCGGAGCTGATAAAAATTTAAATATCACGCTAACTAAAGATGATATCTTTAGAAACAATGAGCTTAAGATAGATGGCGAAGAAGGCGATAAAGTAACATTACAAGGTGGCTTTAGAGAGGCTGGCTCGCATGATGGCTACAAAACATACACGGTAACAGGCTCTACGATAAGCGTAGATATCAAAGAGGATGTTGTTGTAACTCTATAATAAATTTGGTCTAAAAGGGAAACCTTTTGGACCGAAATGCTTTTTTCGTATATAAATTTGTTAAATTTTTACAGGAATGCAGCTTAAATTTTTAGTAAAATTTAAAAAATCCTCAAACGAAATTTGATTCATCCCGAATTGACTCCAAAAATATTGCCAGCTTTTTGCTCTCTCGCTTATAGCTTTATACTTAAATATCTCAATGTATGCCTTAAATCAAGTAATGCTAAATATCACAGAACATGTCAAATTTAACAAATTTTGGTCGCCACTGTGCACTTTTATCTTTAAAATTCTATAATTCCAAGATGAAATTCAAGAGAAATTATTTTTATATTTTATTGGTTGCTGTTGCTGTGGGATATTTTTATCTAGTTTTTACAAACTATGATGAGAACAAACAACAAACATACAACTCTGCCGTTTCAAGCCAGATAAAAACAGTGCAAAAATACAAAGCAATAATAAACGAGCGCATCGAACAACAAAAGCGACTGCTTGAGGAGACCGCTAAATTTATAGAGACAAAAGACTATATAAAAGACTATGCTACGATAAAAGGAGTGCTTAGCATTGTTGCTAGAACGGGTAGCTTTTTAGCAGTCTATGCCGGCTATCCTGATAGCTACAGATTTGTCGCAAGCAACGATATAGAGCCGCAATATAATTTCTCAGACCGCCCTTGGTTTGTCGCGGCAAAAGAGAGTATGACAACAAGCTTTACCGAGCCATATATCGACCGCCAGCTTGGCATCTACGTCATCTCTGTCTCAACGCCACTTTTAAAAAATGGTAAATTTATAGGTGTTTTGACGGCTGACCTTGACTTTGAAATTTTTCAAAAAGAGCTTGCCACACTCTTTCCGCTTGCAAATGGCTCAGCGTTTTTAATGGTAGATGGCAAAAATATCCTCGATCAAACAGAGCAAATTTTAGACTTTTCAGGCGCTCAAACCAAAGAGATATTGCAAAAAATTTCAGTTAAAAAACAAGGAAATGAGAAAATTCTTATCAAAAATAAGCCTTATATTTTTGTATATGATACGCTCGCAAATAGCAAATGGATGCTAGTTAGCGTGCTTGATGAGGGTATGATTTACAGGCAAATCGACAAAAAAGCGCTAAAAGATCTTGGTATTTTTTTGGCATTGGCATTTTTTGGCATTTGTGCCTTTGCTACTCTTTATGTGGCGCAGCGAAAATTTTATAAAAACAAGCATCTTTTAAATCTTTTTGCAAAAAACCCAATAGGTGGGCTTGTCATCACAGATAAAGCTGGCAATATCGCCTTTATCAACAAAGAATTCGAGAAAATTTTTGGCCTAAAATTTAAGGCAAATATCGGTAAAAATTTAAAAGAACTCTCTAGTATTTTTTGCTCGAATAAAACCACACAGAGTATATTTACGCAAATCAGCAGCAACCCAACCAAGAGCTTTAGCCTGACTTCAAAAAAGGGCGAGCTGTTTTATAAAACAGAGTTTTTGCCACTGCTTGACAAGCAAGGCGTATTTGAGGGTGTTTTTATCATGTCGCACGATATCACGCATGAGGTGAGTTTGGAGCAAAATAGGCAAAAACAAGAGCAAATTTTACTGCAAAACTCCAAAATGGCAGCACTTGGCGAGATGATAGGCGTGATCTCACATCAATATAAACAACCCCTAAATACGCTTTTGCTTCTTGCAAGCGATACTCATGAGCTGTTAAGCGGCAAAAATGGCGATAAAATGGCACTAAAAAACATTGAAAATATACGTATGAACGTTGAGCTTATGAATGAGACTATCGATGTTTTTAGGGATTTTTACAAAGAGGATTTTTGTGAGAAAGAATTTGACCTAACCAACGTGCTAGATGATGTTTTATACATTTGCCGACCGCAGCTTCAAGTAAAAAATATCGAGTTACGCTTTACATACGACGAAGGCTCTTATAAGATCAAAAGCTATGCAAACTACATAAAACACGTGCTTATGAACCTTATCACAAATGCAAAAGATGAGCTGGTAAAAAAGGCAAAAAATAGAGAAAATTTCTCTCCTTATGTGGCTATAAATTTAAGCCAAGATGAGAGCAAATTTATTATTACTATCGAAGATAATGCAAATGGTGTAGATAGTGAGCTTTTAGATAAAATTTTTGAACCGTTTTTTACAACAAAAGGCGACGATGGCACCGGTATGGGACTTTATCTTTGCAAGCTTATTTTTGAGAAAAAACTACGTGGTGACATAAGGCTTGCAAATGCTAAAAATCCGACAAAATTTGAAATAGAGCTATTAAAATGAATGAAATTTTTAAAGAGTTAGCACACTTAAATGTGCTTTTGGTTGAGGACGACACGCAGTTGCAAGGAGTTTTAGCTGGACTTCTTGCGCCATATGTAAGCCAAATTTATAAGGCGCAAAACGGGCAAGAAGGCTTAGAGTGCTTTAGCAAAAACGACATTGATATTATCATCACTGATATTAATATGACCCATATGAGCGGAACGTCGATGGCAAAACGAGTTAGAGAGCTTGATGCGCGTGTGCCTATCATTTTTATTACAGCCTATGATACCGATGAAAATTTACAAAACTCACTAAACATACAAAATTCAAATCTGCTTAAAAAGCCATTTGATAAACAGCAACTTTTAATCATGATATTAATGGCTACAAAAAATGGTTCAAATGCTAATAAGCGATTAAATTTAGGTCGTGGCTTTAGCTATGATACGCAAGATAGGTTGCTTTATAATGAGAATAAAAATATCGTTTTAACTAGAACTGAGCAGCGACTTTTGCATATCCTAGCGATAAATAAAGAGCGAGTCGTATCGTTTGAGATGATAGAAAATTTCACGTGGAGTGGCAAAGTAGCGTCATTTGAAACTATGCGAAACTACATAAATAAACTGCGTAATAAAACCTATGCGCAGCTTATCAAAAACGTTCAAGGGCTTGGTTACAAGCTCTCTCTTGATGATGAAGCTTGATAGTAAATTTAAGTCTAAAAAGCAATTCTGTGATTTGATTTAAAAGTTGCTGAAAATTTCGACCTAAGCCCGGAGATATAGTCCATCAAAGGCCGAAATTTTCTATTTTATAGAAATAAAGCACAAATAAAGTTATTCTATTGGGGCTTTACTTTGTAAAAATCTAGTCAAAGTTTGCGTTTCTGTCTCATTAAGTCCAGCGTTGCCGATCATAGTTTTTATAACACTTGGCCAAACATTTACGTTAAACTCATCATATCCGTGTAGTGCATGGCACGCCCCACATCGCTCTTTAAACAACTCTTCGCCAGGCTTATAAACCTCGTCTAAATTTGGCTTTAAGGCCTTTTTTTCGACCACTCCCTTCACACTAACTTTGATCCATTCATTGTCATAGTCGTCTTTTTGGACGCCATTTTTCTTGAAATTTTTATCGTTTTTAACACTTATATCGCTCTCTAGGACGCCCAGTCTAGCATAAGCTGTATTACCCTCGCCAGGCACAAAGCCGCTATATTCGACTTCGGCGAAATTGCCGCTATCTTTTAATACATTGACTTTTGCGCCCACGAAAAGCTGACCGATCTCTTTGCCGCCAACCTTATCTAAAATTTTAGCTGGCGTACCGACATAGGCATCGTTAGCAAAAAGCGCAGCACTAAGCCCTAAAAACATAACTATTTTTTTCACTTCTTATCCTTTTTTTGCAAATTTTGGCTGAGAAAAGACCTCTAGATTTGGCAATTCACCCTCAAATTTCTCGATTTGCACGAGTGCAGTTGCTTGATTTCCCATAGCAAGGCTTGAGGTTGGTTCGTTTGGTATTAGGACGTTTACGTTTCCGTGTCTGCAAAGTCCGTTTTTATCTGGATCCCACCAGCTACCCTCTTGCATTCTAACAACGCCTTGTTTTACGTTTTTAGTTACGATAACTCCTGCTAAAGTTTGACCGCGATCGTTGAAAATTCTTACCACATCGCCGTTTTCAAGACCTCTAGCTTTTGCATCGTCTGGATGCATCCATACAGGCTCTCTGCCTTGAACTTCTTCAAGGTTTCTAAGCCATGTGTTGTTTAGTTGGCTGTGAAGGCGATATTTTGGGTGTGGGGTTACTAAATTTAATGGATATTTTTTTGTTTTTTCCACGTCTCCTAGCCACTCCATCGGCTCCATCCAAGTTGGGTGCGCCTTGCAGTCATCATAAGCTGCTTTTGCGATCTTTTTAGACAAAATTTCAAACTTGCCAGATGGCGTTCCTAGGCGGTTGATGATAGGATTTTTTCTATACTCAGCCATAGTTACGTATTCGTGGGCGTGAGGCGGGACTTTAAACTCAACATAACCTTTCGCCCAAAACTCATCAAAACTTGGCATGCCTAGTTTTGCATCATCGCCCTTTTTCTTTGAGGCATTATAAAACTGCTTGATCCAGTCCATTTCACTCTTGCCCTCACTAAATGCCATATACTCTTTATCGCCAAATTCTTTTAAAATGCCGCAGTAAATTTGGTAGTCGTTTTTAGCTTGCTCGTATGGCTCAGCGATCTTATGCATAGCTATAATAAATTTGTTTGTATGAGATTTTGTGATGTCGTCTCTCTCTTGCTCAGTGGTAGCCGGCAAAACTATGTCAGCCATGCGAGCCGAAGCCGTCCAGAAGCAATCTTGCACGATAAACGTATCAAGCTTTTCAAATGTTTTTGCCATTAAATTTGTATCTGGTGCATGGTGGAACGGATTGCCGCCAGCCCAGTATGCCATTTTTATAGTTGGGTAGGTGATCTTTTTACAGTTAAAATCAACCTCTTTGCCAGGATTGTTTATACAATCAAGTATTCTTGAAACAGGAATAGCGACATTACTGCGGTTTTTCCACTCGCCCTCAGTTGATGGTACGATGCCGATAGCTCCTAGTCCAGGGAAAGCTGTAGATGTCGTAGCAGAGCCGCTTGCAAGTGCAAGTGCGCTGCCGTTTGGCGCAGCTGGGCTTGGGCAACCGCCGTCAGAGTAGTGGTAACCAAAGCCATATCCGCCACCAGGCAAGCCGATCTGTCCAATAAACGCAGCAAGAGTTATCATCATCCAGTGAAACTGCTCACCGTGATGTGCGCGCTGTGGTCCCCAGCCACCCATTAGCATAGTTCGTTTTGAGCCAAAAATTTTAGCTAAATTTCCAATCTCTACCTCGCTCACTCCACAAATTTTTGCCGCCCAAGCAGCATTTTTTACAACTTTATCCTCGCTCTCGCCTTTTAGATAAGCGATAAATTGCTCTGAGCCGCTTGTATATTTTTTTAGAAATTTCTCATCAGCCACGCCAGCGTTCATCATCTCGTAACATATCGCCATCATCATGGCAACGTCGGTTGTTGGATTGACGAAAAAGTGCTCTGAATTTAGATAGTTTGCAGTGTTGTTATAAACTGGATCGATTGTAATGACTTTGATGCCACGCTTTTTCATCTGCTCTTTTAACTTACGAAAATAAATGTAGCTCTCGTGATCTGGCACTCCCCATGCGATCTGGTTTGTATTGATCGGGTCAGCTCCCCATATGACGACAACTTCGGTGTTTTTAAGTATCACTGGCCACGCAGTAACAAGAGAGTTGCCCTCGTCAGAGCCTGCAATGTGTGGCGTGATCGCACTGATAGCATGCTGCGAATAGTTTAGCGTACGAGTAGTGTAGCCGCCAATGATATTTAGATACGGCCAAGAAGCGTTTGCGGATTGTTAATGCTACCAACGCTATACCAACCATAGCTACCGCCATAGATCGCGCTGCCGCCATATTCTTTATTAACGCGTTTTAGTTCGTCGGCTACTAGTTTAAAAGCCTGCTCCCAGCTTATCTCGACCCACTCGTCCTTACCGCGCATTGATTTATCGCTTTGATAGCCTTTTTCTAGGTATCCTTTACGCACGCTTGGACGCGCGATACGAGTTTGATCGTAGGTTCTAGCAACCACGCCTTGAGTTAAGCTAACTGGGTAAAAGTCGATCTCGCTAGCATCTAATGCACCTTCGAATTTACCGTTTTTAACTAGCCCTTTGATAGCACCAAAATGACTTGCGCTCATCTTTGCAGGCGTGTCGCTCATTAGGTTGTCGCTTATGAGACTTGTTGCGTTTAAGCTACTTGCTCCAGCGGCTGTAGCTGCTGGAGCTTTTAAAAAATCTCGTCTTTGCATCTTTTCTCCTTGCATAAAATTTTATGATTAGTTTAAAATATAAATGTAATTTTAAATAAAAAGCATAATAAAAGTATAATTTAAAAAAAATTTGTAAAAAAGTGTCCGAAAGACTCAGACACTACATGTTTTATGTGTTAGGTTTTGAAAATACCTTTACTTTTGGGGCATTGCCTGTAAATTTCTCTATATTTACAAGAGCCGTATGAGATATATTGCCTTGTGCAAGCTTTGATGTGCCCTTATCGATAGTTAGGATGTTTACATCGCCATGAACGCACATAGATCCTATCTCGCCAGGATTTTGTGGATCATACCACGCACCCTCTGCTACGCAAACTACATCTTTTCTGACATCATCTGTTACGACAGCGCCACATAAAATTTTGCCACGTTTTGATGAAACAACGACTAGATCACCATTTTCAATGCCTTTTTGTTTAGCATTTTCTGGATTTATCAGAACTGGCTCACGCTACTTCAAGCCCAAAAAATAAGGCTTTGGATACAGCAAAACATAAATGCCGCAACTAAGTTTTTAAGTTGTTTTGTTTGCTTATCATTATTCTTCTTTGTGATGTAGTTTAATAAAGAATTTTAATAAAAAAGTATAATAATTTAAAAGAATAAATTACTTTGTATTTTTAAGACAATACATTTTTTATATTTTTTGATACATAAAACATCTGCTTTTCTAGTCGCTTTTTATATTGATTTTATTACAATCCGCGGAGGAGTTCTGACGATAGTTCGGGCAAAAACTACCCTAAAGCTTTTATTCTACTAACTTCTTAAAAATTATCCAAAATCTGTGAAAGTATAAGATTTGAGCCCTTAAATTGTGAAATTCTTTGTTTAAAAATTGGCCAGCATAATTCTTTAAGTAGCAAACAAAACTATTGGATTGCTTGCATATAGTAAAAAGATTTTTATTCTTTACTGTTTTCATTATTTATGAAGCAGGAGTACGACATGATTTTAAACTTTTTGAGATAGTGTTCCACTCTTAAAGGAAATTTTAAAGAAAGGGAAAGAACAAAAGCATTACTGCTAGTGCCTAAAATAGGGTGTTATGGTGTCACGGGGGAGACTTGAACTCCCGACCTCCGGCTTATGAGGATTTTTTATATGAGCTCCTGAAAGCCTGAAATACGCACTTTAGACGATTTTTACTTAGTAGTTACATAAAACTGTTCCATTTTTGACCGGTTGGCTATTAAATATGGGACAACACTTAAGGGAGCGAAACGGTATATATTACTACCGAGCCACACTTGCTCCAAGCATTAGAAAATTTTTTAACGAAAAGCGAGAAATTTGCTTCTCCACATCCACTAATCTCTTGGAAAAAGCCAGAAAAAGGGCTAAAATTCTAGACAACAATCTTTACTTGATAAAAAGGGCGGTTCACATGAATCTTGGTGATAGCATAATCCAATCTTTTGTAAATTCGTTTATGAAAGTAAAGCTTAGTAAGAGCATCAAAGAGCACTCTCTTCTTAATAAGAAGATGGATGTAGAATTTCTAAATGCGCTCAATGACTACTTTAAACAAAGTTTGATAGATGGCGGTCTGCCTCAAATTTTAATTAAGGATATAAGTAATATCACTAACACTGCTGGCGCTCTTGGTAGCAAGAATAAAGAGAACATAGGGCAAACTCTTTTAGAGAAAAACATACTAACACTTAACTATCTTGTATCAAAGCTTGAGAAGAGCAGTGTGCTCTTTGATGACAAGCGTGAGCACTGTTTCCTTGAAGATGATTCTAGTGATAACTTAGCCAAACATGCCAAACCTAGTTCGTTTGACGCTAAGGACATAGCTTCATTCCAAGAAAATATAAAAGAGCTTGAAGATAGCGGTTGTTTGCCTATTACGGATGGACAGCTTAAGGCTATGGCTCAGAGGATTAGCGAAACGGTTTATGCCATACTAGATCAAAAGTATGGCTCAACTTCAAATTTAAAGCTAGTAAGAACAAAGAATAGCCATAGAAGCATGGAAGATATCATATTGGATCCAAATCCACCAAAAAATATCAAGATAAAATTAGATGACGATAGTAGCTTTAGTATTTTTAATCCTAGCGCCCAAGTAACACAAGAGTATGAGATCAGGCAAGCATTGCAAGTGGCATCTGGCTCTAGCAATCAATTCTCAGCTTTAAATTTAGAAGATCAAAAGAGCTTAAAGGATGCATTCGAGATATTTGAGACAAACACTAAAAGAGCTGACAAGTGGTCGCCAGATACGCAAAGACTAGTTACTGGCGTAAAAAAGCTCTTATTTTTATACTTTAACGAAGATACGCCAGTTTATAGGATCACAAGAGATAACTTGCTTGAATTTAGAGATCTTCTTTATAAAATTCCAACTAAGCTAGCTCAAAAGAGCAGGTATAAAGATAAAAGTTTATCTCAGATACTTAAGCTAGGAGAAAATGACGATAAACTCTCTGAGCCTACTATCCAAAAATATATGATAAGGGTTATTCAGTTTTTTAACTACTGCTTTGATAGCGGCTATATAAGTAAAAGCATAACTGCAAAAATGAATGTCAAGATAGACATAGACCCTAGCGAAAGGGCAGTGCTTCCATACGAAGCATCAGAAGCTAGAAAGATCTTTGAGATAGTAACTAGTATCAAACAAAGTTGTAAATCACCAAGTTCAAGGATAGAGGCTAGTGAGCTCTACTACGTCACAATGATAGCTGCTTATAGTGGCATGAGGATAAAAGAGATCACACAGCTTCATAAGGAAGATATAGCTTTAAAAGATGGGATTTACTGCTTTAACATAAACACAAATGATGGTAAAACCACCAAGACCAAAAACAGCATTAGGTTTGTGCCTATTCATAGTAAGCTCATAGATCTAGGTCTGCTAGAATATGTTAATAGCAAGAAAAGCGGAAATATATTTAAGGTAAGCAATAAGGACTTCTCTGAAATTTTTAGAAGCCAGATCCAAAGAAAGTTTATAGACAAAGACTCTAAAAAGACCTTCTACTCTTTTAGGCACTACTTTATAGACTATCTAGTGCAACGCGAGGTAGAAGCTAACCTTATAGCCCAGATAGTAGGACATGAAAAGCAGTATAAAATTTTACTAAACACTTATGCCAAGCCTATTAATGCAAACACACTAAAGGCTAAAGTAGAGATGGTATCGTATGATAATGAGTAGGGATAAATTTCAAAGCATAAACTTTTAAGACTATCTTTATATCTTATTTAGTATTATTTTAGGTATTAAATAAAGGATAAAAATGCAAACTATACAAGCAAATTTTACAGCTAGCATAAGTGAGCTAAAAAAGTCTCCAGCTCAAATTTTAAAACAAGCTGGAGATAATGTCGTAGCTATACTAAACCACAATGTCCCTAGCGCATATCTAGTACCAAGTGCTGTCTATGAAAAAATGGCAGAGATAATAGAAGAGTATCATCTAAGTAAAGCAGTAGATGCTGCTCTAGCAAGTGGTGAAAAACCAGTAAAAGTAAGCTTAGATGAGCTATGAGTTAGAGTTCTTACCAGGCGCTTTAAAAGAGTGGCAAAAGCTAGACAATAGCATAAAAGTGCAGTTTAAAAAGAAGCTAAGTGAGCGTCTAGAAAACCCAAAGGTTGCCAAGGACAAGCTACGAGGCTACGAAGATGTCTATAAGATCAAGTTAAGAGATGTCGGCTACCGCTTGGCATATCAGGTAAAAGATAGTGAGATAGTAGTGTTAGTGCTAGTTGTCGGCAAAAGAGAGAACAACGAAGTATACGAGATGCTAAAGGATAAATTTAACTAAGCATAAAGCTAGACTTTAGTTATCTGTGATTTGCTAGTAACTAATTTTATGTTATTAGCTTGTCCTATCTAAAGTGCTCTTTTATGATGAGCATAACCCCTATATTTTTATTATTTTATTTTCTTAATTTCATACTAGACTAAATTTTTAAGAGAAAATCCAGAAGCTACAAAAATTATATTATATATTTCATAGTATTTTTAAAAAACACGCATTTTAGCGGCCTGAAGCCTACCGAATTCCTTGTTTTAGGCTGTGAAATTTTATAAAATAACCTTAAAAGATATTTAAAGAGCAAGTCTGACAAAAATTTTTATGGCATAGGATTTTTTGAGTGGCTTCTTCTTAGATTGGGAGTAAATTTACGTGAGTTCTGAAAAGATAAAAAAACGCAAGGTAACCAAAGTCATAACTAAAAGACTTAGGCTAAGTAATGCAGAATGGTTGGTGATTAATAATAAATTACAAGAAAGTGGCCTAACTTTCTCAAAATTTGCCATAAGAGCTATGTTGTCTAAGCAGATTTATGCACCAATTATAAGGGAACTTCTAATTGAGCTATCTAGACAAGGACAAAACATAAACCAAATAGCCACCAAATTAAATAGTGGGCAAAGCCTAGATAGAGTTGGTATTGAGATCATAGCCGACGATAATAAGATCTTACATAAAATTTATGAAATATTGGGTAAAAAATATGTTTCTTGATTCGCCTTGTATCAATACAAATAAAGGCACTAGTGATGCTAGTTAAATTTCTTCGTACTTATACTGGTGGTGGCCTTGGGAGCATAAATTATCTTTTAAATGAGAGAAAAGCTGCTGGAACAGCAAGAGTTATAAAAGGTGATGAAAATTTAACTAGAGCTATTATAAAAGGCATCACCTATAAACAAAAGACCTGTTTTGGTGTTTTATCATTTGAAGAGAGGCATGACTTTTTAACTGAAGAGCAAAAACTAAAAATTATTAAGGATTTTGAATATGCTCTTTTGGGTGAATATATGCTTGAACGTACAAATGTATTATGGGTAGAACACTCAGACAAGGATGGACGGCTTGAGTTAAATTTCCTTATCCCTAAGATAGATCTTGAAACAGACAGGTCATTTAATCCTTATTTTGCCAAATATGATCAAACGAGAATAGATCTAATCAAAAAGATCATTAACGATGAGTATGGACTATCAAGTCCAGATGATCCAGCAAAAGAGCAAACTATATTGTCTAGCAAGAAAAACATCAATCATTATAAAAATTTAGAAGAGCTAGACCAAAAGTTGCACGATCTGGTTAAGCAAGGCTATATTAAAAATAGAGACCACATGATTGAACTTCTTAAACAAAATGGTATCGAAATAACCAGGATCAACAAAAAAGGCATAACGATCATACTGCCTACTAAAAAAACAAAAAATCGTCTAAAAGGAGGAATATACGATGCAGACTTCACCAGTGCTCAAAGACTTGGAGAACTCAGCCAAAGCTCAAGCAGAAGAATTAGAGAATTCCATGATAGAAATACACAAGCAGAGTGCAGAGAAAATAGGCGAAAACTTGAGGAGCTTATTGCTAAAAGAGATAGATTTAATCAAGAAAGATATGTCGAAAGAACTTCAAAAAACAATATCCTTGCATCACAAGGACAGATCGGTGATAATCTCGCTATCAGCGGCTACCGCACTAATTTTGGGAATAGCAATTGGCTGGGTAGTGCACGCAATGATATTAAAGGAAGAAGTAGCTTGGACGATACCAAAACAATGGAGATACAGCCAACCTACTGCGGACAAGACCCAGAGGGAGTATTACATATCGATTCCAAAAGACAAAGAGATAATAGAGAACGAGAGCAGGAAATTTATATTAATGAAAATGGAGTAGAGGATGACAGCATTAGAGAAAGCATTGCTAGAAGAGAACGAGCGCTTGACGAAGACGATCGAAGACGAAAGGAGCAAGCACGAATTAGAAACAATGAATTTGCAACAAGACTGCGAGAAGAAGCTCGCGATATTACAGACAAATGTGACAGAGCTAACAAAGAAAGTCAAGAGCTTGAACAAAGATTGCAACGACGCCTTAACGGAATCTTTGCAGCAACAAAGAGATATGTACGAGAGTTCAATATCTTGCTTGGAAGAAAAATTAGAAAATTTAGAAGAAAAATTCCAAAATTTGAGAGAAGAATACGAGAGCTTACAGATAGAGCACAAGATGCTACAAGAATATGTAGAGAATTTATAGAGGAGCGTGAATACTCCCAAAAAGCCAGCATATATCACCATGTGGGTGATGTATGCAAGGAAAAAACTCAAAGTCTAGATATGTTTTAAACGTAGAGACTCTACTAAGTTTATTACATAATCATCTCATTTATTACTTCCAAACATTATTTGTTACGTTGCCATTTTAAAAATATACTAAAATATATTTTGTAGATCATAAAAAATAATTTAGTCTAATTATTTTTGTTCTTATGGCTGCCTTTAATCAACTTAAGCTTTTATTAAAAAAAGCCTATCTTGCATGGCCACTTTAATAAAGAAAATATTTTTTAAGCGTGGGTCAAGGGAGCGGCAAGCTATCCTTGCGAGCCTCTATGGAGATGCAAATGGTAACATTTTGTAGCTACATAGAGTATGCTCGCCCTAATATCTGAATTGAATTTTGGCGCATACTGGAATTAAATCAGTCCCACCAAAGAATGACTTAGTAAAAGTAAATTTTTGTAATTTTTGTGATTGGCATATTTGTCACTTGTTTATTTTGACTGATAAATTTGGATAGTCAATTATTTTATGGTTACTTTAATTAAAACTTAAAAAGCAAGAAGCTAGGAGGCAAACCACGAATGATATTAGCATCTTAAGCACCAATATAAATTCATACACTAAGCAACAGCACAAACAAGGCAGGTCTGCAAATTTTAGTGATATTTTTAACCAAAAGACCAAAGAAAAGATTAGCGAGCCAAACCTGTAACAACTTGTCAAGGACTTTCTAATCATTTTTATCATTTTTTTGATGTTTTTCACTCTCAATTTCTCTAAGCATTATGCGTTTCAATTTGTCTTGCATTGTTTCAGTAGTATTTTTATTAAAATGTACAACAACTTCATAGGTAGTTTTTCCAATCTTCTTTATTGTTTTTGTTTCTGTATTATTTTTTTGCATATCATCATTCCTTTTCTTGCAATTAAAAAGCGATTAGAATTTTTTTACTTTTCCAATCGCTCTCATTCATCTATTAAGTTTTGTGCTTTCTTCAGCTTTTCTTTGCTCTGTATTTTTCTTCTATCAAGTCCCGTTATCCTAAGAGGTAAACACATCTCGATTATCCTTGAATAAATCCTGCCAAGCATTATATCTTCCTGTTCTTTTTCTATATCTTTGAAATTAAGGTTAGTAGTTATAATGGTTGGTCTTGCCTTTAGGTATCTTGCATTGATTACATTGTAAATTTGCTCTAAGGCATATTCTGTATTTCTCTCTATTCCAAAATCATCAAGAATTAGTAGGGTAGGGCTTGTTATCTATTCGATATATTCGTTTCTATCAAGATTAAAGCCACCTTTTTGTAAGTCGTTTAATATCTGTGCAAAGTTCCTCATTTTTACTGTATGGCTATATTCTGTAATTATAGCGTTGGCAATAGCACAAGCTACATAGGTCTTGCTACTTCCTACATTTCCGTAAAGTAACAGTCCAACATTATCTTTTCTCATTTCTTCAAAATGTTTTACATAGTTCTTTGCTTTTTTGATGATTTCCTTATCTGTATCTTCATCGGCATTTTTAAAGGTGTAGGCTATTTGATTTTTGGATATAAAGCAGCTTTGTCTCAACCTATCTTGTTTTAACAGTTTTTTCTTGTTCAGCTCTATCTCTATCACATTTACAAGCCGTTCTGATAATCATAGGCTTATCCAACATCGGAATTACCTTACCGTCTATTCTTTCATTACAAATCTTGCAATAGATATGTCCGTCTTCTTCATAGTGAGTATCTTTGTTGTAGATAAAATCTGTCCCTTGAATTTTTGTAGTAATCATATTTTCTTTATCATTCATAATTTTAGTCTCCTTTTCTACATCAGGCTCTATAATGCGTTTTAAGGCTTATTTTTATCTTAACCATAGTCTGACACCTCTTTTATGATTAAACCCTTAAAAACACCTTTTATAGGCTGTCGCTGTCTTCATAGTTGGTTGAATAGGTTCTATGGCTTTTATTTTGATTATTTTTCTGTGATAGCTTTTCTTTATCCTGTTCATACCAATTCATACCAATTAAGGATTGTTACATAGTGGTCTTTGTAGTCTGTGCCTTTACTTTTGATATATCTTAATAGCTTTTCAGTCATTGTATCTGTATGACCTTTCAGCCTATCTTTTAGATTTTGGTATTTTTCATCGGTTAAATGAATATTTTGATACTCTCCATAAAGGGACACTGGGGCAACCTGTTCTATTCTCCTCTTATCTAATCTACCCTTAACTATACTATGCGGACAAACGGTTGACACTTGGTTGTCATTTGGTATACCAAGATTTTCAACCTTGATATATGCTCCATTTTCCGTTTGCGTTATACTTTGCTTTTCTTCAAGATACATCGTTTCTTTTCGTCTGTCATTTCTGATGTAGTTATTTATCTTCCAATAGGTAATGACTATAACCCCTCTTTAAAAGACAATTACAAAACCTTTTGTAATTAGAATTTTTAAGTCATCATCATTTGCCCTCATAGATAGATGAAAATACAGGCATTGGCTACTTAATGGCATATCCAAAAATAAGTCGCTATCCACTATCTTTATTGAAAACATCCTTTTATCTGCCATTTTTCTCTCCTATCTTTTGTTATGAAAATGTAGCAACAAATCGTTACTCCTTTTATCTTTTAAGGAAGTCGTGTTTCACTACCCCCTTTGATTAGTACTGTCTTTGATTTAGGTACACTCCCATTTTGGGAATGTGGCATTTGTCATCTTCTTATTTTTCTTTTGTTGTTTTAGATGTCGGTCTTAAAAATACTTTTGCTTTTCTATAAACTGAATGAGCGTTTTGAAACGGTACAATAGAAAAAGCCGACTTTTGTTGTTTCAGTATGTCGGCTTAATGTAAGCTATCTGTTTCAAATTTTTATTGTCAAGGGTGAGCGATAGTGAATGTGCTTTACCCTTGATGATAAAAAAGCGAATGAATTATATTCAGTTGTCTTTTGCCTTTAATACGGAAAAATGCTTCGGCTTTTTTCTTTGCTCCCCGCAAGGGTAAAAGCACCGCAGGTCGCAAGGACACCTAAAGGGTGTATAATTGCGCCCTTAGAAAATCTAAGGGAATTACAATTATACTATGTCCTTGCGTTTCTTAGTCTTTTTGAAATGCTCTTTGCAAAATAGCCTTTATTTCTTCATTACTTTTCTCGCTTGCTCCCTCAATTAAACTTTCTAAGATTGCTCCTCGCTCTATCAATCTATGGTTTCGCTTTTTTCTTTCTTCAAGGCTCGTTTGCTTTCTGATTTTCTTTTCCTGATTTTTAAGCTGAGATAGTTTCTTTTCATATTTTTTTTCTTCTTACTTGCTTTCAATCTTTTCTTTTACTTTTTCTAATTCTGTTTTTATTGTCCATAAATTTCATCTCCTTTCAAGTTTTTTTCATAAGAAAAGACGATAGATGTTTTACTTTCTATCGTCTTGAATCTGTATTATTCAGCTCGACAAACTGAAATTTGACTTACTTCTTGTATTTCTCAACGATTATGCCTGCTACAATACCTACAATAAATCCCGCCGTAGTAACAGCCGAAAACTTAAACTTACCCCAAAGAGAAGGAAGCGCAGAAATCGCAAGTGCATACCAAAACAGATTACTACTGAGCAACCAACCATATAAATAACTATGCTCACCAGTTGAAATATTAGTAAATAGCCAACCAATCAAGTTGCTCTCACCAATATATCACCAGATATACAGCTATGTATCCCAATGTTATATAAACATTTTTCTTTCTCAAGTATAATCACAATCCTTTGTCAAACGGGAATTTTATTTTCCTGTCACTCGTTTATAGGATCATAGTCGGAAGGGACAGGTGCTACTATACTTACAAAGATGATATCCTCATCTCCAGTATTTTTTGCTCCGTGGCAGGAGTCTTTCTTCGATACTATGACATGGCCTTTCTTGAATGGAACCTCTTCATTAGGCTGGGGGTAGAATATTCCCTCTCCCTGAAGGACGATCCATATATCGTCGGAATTGTGGTGATAGTGCTTTTGCAATGTCTGACCGGGTTTGATAACCCAGACCGATCCGCCTGTAGATTCTGTCTGATAAAACGGTGTTCTGACAGCCTTTTCCGGATCCTCTTTTTTTACAAGGTCCATGCAATAGATTCTCTGTTCGCTCATGATTATTTGCTCCTTTGTATTCCATAGTTTAATCGAAAAAATGCGATTTAATGATATACCGACAAATTCTAATTTGTCTACTTCTTTATGTTTTTTAATCTCTCATCATAATATTCTTCTACAAATTTATGATTTTGGTGTTTTTCAATTTGCTTAGTGATAAGCTCTATCATTTGCTCATTTTGTTCTACTGTGTAGTTGAAATTTTTCCAATGAGAAACATTGTCTAAACATATTTCAACCAACTTTTCAAAGGTTAATACCCTTTCATTATCGGAATAATATGTTTCTTTTATATTTTTTGTTGTTGTAACTTGTATATTAGCCTCATATAGAGTGTTCAATACATCAGAGCTAATAGAAGTATCAAGAGTTGCTAAAAACATTTCTCTTGCACCTGTTCTTCCCATTTCTTCAGGTACTTCTTGCCATCTTTCTCTTAATGTGGTTTTTGCACTAATTAAGACAGTATTTCTCTTATTTACAATGTATTCTAAAACACCCTGAGAAACTAAATCTACCAATTTACCAAGACCTTTATTGACAAACTCTTGTTTACCTATATTACCTTGACTGTCAAGTGAAATCCCTGCACCAATCAAAATGAGTTCTATAATACTTTCAAATTCTTTACCTGCTCTACTCCTCCTACTTTGAGTATTTGACAAAGTCAAAGCATATATATGTTCCGGAAATTCTTCCACAAACCAAGTAATTGCCTCTATTGGTGTAAGAGTTTTGATATACTCATCATCAACTAACTCTTTTAGCATTTTTGAAGTAAAGTCTTTTTCTAATGGCTGAAATTCACTCCAACAGCTATTTCTAAGTTTTTCAACAACTTCACTTGCATTACTTAAAAAGAATTCTTTAGGGACTTTGTCGTATCCTAATGTAATAAAATTATCATAAACTAAGTCATAAGGCTGTTTAAAGCCTTCTTTCCTTTTTTCTTTAACTAAGTTTTTATATTCATCAAGAGAAATATTTGCCATAACTCTTTTCCTTTCTTGAAAAATTTTCTTCTATATGGTACAATAGTGTCAAATAGAGGACAGTTAGTCCTTGAAATAACATATATAAAAAGGAGAATATATATGAATATTATACCACAAATCATAGATAATTCCCCTGCTATTTTAATAAAAAATAAGCGTATCAGATTACAAATGACTCAAAAAGAATTAGCTGATGCTGTTGGTATGTCCAAATTCGGAGATAGGACAATTCGCAGATGGGAAAATGGAGAAAGTCAGCCATCGTCCATTGAGCTGAAACATATTTTATCATTTCCTGAAAAAGTACCTTTCCCCAATAATGAAAATGCCCCCTATAAAATCATTGATTTATTTGCCGGAATTGGTGGTACAAGGCTTGGATTTTACCAAACAGGTAAAACAAATGTCGTATTCAGTAGTGAAATTGATAAATTTGCAGTAAAAACATATAAGGCAAATTTTGGTGAAACTCCTTTTGGAGATATTACAAAAATATCTGAAAAAGATATTCCTAATCATGATATTATTGTCGGTGGTTTTCCTTGTCAAGCATTTAGTCAAGCCGGTAAAAAGCTTGGTTTTGAAGATACTCGTGGAACATTATTTTTTGAAATTGCAAGAATTATTAAAGAGAAACGACCTAAGGCATTTCTTCTTGAAAATGTCAAAAACCTAAAATCTCACGATAAAGGTCGTACCTATAAAACAATAGAAAAAACATTAAAGGATTTAAACTACGATGTTCATTCTATTATACTTAAAGCAAAAGACTTCGGTGTTCCACAAAATAGAGAGCGTATTTACATTGTTGGATTTGATAAGGATAAAATAGATAACTATAAAGATTTTTCTTTTCCAATTCCTCCCTGCCCAGATGTTTCTGTGGGAAATATTTTAGAGCAAAATGTTGATACTAAATACACCATTTCAAATGCACTTTGGCAAGGTCATCAACGACGAAAGAAAGAACATAAAATAAAGGGAAATGGATTTGGTTACACATTGTTCAATGAAAACAGTCCTTATACAAATACATTATCTGCAAGATATTATAAAGACGGGAGTGAAATACTTATTGAGCAAAAAGGAAAAAATCCACGAAAACTAACACCTCGTGAAGCTGCAAGACTTCAAGGCTTCCCCGAAAACTATATCATTCCTGTAAGTGATACTCAAAGTTACAAACAGTTTGGTAATTCTGTTGCCGTTACTGTTATCCATGCAATTGCAAATAACATAATTGATATACTTGATACCTGTACTAAAAAAGAGATTGACTAACTTCAATCTCTTTTTTCTAACTTATTAACTTGTATACCTGCCCTTTTCAGAACCTTTAATTTTTCTTGTTTTCTCTGTTCTCTCCTTGCCTTATACCTTTCCTCATATTCCTGTTGTTTTCCATTTACTTTACGCTTTAAGTAGTTTTGATGAAGTCTATCTTTTCTTTCCTTGATTTTTCTCTCTTCTTCCTCAATTTTTAATCTTTCTTCTTCTTCTTCTTCAGTCAATTCTTCTTTTGGTGGCTCATAGTTACCGATAAAATTAAAATATATCTCTATTTTTTGCTTTGATGTTTGACTACCTTTTCTATTCCTTTCATGAACAATAATCTTTTCTACAAACTCATTTATCATTGTAGTTGTAAGTTCATCAAAATTTTCATATCGGCTTATTAGAGATATAAACTTTTTCGCCTTATCTGTTTCTTTTTCATATCTTGATATTGCAAACTCTAAGTCTTTAATTTCTTTGCTTAAAGCTATTTGCTCTGTTTCATATTGACTGTTAAGTATCTCATATCTATTACTTGGTATTTTTTCAAGTATCATATCTTCGTAAATACGGCACATCAATCGTTCAAGTTCCTGAAGCCTGTTTTTACTTTCCATTAATCTTATTTTTTTCTTTTCTATCTCTACTTTTTCCTTTTCTTCCATTTCATTTTAAATGGAACGGATAAAGGCTTCGTGATCTTCATCAAGATATTTTTTAATGTCTTTTAAGGTTTCCTGTATAAGGTTTAAGACTGCTTCCGCTTTTATCCTGTGAGTAGATGGACAAAGCGTTCCACAGGGTACTTTCGTGTAAGCACTGCAAGTGTAATAGGGAATATTTTTGTAATTACTTGTTCTATGAACATACATTTTACTGCCACAATCTGCATAATACATAAGCCCAGTTAAAGGGTGATATTCTCCCCAACCATCGGGATACCTTTTTACATTTCCTCTTATCCTTTGCACATTATCAAAGGTTTCTTGGTCTATAATTGCCTCGTGGGTATTTTCAAATATCAGCCAGTTTTCTTCAGATACATATTTGCTTTTCTTATCCTTGAAATGCTTTCTTGTTTTGAAGTTTACAGTATGACCTAAATATTCCTGTTTCTTTAAGATACTTACAATTGTAGAACTGCACCAGCGATAAGGATGTTCAAACACTTTGCTTTGATGTAGTCCATATCCTAATTTTTGCTGATGGTAAGCAGGTATATCTACTTTTTCACTTTCCAATATCTTTGCTATTCGATACGGACCATTGCCTTGCATGGTCAGATTGAATATTCTCCTTACTATCTCCGCTGCTTTTTCATCTACAATCCACTTATCTTTGTCTTTTTCATCTTTGATATATCCATAAGGTGGAGAGCTTGCCGTATGCTTTCCGCTTTCCCCCTTTGACCTGAATGTAGATTGTATTTTTCTTGAAGTATCTCTTGTATACCATTCATTCATAATATTTCTAAAAGGGGTAAAATCATCTTCTCTATAAAAGCTATCTACATTATCATTGATAGCAATGAGCCTAACTCCCTTTTGTCTTAAGATTTCCATACATTGACCGACTTTAAGATAGTCTCTGCCAAGTCTACTCATATCTTTTACGATTATACAACCTATTATATTACCTTGATTAACTCCGTTCATCATTGCCATAAAGCCCGGTCTATCAAACTGTGTTCCGCTTATTCCATCATCTGTAAAATGTATGATGTTGCTTAAATTATTTTTACCTGCATATTCTTCAAGGATTTTCTTTTGATTTACAATAGAATTGCTTTCTCCTTGAAGTTCATCATCACGACTTAATCTCTCATAGAGTGCTGTTATCTTTTCATAATTCCTCATTTTTACCCCCTTTCTCTTAGTTTCTTAAATAAAAAAGAATTAAGAAGTACATATTTCACTAATATAGTGATTAAGTGTTCTCCTTAATTCTATTACTCCAAGAACCAGCTAAATTTACTTATACCACTTCTTCACAAAATAGCCTTATCTCTTTAAATTTTAATGAGCTTCAAGCTTATGGCTACACAGTAGATAAGGCTGGCTTTATGGGAGCTGATTTTAATAAAGCAGCCAGCTTACCGCAGGACTTTAAAATCCACAAAAGCACACTTGATGAGCTTAGTAGATTTGCCGAGCGCAACCATGTGTTAAACCGCATCAAGAGCAAAGACGAGCAGATAAAGATCTTTGATAATATCGATATGGCCGACACCATAAAGCACTACTACAGACTATTTGATCAAATGACATCTGCTTTAGGTGATGATAAAAAGAGCTACACCCTTGCAGATATAGGCAAACTACCAAAAGGCTACAGCACAAAAGGCACTCGCTATGATGCCAAAGGACACCTACTAAAAGATCTATCAAACTCTACTATCTCAAACATCTACTCTAGCACTGATGAGCTAAATAGCGCTAAGTCTCTAAGTAAAGAGCTTTCAAGTGCAGGAGTTAGGCTCATAGTAAAAGAGGTTGATTTTACGATGAGCGAAGCAGGTGATGAGTTTAGCTTTAACCCTGATATGTCTGTATATCAAGCAGATGAAGGCTACAGCAAAGAGGCTCTTTTCATGGGATTTTTGCGTAGTTCTAGACCACTACCAAGTGATAGTGCAAAGACTAAGTTTAGCAGTGCTGCCTTAAATGATATCTCAAGCACTGGAGAGCATAAAGAGTATTTTGTGGATTTTGAAAAAGTGGGTAAAGATAGTGAGAGCATAAAAGCGCTCATCAAAGAAAGACTTAAAGAGCTAACGCTTTTAATGTATGCAAGATCAAAGAACACTAGCGCAGAGAGTGTCACTTCAAACGAATATGAGAAATTTAAGCCAACTAGCGAGGATATAAATTCTCTAGCAAATTCTTGGAGTGAGAGGATAAGCTCTATCAGTAATACTTTTGTGTATGGATAAGTCATATATAAACTAAATCGCTAAAAGGTCGATTTAGTTATTGATTATACTCTAGCCCATAAAAGCATTAAACCCAAGTAGGTTGAATTTATATTCTTTAGCTGAATGTGTGTTAGTGTATAAAACAGCATTGCTGGATAGGTGGTAGCAAGATGCTCTAATGCAAATTAATACCATAAAAAAGAATTAAAACCTACGAAAGAGATGCTGGAATATCTAAATAAAGCGAGACCTTAACAATGCTTAATAATATAACCTATTCGCCAAATCTAAATAACAATTCACTATTTGAAGGAAAAGAATTTGCGAGTAGAGTTAATTATAAGAAAGTGATGGGTAATAGCACAAACTTTACTGGAGCTTTTAAATCCTACAATGATGATAAACAAACCATCTGGGGCAAAACGTCAGATAATGATCTAGAAGGACAAAAGATACGTCGAACTTTAGAAAGATTTGGTGTGTCTTTTAGTAATGAGGGTCGTGAGCTTCTCGAGTCGTCTAATATAAGTGTAGATGAATTTATTGAGAGATATTCTAAATTTATAAATAGGAGTATGCCACAAGAGGTTGGTGACTATGGGCTAATGGATCAAAAAAACGATCATGAAGAACAAAACAATCAAACTGACACGCAAAAACAAGAAGCCTTTAAACCTATGCAAGTAACTAAGAAATTTAAAACTTATGATATGCAAGCCGATGAGAAATTTAAAGAATTTTACAAATTTATAAAAACTGAATTCGATAATGGCGAAAGCATATTTGAAATTTTAGAAAAAGTCGCAAATAAAAAAGTGGATAAAACCGTATAAAAGGACTAAATTTAGAGCAATCATTGCTTTCTACAATAAAACAAAGTAGCTATTTTTTATTCATCAAGCCATCTTATTTAAAATTTGCTTCTTATCTATCTTTTGCATAAGCTCTAAGACGTCTATGCCTCTTTTTTCTTTGAAATTTAAAAGCTCTCTTGCATAGAGAAATTTTTGATCCTTGTTTATATCATAGGTCTCATACTTCTTTTTAATCTGCATAGGTTTAAATTTCTTCTCGCTTTGCTCTTTGGCTAAATTTGCATTGTATTCTTGTTCTTCTTTGTGTAGTTTTGCTAGAAATTCTTTATGCTCTTTTGTAGTTTTTTCTACATCTTCTCTATAAAGCTTCTTAAACTCTTCTATACTTAGATCTGCTCTAGCAAACAATCTAGCACCATCATTACTCATCATTGTGTCTTCAGAAAATGATTTCATAAAATCTTCTAGTTCAGCCTCTTGTTCTGCTGTGCCGATACCGACCATCAGTCCAGAAATTGTTGGTTTGCCATCAACAGAGTTGGTAAGCAACCAGTCCATGTGAGATTGTAATACATTGATCTCAAATTCCTCTAAGTTTTCTGGATATTTTGATAATAAAGCTCGCCTTTCATCAATGGTATAGCTATACTTTTTTGAAAGCATATTGTCTATCTTCTCTATGGTTTCTGTTATCCAGTTTTCACTACTTCTATCTTCTTTGATATACATTTCAACATTATCAATTATTAAATTTTGCATATATGAATCAATTAGAGCCTTTTCTTGCTCCTTTGACATTTTTGCATTTTCTTTTTGGATAGTGGTTGCTTGTATCGGTGTGTTGCTAGGTCCGTTTATGCTAGTTATCATTTTAACTCCCCCCTACACCTTTATATCAACATCTCTTTTTATACCAAGCATATCTACTAGGTATTTTCCAGCTGGATTTTCATTTAGCTCTTTTACTAAATTTAAAGGTGGCATGCTAAATTTTAAAAAGCTATCCATAAAGTCCTTGCTCTTTTTACCATCTTTGTCTATCTCGCCAAAGAGTAGCTTTAACATTTTTAGATTATGCTCCATCATCTTTTTAAATGATAGTTCGTCTTCTTCGTCTGAATACTTACCGACAAACCCAGTCGTAAGATCTACATAGACAAGGTCTCTTTTATACTTAACATACTCTTGCATATATGCAGGCATACCAGCTAGATCAGAGTCGCTTGCTTTATTGAAATTTGCTCCAAATTTCATCTCACCCATAAGCTCAAATAGCTCAAATGCTCTACTAAATTCTTTACTATCTACGCTCTTATCAAAGCCTTGCTTCTTTCCAAAAACGGTAGTTTCACCTTCTTTGACGTCAAGGTTGCTATTTATGACGGCTGCTAAAAGCCCGCCTCTAGTTATAGAGCCATCTTTATTAGTGTATTTCTCTCCATGCGGATCGATAAAAACACCACTGCCTACACTCTCTTTGCCGCCATTGTTATTGTTAAAGATATCTGTTGTTGGCTTTAGTGGCTGCCTGCCATCTCCACCATTAAAGCTTGGGTTGAAAAAAAGCGTGCTTATCATCTGCTTATTTGACTCTTTGCCGTTAAAATCAGCCGCAGCCGAGCCAAATTCATGAATGGAGTTATGGATTTTAGTTACTTGCATACTTTGGCGGTTATAAGAAAAGCCTTGAGGGAAATTTCTTATCTCGTCTAAGCTAAAGCTATCCTTTGAATTTAATGTATCTTCGCCAACTACTTGTGAGAGGATTTTGTAGGCATTGCCAGCAGTCTTTGCTATATCTATGCTTTTAAAGGTGCGACTAAAAAACGATGTCCCCTCTGCAACATTTACTAACGACTCCAGCGTGCTTGAGTGAATTTTATATTCGCTTGGTATGCCAGCTTGCTTGTTAAACTCATCTGTAAAGTAGCCATCTTTATCTACCTTGTAGCCTAAAACTAAAGAGCTGGTTTGGTTGGTGGCAACTTTGGTTGATACCTTTATGTTCTGCTCTAAATTCAAGGAGTAGCTACCAAGTGCGTTTATCATCTAATATCCTTTTAGCTTCATACCAAAGATATCGTCTTTTTTGTGAAAAGATTTATTTTACAAAGGTTTTTAGTTTGCATAAATTTACTCCTAAACTCTCGTATCTACCTTTTTATAAAGCCTATCTTTGCTAGATAGCTCTTTAAATTTTAGGTCGTTTTCAAGGTAGGTGATGTTGTAAATTTCTTTGGTGGTGATGCTTTTGCCGTTTTCAAGTCCGATCAGAAATTTACTTGTAAATTTATCAGAGAGGTTTTTAACTAGCTTTGCTCCAAGCTCTTTTAGGCTAGATATCTTCTCATCTTGCTTTATGCCTATATCTTTAAAGTCAAGTCTATTTAGCTCTACATCATTCATAGCTTTAGCATCTAAATTTATACTTGCTCTTTTGCTATCTTTGTCGTCTTTACTGATTAGCTTGCCAGTGTCGCTATAAATTTCTTTTACCTCTAGCTCTCTTCCGCTATCAAATTTAAGCGTGATCGTGCCATTTTTATTTAGCTTCATGGCTATTACGCTGTCTGCGTCCTTTAGAGCAGCTGCTGCCTTGCTCGTATCACTCTCAAAAGCATGCTTTACTCTTTCTAAATTTTCTAGGCTAAAATCAAGCCCAGTTGCTTTTTCAAACTCACTCTCCATAGCGATCATATAAGATGACTTTGTGGCTTTTAGCTTTGAGATGAGATCATCTGCGTCTTCTACATCATTTTCTTTTAAATTTTTGCTTATCCACTCTACATCTTTGCTGTGAGCGCTAGACTCTTTTTGGTAGTCGTTATAAAATTTCATAAAGCTATCTTTTTGATAGCCTGCGTATGAAAAGCTCTCATCTTGTTTAGATCCAGCAGGTTTTATGATAGGGTTAAACTCGCTAAGCCTTTTCTTGCCGTCAAAGCCAACTTTCTCATAGGCAAAGTTGTTTAAGCCACTCTCTTCGTTAAATATCTTATTATCCCTAAGATCTACCCAGCCATCTTGGTCTGCATGGTCTTTAAAAAATTTATTAGTCTCTTCTTTGCCTATCTTTTGGTAGCGATACTCGGCCGAAAATAGAGTATAAGGGTTTGAGTTGTTTAAACTAACTCTGTAATCAACTGTGTTTTTGCTAGCAAAGTCCATAGCCTCATGGCTTAAATTTCTAATATCTTTTTTAATAAAGTCGTTAAGGTTTATCTCGCTTACGACTTCGCTTAGTTTGAAAATTTTCTCATTTCCGTCTTTGTCGTAGCCTCTAACCTTTAGCTTATCAAAGTATTTATCACCAGAATTTATCACTCCGTCCTTGTTGCTATCAAAGTTAAATAAAAATCCATTTGCATCTAGCTTGCCTATGCCTAGTTTGTCGTTATCGTCATAAAGATCCAAAAAGACCTCCACATCACCCAGTGAGGTTTTTATCGTTTTTTCATAGGCATAGTCATTTAAATTTGTAAATTTAGTATCTGCTGCCGCAATGGGCTTAATGGGAGTTTTTGAATTTATAGATGAGAAATAGGTTCTAGTTTGATCCACTTTCCTTAGTGCTGAGGCATCTTCGCCAAAGAGATATTTGTTTTCAAAGTCCTTTTTGTCCCAGTTTCTCCGCTGGATATCCACGTAAGAAAAAGCATCGTTTGTCCCGCTATCTGCTTTAGCATACTCTGACTTTACGCCACTGGTGCTGGCATTTTGAATGATAGAGTAGGTGCTATTTGAGATGAGCTTAGTAGCGATGCCTTTAAGCTCAGACTTTAAATTTGTGTTGTCTAAAGTTTGCACTCTATCTACGCCAATAAGGACCCTTGAATAGATCATATCTTTGGGTAAATTTATATTTATGGGCTCTAAATTTGGTGATATCGTCATTTTAAATCCTTTTAAAATATATATCTTATATCGGCAAATATAAAAAATGTTTAGTAGTTTATAGTCTAAAAGGGCTTAGAGCGAATGCCTACTATGTTATATTTTTTAAAGCTCTCTTGTCTTCGTCCTCTCATCAAATTCTTTTAAAACGTCCATTATCTTACTTGCTAGCCCCTCAAGCGTTTGATCTTTTTTAAGCTCTAAATTTCTAAGCTTTAAAATCCTAGCTAGTATATCTTTTAGATCTTTCTTGCCAGATAGTATCTCATCATAATAAGCCTTTGGTATGCCTATCTCACTTCTATCTTGTTTTGTAAGTATGAGTGTGTCTCTATATACATTAAGAGCTTCGTCGGTTATCCTTGTTGTGCCACCTTGTAACACAAGACCTTGCTCGTTTTTTAAAAATGCCACAAAGATTTGCTCCTTTGTATAGCCTTGTTCGTTATCATATACAGACATATCAGGCTTGAAGTCATATCCAGCACTACTAACCCACATATAAGGGATAGTATGCTCAGTTGTCATTACTTCTGGAGAGAAGTCAAGGAAATTTCCATTAACCCTTATGTTTATATCTTTTAGATCATTCATTAGCTTACGTGCATCGTCTGCTTCTTGGGCTGTCCTAAAGACATGAGTTATCTTTTCATTGCTCCTATCAGTTAGCCCATCTATCTCATCACTTGACATCCTACCCATTAGATATTCGAAATGATCCATTTTTTTATCTTTTGAAAAGTAACCCTTTGGCATCTTTGCTAGATCTTCGTTTGAGTAAAATTCTTTACCCTTACTGATCACTCCAGCTGAAATTTGATCAAAAATTTTATAGTATTGCTTGATAGTATTTGCTAGATCGATATTTGCAAAGCTATCCTCTCCAAAGAGTTGGTTATCTTTCTTTGTTTCCATTGAAAAATTTATACTATTTGGATGTTTTTGATTGTGTAGCACTATCGCATCAAGTGTGCTTTTGTGAATTTTAAAGTCTTGTGGCAAGCCTGCAGCTTTGTTAAAGTCAGCTCCCATAAATCCTTTAGCATCTACACTATATCCATAACCCTCTTGTGAAGTAAATTTGGCCTGATAAAGAGAGTCGATACTACTAGATGAAACAAAGTCATTTTTAGGAATAGTGGTTTGGCTGATCGAATTTATATTTGGAGTGTTAGGCAAGAAATTTGCAAAGCCTTCGCTTTTTGTCTGTTTTTGGTAATGCTGTTTTGTTAAGATGGAGTTATAAGAGACTTTCATAGCTTACTCCTTGAAATTTAGCTTCAAAGAGTAAGCAAAAGTTGTGCCGAAAAATTTAAGCGAGATAAATTTATGTTTGCTCGCTTTGAAATAAAATTTTACCTATGGGCAAAAATAAAAGCAAATTTATAGAAAGCATCTTGTAAAATAAATCAATCCTGAAAAAATGTACCGCTTTTTATAAAAACTGTACCATACTTTTAGGAAATTTTAAAGAAAGGGAAACTGCAAAAAGGGCAGTTAAAGTATCGATAAGTAGGACATCTATGGTGTCACGGGGGAGACTTGAACTCCCGACCTCCGGCTTATGAGACCAGCGCTCTAACCAGCTGAGCTACCGTGACAACTTAAAACAAGTTTTGGATTATACAACCTAAGAACTTATTTTTAGCTAAAATTTATCTCACTCAAATTTTATAGATATAAAAAACAAATTTGACTGCAAAAGCAGCCAAATTTAGTTAAGCTTTTTTAGTGAAAAAGCCAACATAGATAGCGTAGATAAAGCCTATCACTACGGCATACGGGGCATAAGGTGTGATGCCAGCTCCTGAGCTTGCTAAGATAAAGTTATGACTTATCGCAGCTCCAGCTCCCATGCCTAAAACAAATACAGCTGAGCTTAAATTTCCAGCTCCCATCTGCACTAGGTGTTTGCCAGGGCAGCCGTAGCTTAGACTAAAGCAAAGGCCAGCGAGCGTCATGCCTAAGAAATTCCAAAGCATATCATTGTGAGCGATAGGTTGTCCTTCAAAGCCAAATTTGTATTGATTAAGCACTAAATTCGTTACGCTTGCGCAGACGATGATAGAGACTATGCCATAAAACATCGAAAAGTCACGCTCAAAAATTTTGCTGATAGCTCCCACTGAGCAAAATTTACTTCTTTGCATAAATGCGCCGATAATGATGGCACAAATAAGAGAGATAAATAAATTTGCATGCTGTGAGCCTGGACCTTTTTCTGAGCTAAATAATGCACCATTTTCGCCAAGTTTTAGACCAAAGATAAGTGCTAGTAAAAGCAAAATAGCAATGATCAGTGGCAAAAACCCGATAGCTTTTGCAGTGGTTTCATTTTCAGGCAAAACGTAGCCATTTTTCTTAAAAGCTCGTCCCACAAAGACGCCAGCAAACAAGCCAACAACGCCAGCGATGGCGGTCATATCTCCGCCTCCAAGACGTAAAAACGCTCTCCAAGGGCAGCCTAAAAATATGAGGCAGCCTATCATCGCAAACACGCCTAAGAAAAACCTAGAAAATGCCGCGCTACCAGATACTGGAGTGAAATTTCTGCTCCAAAGCATGCTAGCTAGAAAGCCTCCGATGATAAGCCCTAAAATTTCAGGCCTTAGATACTGCACGACTTTGGCCTGGTGAAAGCCAAGCGCACCCATGCTATCTCGTAAAAAGCAAGCCGCGCAAACGCCCATGTTTGCTGGGTTGCCAAAATGAACGAGCACTGGACCAAGTATGCCAAGGCTCGCACCTGCGATGATGTAAAGTAGTGTTTTGTTCATGTAAATTCCTGTGTAAGGGTAAAACCAGACTGGTTTCTTAAACGACATTTTAATAATCATTAAATAAAACAAAGATTAATTTTTTGTAAAACAGAAGTGGCTAAAATATGCAAAAATTTCATAAAAAGGACAAAAAATGAAAGATTTTATGAGCTATGCAGATAGCCTGAAAATTCTAAAAGATACGATAAATGCATGGGAGAAGGTTGAAAAAGTAGCCATCACAGATGCGCTTGATAGAAATATCGCCTATGATGTTACAGCCGCTGAAAACTACCCAGCAAAGCCAGTTTCGGCGATGGACGGCTACGCTTTTGCCTTTAAAGAGGGCCTAAGTGAGCTTGAGCTCATCACTGATCTACCAGCAGGTAGCGACAAAGGGCTACATGTAGAGGGTAGCAAATGCGTCAAAACCTTCACTGGATCGCTAATGAGCGAAGGTACTGACACTCTTGTGCCAGTTGAAAATGTCGAGGTTAGCGGCTCAAAAATAATCATCAAAAAGAGCGTGCCAAAGGGCTTTGCCGTGCGAGCAGTGGGTGAGAGCTACAAAAAAGGCGAAATTTTAATAAAAAAAGGCACACGTCTAACCTACGCTGAGATAGCACTTCTTGCTGAGCTTGGCGTCTTTCACGTAAGCGTTTTTATCCGCCCAAGAGTGGCGATACTAGCAACTGGCAGCGAGATAAAAGACCTTGGCGAACCGCTTGATAGTCCAGCACAAATTCACAGCTCAAACCACGTAGGCATCGCTATGCAGATACGCAAAATGGGCGCGGAGCCGATCCTTTGTGAGATCGTAAGAGATAAGGCCGAGCTTGTCGAAAAAGCGATCATAAATGCACTAAAATCAGCCGATATCTTGGTAACTACTGGTGGTATCAGCATGGGAGACTATGACTTTGTAAAGGGCGCTTTAAATGAAAACTTTAGTCTCATCATAGAGGGCGCTGCGATAAAACCAGGCCGCCACATCAGAGTGGCAAAATCAGGCGACAAATACATCTTTGCGCTACCTGGATTTCCTTACTCGGCGATGGTTATGTGCGTGCTTTACGTAAGAGTGCTTATAAACACTTGGTTTAGCCAAGAAGAGCCAAAGATCACAGCGATAATGGACGAAGACTACAAAAAACGCTCGCCATTTTTGGAATTTACAGCGGTAAATTTAGAAAACAGAGATGGCAAAATTTTCGTAAATTTAGACGGCAAAAAGCTAGGTAGCTCAGCGATCGTAAATAACCTAACAAACGAAGCTGCACTGCTTATCATCCCAAAAGAGACAGAATTTATCGCAAAAGGCGAAGTGGTAGAAGTTTTAAAGATGCCTTGCTAAGGGTAAATTTATAGCCCTTGAAGCACTACGACGTCGGTTATCTCGGCGTCTTTTTCTATCTTAGCGTCTAGCCCTTTGGCTATTTTTATAGTGATATCTTTTGTTTGATTTGGCGTTAGAAAGATCAAATTTCTAACGTCGTTTTCGTATTCGCTAAGTCTTTCGTAGTAGCCGTTTATGCCGTGCTTGCTCTTATACTCTGGCTTTATGAAATTTAGCCTAAAAACATCTGCGCCATACTTTAGCGAGTACTCTTTAAATTCATATTTTCTTTGGCTGGTAGTCTTAAAGTTTTCATTAAATAGCTTTAAAAGTGCCTTGTCGCTAACGTCTCTTGCGTCACTCTCTTTTAGCACGATCTCGTCAGCTCCGTTTGGCTCTTTGTACTCGGTGCCGTTTATGGAGTATATGGCGACGTGCATGTTATCTCTTTGCGATGCGGCACTTTTCATGAAAAATCTTAGCCTTGGATTTTGCGTGATCTGCACCTCTTTTGGGGCTACTTCATTGCCGTTTGCATCAACGTATTTCACCCCCTCAAATGTAAGTAAATTTGACTTTTTAGCTATGGATAGCGCGCAGCCTTTATCACTTAAGCAGTGATGAACTAGGTCTTGCATAAGAGCATGGTTGTCATTTACTCTTTTAGCACTTAGTGCGCTCTTTGGTACGTGTGCTACGCAGGTGCATGGCGAATTTGCCGAGCAGCCAACTATCGGCGAGCCTAAGAAGTCTTGACCCAGTATGAGCGGTATGCCATTAGATGTGATACTCCTGCCAGCTTTGCTTTTTAGCACCACTTGGCCACCATGCGGGCAAGTGATGATGTCGTCTTCTATGACTGGGTGAGCGGTGAAATTTGTAGCTACCGCACCAAGAGGCATGCTTTGATGATTTACCGCCTCTCTATCTTGTGCTTGCTTCTCTTTTTTCTCATCATTGTTAGCTCTTTTTAGCTTTACATCTAAGCTACCCCTATCTATATCATAGCCAAGCACTCTTATGCTAGTGTTTTTATTTGTGATATCAAGTGAGCCTTTAGAGCTTTCATCATCTCTTGGGCTAAAGTAGTAAAATGGCTTTTGATCTTCTTTGTTCTCAAAGAGATCATGCTCTTTTTCATCTTTGAAATTTGTAAAGCCAAATTTATAGTCTTTAGCTTCGTTTGCACCTTTTAGAAGTGTGGCGTTTAAGAAAAGATCGACCTTGTAGTTTTCTGGGTTTTCCACGCCAAATTTATCTCTTATCTTCTCATATATCTTCTCAATATCCACTATGTCTTTATCTTTTGTAAATATGGCTAAACTCTCTTTATCTTTATCTACATATACGCTAGAGCTAGCTGATAAAAAGCCAAATTTTATCTCGCCTCTATCTTTTACGTCGTATAAATTTATAGAGCCACTTTGCGTGCTGTTGTCAAATAAAAGAGAGTAGGTCTGCTCTGATTTTTTCATAAAGTATGCCTTCTCATCTTGCGATGAAAGCGACCTTGTGAAATTTGACGTATAGGTGTAGAGCTTGCTAGCATCAGCCTTGGTGGTGGTGACATCACTAGAACTCTCATCTACCACCTTGTACGTCCTGCACTTGTGCATAGCTCGTTTATCTTCTATCTTTTCACATCCACTTTCTTTAAATTTCTCAACTTCATCTTTGCTTATTATCTTTGTATATCGCTTCTCGTCGCTAAGCTTAAATATATCTTCTATTATTAAAGCTTCTTGCTCGTCTTTTAGGTAGTGATCTGTGCGTATATCTAAGTCATGCTTTATGTTATTTAACAGTATAAGTAGTAGCCAGTTTTTGTTTTTATTATATGTAATGGGTGAAATGGTGGCTTTATTGTCCATGTTGAAATTTACGCTATTGTATTGCATAGATAAATTTGCATCAAGATCAAATATAAGCTTATAGTTTTGCTCCATAAATTCATTTAGATATAAAAGCGTGCCTTTTAGGCTAACATTTTTTGTCTTTTCGTCATTATCTTTTTGCTCTAAAAGATATGAGAAAAAGTATAGTGTAGCAGCCGTATAGGTAAGAAAGTGTGAGCTTACACTCACATTTGTATTTAGTATCGCATCCACGTTGCCTATATTTATAAGCACTTCATTGCCATTTATATCAACTCCAAGGTCTTGTATAGCGTTTTCGTAGAGTTTATTGTTAAAGGCTAGGCTATCATTGTCTGTTTTCATGTGATATATGTTATTAACATTTAAAGGTGCTGGTAGATAGGTGTGGTCTTTATCCGCTAAGATCAAATTTTCTTTAAGCTTTTCATAGTAGGGAATATTCTTTTTGTTAAAAAGGTATAAGATCCCTTCTTTAATGGATCTTGCCGTAGCATCAACATGTGTAAATCCTACTCTAGTCGTCATATAATCTGTTAATATACCAGGTGAGTTAAAAGTGTAAATTTCATCTATATATTCAGCAAAGGTAAAAGCACATATCTGGGTTAGATATCCACCAAGCGAGTGACCGCAAATATTTATCTTTTCGCCTTCTTTTAAGATAGGTATAACATTATCTAAAAAGAAATTCATTAAGGAATTTACTTGTGTTGGTATCTCATTAGTTGTTAGCTCTATATCTGCAATTAAGTCCTCTGGGGTTATTTCAGTGCCTCTAAATGTTAATATCTTTTTATTATTATCCTTTGTATCTTCAAAGAGCGTGGCACTAAAACCTAGTATGTCATTTTTTTGATGTTTTAGAAGTTTAAATCTTGATGTGAAATTTTTGGTACGTTTGGAGAGATTTTTAACAGAATAAAAAATTGTTTGAAGTTTTGTATCTTCATCTACATAAATAAAGTTTTTAATATTGTTCGAGATTTTTCTATATTCAGGTTTTTCTTCTTTTTTATCTATCAGAACATTATTTTTATCTTGTGTAGCAAGTATTTCTGACTTACTAGGTAATTTAATGGTTAAATCCTGCATAAACCTAGCTTCTACACAAAGAGCATAAGCGGTAGGCTGTCCTATCTGACGACCGTTTTCTTTAGCTTTTTGGCTGATTTTCTCTAAAGTATGACCGTAATAAGTATAGTCTGCATAATCCCATCTAGGATTGGGCTTTTTTAAAATTCTCTCATTATGAAATTTATCCGAAAAACTCCAAATTTCATTTTCGTCTATATGTTCAAAAAACGCATAAGCAACATCAGCAATATCAGCATAGTCTTTTATCTTATTCACCATCTCTTTATTGGTTAAATTCTTTTGAGTATTCATTTATTTGTCCTTATCTTTATTGCTGACTTTTTGAAATTTATTGTTTATAAATTCAAATCTATTTCCGCCTTTGGCTAGTCCTATATCATCTTTTATAAATTTAATTCCACTTGCTTCATCGCCATATAATGTAAATGTTTTAATTCGATATAAATAACTTGCAGATGTTCTTATAGGCACGACTTTATCACCGTCTATATAAAAATAAGACATAGATAAATTTGGTGTATATTTTTCTAAATTTTCTTTTCCTATGTAATTTATAATTTTTTCAACATAATCACTAGGAATTTTTACTTCTTTGCCAGTCTCATTTTCATAATCAATCCATCTAAGGTAGTATCTTTTCCCATTAGATAGCGCTCTAGGTAATTTTTCATTCATAATAGCTTGATCGTTTAAGTCAAAATCTCTATTGTTGTTTTTAAAGAAATCATCAAGATATTTATCCCTCTCTTCTTCCCTCTTATCTATCTCTTTCTCTAGCTTCTCATCAAATACATAAACACCGCCATACTTTTTAGCAATGCTCTCTTGTTCGCTAGTTAGATCAGAAATTCTTATAAAGCCATTAAAATAAGCAAGTGGTAGAAGTATAAATAAGCAGATAAAAACTATAAATTTGACTTTTTTCATCATAAAATCCTTTTAAATTTGAAACTATACAAGATAGAAAATTTCTTTTAATTTTATTGTGATTATATTTATAATATTATTAATTTATTATGCTTGGTTAAGGTTTATTAATTACAAAATTTATCCGAAAAACTCCAAATTTCATTCTCATCTACATACTCAAAAAAAGCATAACTAACATCAGCAATATCAGCATAGTCTTTTATCTTATTTACCATCTCTTTGTTTGTTAAATTTTTAATAGTATTCATTTGTTTTTCCTATTTATTTTTTGAAATTTGTTATCTATCAAGTAAAAATAGTTGTCTCCAGCTACGTTTATATATCTGTTTTTGGTAAATTTTATCCCACTTGCTTCATCGCCTGAAAGTGTATATGTTGTTTCGACAACGTAGTAGTCTAAACTTAGATCAATTACTCTTACTTCATCACTATCATCTATATAAAAATAGCCCAAGTCATAAGATGGTTTAAATTTTTCATAATCTTCATTACCAATAAATTCTTTTATTTTATCTTTGTAAATTTGTGGAGTTTTTATTTTTTTTCTTGTCTCATTTTCATAATCGATCCATCTGAGGTAGTATCTCTTTCCGTTAGACAACCTATCATAAACATGATACGTTTTATCTACTATTTCATCTATAAATTTACCCCTAGCTCTTTCATTTATATTTATGCAAGCATGTTCCATTTTCATTATGTCTTTACCAGCAGCTATAAATTCATCATATTCTTGTTTGCAAAATTTATCGTTAAAGATATCTTGCATAACCATATCTATATATTTGCTCTTGTTGTTATTAAATTCTTGAAAATATTTGCTTTGATTATTATCTAGCTCTTGTTTTATCTCTTGATATAGGCTTGATCTTTTTGCTCTTATATCTTTGTTTAGCTCTTCAAGCTTATCTATCTCTTTCTCCAGCTTCTCATCAAATACATAAACACCACCATATTTCTTAGCAATGCTCTCTTGTTCGCTAGTTAGATCAGAAATTCTTATAAAGCCATTAAAATAAGCAAGTGGCAGCAGTATAAATAAGCAGATAAAAACTATAAATTTGACTTTTTTCATCATAAATCCTTTTAAATTTTCACTATTGTCTTATCTTTTGCTTTAAAGTCTGGTTTTTTGTTGTAGTTTTAAATTTTAAAAAGCAGGGAGAGCTCCCTGCTGTGGTTATTTCTCTTCGTTTGTTTTGATGTAAGCGTAGTCAGAAATTTTAGTCCATTCTCTTGCTTTTTTGAGGAAAGCCCTTTGAGACTCGACGATCTCTTTAAATAGTGGATCTTTTGCGCTCTCTTCATCAAGTAGCTCATTTGTAGCCTTTTTAAGAGCTGCGATGACCTCTGGCGGGAAAGATTTTACTTGGATGTCTGGATACTCAGCCTTCATCTTGTCCCAGTACTCTACGTTTGCGTAAAATACCTTAGTATTCACATCTCTTGCCACCTCAGCAGCAGCCGCTTCAAAGATCGCTTTTAGATCATCTGGAAGTTTTTCATACGCATTTTTGTTGAAGAAAAACTGAGTTTCGCCATCTGGCTCTTGCCAGCCTGTGTAGTAGTATTTTGCCACTTTGTGAAAGCCAAGTGCCATGTCGTAAGCTGGGCTAACCCACTCGACCGCATCGATCGTGCCCATCTCAAGTGCCATGTAAAGCTCGCCAGTTGGGATAGTGTTGATATTTGCGCCAAGTTTAGCGTAAATTTCACCACCAAAGCCTGGAATTCTGATCTTTAAGCCTTTGATATCATCAACTGACTTGATCTCTTTTTTAAACCAGCCGCCCATTTGCATGCCAGTGTTGCCAGCTCTAAAAATTTTGATGTTATACGGGTCAAAAACTTTTGCCTCTAGCTCTTTGCCGCCGCCAAATTCATACCAAGCTGTTTGCTCGTCGGTATTCATCATAAATGGTGTCGCTGTAAAAAACATTGTCTTAGGGTCTTTGCCTTTGTAGTAGTAGCTAGCTGTGTAGCCGATGTCGTACTGACCGCTCTTTGCAAAGTCAAGCATCGCAAAAGGCGACTTGTGTTTTGACGGGTAGTCGATCCTGATCTCGATGCGGCCGTTACTCATCTTTTCGACCTTCTCTTTTAGCTCTTTTGGCACGTCACCAAGCACTGGCATAGTGCTCTCCCATGAGCTTGCAAGCTTGAGCTTATAGACTTTGTCATCTCCCATAGCAGCGCAAGCAAGAGCTGCTAGGCCAAGAGATGCTAATAAAAATTTATTCATACTCTCTCCTTTAAAAATTTTGCATATTATACAAAAAATTTACATTATTAAATTGTGTTATAATCGCAAAAATCAAATTACAGGGCATAAAAATGATAAAAAAGACGAAAATTGTAGCGACTTTAGGGCCAGCAAGTGACAACGAAGAGACGATGGAGGCGATGGTTAAAGCAGGGGTTAATGTTTTTCGTTTAAATTTTAGCCACGGAACACACGAATACCACAAATCAAACATCGACAAGATAAGAAACATCGAAAAAAGACTAAACAAACGCATAGGCATCTTGCAAGATATCTGCGGTCCAAAGATCAGAGTTGGCAAGCTTAGCGAGCCATTTTACTTAAAAGCTGGCGACGAGCTTAGCATCTACGCAGAGGATATCGTGGGCGAAAAGATCGAAAAGGGCGTTTATAGAGTGAGCCTAAATCAGCCTCAAATTTTACCTATGCTAAAGGCTGGCGAGTACGTCTATCTCTACGATGGCTCGATCAGAGCAAGAGTTATAGGCGAGGGCAAAGATGTGGTAAAAACGATCATCGAAAATGACGGGATTTTAAACTCAAACAAAGGGGTAAATTTCCCAAATACCGCCCTTGGCATCGACATCATCACGCCAAAAGATAAAGAAGATATGGAATTTGGCGCAAAGCAAGGCGTAAATTTCGTTGCCATTAGCTTTGTGCAAGACGCAAATGACGTGATAAAAGCAAGAAATATCTTAAAAGAATTTGGCTCCAAAGCGGCTATCTTATCTAAGATCGAGAAATTTGACGCAGTCGAAAACATAGACGACATCATCGCAAAGAGTGATGGCGTCATGGTAGCTCGTGGCGATCTTGGCATAGAGGTGCCATTTTACAGGGTGCCAACGATACAAAAGCTCATCATCAAAAAGGCAAATGCAGCCAGCAAGCCAGTCATCACAGCAACTCAGATGATGCTAAGCATGGCAGAGCATGAAACTGCTACAAGAGCGGAGATTAGCGACGTGGCAAACGCCGTGCTAGACGGCACTGACGCAGTTATGCTAAGCGAGGAGAGCGCGATCGGCAAAAACCCAGTCGCAGTCGTAGAGGCGATGAGCAAAACAATCATCCAGACGCAAAGCATCTATCCATATAATAAATTTGACGAATTTGACTTTTTTGACGAGACTGACATGGTCGCAAATAGCGCAGCTTCGCTAGCTGTTCGCATCAAGGCAAATGCGATACTCTCTATCACAGGCTCAGGTAAATCAGCCATAAAACTAGCTAGAAACCGCACAAATATCGATATCATCGCTATCGCGCACGACGAGCAGACAGCTCACATGCTTACCCTTGCTTGGGGCGTGACGCCAGCGCTCGTGCTTGAAAAGACAAAGCTAAACGTGCTTCTTGCAAATGTCATCAAAAAGGCTTACGACGCTGGATACGTCGAGCATGACAAGACCTATCTCGTCACAGCTGGCCACCCAACAGGAGTAGAGGGCAGCACAAACCTCATACGTATCATCAGACGCGACCAGCTTGATTATTACTTAGACCTTGCAACCGAGTAAATTTATGGATTTAGTGCCTGATATTTCGGGCACTAAAATTTCTTTTAAATTTATGCGCTTTTATGCACTCGCCTTGAAAATCTACCAAATTTAAATTCTTCATTTTGCCACTAAATTTAGAGCCGTGATATGCTTGATAATAAATTTTAAAATTTGCTTGAACCTTTTTTGTAAAAATTAAATTTTTAGTTGTAGCAACAAATTTCAAAATTCCATTCGCTCGCAAGAATTGACTACTGATTTTAGGTTTCGCAAAGCTCTCCACTAAAATCAGAGCCGAAATTACTCGTTCATGAAATTTTAAAATTTGCGAAAACTTACTTGATAGCAAAACGAATGCGGCACGATAGTGCTATCGCATGCACTTCTAACGTGCGAGGGGTTTGGGGGATTTAAAAAGGGGGATAAGGGGACGGCTTCGTAATTCAAGTCCCCTTGTCTCTCTTTTGGATAAAAGAGTTTTTAAATTTAAAGTCCATTTTTTAAAAAAAAGAGAAACATGCTTTCACGCAAATTTTTAAAATTCCATTCACTCGCAAGAATTGACTACTAAAATTTGGCTTCGCTCATCGCTTAGCTCAAATTTTAGAGCCGAAATTACTCGTTCATGAAATTTTAAAATTTGTGTGAAATTTACTTGTAAAATTAGGATATAAAATTTATTTTAAAGATTTTGTGACACCAAATTTAGCGTCACAAATTTAAATTTATTTTTTCTTTTTGCCTTTTGGCTCGTCGCCTTTAAACCAGCTTTTTATCTTGTCAAAGACGCTCTCATCGGTGCTTGACTTGCCTGAAACTATGCCAAAGCTAGCTTGAAGCTTGTTTAAAAGCTCTTTTTGCTCGTCGCTTAGCTTATCAGGTGTTTGGATAGAAATTTGAGCTACAAGTCTGCCTTTTTTGCGTGAATTTACACCCTTGATACCCTCATTTTCAAAGATAAATTGCTGTTTATCTTTCGCGCCAACTGGTAGTTTTAGCTCGGCTTCACCGCGAAGTGTTGGGATTTTTATACTCTCACCAAGAACAGCTTGGGTAAAAAAGACTGGAATTTCTATATAAACGTCGTCGTTGTGGCGGATGAAATGCTTGTCCTCTTTTACATTTATACTCACGTAAAGATCGCCTTGAACTCCGTTTGCACCGATGTTACCTTTGCCAGCGACCCTCATCCTCATACCACTATCAACGCCCTCTGGGATCGTGATCTTGACGCTTTGTTGCTGGATTTTATAGGCTTTTGCGTTGCAGTCAGGACATGGCTCGCTTATCACTTCGCCAGATCCGTGGCAGTATGGGCACTCTTGAACGATATTCATAAAGCCATTTCCGCGCGTGATCCTGCCGCTTCCGCCGCAGTGCTGGCAAGTTTTGTTTTTGCCATCTTTGCTGCCTGTTGCGTTGCATGTTGGGCAAGGCACTTTTTGATCAAATTTGATCTCTTTTTCGCAGCCAAAAACAGCTTCGTTAAACTCTAAATTTATAGGAATTTCAAGGTCGGCTGAGTACTTTTCAGTTCGTCTTTTTCTCTGCCTAGAACCACCGCCAAAACCGCCTCCAAAAAACGAGTCAAAAATGTCTGAGAGGTCAAAATCAGCGCTAAAGCCACCGCCACTGCCAAATCTACCCTCAAGCCCTTCTTTGCCGTATCTGTCATATATTGAGCGCTTTTGCTCATCGCTTAAGACCTGATAGGCTTCGTTTATCTGTTTAAATTTCTGCTCAGCCTCTTTATCACCAGCGTTTCTGTCTGGGTGGTATTTTAAAGCGAGCTTTCTAAAGGCTTTTTTTATCTCGTCGCCACTTGCATTTCTTGAAATTTCAAGGATCTCGTAATAATCAAACTCCACATTTTTCCTTGTTTATTAAGCTTATTTTAAATGTGAGATTTTATCCAAAAAAGTTTAAATTTAAAAAAGAATTTACATTTTTGCCGTATAATCTCTACTATTTTTCAATGAAAAGGATGATTTATGATTAACGTTTTAATGATAGAAGATGATCCAGAATTTGCACAAATTTTATCTGAATATCTTGATAGTTTTAATATAAAAGTGACTAACTTTGAAGACCCATATCTAGGGCTAAGTGCCGGCATAAAAAACTATGACCTACTCATACTTGACCTTACATTACCTGGCATTGACGGTCTTGAAGTTTGTAAAGAAATTCGCCAAAAATACGACATCCCTATCATCATAAGCTCAGCTCGCAGTGACATCAGTGACAAGGTCGTTGGACTTCAGCTTGGAGCGGATGATTACTTGCCAAAACCATACGATCCAAAAGAGATGTATGCTCGTATCACAAGTCTTATCAGAAGATATAAAAAGACAAACGAAGTGCAAGAAGAGGTCGTTGATAGCGCATTTAGGATAGACGACAAGCGCCATGAAATTTACTTTAATAATGAAGCTCTTGCTCTAACACCTGCTGAGTATGAAATTTTAACCTATCTCATCAAACAGCACAGCTTTTCAGTATCTCGCGAGCAGCTAGTTTATAACTGCAAGAGCCTAAAAGACAAGGACTCAAAGAGCCTAGATGTCATCATCGGACGCCTTAGAACAAAGATCGGCGATAGCTCAAAAGCGCCAAAACATATATTTTCAGTTAGAGGCATAGGATATAAGCTTATCGGATGAAATACTCCATAACCACCAAAATAACTATCATCTTTGCCATCGCTTTCTCGCTGATGTGCTTGCTTTTTGTGACATTTGCAAACATTCAGCAAGAAAGTGCGCTTGAGAAGCTAAAAGATAAGCAAATAAGCGCCATGAACTATCTTGTGGCGCTTTACGAGCGTGGCAATCCCCCAAGAGATTTAGAGCACTACTTTAAAAATTTCAACTTAGAATACGTCGGCAACAAAAATTTAGCCACCTCAGTTACCTCAAGCGGAAACGCCATTTTTACGCAGCACACGCCCCTTGGCATGATGCAGTCGGTTAATTACAAAGGCGATTTGTATCTGCTTATCAAAAATCCATCTTTCATGCTGCTACTTGAGAGTAACGACGCAAGACACGTAAATGACCCACTTTGGGTGGCATTTTTGATCATCTCGGCTCTGCTTATCTCGCTTTATGTCTCGGTGCTTAGAAGCCTTTTGCCGCTTAGAAGACTTAGCAAAGATATCAGAAAATTTGCCAGCGGAAACATGGAGATGGCGATGACTGCTAGGCTAAATGAAAACGAGCAAGACGAGATCGGGCAGGTCGCAGTTGAATTTGACAACGCCGTTTGCAAGATCAGAGAGTTAATTCGCTCAAGGCAGCTATTTTTACGTGCGATCATGCATGAGCTAAAGACGCCTATAGGCAAGGGCAGGATCGTCTCTGAGATGGTGGCAAATGACACTCAAAAGATGAGGCTCATAAACGTTTTTGAGCGCCTTGAGATGCTTATAAATGAATTTAGCAAGGTCGAGCAGCTCCTTTCAAAAAGCTACGCGCTAAACTACCAAGAGTGCCATTTCTCGCTTATTTTAGAGCAGGTGCAAGATATGCTTATGCTTGATAAATTTGAAGAGCGTGTGAGCTGTGACATCAGAGATGACGTCTTATTAAGAGTTGATTTTCAGCTTTTTAGTTTGGCGATTAAAAATTTGATAGATAATGCCCTAAAATACGCGGAGGATAAGAAAGCCATCTTGATCTGCGATAGCGAATTTATAGCGGTTAAAAATTTAGGTAAAAAGCTAAATCACCCGATTGATTACTACAAACAAGCCTTTGTTAGAGGCGACAAGGTGAGTGCGGGAAGTGGCATGGGGCTAGGACTTTACATCATCGAGCAAATTTGCCAGATGCAAAAATTTGAGCTTGTTTATGACTATGAAGACGGCTATCACGTCTTTAAAATTTTACTTCGAGCAAAGGCAAAACGCGCATGAAAAGGGGCTTAGAGAAATTTAATGAGCTAACTGAGTCATTTGCCAAGCTACCAGGTGTCGGTAAAAAATCAGCCGCGAGATTTGCCTACTTTGTCTGCATGCAAGATAGCTTTGCAGGGCTAAGGCTCGCGCAAAATATCGAAGACGCGGTGAGGTTTATCAAGCGCTGTGAGCGTTGCGGTGGGCTAAGCGAAAATGAAATTTGCGACATTTGCAGCGACGAGAGCAGAGACAGCGAGGTCATCTTGTTAGTTGAGAGCCCAAAAGATATCTTGGTTTTTGAGCAAAATGGCATCTACAACGGCCTTTACTTCGTGCTTGACGAGATCGACGAGGACGCCATAGAGAGGCTGCGAAGTGCTATTAGGCAAAATGGCTCAAAAGAGGTCGTCTTTGCCTTTACGCCTGGGCTAAATTCAGACGCGCTCATGCTTTACGTCGAGGATAAGCTTGGCATGAGTGAAATTTCATTTAGCAAGATCGCTCAGGGCGTACCAACTGGGGTAAATTTAGAAAACGTCGATATGCTCTCACTCCTAAAAGCCTACGAGAGCCGCACAAAAGCCTAATTAAAATTTCTTTTAGTTATAATCTCACCTAAATTTATAATATTTAGTCCGCGCAGCCGCCGCTAAATTTAAAAGGATAGAGATTGATTTTACTTATAGATAACTACGATAGTTTTGTCTTCAATGTCGAGCAGTACGTAAAAGAGCTCACAAACGAAGAGGTTAGATGCGTTAGAAACGATAAGATAACGCTTGAAGAGATCAAAAAACTAAACCCAAGTAAGATCATCCTAAGCCCAGGGCCAAAGCACCCAAAAGATAGCGGAGTTTGCCTAGAAATTTTAGAGGCCAACCTTGGCGTGCCGGTGCTTGGAATTTGCCTTGGACACCAAGCCATAGGGCTTAGTTTTGGTGCAAAGATAAAAAGACTAGATGACCCACTTCACGGCAAGACCTCGTTTATCGACGTGAAAAACAAAGAGCCACTCTTTGCAGGGCTGCCTGAGCGCTTTGAAGTTATGCGCTACCATTCGCTCTATGTCGATGAGCTCCCAGCTAGCTTAAGCGCTGATGCAGTGAGCGATGATGGCGTAGTTATGGCACTTAGCGTTAAAGATAAGCCGATCTTTGGCATCCAGTTTCACCCTGAGAGCTACTTCACGCAATACGGCAAAAAGATCGTTGAAAATTTTGTAAATTACAAGGCAAAAGAAGAGGTAAAAGAGCCAAAAATTCGCTCACTTAAGCCATATCTTATCAAGCTTCAAGAAAATATCCCACTTGATGATAGCGACTTTGAGCAAATTTGCGAGATAATAGCCAGCAAAGAGTACGAGATCGTGCAGCTTTCAGCCCTTTTGGTGCTAATTAGCGAAAAGAGCCTCTATCCAAAAAGCCTCGCTGCGCTTGCAAAAAATATCCTAAAATACTCGCAAACTTACCGCGATGATACGCCTATGATCGATCTTTGCGGCACTGGTGGAGATGGCTTTAAGACGATAAATATCTCAACCACGGTTGCTTTTATCCTTGCAAGCCTTGGCATAAAGGTCGCAAAACACGGCAACAAGGCAGTTTCAAGTAAGTCAGGTAGCTCTGATGTGCTTGAAATTTTAGGCGTAAAAAGTGAAAAATCACTGGCAAAACAGCGTGAAAATTTAGCTAGTAAAAATTTAGCCTTTTTCCACGCGCCATTTTTCCATCCGCTAGTTGGTGAGGTGAGAGAAGTGCGCCAAAGACTTGGCATAAGAACCGTATTTAACGTGCTTGGACCGCTTTTAAATCCAAATTTAAACCTTACAAATCAGCTAGTTGGCGTCTATCACAAGCCTGTTCTAAAGCTCTACGCCCAGACGCTTAAAATCCTTGGCAGAAAGCACGCTTTGGTCGTCCGCGGCGATGACGGACTGGACGAGATCACGCTTTGTAGCGAAACAAGCGTTGTGGAGCTAAAAAATGGCGAAATTTTTGAATACAGCATCACGCCAGAGCAGTTTGGCTTTAAAAGAGCGCTTCACAGCGACATCGAGGGCGGCACACCTGAAGAAAATGCCAAAACCTTGATCCGCACGCTAAAAGGCGAGGAGCAGGGGGCAAAATTTGACATCGTAGTCTTTAACGCGATGTTTGCACTTTACGCGGCTGATGGCGCAAAGAGCCCAGACGAGGCTAAAAAAATGGTTTTAGAGGCTATAAATTCTGGTAAGGCGTATAAATTTTATGAAGAGTTTATAAAGGCGCAGGCGTAATGGCGCTAGTTAAAATTTGTGGCATCAAAACGCTAGATGAGGCAAGTGCGGTTTGCGCTTTGGATGTTGATTTTATAGGGCTGATATTTGCTAAAAGCAAAAGAAGGGTTGAGCTAAATTTAGCTAGGCAGATAGCGAAATTTGCTCACAGCAAGGGCAAAAAAGTAGTTGGCGTTTTTGCGGAGCAAAGTGATTGCGAGATAATGGAAATTTGCCAGTTTGCTGGTCTTGACGTGGCTCAGGTGCATGGAGTGGTGAGCGAAAATTTAGGTGCAAATTTAAAAGATATGGGGCTTGAGATTTGGCAGGTTTTTAGCGTGAAAGATAGCTTGCCAGAGGTTGATTTTAAGCACTTTGACATGGCGCTTTTTGACTGCAAGGGCGAAAATGCCGGAGGAAATGGCACCAGCTTTGAGTGGGAAATTTTAAAAGAGGTTAAATTTAAATTTGGCATGGCTGGGGGCATAGGCGAGCACAACATAAAAGAGGCGCTCAAATTTAAGCCATATCTAGTCGATATCAACTCCAAAGTCGAGGACGAAAACGGCATAAAAGATGCACAAAAGATAGAGAGAACTTTAAAGATCATAGGTGAGGTAGAAGATGAATACTAAAGCATATTTTGGAAAATTTGGCGGGCAGTTCGTGCCTGAGACGGTGATGTTTGCCCTTGATGAGCTAGAAAATGCTTATGAGAGCATCGCAAAGACAAAAGAGTTTAAAGACGAGCTTGATGATCTTTTGAAAAACTACGTTGGCAGGCCTAGTCCGCTCTTTTTTGCAAAGCGCCTAAGTGAGCACTACGGACATGAAATTTACCTCAAGCGTGAGGATCTAAACCACACGGGCGCGCATAAGATAAATAACGCTCTTGCTCAAGCTCTGCTTGCTAAAAAGATGGGTAAAAAGAAAATTTTAGCTGAGACTGGAGCTGGCCAGCACGGTGTGGCAACAGCTACTGCAGCGGCACTTCTTGGCTTAGAGTGTGACGTCTATATGGGTGCAACTGACGTGGCTAGACAGCAGCTAAATGCCTTTCGCATGCAGCTTCTTGGCGCAAAGGTGGTGAGCGTAGAAGACGGGCTAAAAACGCTAAAAGAGGCGACTACAGCGGCCATACAAGCGTGGGTAAATGAGATAGAAAGTGCATTTTACGTCATCGGCTCAGCCGTTGGCCCACACCCATATCCAAAGATCGTGCGTGACTTCCAAAGCGTGATTGGCACAGAGGCGAAAGCTCAGCTTGCAGACTACGGCAAAAAGGCCGACTATGTCATCGCCTGCGTTGGCGGCGGTAGTAATGCCATTGGCATTTTTAGTGCGTTTTTAGAGGACGAGAGCGTAAATTTAGTAGGTATAGAAGCTGGCGGCCTTGGCATAGATACGCCTTATCACGCAGCTACGCTTAGCAAAGGCAAAACCGGCATCATCCACGGCATGAAAACGACGGTCTTACAAGATGAATACGGCATGATCTCGCCAGTGCATAGCATCTCAGCAGGCCTTGACTACCCAGGCATCGGCCCAGAGCACGCCCGTCTAAACGACATCAAAAGGGTAAAATACGAAGCCGTGACCGACGATGAGTGCATAAATGCCTTGTATTTTTTAAGTAAGATGGAGGGCATCATCCCAGCTATCGAGAGTGCGCATGCGGTGGCGTATCTGGAGAAGCTTTGCCCAAAACTTGATGAAAAAAGCGTCATCGTCGTAAATATCTCAGGCAGGGGCGATAAGGATATAAATACAGTCATCGGCTACGAAAAAGGAAAAATTTATGGATAAGGTTAGAAGCGCATTTAACGGCAAAAAGGCAAACATTGGCTATATCGTGGCTGGATATCCAAGCTTAGAAAAAACTAAAGAATTTTTAGAAAATTTGGATGAGAGCACGCTTGATCTGCTTGAGATCGGTATCCCTTACTCTGACCCGCTAGCTGATGGCAAACTCATCGCGCAAGCTAGCTTTGAGACAGCTCAAAGTGGCGTAAATACCGACGTTGTCTTTGACATGCTTGAAGGCTGCAAGGCAAAAGTGACAAAGCCACTTGTTTTTCTAGTTTATTACAACATCATCTTTGCTTATGGCGTTGATAAATTTCTAAAAAGATCACGCGAGGCCGGAGTGAGCGGCTTTATCGTGCCAGATCTGCCTTGTGAGGAGTGCGAGGAATTTGCTCTAAAGTGCAAGGAGCTAAATTTATGCCTTGTGCCACTTATCAGCGTCACTTCTGGGGGCAGAGCGGATGAGATATTAAAATTTGGCTCAGGATTTATCTACGTGCTAGGTGCTATCGGCGTTAGCGGTTCAAAAAGAGCTGATGAAGATAGGATAAAAAATTTAGTCTTAGAGCTTAAGAAAAAGAGCGATCTACCAGTGGCTGTGGGTTTTGGCATCAAAAACAAAGATGATGTTAGCGAAGTGAAAAAATATGCTGACGCTGCGATCATAGGCACGCAAATAGTCAAACTTTGCGCCAAATTTAGTGGAAAAGAGCTAGTTAAAGAGGTCGATAAACTCTTTTAAAATGCTTAATAAATTTATAGCTAATTTAGTAAAGCCAAAGTATAATTAACGCGCATTTCAAGTCTTAAGGAAGAGATATGAGAAAAGTTATAGATGAAGCCACAAGCTATCTTTGCAAGGATACTTTGGGGTTGGATTTAGAGTTTGGCAAGAGCCTTGGTAAAGGATTTTACGGGGCTAGCATACCAGTTTATAAGGGCAAAAGCGAGTATCAGTTTTATCTATTTTTTAAAAAAGATACTTTAAAAATTTTCATGAATGCCTTTTTTGGTCACGAAGATGTTGATGGTGGCGATCTGGACGATCTTTGCAAAGAGATAGCCAATCAGATCATCGGCAAGGCTAAAAATCTGCTAAATGAAAAAGAGCCAAATGCTTATAAACTCGGAACGCCTGAATTTTTGGGCGAGGTTGAGAATTTTGGCATAAAGCTAAAAGAGAAATTTATATATAAGATAAAAAATAGAACATTTCAAATAGGCTACAAGATACAATGAACGACGAAGGTGCGATAGAGACACTAGAACAGCTAGGGCTTTTTAAGAGCTATGATGAGCTTATGGATATAAGCGTTGATTTTATAGCTGAGCTAGGAACTACCACAGTTAGCATAAATGAGCTTTTGAAATTTGAAGCTGGCTCGGTCATAGACCTCGAAAAACCAGCTGGCGAGAGCGTGGAGCTATATATAAATAATAGAATTTTTGGAAAAGGCGAAGTAATGGTTTATGAGAAAAATTTAGCCATCAGGATAAATGAAATTTTGGACTCAAAGTCAGTTATTCAGTACTTCAAAAAAGAACTTTTATGAAATTTATACTATTTTTTGTGCTTTTTGCTACGCAGATATTTGCCTCAAACTTGCTAACATACAATATCTATGAGCGCACCGATAGGGTCGATATCATGCTTAGCTTTGATGCGCCTTACGAGGGCAATATCTTTCAAAAGCGTGAAAAAGACACAACCTCTTTGATACTAAATTCTCTAAGCTACGATCAAAGCGCGAGCAAGGATATAAACTCAAAGATCATTCAAGAGCTAGATATTGAGCCAAAACAAAACTCTTTAGTTTTAAATTTACGCTCAAATGACGCTATCATCGTAAATGCATCAAAGACAACTGATAGCTTCGGGCTTCGCATCCGCGTAACACTAAAAAACACAAAAACGCAGGTGCAAAATATGCCACAAGCTAGCGCAAAGATAGAAACTGCTAGCACGCCAAAGGCAGAAAATGAACCTATGGTTAATATTGATTCGAGATACTTCATCGTCCTAAGTGTGCTCATCGCGCTTCTTATATTTTTGTATGTTTTTAAAAGATATATCACTTCAAAAAGTAGTGATTTTAGCGGATTTAAAACGCCACAAAATCAGCCACAAAACGACACAAAGTCGATGAACTGGCTGCTTAAAAATCAAAGTAGTGGCGTCAATATCATCTATGAAAAATATCTTGACCGCACAAACAAGCTAATGCTTCTAAGCTACGAAAATAGGCGCTATCTAGTGATAGTTGGCAGCTCAAATGTCATGCTTGATAGCTTTGGCGAAGAGAAGATACAAAATGAGCAGGACTTTGCTGTTTTCTTTGAAGAAAATAAGAAAAAACTTGGCTCATTTTTACAAGAGCGCCAAAATAGCCTAAATAACTACAAAGATAAAATGAGCGGGGAATTTTAGTCCCACTTCGCTACTAAATTTAAAAATTTAGAAGAGCATTTTCGCAAATTTTAAAATTTGCAATAAATTATCTCATATAAGACTCATGCAGTGTGAAGTACTGAAGCATGCTACCTCTAACGAGCGAGGGGATTGGAGGATTAAAAAGGGGGACAAGGGGACGGATTTCTCGTGTCTGCCACGTAGTTGCGAGCCTACAAATTTTAAAATTCCATTCACTCACAAGAATTGACTACTAAAATTTGGCTTCGCTTACCGCTTAGCTCAAATTTTAGAGCCGAAATTACTCGTTCATGAAATTTTAAAATTTGCCCAAATACACTAGCGTTTTTTTAAAATTGTCAGCTACTTTTGACCTATACAAACGAAATGGCAAAAATTTCAGGTTTTGCGATCTTTTTTATCTCTTCTTTTGCCATGGCAAATTCTTTTGCGCCCTCTATTTTTAGTGTGTGGCCGCTAAACTCAAAGCTTAAATTTAGCTTCTCACAGGTTATATCAAGTGCCTTGGCTAGCGCAAGGATGAAGCTTAGCCACCTTACACACTCAGCCTTTGGTAATAAATTTTTATACCTTTCAAACTCATAAATATTTTTCTTGCCATTTGTGCCGATGACTGCGGCTATTAGTGCCTTTTGCTCGTGTGAGAAGCCGTAGTTTAGGGCATTTAGTATGATATAGGCTGAGTTTTTGTGATCGCCGTAAAAGCCTATCTCTTGACCGACGTTGTGGAGCTTTGCAGCAATTAGCAGCGTCTCAAGATAGCCCTCATTTAGCCCATGAAGCTTTTTAAGCGCCACAAAGATATCCTTTGCATATCTTGCCACGGCTTTGTTGCAAGAGAGGATGAAGCGATCTTGTAGGCTTTTAACGCTTGGGTTAAAATTTTCTGGAAATTTAAGGCTTGGACGCAAAAAGTCTTTTAAAAAGACGCCCTCTCTTACGCCAACGCCACTTGTGATGACGTTTTTGGCATTTAGCGCCTTGGTAAGGGCTAAAAATATATGTGCGCCTTCTCTGATGGTGTCATATCTATCTTTTTTTATAGGGAATTTATTTAGTTCAAGCACGCTAATGTTTGCGATGCTCTCGATGTAGGCTTGCTCGTCGCTAAGCTTGTAGCAAAAGCCATGCAGTGATGAGAGCGGATATAAATTTTTGCTCATTATGGCCGATGATATCGCTCTTAAAGATCCACCAATCGCTATTAAATTTGGGCACTTAAATCGCTCATCTATCTGCGCCGTGATCTGCGCCAGAAATTTTGGTAGTTTGTTTAAATTTTTCTTATCAAAAAATAGCTCTTTTAGCCTCACTGTGCCTATATCAAGCGAGAGGACATCGACTATCTTGCCGTTGCTTATCCTAGCAAGTTCGGTCGAGCCTCCGCCGATGTCGATAGTGACGCACTCGGCTAGATTGTGAAGCAAATTTTTAGCCGCTATCGCTCCAAAAGTAGCCTCTTCTTTGCCGTCAATCACTTTTAAATTTATGCCAAGTTTTTTTCTTAAAAGAGAGATCAAAACGCCTGAGTTTGGAGCATCTCTAAGCGCTGAAGTGCCGACACATAGGACTTTGGAGCATTTGTAGCTTTTTATGATGTTATCAAATTCGCCAAAAGCTTTGATCGCTTTTTGCATTGAAGCTTCTGAAATTTCGTTGTTTGAGCCGTATCCGCCTTCGCCTAGTCGCACTTTGGTTTTGTATTCAGCTAGTATAAAAAATGCTAAGCGTGACGTGCGCTCAAATATCGCCATACGCATAGAATTTGAGCCAAGATCGATCACTGCGGTTCTCTTTGCCATTTTTTATCCTTTTAAATTTAAAACGAGGCTTGCAACTGCTCCGTTTGTGTTCTCTCTATTCTTGATAGATATCTCAGCGCCAAGTGCCTGTGCTGTGCCCTTTGCGAGAAATAGTCCAAGTCCAGCACCACCTTTGTCGCCGTATCTTTTAAATGGAGCAAACAAGTCCTTGCTCTCGTCTATACCCACTCCCTCGTCGGTTACTTCAATGATAAATTTGCTCTTTTCAACCCTTGAGCTAATCGTAATCGTGCTATTTTTTGGAGAAAATTTGATAGCATTTTGGACGAAATTTTGCACGATGTGAGTTAGTAGGCTAGTTTGGATATTTAGGTTAAAAATTTCAGGTTTTAGATTGAGTGCGAGATTTTTTTCTTCACCTTTTGCGAGCACCTCGTAGTTTTTGCCTAGTTTTTTCAAAAATGCGATCACGTCGGTATTTACCGGCTCTTCAAACTGCGCGCCCTCTTGACGACCTATCTCAAGGACCGAGCCTATCATAGCGTTCATGCCGTTGATCGCTTCGTTGTTTGATTTTAGCGCTTCTATGTATTTTTCACTCTCGCGTGGTTTTAAAAGTGTCACTTCGTTTTTGGTTTTCATGACGGCAAGTGGAGTTTTTAGCTCGTGTGCAACGCCTACAAAGAGCTCTTTTTGGTATAAGACAAAAGTTTGTATGCGAGTAATTAGCCTATTTATGCTATTACCAAGTGGTAAAAACTCGTCTGGCAAGCTTTTGATATCGATCTCTTTTAGAAATTTCTCATCTAAATTTGTAAGCTTGTGACTTAAAATTTTTATAGGTATTAAAAGCATTCTTGATAAAAATAGTGCATAAAATAGCACCAAAAGTATCGCTGTGACGTTTACGATTATAATATCTATAAAAATTTCTTCGACTATCTGGCTTTGAAGTGAGGTATCCTTTTCGAGGACTAAGTAGCTGCTTTCATCTAGCCTTGTTGTTAGAGTGGTTATGCTCTTATCTTTTATCTTTTGCATCACAAGGTAGGGCTTCTCACCTTTAAGCTCTCCTGCTTTTACGGTGGCTAGAGTTTTGTTTGGGATTTCTATAGTGAAAGTTTTTAGATTGTTAGGATTGAAATTTTGTGGATTGTTTTTGTAGTCTGCTGCTTGCTGATTTAGTTCATTAACTACGCTTTGAAAAACGGTAACTCTTATGTAGTGATAGAGCATCACCGAAACAACGGCAATTAGCATCATCGCACCAGATGCTAATTGCAGTATAAATCTATTTCTTAAGCTTTTTTGGGAAAGCAAAATCTATATCCGCGTCTTCTAACAGTTTCTATTGTCGAAATATTTAGCGGTTTGTCCATTTTTTGGCGGATTTGGTTGATAGCAACCTCGATAACGTTTGGAGTTACGAGCTCTGGCTCTTCCCAGATAGCGTCAAGTAGTTGCTCTTTAGATACGATTTGATCTGAGTGTCTTGCAAGGTGAGTAAGTACCTCAAATGGCTTGCCTTTTAGCTCGATGTCGCGGCCAAGATATGTGATCTTCTCTTCGTCAGGGTTGATGATAAGCTCGTCTATCTTGATGATATTTGTGCCGCCAAAGCGTAGTCTAGCCTCTAGTCTAGCCACTAAAATGTCAAAATCAAATGGTTTTTTGATGTAGTCATCAGCGCCAGCTCTAAGTGCTTTTATCTCGCTCTCTTTGTCGTCTTTTGCAGAAAGAACTACAACTGAAGTGCGTGGAGATTTATGTTTTATAATGTTTATAAGATCAACGCCGTCACCATCTTGAAGCATCCAGTCAGTTAAAACTAAGTCATAGTTTCTGATGCCGATGTAGTACTCAGCGTCTTTGAAATTTTCAGAGCTATCTGTCTGATAACCAAACTCTTGCAACCCCTCTGCAATCGTCTTATTTAGCGTTACTTCGTCTTCTACTATTAAAATACGCATTTCTTTTCCTTAAACTAAAATTTATGGTCGATTGTATCATAAATTAAGAAATATTTCAAGATACTTTAATAAATTTTTAAAAAATAGTGCTGATTTTTGCACCGACAATTGCATTTGGTAAAATCTCGGTTTTTAAAATCTCCATATCCAAGCTAGTAAGCGAGCTAAACCTCTCTTTTAGCGCTTTGCAGGTTGCTTCCAGTGACTCTTCTACGCTTTGAAATTTCATTTCATTGTAAAATTCTTTTATAAAATCAGCCACCAAAACATAATCAATCAAACTAGTCGAGCGAAATTCTAAGCTTACTTTTACTTCTTGCTTTGCAACTCGCTCAAAGTCAAACATCCCGATGACGGTTTGAAATTTATAATCCTTAATAATCGTTGTTATTTCACTTTTCATACGACTTTTTGCTCCTTGCCTGAAAGCAGGCGAACGATGTTTGGTATGTGCTTATAAACTACCAAAAATGCAATGATAAGGATCGGCGCGTGAGTGTAAATTTCATCAAGCTCTGGGTGGATGATGAAGCTTGATGCGATGAGAGCTATCAGCGCGCATAGCGATGCTAGAGAGCTTATCTTTAAAAATTTACCGACTAAAAACCAAACGACAAGAGCGATTATTATCTCAACTGGTAAGAAAAATGCGAGTACGCCAGCTCCGGTTGCCACGCCTTTGCCGCCTTGAAAGCCTAAAAATATAGAAAAACAATGCCCTGCCACACTTAAAACTGCCATCGTCCAAAGCACGCTTTGGCTAGCTCCAAGAGAAGAGGCTACGATGAGTGGCAAAACGCCCTTTAACACGTCACAAACTACGGTTAAAATGGCTAGCTTTTTGGCGAGTTTTGGGTTAGTTTGCTTTAAAACTCTTAAAACATTTGTCGCACCTATGCTTTTGCTGCCCTCTTTTTTTATATCAACATGTCCGAAAATTTTTGCTAGTATGAGCCCAGATGGGATGCTGCCAAGCAGGTAGCTAATGGCATAAAGTATTAAATTTTGCATATTTTACCTTTTAAATTTAAAGAGAAATGATATTAAAAAAATACTAATTTTTTTATAAATCATCTCCACAAAAGCACGACTTTTTCGTCGTAGATGTCGCTTTTCTTTGGCGAAATTTGCGTTTCATTTATCGTGATGTTTTTAATATCATTTGCCTCTTTTAGTGCATCGCACTCTTGTGCAAATTTCTCTTCAAGCTCGCTTATGGCTAAATTTATATCATTTACGCTTTGCTCGCTAAGCTTGACGTCGCTTCGCTCTTTTAAGACCTTGTTTGCGCTTCTAGCACTTGATGCGATCTTGCCGGCGTTTTGGCGAGATAAGAGCTTGTTGCCAAATATCGCTCCAAATATGCTTGCGCCTATATTTATAGCTGCGTCAAGGCCGCTTGTGGTCATATCTTTTTGCTCTTTATCAAGCTTTGCAAGGGCTTTATTTAGCTTATCTTGCAAGCTCTTTTGCTCTTTTTCAAATTTAGCCGTGAGCTTTGCGGTTTGCTCCTCTAAAATTTCGTTGCACTTATCCTGAAGCCTTATGAAAAACTCCTCTTTTGACTCGTTTTCTTTTGAGTAAATTCCCATCGCCTCAAAGGTGTTAAATTTGAAATTTCTATATAAAAACTCTTTAAATTCTTTTTCTAAAGCGTTAAAATTCTTAGCGCTCATTACGAAATTTGGCACAGCAGCAAAGCTTGCACCGCTTGGCTCATTTTCGCTCGCATCAACGCGCATGCCTTCGCTAGCCTCGCTCCAGTTTGGCTCTTTGTCACTTTCACTAAGCTCGTAAAGATAGCTTACCTCACAAACGCTGTCTATGCCCTTTTTAGCATCATAAATTCTCACCTTTGCGCTTGCTAGTAAATTTGGTGTGAGGCTTTTTGAGTTGGTGTAGAGCTGTGTGATATCGCTTGAAATGATAGGTTTTGCGCTAAATTTCATCTCACTTTTATCTACATTTTGGCTGCTTAAATTTTCTTTTTTATCTTTCATCAAATTTGAAATTTGCTCGCGGCTGAGCGGACCTTTTAGATAGCTAAGTGCCCAGCGTGTGGAGATGACGTTTAAGCCGTCCTCGTTTATATTTTTAAGCAAGAAATTTCTTTTGGCTAAATTTGATATGAGATTTTCAAGCGAGGCTTTGTCCAAGCTTGAGCCTGCGATGCCGCTTAGCCCGTCGATCACGCGGGCTTTGTCCTGCGCTGTTTGGAGGCGGCCGATGAACCAAGTGCCGATGTTGCTTAGGCCTTTGTAGTCAAGATCGACTGGGTTTTGTGTGCTTAAAACGCAGCCTAAACCAAACGCACGGGCTTGTTTTAAGAGCGTGAGCATAGGCGTTTTTGACGGCGGATTTGCGTTTGGCGGAAAAAAGCCAAAAATTTCATCCATATATAGGATCGCTCTAAGTGAGCTAGTGCCCTCTGTGCCGCGCATCCATGCGATGATCTCGTTTAGTAAAAGTGTGACAAAAAACATCCTCTCAGCGTCATTTAGGTGCGAGATCGTAAAGATATTGCACTTTGCTTTGCCGTTTTCATCAAAAAGCATCTTTGAAATTTCTAGTCTAACGCCCTGCGTCCAGCCCTTAAAGCTTGGGCTTGCGATGAGTGCGTTTATCTTCATGGCAAGCTTTAGGCGCTCACTGCTTGGATAGAAGGTATCCACATCAAAAACGCCTATCTTTTTAAACGGCGGATTTGCTATGAAATTTATGAGTTCTTCGATGCTGACGTCTTTTTGCTCTTTAAATTTGCTCTCAAATATAGTGGAGATAAGCAGCTGCTCTTTTGAGCTCATATCCTCTGAACTCATGCCAATAAGCGATAGCACCGACGCTGCGAGTGAGTTTATATAGTTGCTAAAAATTTCTTCGTCACTAATATTTGGGCAGGCAAAGTCGCTAAGTAGCGCCACACCTATGCCAGCTGAGCTTTTTGGCGTGTAGATATTAAAGCTAGCGCTATCTTTTAAAATTTTTACGCGCTCAAGGTCTTGAAAGCTCGACTCTATGCCGTTTCTCCAAAGCTCGGCCTGAGCGGCAGCAAATTCCTCTACGCTTTGACCTTTATTTGCCGCTTCTGCTTCATCGACATAAGGTAAAAAATCCTCCACTCTCATCTGCGGAAAGGTGAGGGCTAAATTTGTGATATCGCCCTTTGGATCGATGATGATAGAGGGGATGTTGTCTATGCAGGCCTCTTCTAAAAGCGTGATACCAAGGCCTGTTTTGCCACTACCTGTCATACCGATAATTGCCGCGTGGGTGGTTAGGTCTTTGTTTTTGTAAAAAAATGGCTCTTTATCTTTTAGTCCGATGTAAAAAAGTTTTAAATTTTCTTGTATGGTTTTCACTAATTGCCTTATTCGTATAAATTTATGCGTGAGCGAAGCTCGTCAAGTGTCTCTTTGACGCGCTTTTGTGTGAAGTCTTTTATCGTTTTGTCATCATCAACTAGCTGCATGCAGTATCTGATGTAGCCCTTGTATGCTAGCTCGGTGACTAGCCTTAGTTTCAAAGAGACGTTTTTTACTTCATCTGGTGAGAGCATGATGTCAAAATTTGCCTCCAACTCTTCGCCGTCTTTAAAATTTGTAGCTTGTGAGCTTAGTATGCTCATGCCACCCTCTGAGATGTCATAAAGGCTACCAACAAGCTCGCCTTGCTCTCCTTTTAGAGAAATTTTGGTAAAGCGGTTTGGCAAGACACGCTGGAATTTTCTCTTGTTTGCATGCATGGTCGCTGTGCGTGAGAAATTTGAAAGGGTGACGCTTTTATCGGCGATATTGTAGTCGATGATGTCGGCGCGAAGTTGCTTTGAGAAGAAGCTGTTTGGCAGGATAAAGCCCTTGCCATCTTGCTTCATGGCTAAAATTTGCATCATATCTACGCGAAAAACGACACTATCTTCTTTAACCTCTAAAATTTCGGCTTCGTATTTTATATTTAGTCCGTCATATAAATTTAAAAACTCAGGGCGGACTTTGGCATTTTTCATGCGTGTAAATGTGTTGATCGGATCTTCATAAAAAAATGAGCCAGTATCGATCATCGTTTTTACCGTGGCTTCTTGGTGATCCTGCGTGTTATATAAAATTTCTTTCATCCTTGAGACGGCATTTACAAAATAGCCCACATATACTGCATCGTCGCAGGTGTGACTAAAATTTAGTGTCAAATTTAAGAGTAAGAAATTTACTAGCTCGTCTTTTGCGTTTAGTTTTGGTATTAGGCTGTTTAAGTCGTCGCGAATTTGTGTGGCATTTGGCTTTTGGATGAGTAGCGCATCAAAGATACTCTCAAGGCAAATTTTCATCTGCTCGTGTGGCACTACAAGGGTTAGTTGTCTGCAAAATTTGATGCCCTCATCTATAAATTTAGCTCTTAAACCAAGTATGCAATCCTCGCAATTTTCGACAAGTTCTTGCCTGCCCTTAAACTCCATGGGGTCTCCAAAAAAGGTTATTTATTAAAACATCGCTATCATATATAAAGTTATATTAAAAAAATATTTAAATTTGTGTAGAGAGGAAATTTCTAGGCAAAACTGCCTAGAAATTTGAATAATTATAGTTTGCTTTCGTTGTGTGAAAGGTAGTCAGCAACACCTTCGGTGCTTGGTTTCATACCAGCGTCACCTTTGTGCCAGCCAGCTGGGCAAACTTCGCCGTGCTCGTTTGTAAATAGCATAGTATCTACCATTCTGATCATCTCGTCAATGTTTCTACCAAGTGGTAGGTCGTTTATAACTGCGTGGCGAACTGTGCCATCTTTGTCAAGCAAGAATGATCCGCGAAGTGCTACGCCAGCGTCTTCTAGAAGTACATCAAAGCCACGAGCGATTGATTTTGTCATGTCAGCTACGATCGGGAAGCGAACTTTGCCGATACCGCCTTTATTTACTGGAGTCTCTTTCCATGCAAAGTGTGAGAACTGGTTGTCGCAAGAAACCGCGATAACTTCGATACCGCGTGACTTGAACTCGTCATATCTTTTATCAAATGCGATGATCTCGCTTGGGCAAACGAATGTAAAGTCCATTGGGTAGAAGAAGACAACAGCGCCCTTTTCGCCGATGTTTTTGTAAAGGTTGAAATCATTTACGATTTGATTGTTTCCTAAAACTGCTGCAGCTGTAAAGTCAGGTGCTTTTTTTGTTACTAACATATTTTCTCCTTAATAATAAATTTTATTGATTGCGAAATTATATCCATAAAAATTTAAATTCTAATTAAATAGATCTGGAAATTTAAAACATTGTAATTTTAATATGCATTTGAAAATGAATGGAAATTTTTAAAAATTTATAGAAGATGTTGTAGAAATTTTATTAAATTTAGAGTTTTGGATGTAGAAGCGGTTAATTATAGATCGCTAAAATTTCTACCGCCAAATTTTAGTATCGCTGAACCCCAAGTAAAGCCACCGCCAAATGCATCAAGAAGCAAAACAGAGCCATTTTTGATGCGCCCATCCTCGTAAGCATCATTTATCGCCATTGGGATCGAAGCAGAGCTTGTGTTGCCATATTTTGCAACCGTCAAAACGCACTGCTCGTCAGTGAAATTTAGCCTATTTTTTACGGCGTCTATTATCCTGATATTTGCTTGATGAGGTATGAAAAAGTCGATATCTTCACTTTGCATTTTGTTTGCGTGTAAAATTTCTATCACGCTTTTGCTAAGCGTTTGAACCGCTATCTTAAAGACCTCATTTCCGCTCATGTGGATGAAATTTAGCCTATTTTTTAGCGTCTCATCGCTAGCTGGAAATGCACTACCACATCCTGGAGTTATCAAAAGCTCAGCCTGTCTGCCATCGCTTGCAGTGTGGATGTCGATGATCTCATTTTCTTCGCTAGCGCTTATCACAGCAGCACCAGCTCCGTCGCCAAAAAGTATGCATGTGCTTCTATCTGTGTAGTCGATTATCGAGCTTAGTTTTTCAGCTCCTATGATCAAGACATTTTTTTTAGCACCACTTACGATAAGAGAATTTGCAAGCTCCAAAAGATAGATAAATCCTGTGCAAGCTGCACTTATATCAAAAGCTGTAATGCCAAAATTTAAGCCTAAATTTGAAGCTATCTTACAAGCAGTTGAAGGCATACAAAGATGATCTGGAGATATCGTAGCGCAGATTACCGCATCGATTTGTGATTTTTCAAGCCCTGAGCGTTTTAAAGCTAGCTCGGCAGCTTTTGTACCAAGATCGCTTGTTATCTCAGTCGTTGCGATATGTCTTTGCTCTATACCGGTTCGCTTCACTATCCACTCATCGCTCGTGTCGACCATTTTTTCAAAATCAAAATTTGTTAAAATTTTTTCTGGGACATATGACGCAATGGAGATCAATGAAGCTTTTGGCATATTTTACCTTGCAAAGTGTGAAAGTTCTTCTTCTATAACTTTATTTATATTCGAGTTAGCAAATTTAATTGCTTGAAAGATTGCATTTTTTATAGCTTTTGAGTTGCTTTTGCCGTGGCTTATGATGACGCAACCATTTACGCCAAGAAGCGGAGCACCGCCGTACTCATCGTAGCTGACCTGTTTTTTTAGAGTTTTAAAGACTTTTCTCATAAGCACTGATCCAGCCATGGCAAGAGGTGATTTTTTGACTTGCTTTTTGATGATCTTGCCTATGGCATCAGCAACGCCTTCGCTCGTTTTTAGTAGGATATTTCCCATAAAACCGTCGCAAACCATGACATCAATGCTGCCATCAAAAATTTGATTGCCCTCTGCATTGCCAACGAAGCTATCAAGTCTAGAAACTAGTTTAAAAGCCTCTTTGCTGACTTCATTGCCTTTACTCTCTTCTTCGCCATTTGACAAAAGACCTACTTTTGGCTCTTTTCTGCCTAAAATTTCTTTTGCATAGGCTTCGCCCATTATGGCAAATTGAAATAAGTGTTCGCTTCTGCAATCAACATTTGCACCAACGTCCAAAACCAAAGTAGCTGTCTCTTTTGAATTAGGCATAAGTGTTGCGATTGCTGGACGAGATACATTTTTTAATCTACCAACTCTTAACGTAGCTAGGCTCATAGTCGCACCGCTGTGACCAGCGGAAACGACAGCATCGACATTTTTATCTTTTAAAAGCTCAACAGCTTTGTAGATCGTGCTATCTTTTCTTTTAAGTGCGTCTGTCGCTCCGTCTGACATCGAGATTACTTCGGTAGCTTCTATAAATTCTATATTTTTTAAATAGGGTTGTGGAATGAGTGGTTTTATGGCATTGCTATCGCCAACTAATACAGCTTTAAATTCTGCCTCTTTCAGTGCTTCGATAACGCCAGATATTATAGGCTCTGCACCAAAATCACCACCCATAGCATCAATAGCAATGCGAATCATATTTTAGTATTCACCTGTTGTTTTGTTTATGCGGTGAGGCATTTTCCAAGAACCATCTTTGTCTTTTACAGGTACTGGAAGTGTAACTTTGTAATGTGTTCTACGTTTTGCTGCACGAGAATGACTCACTCTACGCTTTGGTACTGCCATTTTACTCTCCTTTATAAATTTTTACATTTTTCACAATAAAAATAATCGCTCTTAAAAGCTTCTAACTCACTTTCAAAAACTTCTTTTAAATCAATATTGCCATCAAAAAATTCAACCGTATCGCTAAGCTCATTTTCTCTGTCTTTATAGACACCATCACTTAAATTTAGCTCTACGTCTTGATCGATAGGTAGCATAAATTCATCACCACATCGATCACAAATATATTTTATCTCACCCTTTATAGTGCCTTGGCATTTTACCAAAAAAGGGTCTTTTCTTTTTAAAATTCCACTAAAAACTAGATCATTGTTTCTTACTAGCTCAAAGTTTATCTCTTTGTTTGCTATTTTAGAAAACGGAATAATCAAATTTTAGTCCAAAATTAGCAAATTTCTCTTGAAGCAAAGAAGAAATTTATCTCATTTACAGCGTTTTCTAGGCTGTCGCTTCCGTGAACTGCATTTGCGTCAATGCTATCAGCAAAATCAGCTCTAATAGTGCCAGGAGCTGCTTCTTTTGGGTTAGTTGCGCCCATTAGCTCGCGGTTTTTAGCAACTGCATTTTCGCCTTCTAAAACCATAACTACGACTGGTCCGCTTACCATAAAATCAACTAGATCGTTGAAGAAAGGTCTATCTTTATGAACTGCATAAAATGCTTTTGCATCGCATTTGCTAAGTTTAATTTTCTTTGCAGCTGCGATTCTTAAGCCGTTGCTTTCAAATCTATCTATAATCTTTCCAACAACATTTTTCTTAACAGCGTCAGGCTTAATAATAGAAAGTGTTCTTTGCATAAATTTTCCTTAAAATTTAGGTTATTTAAATGAAGTTGGCAATTATATCAAATAAAGCTTAAAAATAAAATAGGCTCAAATTTGAGCCTAAATTTTGTAAATTTATTGGATAACTGGAGTGCTGCCAGTACGAGCGTCAGCACCGATTTGATCACGTGAAGGTTGTCCTGCTACTACAGCATCCCAAACGATGCAGCCATCAGTTGGACAGGCAGATGCACAGGCTGGCTCATCGTTGTAGCCTACGCACTCAACGCATTTGTTTGAATAAACATAGTATGTATCTGCTCCAGTTGGGTTGTCGCTATCATCTACAATAGCTGAAACTGGGCACTCATCGATGCATGAACCACAGCTTATGCATATATCGGTTATTTTTACAGACATTTTTTCTCCTTAAATAAAATTTTGGCGTAGAATATCAAAAAAAACTGAAAATGATATAAATATACTCTTAAATTTTCATAGCACGCTTAATTTCTCTAAACTACTTTATAAAGTTTTTATCACTTTTAGACTAAATTTACAGATTAAAATTTTAAAAAAGGTCGTATAAATTTAATGAATGATACTATAAAAATAACTGGTGCAAGAGAGCACAATCTTAAAAATTTAAACCTTGAAATTCCTAAGAATAAATTAGTAGTTTTTACCGGTCTTAGCGGCAGTGGCAAGAGCACACTAGCCTTTGACACGCTCTATGCCGAGGGGCAAAGAAGGTACATGGAGAGTCTTAGCAGCTACGCTAGGCAGTTTTTAGACCGCGTGGGCAAGCCTGACGTCGATAAGATCGAGGGTTTAACGCCTGCTATCGCGATCGATCAAAAGACAACCTCTAAAAACCCTCGCTCAACGGTAGGCACGATCACTGAAATTTATGATTATCTAAGGCTTTTATATGCAAGAGTGGGCGTGCAGCACTGCCATAAATGCGGCAAACCTATCTCAAAAATGAGTGCGAGCGACATCATAAATGAAATTTCAAAGCTCCCGCTTGGCGCAAAAGTGATCATCTATGCACCGCTAGTTCGTGAGAAAAAGGGCACATGGGCAGACTTGATCGAAAATTTACGCCAAAAAGGCTTTGTAAGAGCGCAGATAGATGGCGTGGTGGTGAGGCTTGATGAGGAGATCGAGCTTGCAAAAACGAAAAAACATACGATAAAGGTCATCGTTGATAGGATCGCTATCGATGAGCAAAATCACGAACGCCTTGCAAGCGACGTGGAAAAGGCACTAAATGAGAGCTTTGGTGAGGTTGAGATAGAGATCGCAAATGCTGACGAGCTTGGCTTAAAAGAGAGTTTTATACATTACAGCGAGCATATGGCTTGTTTTGACTGCAAAATTTCATTTACTCCGCTTGAGCCGCTAAGCTTTAGCTTTAACTCGCCAAAGGGCGCTTGCGAGCACTGCGACGGACTTGGCATAAGATATAGCCTAGATATGAGTAAGATCATCGATGAGGAAAAGTCGATAGAAAATGGCGCTATCAAACTGCTTTACGGCTACAATATGAGCTATTACTATAAATTTTTACTTGCGTTTTGTGAGCAAAATGAGATCGATATCAAAAAGCCATATTATGAGCTTAGCGAAGATGAAAAAAGGCTCGTTTTATATGGTAACGTCAAGGATGTTGAGTTCTTTTGGAAGCGAAATAAACTACTTAGAAAATTTGATGGTGTGGTTAAAATTTCACACGGGCTTTTGAAGGATTACAAAGACTTTGACGAGTATATGAGTGAGAAAATTTGTGACGCTTGTAACGGCCACAGACTAAAGCCTCAAAGCTTAGCGGTCAAGGTCGCTGGCCTTGGGCTTGGTGAAATTTTAGATATGAGCATAGAAAACTGCACCGCTTTTTTCTCAAACGAGAAAAATTTTACCTATCTTAGCGACTACGACAAGGCGATCGCAAAGCCTATCTTAAAAGAGATCAACGAAAGGCTTTTCTTTTTATATGACGTGGGGCTTGGCTACTTGTCGCTTGGGCGTGATGCTAGGACGATCAGCGGTGGCGAGGCACAGCGTATAAGGATCGCGAGTCAGATAGGAAGTGGGCTAAGTGGCGTCATGTACGTGCTTGATGAGCCAAGTATTGGCCTGCACGAGCGAGATACGATAAAGCTCATAAAAACGCTTAGAAATTTGCAAGCTAAAGGCAACTCCGTGATCGTCGTCGAGCATGATAAAAAGACGATAGAGGAGGCTGACTATATCGTAGATATCGGCCCTGGAGCTGGTAAATTTGGCGGTAGCGTGGTCTTTGCAGGCACGGCAAAAGAGCTTTTAAGCTCAGACACTCAGACTGCACAATACATAAATGGTAAGAAAAAGATCGACTATCAAAAAAATAGAAAAGCTGAGAAGTGGCTTGAAATTTCAAATGTAAATATCAACAATATCTCAAATTTAACCGCTAAATTTCCGCTTAGAAATTTAGTTGGCATCACCGGCGTTTCAGGATCTGGTAAGAGCTCGCTAGTGCTTCAGACCTTGCTACCAGAGGCGCAGGAGCAGCTAAATAGAGCCAAAAAAGTGAAAAAGATAGCTGGGGTAAATTTAAGCGGACTTGAGAATTTGGACAAGGTTATATACCTCGATCAAAGCCCGATCGGTCGCACCCCACGCTCAAATCCAGCGACTTATACTGGCGTAATGGATGAGATAAGAAATTTATTTGCGCAGACCAAGGAAGCAAAGCTTAGAGGCTATAAAATAGGGCGCTTTAGCTTCAACGTCAAAGGTGGGCGCTGCGAGAAGTGTCAAGGCGAGGGCGAGATCACAATCGAGATGCACTTTTTGCCTGATATAAACGTGGTTTGTGACGTTTGTAATGGCGCTAGGTATAACGCTCAGACTTTGGAAATTTTATACAAAGGCAAAAATATCGCCGAGGTGCTAAATATGAGCATAGATGAGGCGGTTGAGTTTTTTAAGGCTGTGCCAAAGATCGCTTCAAAGCTCACCACGCTGCAAGACGTGGGGCTTGGCTACATCACGCTTGGACAAAATGCAGTCACACTTAGCGGCGGTGAGGCGCAGCGCGTAAAGCTAGCAAAAGAGCTTAGTAGAAGTGACACTGGAAATACGCTTTATATCCTTGATGAGCCAACGACGGGACTTCATTTTGCAGATGTTGATAGGCTGGTAAAGGTGCTAAATCACCTAGTTGATCTTGGAAATTCTGTTTTTGTGATCGAGCATAATATGGATGTCATCAAAAACTGCGACTACATCGTTGATATGGGGCCAGAAGGCGGCGCAAAAGGCGGTAAAGTGATAGCGTGCGGCAGCGTCAAAGAGGTAGCTAAAAACTACAAAAAAAGTGGCAGCTACACAGGGGAATTTCTAGCGCAAGAGCTTGAAGAGATGAAGAAAAAATAAGACCAGCTTTTATGCTAATATTATGAAAAAATTAAGGGATAAATTTTGAAAATATTGCTTTATAACGTGACAACTGCGCTAAAAATTGGCGGTGTTGAGACATTTTACTACTCAGTTGCAAAAGAGCTTATTAAAGAACACGAGGTGATCATTTGTACTGGTAGAGGTAAATTTATACCAGCATTTTTAAAAGACAGTAGCATTAACCTAAAGATGTTTGGCTTTTGCCCTAGGGAAAAAGTCATAAAAATAGGCAATAGATTTAGAAAATTTATTGAAAGAGTTAGTTTTTATTTTAATGCCAGAAAATTTTTAGAGTCTGAAAAATTTGATATTTTAGTTGTGCATAAACCATTTGATTTTTTTGTTGCATGGGCTTTAAAGAGGCATGATAAGAATTTAAAAGCAGTCTTTGTAAGCGGTGGCGAGGATTTTTATTTTTTTGATAAATTTTTTATCAAATTTATAGATAAGATCATTAGTGTTAGCGACGCAAATGCAGAGATTTTAAGAGAAAGATATGGTAGAGAGGTTAAAGTCGTTTATAATGGCGTAGATAAAGAGAAGTTTTATCCAGATGCATCACTAAAAGAGAAGACAAGAGAGAAATTTGGTGTAAAAAGTGATGAAATTTTGATAGGAAGCGTTGGTAGAGTAGTTGGCTGGAAAGGCTTTGGCATGATGGTAAAAAATATAGATAAGATCAAAAACGCTAAATTTATGCTGGTTGGCGATGGTGAAAATTTACAAAGTCTAAAAGAGCTAGCAGCTAAGCTTAACTTGGAGCAAAAGGTCATTTTTGTTGGCGCTATCGGGCATGATGAGCTAAATGAGTACTATAACGCTTGTGATGTTTATTTGCAACCAAGTATAGGGCATGAGGCTTTTGGCATAACTGTCATTGAGGCGTTAGCAGCCAATAAACCTTGTGTAGTTAGCATAAATGGCGGCATGAAAGAGATCATAAAAGACGGAGTAAATGGGTATAAATTTAAAATTTCTGATGAAAGTGACATGATAGAAAAGATAAATTTAACGCTAGAAAATATAGAAAATTTAAGACCAAGAGAGAGTATAAAAGGCATGTATGAGTGGTCAAAATTTGCACAGGAGCTAGTTGAGGTATGAAAGGATTTTTCCAAGAAAAGTTAAAAGCTACCAGATATTTAAATATAGCAATTTTAGTTTTTTTATCTTTGTTTCTAATAGGCCAGTATAACGAACACATAACCGCCATTAAAAATTTAGGCATATATTTAGCTCTATTTTTAACATTGATCCTTTTTACAGTTGATACTAAAAATGTTATGCAAAATATAAAGAACAATGCAAAGAACAATAAAGCTATTTTATTGCTATTTTTGCTTTTAAATTTATATGTTTTTGGCATATCATTTTTTCCTTATGATGCTACGCAAAACGCAGCACTTTCAGCGTTTAATGAATTTAAAAGAGCGTTTATATTTATTTTTATCGTTCTTCTTTGGCATGATGGTAGCTATAAAAACTCAAAATGGTTATTTTTTGCCATGGTTGCAGCACTTAGTATAGATAATATACATTTTTTTATAAAAGGGATAGAAGATGGCACTCTTTTAAATTTAAAAAATGAAAAAGACCAATGGGTGCAGCCTATAGATAGGTTTTATGCAGGCTTTTTTGATAGTTTATTTATTTTTTCTTTGGTCTCAATATTTTTTATCAAAAATAATTTTTACAAATTTTTTATCATAGTTTTTAACATTATTGTTAGTTTAATTTTTATTTTGCTTACAGGTGCTAGGGGCTCATGGCTTGCACTTACCCTAAGTTTGATGGTTCTGTTGGCTCTAACTTTTAAAAATGAAAAAATTAATCTTATAAATAAAAAATCCATGATATTCTGCCTATTTTTACTTGCCGCCTCTGTTTGCGTCTACTATAACTCTACGCTTTTACAATTAAAAGTTGCGCAAGGATTTTATACTTCTGGTAGAGGAGATATTTTAACAAAGAGGTTGCCGCTTCTTTTTGACTCTGATAGAGCTTATATAGGTATCGGCTTTGGCGGTAAACAATATGCTAAATTTTTAAATGACAAAAATGTTAACAATGATGACCTTGGTCCAACTGGTGTAGGCGCTGATGGAACTAAGTACCCGCATCATGACGAGCCAGTATTTATCGGTCAGTATTATCATTACGGTGTAGTAGGTACTGCTTTTTTTGTTGCACTTGTTTTTTATATGCTTTTTGTCTCATTTAAAAGGTATTTGTCAAACAACAAATTTTATATAGCAATATTTGGAAGCATACTTTGCTCTTATATATTTAGGGGGCTATTTGAGACCATGTACTTTACTCATCTTTATGTAATGCTTGGTCTTTTTATAGTGTTTTTGTACAAAAACAAGGAGTGATTTATGAAACTATTTTACATATATCCAGAACCAATTCCGCAAGGTAATGCAAGAGAGATAGCAATACTAAATACATTTTTTGAGTTTAGTAATATGTGTGATGCTAAGCTAGTCTTACCGCAGTCTCCTTTAAATTTAAATGAGGTAAATGAGAAATTTGCTTTAAAGCTAAAAGCTAGTGACATATTGTTTGTAAGAAAAAAGATCTTGTTTTTAAAAAGTAATAAAATTTTTAATTTTTTTCTAAAAAAGATAATAAATAACTACTTAAATAAAGATGCAATATTTTATACAAGACATTTGAAGATAGCTAAATTTTTACTAGAAAATAAAATGCCTGATCAAAAGGTTATATTTGAAGCGCATGAGTGTTTTACCTTGGGTAACAAAGCACTTTATGATATAGAAAAAGAGATACTACAAAATGCTGATTTTATCTTTTCGCACAATAGCAGTACGCTAAATGAACTTAGAAAATTTTTTGGCTTACAAATAGCAAATTCAGCGGTTGTTTATAATGGTTGCAAGCAAGATTATGATTTTAAGAAGAAAGATTTTGATTTTTCGAGTATAAACTATTATGGCTCATTCTTGTTATGGAAAGGTCTTGATTTGATGCTAGATTTTGCTTTAAAAACTGACATAAAGCTCGAACTTTATGGTAAAAATAGTGGAAATAGTTTTATAACTTTAAAAAACACTCTTAAAGAAAGAGAGATTGAAAATTTGGTATGTTTTAAAGGACTGTTGCCTCAAAATGAAGTTGTAAAAAGTCTTATTGAAAACAATACTATTTTGATAATACCTAGTGTAAAAAGTGATTATTCGCTTTATAGCACTCCATTAAAGCTTTTTGAATATATGGCAAATTCAAATGTCGTCTTAGCTCCAAATTTCCCACCAGTTGCTGAAATAGTAAAAGATGGCGAAAACGGTTTTTTGTATGAAGCAGGGGATGAAAAAAGTTTAGAAGAAAAATTTAACTACATAAAGACTTTAAGTAATGAAGAGCTAAACAAAATTTCAAAAAATGCCTATGAAAGTATGAGTGAAAATACTTGGAAAAATAGAGCTATAAAAATAATCAAAGAATTAGAAAAGATAAATTAAATTTTTGAGTAGATTTAAAAATAAAAAGGGGCGAACGCCCCTGGGATTATGCAGCTGGATAAACAGATACTTTTTTTCTGTTTTTATCAAGTCTTTCAAATTTTACAAAGCCATCGACTAATGCAAAAATAGTGTGATCTTTACCAAGACCTACGTTGTTTCCAGCGTGAGTTGCTGTTCCTCTTTGGCGGATGATTATATTGCCAGCACGAACAAACTCGCCACCAAATTTCTTAACACCTAATCGGCGTCCGATACTATCACGGTTATTTTGGGTTGAACCTTGACCTTTTTTGTGTGCCATATCTTATCTCCTTAAGCTGCGATACTTACGACTTTTACACGTGTAAATTGTCTTCTAAAGCCGCGTTTTAGTTTTGAGTCTTTACGTCTGCGTTTTTTGTAGATAACTACTTTTTTGTCTTTGCCTTCATTGACGACCTCAAGAACAACTTTTGCACCCTTAACAAATGGCGCACCTACCTTTACTTCGCCGTCGTTTACAGCTAAAACTTCTGTAATCTCAACGGTTGATTTAGCTTCAGCACTAAAGTGATCTAGCTTAAGGAACTCGCCCTCGCTAACACGATATTGCTTACCACCATGCTTAAATATAGCGTATTTTGACATACTCTACCTTTCTAAATTTGGTAAGACCAAAAAGCACTTTTTGCAAAAGATTTATGGAGCTTTGTTGGTTGTAAGGTGTGAATATTAGCTAAAAGTTTATAAATTCTACTTTAATGTCCCTGATCTTATGATCTCGTCGGCTAAATTTCTTATCATAGAGCTATGATCTAAGAAAAATGTTTTGTCGCTTGGCAAATGTGGCTGATATACCAGCGTTTTGGCTACTGGTGCACTTAAGATCACATTTATCAGTTCAAGCTCAGGCGGAAAAGTAAAATAGAGTTTTGGCTTAGGAATTTCATTTTGAAAGAGCCTTTGTGCGTAAAATTTACTGAAATTTTCATTTTTTGGTAGCTTTATCTCTTTAAAGAGTTCAAGCGGTAAAAAGTAGCGCGCTAGTGCGTGAAGTCCATGCGCAAAAATGTAGAGGCGTTTTTCAAATTTAGGCGCATCTGTCCTGCCAAAAGTGGAGCAAAATTTCTGCAAATGCTCGCTCATAGCGGCCGTATCTTTTTCGTGTATGGCAAGCACAAATTTAACAGCCTCTCTTTCGTTTGCTGGCTTTTTGGACTCTGCAAAGGCGTGAGCCTTTTCTAGAGCAGGATCAAGTAAATTTTCATCCTGCCAAAGCATCGCCGTGAGCAGATCATGCATAACGCATAGAAATTTATAGCCGTTTTTGCTAGGTGGCAAGCCTTTTGGAAATATCCTTGCCATACTATCTGTGTCGCCACAAGCGATAGCAAAAAATGCTGGGATTAGCTTCTCACACTGGTCATATCCGCCGCTACATCCTGGGAGTAAATTTAGCTTAGCGTATTGAAAGATGAGATCGTTTAGTGCCTCAGCGTCGCCCTCAGCTAGGCACTTATCAAGGCAAAAGTCGTAGCGTCTAGCTCTTGAAAAAGAGAGTAATCGTATGAGCTCACACAAAAAGTCGTAATCGTTTAAATTTTTCTCTTTTATCTCGGCGTAAATGCTTGCGTACTCGTCTAAAAGTAGCTCTTCATTGCTTTTTGGTGGTTTTTTGGCTTTAAAAATGTTAAATAATCCATCTAAAAATGACATTTTACCTCTCCTTATTTTTGCTAATTTTAGCCAAAAACGCCTAAAATGGCTTAGTTTTTTGGCTCACAAAAAGTTAAATTTAGCGGATATTTTAACCGCATTTTGGCTATAATCGCCCCAAATTTAAGCAACTCTAGGACAAAGATGGCAGGCGAAGATCAGGAAAAAACCGAAGAAGCGACCCCCAAAAAGATAGAAGACGCCAAAAAGGACGGCAACGTCCCCAAAAGTCAGGATCTATCTGGCTTTGTAACCCTAGTCATCGCCATTGGTGTGCTGCTTGCGATGCTAAATTTCATGAAAGATCAGGTCATCTCGCTTTACATCTACTACTCTAAATTTATCGGTCAGCCACTGACATTGCCAACGGTAAAAATGATCGTTGTAAATACCTTTGGCAGGGCTCTTTTGATGATCCTGCCAGTTTGCATCTGTGTCGCGGTTGCCGGCATAATCGCAAATGTAATGCAGTTTGGTTTTATATTTACCACAAAGCCTATAACGCCAAATTTTGGCAAGATAAATCCACTAAAAGGGCTAAAAAATTTATTTTCTATGAAAAAGGCGATCGAGAGCGTCAAAATCGTCGTTAAAGTAAGCATTGTCTTTGGTGTTGGATTTTACTTTTTCTTGCAGTTTATCAAAGAGCTTCCACACACGCTCTTTTTCTCTATGTTTGACCAGCTTGCGTGGCTAAAAGAGAAGCTCATCATTCTAGTTAGCGTCATGCTTTTTATACTTTTTGTGATCGGCCTTGCTGACCTGCTTATCGTGCGTTTTCAGTATTTTAAGGATCTTCGCATGAGCAAGCAAGAGATCAAGGACGAGTATAAGCAGATGGAGGGTGACCCACAGGTAAAAGGCAGGATCCGCCAAGCGCAAATGCGTGCAGCCAAACGACGAATGATGCAAAACATTCCACAAGCTGATGTCGTCATAACAAACCCAACTCACTATGCCGTGGCGATCAGATATGACAAAAGCCGTGACGAAGCGCCGATAATACTTGCTAAAGGGGTTGATTTCTTAGCGCTTCAGATAAAAAAGGTAGCGGTTGAAAACGGAGTGCAAATTTATGAAAATCCACCTCTTGCAAGGGAGCTTTATAGAGTTTGTGAGGTCGATGACACGATACCAGCACACCTTTTTAGGGCTGTGGCTGAAGTGCTAAGCTTTGTTTATATGAGTAATAAGCAGAAATTTCAAGATAAACTTTGATGAAGAAATTTCTTGCCACCAAAGGGCGGCAAGAAATTTATCTATTATAGATAGCCAAACGCAGTAGCGAAGATATAGCCAAATATACAAGAGACTATAACTCCGATAAGGCCTGGGAAGATGAAGCTGTGGTTGATAACAAATTTACCAATATGCGTTGTGCCACTTCTGTCAAACTGAATAGCCGCAAGGTCGCTTGGGTATGTTGGTAGGATGTAGTATCCATAGCAAGCTGGCGCAAAGGCTAGGATTACAGCAGGGTTAACGTCGATGTTTAGTGCTAATGGCACGAACGCAACCAAGGCTGCAGCTTGAGAGTTAACAAATTTAGAGATGATAAGTAGCATAACCGCATAGGTCCAAGGGTGCTCTTTTACGATGCCACCAAGGGCTTCTTTCATCATCGGAGTATGTACTGCAAACATAGTCTCAGCCATCCAAGAGATACCAAATACCGCAACAAGCGCGATCATGCCTGATCTAAAAATCTCGTTTTTACCGATCTTGCTAGCATCTGTTGGAGTAAATATCAAGATGATGGCACCTGTTAAAAGCATGAAAATTTGGATAACATGAACCATGCTTAGGCTCTTTGAAGAGGCTAGTTTGTTGCTTATGTTGATATAAGCGCCTTGAAATTCCTCTTTTGCACCTTTTTCATTTATATATGTTACTGCACCATCAGCTGTGCGAGTAAGAGTTTGATTTGCATCTTTGCCGATGATTTTAACTGATTGAGCTTTTTGGTTTGCATTTAGTTTGTCGTTTGAAACTTTTAACTCAGCAGCTTCTGTTTGGATGCTTGCGTCTTTTATCTTTAAGGTTTTTAAGACTTTTTGCTCAGTTGGAAGGTTTGCTACTATTTGAACGACTGTTGCGTCTTTGTAAGTAGTCCAGCTTGGGCGAAGATCTTTAAAGTATCCAAGAAGTGCGACTACAAGGATAGAGCCTAAAAATATCCACATTGCAGCCCATTGGTGCATTGGAAGTTTTTTGCCTAGAAGTGTTGCGCTATCGCCATAAACGTATTTTTTAAACTCAGGGTCTTGAAGTTTTGCTTGAAAGACTTCGTCTTTATCAAGGTCTTTGCCTCTAAACCAGCTAAAAATTCCTATCGCCAAAACGCCACAAAATGTCGATGGGATAGTGATCTTTAAAAGGTCTAAGTATCCATCAAAGCCAGCTAAGTGAGTTTTAGCGTTGATAAGAAAGCTAGTAAGGGTTACAACAGCAACTGAAACTGGGCTAGCGATGATACCCATTTGTGAAGCTATCGAGCTTGCAGCCATAGGACGCTCTGGGCGGATGCCGTTTTTGATAGCGATGTCATAAACGATAGGAAGCACGGTATAAACAACGTGTCCAGTTCCGCATAGAATAGTAAGTGTACATGTTACAAATGGAGCTAGGATACTTACATATTTTGGATTTTTTCTAAGTATGGTTTCTGCTATTTGAAGCATGACGTCAAGACCGCCACTAGCTTGAAGTGTAGCACTTGCCACAACGACAGCAAGGATGGTTAGCATAACATCGATAGCAGGCTTACCAGGCTCGATGTTAAATCCAAAAACTAGAACTATAAGACCGATACCGCCTAGCATACCAAGCGCTATACCGCCTTTTTTAGCTCCGTAAAACAAACAGATAAGGACGATGAGAAGCTGGATAGCAAACTGCACGCCTTCACTTAAATTCATGAGAAAATCCATGAAACCTCCTAAGTTAAATGTAAATTTAATGTTGATTATATCTCTTATGAATTGAGATTAAACTTATATTTTAAGATTAATTTGACAAAAGTGAGAGTTTTGCATTAGTTGAAAGCTTGTTGATGGGTCATCTTGGTCTAAATTTTTGTATCATCGCCACTCTTTCTAAATTTATAAATTTTACTTTGTATAAACTATAAAATCTAAATTTTTCATTCTTTGTTTTTAAAAATTATTAATATAAAAATTTAAGTTTTATTTTATATACTTGTAAAAAGTTGCGGGGCGCTATCATCTGTGTTAAAATCTACGAGATAAATTTAAAGGGATAAATTTGAGAGAAAAAACAAAAGAAGCGATACCTTTATCTATAAACAAAAGCAAATTTAGCCAAAATAAAAGAGTAATCTGGTCGGTGATAGGCATTATTATTTTGGCGATGGAAATTTATATTGCGATTTTTATTAAAGGTGGTTTTATAAGACATTATATTGGCGATGTGCTAGCTACTGCGATGCTTTATGCGTTTGGGCGAGTTATATTTAGGGTGGCTCCTATAAATTTAGCCATTTGCATCTTTGTCGTTTCGCTTTTTATAGAAGCCGCGCAATACCTCAAAATTCTTGAAATTTTAGGTGTGAAAAGCTCTACATTGCGGATAATTTTTGGTGGGACATTTGACTGGACGGACATTATTTGCTACTTAGCTGGCTGCATTTTAGCTTATTTGTTTGAAAATTTATCTATGCAAAAAAGCAAAGCTTGGTAAATTTATACCTATTTATATATGCCGCTTAAATTACAATAGAAAAATGGACTAGCTCATTTAAATTTAGATAGGCTAGCCAAAATTTGCTCTATTTTAGCTCGCCCCAGTTTTTGGCGATATTTAGCGATGTTTTAAGTGGCACATTTAACGTGTAAATTTCCTCCATCGTCTTTTGCGTCGCTCTGCCAAATTCCTGCGCAAACTCGTCTTTTACTTCAAAGATCAGCTCGTCATGTATCTGAAGCAACATTTTTGCGTTCTCATCTAAATTTGCTCTAACTTTTACCATCGCCATCTTGACAAGGTCTGCTGCGGAGCCTTGAAAGACCGTATTTACCGCTTCGCGCTCAAACATAGCTATTTGCATAGGTGTGGCACTTTTAAAGTCAAAGTAGCGCTTTCTACCAAGTAGTGTCTGCACAAAGCCGTCGTTTTTGGCTGAAATTTTTATGCTCTCTAAAAATTCTTTGATCGTCGCAAATGCCTTAAAATATCGCTCTATATACTCTTTTGCCTCGGCTCTTGTGATATTTACTTGATTTGCCAGCTTGCTTGAGCCCATGCCGTAAATGAGGCCAAAATTTATACTCTTTGCCACGGCTCTATTTTGTCCGTCGCTGCTACCAAATATGCTAATAGCCGTCCTTGCGTGGATATCATCGTCATTTTTAAACGCCTCAAGAAGCGCAGGATCACGGCTAAAGTGAGCTAGCAGTCTAAGCTCGATCTGGCTGTAGTCAAGCGCCACAAAGCTATATCCCTCGCGCGCCTCAAAGCACTCTCTGACATCCTTTGCGAGGCTGCCACGAGCTGGGATATTTTGTAAATTTGGATTTTTACTTGAAAGCCTGCCTGTGCTCGTGCCAGTTTGCAAAAAGCTCGTGTAAATTCGCGAGCCCTCGTCCTTTTTCGCAAGCGCTAAAAGTGGCTCGCAGTAGGTGCTTTGCAGTTTATATAGCTCTCTGTAAGCTAAAATTTTTTCTATCACTGGATGAGCGTCCGTAAGCTCAGCTAGCACGCTCTCATCGGTGCTATATCCTGTTTTTGTCTTCTTTTTGGTTGGAAGTTTTAGATGCTCAAAAAGTATAACACCAAGCTGTTTTACTGAGTTTATATTAAAATTTTCGCCGCTTAGCTCGTAAATTTCACTTGTTAGTGCCTTTAGTTTGGTGTCGTTTTCAAGGATGAGCTTTTGCATCTTAGCTTCGTTTATCTTGATGCCGTTTTGCTCCATGTCAAAGAGCGTAAGGATAAAAGGAAACTCGTGTGCGTCGGCAAGGGCTAGTAAATTTTTATCAAGCGTGTTTAAAAAAGTTTTATAAAATTTAAGCGTTATCCAAGCATCTTCGCTTGCGTATTTAGCGGCATTTTCTAGTGGCACATCGCCAAAAGTCTGCCCCTTTTTGACCACATCTTCAAATTTGATCGTGTCATAGTCATATAGCCTCTTTGCCAGCGCGTCCATGCCAACGCTCGAGTTTGGATCGCTAAGCCACGCAAGTATCATCGTGTCTTTGAAATTTGCGGGCGGGTTTAGCCCAAGGTTGTTTTTAACGATCTCAAAGTCATATTTTAAATTTTGTCCGATCACGCAGCCTTTATAAATTTGTCCTACCGCCCAAGTGGCAAATTTTAGGTCTATTTGCTTTGGCGCGCCAAGATAGTTGTGAGCTACTGGCACGTAGTAGGCGTCCTCGTCGTTAAAGCAAAAGCTAAAACCAACGATCTTTGCGCTCTTGCTATCAACGCCCGTGGTCTCAGTGTCAAAGGCGACGATGGTCTCTGGCGTGACGCTAGAGAGCAGTTTTTCGATGCTTGCCTCATCAAGTAGTAAATTTGCTCTAAAACCAAGCTTAAATTCAGCATTTTCTTCTTTTTGCAAGCTCTTAAGAAGCCTGTTTAGATCGTATTCTTTTAAAATTTCTGAGATATTTATCAAAGGATTTTGCTCTGGAAATTTGGACTGCTCTAGATCAAGCGAAGTGACCGCGTCATCAAAGAGCGTGGCTAGTTTTTTACTCAAAAACGCCTCGTCTCTTGCGGCTGCTAGCATATTTTTGGTGCGCTCGTTTCTAAGAAGGGCTAAATTTTCATAAATTCCCTCTAAGCTACCATACTCAGCCAAAAGCTTCTTAGCCCCCACTGCGCCGATGCCTTTGACGCCTGGGATGTTGTCTGAGCTATCTCCTGCGATGGCTAAAAAGTCCCTTACCTGAGCTGGATAAACTCCATACTTTTCAAAGCAGCTAGCGCTATCGTGGTCGATCTTGCTTTGCGGGCTGTAGATGCTCACTTTGCCGTCTTCTATGAGCTGGTAAAGGTCCTTATCATGCGTGACTATTCGCACAAATATATCTTTATCTTTGCAAATTTTAACCGCACTTGCGATGATATCATCGGCCTCGTAGCCCTCGCGGCTAAGGCTGTAAAGTCCCATTTTGTCTATCATATCTATACAAACTGGTAGCTGCTCTTTTAGCTGTGCTGGCGGCTCGCTTCTGTTTGCCTTGTATTCGCCCAAAATTTCGTGGCGCAGGGTCTTGCCCTTGCTATCAAGTGCGAAGATGAGGTAGTCGCTTTGGTACTCATCTTTTAGGCTCGCTATGAAATTTGCAAAGCCACTTATCATGCCACTTGGTTTGCCATCTCTGTTTTTAAGCCCGCTCATAGCGTAATAAAGCCTAAAAAAGAAGCCAAAAGTATCAATAATCGTAAGTGTTTTCATTCTCTATCCTTTTGCGCCATTTTATGAAATTTAGGCAAAAATTTGGCTGATTTTCTAAAATTATAAGATGCTAAAAACAAAGTGAAATTTTAAACGCAAAACAAATTTTAATCATTTAAAAGATATAATCTCGCCTAAAATTCAAACTAAATAATAGATAAATTTAAGGTAAAAAATGTTTATAGATAGCGTGAAATTAACCCTAAGCTCAGGCCATGGCGGTGCTGGTGCAGTAAGTTTTCGCCGCGAAAAGCACGTCATTTTAGGCGGCCCAGACGGCGGAGATGGCGGTGACGGCGGAGATGTCTATTTTGTCTGCGATAACAACACCCACACACTGGCAAACTACAAGGGCAAAAGGGCGATGAGAGCAAGCGACGGCGAGGCTGGCATGGGCAGACGCATGACTGGCAAAAAAGGGGAGAGCTTGGAGCTCATCGTGCCACCAGGAACGGCGGTCTATGACGCGCAGACAAATGAGCTTCTTTGCGACATGGTAAATGAGGGGCAAAGGACGCTATTTTTAAAAGGCGGCAAGGGCGGACTTGGAAATTTCCACTTTAAAAACTCTATCAACCAAGCCCCAGAGTACGCTCAAAAGGGCATGCCAGAAGAGAGCGTGGAGGTCAGACTCGAGCTAAAGCTGATAGCTGACGTAGGCCTTGTTGGCTTTCCAAATGTTGGCAAATCAACCCTCATTTCAGCCGTCTCAAACGCCAAACCACAGATCGCAAACTACGAATTTACCACCCTTACGCCAAAGCTCGGACTTGTCGAGGTAGATGAGTTTAGCGGCTTTGTTATGGCTGATATCCCTGGCATCATCGAGGGAGCGAGCGACGGACGCGGTCTTGGCGTGCAGTTTTTAAAGCACATCGAGAGAAATAAAATCTTGCTTTTTATGATAGATAGTGCGAACTACAGAAGCATGAGCGAGCAGTTTAGCGTGCTAAAAGAAGAGGTGGCTAAATTTTCAAGTGTGCTTGCTAGCAGGGACTATGCTATCGCGATCACCAGAGTCGATGCGGCTGAAAATTTAGATGAAAATATAAGAGAATTTATGAAAAGCATAAATTTAGAGCCAAATCAAGTTGGTAAATTTGTCTATAAGCAAGATATTTACAGCTTTGACGCGAAAAAACCATACTTTGTTTTGCCAATCTCATCAGCGACAAATGAGAACATCGATGAGCTTAAATTTGCACTGCTTGAGCTACTAAAAAAGGAGCTTTGAGTTGCGAATTTTTGGCAATTTGAGCATAGAAATTTAAGAATATAAAATGAAGAAAATTTTTTGCATTATGCTATTTTGTCTTGGTGCATATAGCTGCGAGCCGGCCGATCCAGCATATATGTTTTTAGATTTTAATGACATAGATCGTGACGGCACGCTAAATTTAGATGAGTGGAAGGCATGTAAAACGCCCGAGATGCTAAAAATAGCACCAGATCTATGCACTAGTGAGGAATTTAAGAGGCTTAGTCACAACGGCAAAATTAGCATTGATGAGCTAAGAGGGTTAGTCTTTCAAAAGATTAGTTGGCAAAAATATCCATGCGCCTCTTGGCCGCCAAGCAGGCAAAAGGCAGATCAAAATAAAAGTCGTTGAAATTTAAAGGAAAGTGATGAATGTAGTTTTTATGGGGACGCCTGATTATGCTGTTAGGATACTTAGGCACCTAAAAGAAGCTGGCTTTAATATAAAAGCGGTCTTTACCCAGCCTGATAAGCCAGTTGGCAGAAAGCAAATTTTAACCCCAAGCGAGGTCAAAATTTACGCGCAAAATGAGCTAGTAGGCGTGCCAGTCTTTACACCAAATACGCTAAAAGATGAGGCGGTGGTTAGTGAGCTAAAGGCATTTGAGCCTAAATTTATAGTAGTGGCAGCGTATGGTAAAATTTTACCCCAAAGCGTTTTAGATGTGGCAACTTGTATAAATTTACACGCCTCGATCTTGCCAAAATATAGAGGTGCAAGCCCCATTCAAAGCGCGATCCTAGCAGGCGAGAAGCAAACCGGCGTCACAGCTATGCTAATGGACGCTGGGCTTGACACTGGTGATATGCTAGACTTCATCTACACGCCTTGCGAGAGTAAGATGTCAAGCGAGCTTTTTAGTGAGCTAGGTGAGCTTGGCGGTGAGCTAATCGTAAAAGTGCTTAAGAATTTTGAAAATTTAAAGCCACAAAAGCAAGACGAGAGCAAGGCCACGCACTGCAAAAAGATAAGCAAGAGCGACGGACTTTTTAGCTTTGATGAAGAGGCGGGACAAATTTATAATAAATTTCGTGCGCTCACACCTTGGCCAGGGCTTTATCTGGCAAGCGGGCTAAAAATTTTATCGCTTGAGCTAAGCGAAAGAAGTGGCAAAAACGGAGAAATTTTAAGCGTAGAAAAAGACCACGTTGTGGTTGCTTGCAAGGGTGGGGCGGTCAAAATTTACGAGCTACAAGAGCCAAGCAAAAAGCCAACAAACGCAAAAGCATATATAAATGGTAGGCGCCTTAGCGTTGGCGATGAATTAAAATAAATTTAAAGGAGCGGTTATGAAAAATGCGCTAAGTATAGCAGGAGTTGATCCAAGTGGCGGAGCTGGAGTTTTAGCTGATATAAAGGTCTTTATAGCACACGGTGTATATGCGATGGGAGCGATCACAGCGGTCACTGCTCAAAATACAAAGGGCATATTTGGCATGCAGCTAGTTGAGCCAAAGCTCATCGAGGATCAGATAAGAGCGATATTTGATGATATAAGAGTTGATGTGATAAAAATAGGCGTTGTCCCAAGCGTTGAGATCATCAAAAGCGTCGCAAAAACGCTAAGAGAGATCAAAAAATTACCGCCAGTCGTGCTTGACCCAGTCATGAGCTGTAAAAATGGCGACATCTGGCTAGAGGGCACTGCAAAAGACGCGATCGTGGAGGAGCTTTTTCCACTTGCAAGCGTGATCACGCCAAATATCTTTGAAGCGCGCGAAATTTTAAAGCGTGAGCTAAAGGGCGAGAGTGAGCTTAAAGAGGCTTGCAAGGAGCTTTTGAAATTTGGCACAAAGAGCGTCTATCTAAAGTGTGGCGAGATAGAAGGCAAGTCGCTTGATATATTTTATGATGGCAAAGAGTATGAAATTTTTAGCGATGAGCGCATAAAGACGACTGCGACACACGGCTCAGGCTGCTCGCTATCAAGCGCGATCGCTTCAAATTTAGCAAATGGCCATAGTTTAAAAGAAAGCGTGAAAAACGCACATGATTATATCTTTAACGCTATCAAAAACGCGGTCATCATTGGCGGCGGACAAAATCCAGTAAATCACTTCTATAAATTTAAGGTGTGATTTGCAAGTAGAGTTTTTTCAAAGTCTGCCTTCGACGCAGGAATTTTTGATAGACGCTATAAAAAACGGCGAGATAAAGCCCCCGCACATGGTCGTAGCGCACAATCAAACCAAGGGGGTCGGCAGCCGTGGCAACAGCTGGGAGGGACTTGGTGGAAATTTATTTATGTCATTTTGCGTAAGCGAAGATGAGCTTCCAAGCGACATACCTCCGCCCTCGATCTCGATATATTTTTCTATGCTGATGCGTGAAGTCTTGAGCGAACTTGGCTCAAAGTGCTGGCTAAAATGGCCAAATGATTTTTACGTAGATGATCGCAAGATAGGCGGCACTTTGACAAATAAAGTGGATGAAATTTACATTTGCGGCATGGGGATAAATTTAGCTAGCGCGCCCGAAAATGCGGGCATTTTAGACATAAAAGCTAGTGTAGATGAGCTAGTTTGGGGCTTTGTTAGCATGCTTGATAAAAAGATTTTATGGAAGCCAATTTTTAGCAAATTTAGGATAGACTTTTGCAAGTCAAAAAGTTTTATTACGCATATTGCAAATAGAGCTGTTTCGCTTCAGGATGCTGAAATTTGCGAGGATGGAGCGATATTATTAAATGGGGAAAAGGTATATTCTTTAAGATGAGCGAGATAATAACAATAGCTAACCAAAAAGGCGGCGTTGGCAAGACCACAACGGCCGTAAATTTAGCCGCATCACTGGCGGTTGCTGAGAAAAAAGTATTATTAATAGACATCGATCCACAGGCAAATGCGACGACAGGACTTGGTTTTAGCAGAAGCGACTACGAGTTTAACATCTATCATGTCTTAACAGATAGAAAAAAGCTCTCACAAATCGTACTAAAAACTGAGATCCCAACGCTTTTTTTAGCTCCGTCAAACATCGGACTTGTCGGCATCGAGCAAGAATTTAACGACCAAAGCAAGGACTATAAACTAATCCTTAAAAACAAAATTTCAGAAGTTGTGGGCGACTATGATTTTATCATCATCGATAGTCCTCCAGCACTTGGCAGCATCACGATAAATGCTCTTAGTGCAAGCGATAGTGTGATCATCCCGATCCAGTGCGAATTTTACGCACTTGAGGGTTTGGCGCAGATTCTAAACACTGTAAAGATCATCAAAAAAACGATAAATCCAAAGCTAAATATAAAGGGCTTTTTGCCAACTATGTTTAGCTCGCAAAACAATCTCTCAAAAGAGACCATTGCAAATTTAAAGCAGCATTTTGAAAATAAGCTCTTCAAGAGCAAGGACGGCAAAGAGGAATTTGTAGTCGTTCCAAGAAACGTAAAACTTGCTGAAAGCCCAAGTTTTGGCAAGCCGGTGATACTTTATGATATAAAATCACCAGGCTCGATCGCGTATCAAAATTTGGCATATTGTATTTTAAACTAAAAAATAAGGAAAAAAATGGCGAAAAAAGGTGGATTGGGGCGCGGACTTAGTGCGATACTTGAAGATGTAGAGCAGGCCTACAGCAAAGAGATCGCAAATTTAAACGACTCTGAGATAGTCGAAGAGATAAATATAGATGAAATTTTACCAAACCCATACCAACCAAGAACGCATTTTGACGAAGAGGCCTTAAAAGAGCTAAGTGCTAGCATCAAAAGGCACGGACTAATACAACCAATAATCGTCATCAAAAAAGATGACGGCTATATGTTAATAGCTGGTGAGCGAAGATACCGCGCTACAAAGATGCTTGGAGCAAGTAAGATAAAGGCGATCATTGCTGATATCAAGTCGCAAAATTTAAGAGAGCTTGCGCTTATCGAAAACATACAACGTGAAAATTTAAATCCAATCGAACTTGCAAAGTCATATAAAGAGCTCATAAACGAGTATAAGATCACACAAGACGGCTTAGCAAATATCATCCACAAGAGCAGAACTCAGATAACAAATACGATGAGACTTTTGCTACTTAGCGACTACACGCAAAAACTTTTGCAAGAAGATAAGCTCACGCAAGGCCACGCTAAAGTCATCGTAGGACTTAGTAGCGAAGAAGAAAGAATGGTTGTTGATACGATCATCGGGCAAAAACTAAGTGTTAGAGATACAGAAATTTTAGTAAAAAAGATAAAAAATAAAGAAGAAGTAAAAGAGCCAAAGCCTCAAATTTCAGAAGAAATGAGCAAAAAGTTATCAAATTTACAAGAAATTTTTAAAAATTTAAAGATAAAGACGAAGGTAAAATCTAAAAATTTAATATTAGAATTTAGCGATATTTCGCAGGTAGAAGAATTTATCGCTAAGCTAAAATAGAATTACAAATTTATTTTTATTTTTAGTATTTTATTGTAAAATCAGACTTTGATTTGAATATTAAATAAAACTTAATAACAAAATAAGGAGAGTGGATGTTAGAAATAGATGTGCCATTGATGCTTTTAACGGCTATCGTTTTCTTTGTCTTGATCGCCATTTTAAATCCTTTGCTATATAAGCCAATGCTTAAATTTATAGATGACAGAAATGCCTCTATAAAAAATGACGAAGAGAGCACTAGCAAAAATGCAAGCGACTTAAGCGTTCATGAAAAAGAGATCGAAGAGATCATACAAAATGCAAGATCTGAGGCTAACAAAATAAGACAAGAGGCCTTAAATTTGGCAAAAGAAGAGTCTTTAAAAGAGATAAATGCGGTAAAAAGTAGTTTAGAGGCTGATTATAATGAGTTTTTAAACGCTTTAAGCTCTCAAAAAGATAGCCTAAAGGCAGATCTATCAGCTAAACTACCTGAGCTTAGAGCAGCTTTAAACGCTAAGCTCTCTAAAATTTAAAGGAAATTTATGAAGATAAAAATTTTATTTTTTCTAGCACTTCCATTTCTAGCATACGCTAGCGAGCATGGTGGAACAAACTACGACATAGTCGAGAGAACACTAAACTTCTTACTTTTTTTTGCTATTTTGGTATATTTTGCTGCTAAGCCACTAAAAGCTCTTTATCAAAGCAGGATAGATAGGATCGCAAATAAGCTTGAGAGCATCCAAGAGAAGCTTCGCGACTCTAAAGCTAAAAAAGATGACGTTCTAAAGCGTGTAGAAGAGGCTAAGCAAAATGCAAATGCTCTAATAGAAACTGCGAAAAAAGAAGCTGTAAATTTAGCTGCAAAAGTTAAAAAAGAGGCTCAAAACGATATCGCAAATATCGAAAAAGGTTACAAAGAGCAAAAAGAATTTGAAGAGCGCAAGATGACAAAAGGCGTTGTAAATGAAATTTTGAGTGACATTTTCTCAAGCGATAGCCTAAAAGTCGATCAAAAAGAGCTTGTAAATATCATACTTAAAAAGGTTAGCTAATGAATGAAGTAGTAGCTAAAAAATACGTAAAGGCGATCTTAAGCGACGTAAAATCCAATGAACTTAATGCATTTGTTGAAAATTTATCAGAGCTAGCTGCTGCTTTTGCTAGCGATAAATTTAAAAGCATTATAAGTTTGCCAACACTAAAGGCTTCACAAAAGGTTGAATTTGTACTATCTTTGGTTAAAAATCAAGATATTAAATTTGCAAATTTTATAAAGCTTCTTGGTGCGAACAAAAGACTAGAGCTTATACCTGCGATACTAGATGAGATGAAGATAGAGCAATCTTTGCTTGAAAATACATATCGCGGCGAGGTTGTTGGAAATTTTGATCTAAGCGCTGAGCAGCTAAAAGCTTTGGAAGAGAATTTCTCCAAGAAATTTAACTCTAAGATCAAGCTTGATGGCTCAAAGAGCGATTACAACGGTGTAAAAGTTGAGTTAGACGATTTAGGTGTCGAGGTAAATTTCTCTATCGACAGACTAAAAAGTCAAATGAGTGAATATATATTAAAAGCAATTTAAAAAGGAGTGAAAGCGTGAGTGCAAAAATTAAAGCTGACGAAATTAGCACGATAATCAAAGAGCGTATTGAAAATTTTGATTTAAGTGTTGATGTAGAAGAGACCGGTAAAGTCATCTCAGTCGCTGATGGCGTTGCTAACGTTTATGGTTTGAAAAACGTTATGGCTGGCGAGATGGTTGAATTTGAAAGCGGCGAAAAAGGTATGGCTCTTAACCTTGAAGAGAGCAGTGTTGGTATAGTTATCCTTGGAAAAACTAGCGGTATCACAGAAGGCAGCTCTGTAAAAAGACTTAAAAAACTTCTACGCGTTCCAGTTGGCGACGCATTGATCGGCCGTGTTGTAAATTCACTCGGTGAGCCAATCGACGCAAAAGGGCCAATCGAAGCTACTGAATCTCGCTTCGTTGAAGAAAAAGCAAAAGGTATCATGGCAAGAAAAAGCGTTCATGAGCCACTTCAAACAGGTATCAAAGCTATCGATGCACTTGTGCCAATTGGTAGAGGTCAAAGAGAGCTAATCATCGGTGACCGCCAAACTGGTAAAACAACAGTTGCTATCGATACTATTATCAACCAAAAAGGTCAAGATGTCATTTGTATCTATGTAGCTATCGGTCAAAAACAATCAACCGTTGCTCAAGTCGTTAAAAAACTTGAAGAGTACGGCGCTATGGACTACACTATAGTTGTAAATGCTGGTGCTAGTGACGCAGCTGCGCTTCAATACCTTGCTCCGTACGCTGGTGTAACAATGGGTGAATACTTTAGAGATAACTCTCGCCACGCGCTAATCATCTATGATGACTTGTCAAAACACGCGGTTGCTTATCGTGAGATGTCTTTGATCCTAAGAAGACCACCGGGTCGTGAAGCTTATCCAGGCGACGTTTTCTACCTTCACTCAAGACTTCTAGAAAGAGCAAGTAAGCTAAATGACGCGCTAGGTGCTGGATCTTTAACAGCTCTACCTATTATCGAGACTCAAGCGGGCGACGTTTCAGCTTATATTCCAACAAACGTTATTTCAATTACAGATGGTCAAATTTTCCTTGAGAGCGACCTATTTAACTCAGGTATCCGCCCAGCGATCAACGTTGGCCTTTCTGTTTCTCGTGTCGGTGGTGCAGCTCAGATCAAAGCTATCAAACAAGTTTCTGGTACGCTAAGACTAGACCTTGCTCAGTACCGCGAACTACAAGCATTTGCTCAGTTTGCAAGTGATCTTGACGAGAGCTCAAGAAAACAACTAGAGCGCGGTCAAAAAATGGTTGAAGTACTAAAACAACCTCCATATTCTCCGCTTCCAGTTGAGAATCAAGTAGTTATCATATTTGCTGGTGCTAAGGGCTATTTAGATGACGTTGCAACTACAAATGTAACAAAATTTGAAGCTGAGCTATATCCATATATCGAGGCAAAATACCCTGAAATTTTTGAGCAGATCAGAACTAAAAAGGTTCTTGATAAAGAAGTAGAAGAAATTTTACATAAAGCGTTGAAAGATTTTAAAGCGACTTTTGCCGCTAACTAGGGCTAAGATATGTCAAATTTAAAAGATATAAAACGAAAGATCAAGAGCGTCCAGAATACTCAAAAGACAACGCGTGCGATGAAGCTTGTCTCTACAGCAAAGCTTCGCAAAGCTGAAGAGGCTGCACGCTACTCTAGAGTTTATGCACTTAAGATCAATGAGGTTTTATCGGAGATAGCTTATAAGATCAATCAATACGCTTCAGTTATGACTGAGAGTAAATTTTTTAACACAACAAAGAGTGTAGAAAAGGTTGATATTATATTTGTTACCGCTGATAAAGGGCTTTGCGGTGGCTTTAATGTCCAGACTATAAAGACAGTTAGGCGCATGATCGATGAGCTAAAAGCCAAAAAGATCAAAGTTAGACTAAGAGCTGTTGGTAAAAAAGGTATAGAATTTTTCAATTTCCAAGGCGTTGAACTACTTGAGACTTATGTCGGAGCTAGCTCTTCTCCTACTTATGAAAAAGCTCAAAAGATCATAAAAGATGCCATTGATGACTTTACAAACGGCATAACAGATAAGGTCGTGCTAATACACAATGGCTATAAAAATATGATTTCTCAAGAGATTAGAGTAAATGATATTGTGCCTATTGAGCCGTCTAAGATAGTTGCGGTTGAGACAAATTCTTTGATGGAATTTGAGCCAGAGGACAACTATATTAAGATTATGGATGAATTGCTCAATAAATATTTTGAGTATAGTATGTATTATGCTTTGGTTGATTCTTTGGCGGCTGAGCACAGCGCTAGAATGCAAGCTATGGATAATGCAACAAACAATGCTAAAGAGCGTGTAAAACAGTTAAATCTTGCTTACAACAAAGCAAGACAAGAGTCTATTACCACTGAGCTTATCGAGATTATCAGTGGTGTTGAATCAATGAAATAAAAGGAGTATGAATGAAGGGTGTTATTAGTCAAGTTATGGGCCCTGTGGTCGATGTTGACTTTAATGACTACTTGCCGAAGATCAATGAAGCTATCGAAGTTTTCTTTGAGGTTGAGGGCAAGAAACATAAACTAATATTAGAAGTTGCTGCTCACCTAGGTGATAATAGAGTTAGAACTATTGCTATGGATATGAGTGAGGGTCTGACTCGTGGCTTAGAGGCTAAAGCACTTGGTGCACCTATAAGCGTGCCGGTTGGCGAAAAAGTTTTGGGTAGAATTTTTAACGTAGTTGGCGATTTGATCGACGAGGGTGAGGGTATAAATTTCGATAAGCACTGGTCTATCCACCGCGATCCTCCTCCATTTGAAGAGCAAAGTACAAAGAGTGAAATTTTTGAAACTGGTATCAAGGTAGTTGATCTTCTAGCTCCTTATGCGAAGGGTGGTAAAGTAGGTCTATTTGGTGGTGCTGGTGTTGGTAAAACGGTTATTATTATGGAGCTTATCCACAACGTTGCGTTTAAACACAGTGGTTATTCTGTATTTGCAGGCGTTGGTGAGAGAACTCGTGAAGGAAATGACCTTTATCACGAAATGAAAGAAAGTAACGTTTTGGATAAAGTTGCCTTGTGCTACGGCCAAATGAACGAGCCACCAGGAGCAAGAAACCGTATCGCACTAACTGGCCTTACAATGGCTGAGTACTTCCGTGATGAGATGGGACTTGACGTTTTGATGTTTATCGATAACATCTTCCGTTTCTCTCAATCAGGTGCAGAGATGTCAGCTCTACTTGGACGTATCCCATCAGCTGTTGGTTATCAGCCAACTCTTGCAAGTGAAATGGGTAAATTCCAAGAGAGGATCACATCAACTAAAAAAGGTTCGATCACATCTGTTCAAGCTGTTTATGTTCCGGCTGACGACCTTACAGACCCAGCCCCTGCGACGGTTTTTGCTCACCTTGACGCTACGACAGTTCTTAACAGATCGATCGCAGAAAAAGGTATCTATCCAGCTGTTGATCCACTTGATTCAACATCAAGAATGCTCGATCCTCAAATTTTAGGAGTAGATCACTATAAGGTAGCTCGCGGCGTTCAAGCTGTGCTTCAAAAATATAAAGACCTTCAAGATATCATCGCTATCCTTGGTATGGACGAGCTTAGCGAAGAAGATAAACTAACAGTTGATAGAGCAAGAAAGATAGAGAGATTTTTATCTCAGCCATTCTTCGTTGCTGAAGTATTTACAGGCAGCCCTGGTAAATATGTAAGTCTTGACGAAAATATCGCTGGCTTTAAGGGAATTTTAGAAGGCAAATATGATCATCTACCAGAAGCAGCATTTTATATGGTCGGAAATATAGATGAGGCTTTAGCTAAAGCTGAAAAACTTAAGGCTTAAATTTAAAAAGGAAGCGTAATGGATAAATTACATTTAGAGATCGTAACTCCTCAAGGTCAGATATTTAATGATGACGTGAGTAGTGTAGTGCTTCCAGGTAGCGAGGGTGAGTTTGGTGTTTTGCCAAACCACGCCTCATTAATATCTCTTTTAAAAGCAGGTATTATAGATATAGAAGATAAGCATAAAAAGCATGATGTAGTTGCTATTAACTGGGGCTATGCAAAGATCGATGAGGGCAAAGTAGTTATACTAGCTGACGGTGCGGTCTATGTCTCTGGCAATAGTGAAAGCGAGCTTGCAAATTCATTAGAAGCTGCTAGAAATTTGATAGAGAGTATGAGCAGTGATACAAATGCTTTTGCAGCAACTATATCAAAAATGGAAAATGTAGTGAGAGCAAGATAAGTGGGCGGAATAGATATATTTTTAAATTACATTCAAAGAAGTAGTTTTATTACAATTATAGTTTTAACTTGGTTGTCAGTATATTTTATAGTTAGTTTTACAATTCTTTTTTCAAGAATGGCTGGTATAGGAGCTTGGCAAAAACGCGAGCAAAATGCGCTTGAAGCACTACTTATGGGCGCTAAAAATATACCAAACGACTCATCTTTAAAGAAGTGTGCAAGTGGTAGAATTTCGAAAGAAAAGCTAAATGTTTGCATAAGTATTGCCGAAAAAAATGCTACAAGCGGGCTTACATGGCTTAGTGTAATAGCTTCTACTTCTCCATTTATTGGTCTTTTTGGAACAGTTGTGTCTATCTTGGAGACATTTTCACAGCTAGGAAATGGTGCAGGTTCATCTCTTGGAGTTATAGCCCCAGCTATTTCAGAAGCGCTTGTTGCGACAGGTTGTGGAATTTTTGTTGCGATCCCAGCATATACATTTAACTTGCTTATAAAAAGAAAAGCTTACGAATTAATGAGCGTTATCGAGCGTCAAGCTGACGTTATGATAGCACTTAAAAAAGATGACGAGACGTTATAGATGGCTCTTAAATTTGACGACGAAACACCAGAGTTAAACATAACGCCTCTTGTTGATATCATGCTTGTTTTGTTGGCTATTTTAATGGTTACAATGCCAACTATAACATATCAAGAAGATATAACATTGCCAGATGGCTCAAAGGCAAAAACATCTACGTCTAAACAAAAAGATCTTATAGTGTCTATAAATGCACAAGGACAAGTTAGAATAGATCAAAGTACAATGAGCCTTGCTGAACTTCCAGATAACATTGCACTAATGAGTGCAAAATATGACAAAACCTCGCCTATATATATAAAGGCTGATAAAAATTTAAAATACGATGATGTTATGTTTGTATTAAAGACTTTAAAAGGTGCTGGTTTTAATAAAGTAGCTTTAGAGACAAACGGTTAAGATGCCTAATAAAGTTAAATTTCCAACGCTTAGTTCATTTTTTGTAGCGTTTTGTATTTACATTATCATTGTGCTTGCTTTGTTTATAAAGCTTACTTTTTTTAGCGAACCTCCTAAAAAATATACTGATGACAAAGATGCTATTATGGATGTAGTTATGGTTGATAGAGAAGTCGATCAAACCATAAAAGCGCCAAAACAAGCAAAAGAGGTCGTAAAAGAGACAAAACCAGAACCTAAAAAAGAGTCAGAAGAAGATAAACAAGAGACTACAAATAAGCCTGTTGTGCCAGATGAGCCATTGCCAACCCCAAGCTTGCCAACTCCTCCAAAAGAAGAGCCAAAGCCTGAGCCTAAAAAACCAGAACCAAAGCCTGAAATCCCAAAACCTAGCGAAGAGCCTAAAGAGGATGTTAAGCCAGAGCCTAAACCTGAGCCTAAACCTACACCAAAGCCAGTTGAAAAGCCAAAACCAAAAGAGCCAAATATAAAAGACCTCTTTAGTGACATAGACTCTACTAAACTTAAAAAAGATGATGGTATAAAAAAGGCTGAAAATAAAGTGCAAAGCCGCAAAAAAAGCGAGGCTTCTAGCTCAAAAGCTGCAAAAGAGGCTAGCGACATAATTAAGAGTTTAAAGATAGATCAAAACCCAACAGCTCCAAAGTCACAAATGACCGGCACTTATGATCCATTGATGGGAGCCATAACAAAACAAATTCAAAGAAGATGGCAAAGCTATAAAGCTGACTCTGCAAATATAGCTAAGGTAAAAGTCATGATAGATCAGAGTGGAAATTTCAACTATGAAATTTTAGAGCTATCATACAATGAAGAGTTTAATGCAAAGGTTAGAGAGTGCCTGGAAAAGCTTACTGCAGAGAAATTTCCATTTAATCCAGATAAAAGTACTACTTTTAATTTAAATTTAGAAGATAAAATAAACTAAAATTTATAAATTTACGGAGTAGAGATGAAGAAAATTTTTCTTTTTTTGTGCGTTGCTCTAGGGCTTTATGCTGCTGATGCGACGATATCTGTTATAAACCAAGGTGTTGCTTTGCCAAAGATAGCTTTGCAAGATGCAACTACAGCTGTTAGTGATGCAGGCTTTAAAGATAAATTCTTTAAGATCATGCTAGGCGACTTGAAAGTTAGTTCTGACTTTGAGGTTATCGAAGATCACGTGCCTTCAACCTATGAGGGAACAGCAGCTACAAATACAATGAGCGACAAAGGTGTTGAGCTTATCTTTAGATATGCTCTTGAGGGTTCTATGGGCTCACCTCTTACTTTAAGAGTAAAACTCATAGATGCAAAGACTGCAACTACAAGGTATGAGAGAGTATATAACATGCCTGATGGTGCGAAGTATCCGTTTTTAGCACACAAAAGTATAGTTGAGCTAACAAATGAGCTAAATTTACCACCAGTTGGTTGGATGGAGAAATTTATCATCCTAGCAAAATACACTTCGGCTCGCCAAAGCTCTATTATAGTGGCTGATTACACACTTACATATCAAAAGACAATCGTAAGCGGTGGTCTAAACATCTTCCCTAAATGGGCAGGCGCTGATCAAAGTAAATTTTACTATACATCTTATGTGAATAACAAACCAACTTTGTTTAGATATGACCTAAATTCAGGCACAAAAACGAAGATAATCGACAGCGTTGGTATGCTTATAGCTTCAGACGTTAGCAAAGATGGAAGCAAAATTTTATTAACTATGGCGCCAAAAGATCAGCCAGATATTTTTATCTACAACACAGGTAGTAAGAATTTAACTCAGATCACAAACTATCCAGGCATCGATGTAAACGGAAATTTTGTAGATAATGACAGCAGAATAGTTTTTGTCTCAGATAGACTTGGATATCCAAACATCTTCGCAACACCTGCAACCTCAGGCGGAAGTGTTGAGCAAATGGTATTTCATGGTAAAAACAACAACTCAGTAAGCACTTTTGAAAACTATGTAGTTTATTCAAGTAGAGAGGCTAGTGGTGGCTTTAATATTTATCTGATCTCAACTCAAACAGATTTTATCCGTCAGCTTACAGCAAATGGTAAAAATAACTATCCAAGATTTTCAAGTGATGGTCAAAGTGTCGTATTTATCAAAGAACTTGGCGGTCAAAGCTCGCTTGGCGTTGTTAGATTAAATGAGAACAGAAGTTTTCAATTTCCACTAAAAGTAGGTAAAATTCAATCTATTGATTGGTAATATTCTGATAATATTTAAAAAAATATGTTATAATTCGACCAAATTTTTCAAAAAGGATAAGGAATGAAAAAAGTAGTTCTAGCAAGTGTTGCAGTTGCAACTTTATTGTTGAGCGGTTGTAGCTCTAAAAACCCTGAAGTTGATATGAATGCAAATTCAAATCAATCTGCAGATAACTCAGGTAGCATGAGCGATGCTGATAGATTAGCAGCTCTTATCGCTAACATCGAGAGCCAAGTTAAAAGTGTATACTTTGACTTTGATAAATTTAACATCAAAGCTGATCAACAAGGTGTTGTTAGCTCAAATGCATCAGTATTCAACCAAGCTGACGCTCAAGCTCTTTCTATAAAAGTAGAAGGTAACTGCGACGAGTGGGGTACAGATGAGTATAACTATGCTCTTGGTCTAAAACGTGCTAAAAGTGCTAAAGACGCTCTTGTAAGAAATGGCGTTAGCGCTGATAGAATCGCTGTAGTAAGCTTTGGCGAAAGCAACCCAGTTTGTACAGACAAAACAAAAGCTTGCGACGCTCAAAACAGACGTGCAGATTTCAAAGTACTTCCTTAATCTGTAAGTAATAATGAATAAAAAAATAATCATTGCGGCTCTTCTTGGAGCCGCTTTCTCTATAAGTTCAGCTCAAGAAGTTTCAGCATTTGATGCAGGTAATATGGATAGCGCAAATCCATACGGACTAACAGATGATGAAAAAGCAACTCTAAGCAATAAAAGAAGCGTTCAAAATATCGAAGAAAACATGGATAATGTTTCAGAACAACTTCAAGGTTTGCAAAGCTTGATTGAGAGTATGAGTGCTAGAATGAACAAGCTTGAGCAAAGAATGAACGATATCGAAACCAAAGTCAATGGTGGTATAAGCGATTCTGGTGTAAGTTTGACATCATTAAAAGCTTATGTTGATGAGACTAGAGATATACAAGATAAAAACTATAAAAATATTACTGCTGCCTTAAATAAATTAGGCGCGATAATGGATAAAAATGCTGCTCAACCAAAGCAAAATGCAAATCCAAAACAACAAAATAAGCCAACATCAAATTTTAGTGGCAAAAGCGACAAGGACATTTTAGCTGATGGCATTAAGCTTTTAAATTCTGGCAATAGCACAGAAGCAGCTGAATATTTTGAATACTTAAATAAAAAAGGCTATAAAACTGGTGCTTCAAATTATTATCTAGGTGAAGTTGCTTATAGTCAAAAATCATACAGCACAGCCATACAATACTATAAAAAAAGTATACAAAGTGAAGATAAGGCTGATTACACTCCAAAACTTTTGTATCACACAGCTATAAGCTTTGATAAGATCGGTGATACTCAAAGTGCCAACAGGTTTTATAAGGCTTTAAAAGTAGGCTATCCAGATAGCAAAGAAGCCAAAGCCGCTCCCAACAGAAACTAAAATTTACTCTTTTTTAGATATAATCTCACATTAATCAAAACTAAATTCCAAGGAGATTATTGTGAGTAAAGATCAAGTTATAACTATGTTTTATGAGCTAAAAGACGCTAATACTGGCGAAATTTTAGAGTCAAATATGCAAGAAGGTGGTCAAATTTCTTTTATTACAGGACATGGCCACATTATAGAAAAGCTTGAAGAAGAAGTTAGTAAACTAAAATCAGGCGACAAAGCTACTATAAATATCAAAGCAGCTGAGGGTTGTGGCGAATACAATAAAGACGCCATCCAATCACTTCCAAAAGAGCAGTTTGCTGGTATAGACCTACATGAAGGCATGGAGCTTTTTGGTCAAAATGAAGATGGCTCAAGTGTTCGCGTCATCGTTAAAGAAATAAAAGATGACGAAGTGACAGTTGATTTTAATCACCCATACGCGGGCAAAGACTTGCTATTTAATGTTGAAATTTTAGAAGTTAGAGACGCAACTGAAGATGAAAAAGCAACTGGCATGGTAGCAGGCGCTCACACTTGCGGTTGTGGCGGACATGATCACGATCACGAGCATGAGTGCTGCGGTGGTCACGGACATGGCGAAGGTGGTTGCGGTTGCGGCGGTCACGGACATCATCACCACTAAGAAGCCAAAATGAAAAAATTTGCTTTTATTTTTGCGGGTCAAGGCTCGCAAAGTGTTGGCATGGGGAAAGATTTTTATGAAAATTTCTCTTCAGCAAAACTTCTATTAAATGACGCTTGCAACGACACAGGTATTGACTTTGAAGAGCTTTTATTTACGCAAAACGACAAGCTAGATAAGACCGAATTTACTCAGCCTGCCATCGTTTTAAACTCGCTTATGAGCTATCTAGCTTTTAGTGAGCGCATAAAGGCTAAGTCAGAGTTTAGCCTAGGCCACTCTCTAGGAGAATTTACAGCCCTTGCAGTTAGTGGTGCGTTTAGCTTTGTTGAAGCGATTAGACTTGTAAATTTACGTGGTAAATTTATGCAAGAAGCCTGCATTGGCAAAGATGCTGGCATGATGGTAGTGCTAGGTCTTAGCGACGAAGTCGTTGAAGGGATTTGTAAAGAAGCACAGAATGAGGGCTTGCAAATTTACGCTGCAAACTACAACTGTGATGGTCAGATAGTTGTAGCTGGTGTGAGAGCAAACCTTGCAAAATACGAGGCAAAATTTAAAGAAGCAGGCGCAAAAAGAGCAATGCTTTTAAATATGTCAGTAGCTAGCCACTGCCCGATACTTGAGCCTGCTAGCGTTAAACTAGCAAACGAGCTTGAGAGCGTTTTGGCTGAGAACTTTGCCCCAGTCGTTTCAAACGTAAATGCAAAAATTTATACTGATAAAAACGAAGCGCTAGTGCTTTTAAAAGAGCAGCTAACGCATCCAGTTCGTTACAAACAAAGTATCAAAAACTACGAAAACGAGATTGATTGCTTTATCGAGCTTGGTGCGGCGACACTAAAAGGCATAAACAAAAAGATCACAGAAAAACCGACATACAGCGTCACAGACATGGCGAGCCTTGAAGAGGTTGTGAAGATTTTGGAGGAGAGATGATAGCGATACTTGGAGCGATGCAAGAGGAGATCACACCTATCCTTGAGATGGTGGGAGAGTATAAAACCACAGAGTACGCAAACAACAAATTTTACGAGGCAAACTACAAAGGCAAGGACCTAGTCATCGCCTACTCGAAGATTGGCAAGGTAAATGCGGCGATCACTGCGACCTTGATGATAGAGAAATTTAAGGCATCAAAGCTGCTTTTTACAGGCGTTGCTGGCTCACTTGATGAGAATTTGAAAATAGGCGATATGCTATATGCCACCAGCCTTGTGCAGCACGACCTTGACATCACAGCTTTTGGTCATCCATACGGCTTTGTGCCAGGGACAAGTATCTTTGTCAAGAGCGATGAGGGTTTAAATGAGCTAGCTAAAAATGTCGCTGGTAAAAAGGGCATGAGGCTAAATTCAGGCATCATCGCAACTGGCGATCAGTTTATCTGTGACAACGAGAAAAAAGAGTGGATAAAAAAGATATTTAACGCTAGTGCTACCGAGATGGAGGGTGCGAGCGTTGCGCTAGTTTGCGAGACACTTGGCGTGCCATTTTTCATCCTTAGAGCCATCAGCGACGGAGCTGGCAACGAGGCTGAGTTTGACTTTGATAAATTCTTGCAAGATTCAGCAAACGTGAGCGCTAAATTTATCCTAGAAATGGTGGAGAGCTTATGATAGAGCTTAGCAAAAGGCTACTAAGGCAGGTTGGTCAGACAAACGCTAGATACAAGATGATAGAGGGCGGAGATAAGATCTTACTCGGTCTTAGTGGCGGTAAAGACAGCCTCGCACTCGCTCATGTGCTAAAACATGTGCAAAATGTCACGCCTGAGAAATTTGAGTTTAAGGCGGTGACGCTAAGCTACGGCATGGGCGAGGACTACGCGTATCTTACCAAGCACTGCAACGAGCATGGCATAGAGCACGAGGTGATCGATAGCTCGATATTTGAGATATCAAAGGAGAAGATCCGTAAAAATTCTAGCTTTTGCAGCTTTTTTTCGCGCATGAGAAGAGGCTATCTCTACACCTATGCGCTAAAGCATGGCTTTAACAAGCTTGCGATCGCTCACCATTTGGACGACGCAGCCGAGAGCTTTTTTATGAATTTCACCTACAATGGCGCGCTAAGGACGCTTGCTCCAAAATACAGAGCTAAAAATGGCATCGTCGTGATCAGGCCATTTATCTTTGTGCGCGAAAGACAGCTTCGCGAAAATGCGATCAAAAATGAGCTAAGAGTTGTTGGCGATGAGGCGTGTCCTGCGATGAGATTTGACGTGAAGATGCCACACGCTAGATATGAGACCAAGCAGCTTCTAGCAAATTTAGAAAAAGAAAATCCAAAGCTCTTTACATCGCTTAAAGCAGCATTTGAAAACATCCACACAGATACATTTTTTGGTATCAACGAAGGCAGTGAAGAGTAAATTTAACTCTTCATCTCTGCCATTAAAGCTAAATTTACAACCAAATTTCTTACAACTACCAAAAAAGCCAAAACTCATTTTTAAGTAGGAACGCTCCTTGCTTACTAAATATAAATTTGATAAGCAAGGATGAAAAATGAGCATTTTTAGTGTTAGCACGCAAAAGTATAGCTCAGTAGCTACTGAGGCAAAAGCAAGGAAACTTCAAAAAGAGCAGTCTGAAAGTGCCAAATTTCAAAACGCTCTTGCAAATAATGAAAAAACAAAAGACATTGCACAAAATTTACAAAGACTTGAGCTTACAAAAGATACACAGCAAAGCATTTATAGCGTGAAGTTTAAAGACAAAAACTGTGCTACAAGGCGGCACAACAAGGATAACTGATGAGGCTCGCAATGTATATAGAGACAAACTCATACTTACAAAGCAAGATAGAAGCGAGATAGGCATACCAAAGGCTTATTATGATGAGATACTGTCTGGCAAGAAAGATATAAAAGATATACTAGCTAGGATTTTAAAGCTTAGAAATTTAGAGCTTAAAAAAGATCAAACGCTTGAGGGGCTAGCAAATAAAATAATGGACGTTTTAAAAGAATTTGATGAGAGGACGAAGGTAAAAGCCTAAAGTCCGTCAAGTAAAATTTTATAAAGGCGGTTTATCTCATCGTCATTTAGCTCGATCGTGCTTTTTGTATCAAACAAATTTTTGATCTTGCTAGCGTCAAATTCGCTCCTATCAAGGCAGTGCTTGTGAGATGGCAAAAAGCCACGAGTGAGGCAAAGCTCGCTTTCTATCTCCTCGTCGCAGATAAAGCACTCAAGCTCGCTGTGAAGCCTGCCTTCATACTCTAAAATTTTGACGTAGCTTTCGATGATAAGGCGCTTTGGGTTTTGTAGCTGCATCTGTTTGGCGCAGCGATCAAGCTCAAAAAAGTAAATTTCATCGAGCTGCTCGACCTCTTTTAGATGATCATAAAGTAGGCGCATAAACTGCTGCCAAATGATGAGTTTGTCGCGCTCTAGCAGCCATTTAAAGCCAAGGTGAAGTATGCTTCTAAGCTTTGGTAGAAATTTCGCCTCTTGCTCGAGCTCAAAGTCGATCTTGTAGCCAGTCATGATGTTTGAGTGGCGAGCGCCAAAAAATCTATATGACTTTACGAGCAAATTTGGCGTTAGCACAAAGACTAAAAGGTCCTCGTCTCTGACCTTTTGCACGCGCAGGATGTAGCCTTGCATCTAGGCAAAAAACTCCCTTATGCGCTCTCTCATCACGTGGGCATCTTTGATGAAATTTATATCGTTTCTAAAGGTTGTTGCGCCGTCGATGCCCTTGCTGTATTGGTGCAAATGCTTTCTAAATATGCAAAGTCCGTGCTCGCCGTAGTGCTCGATCATAGCGTCGAAGTGAGCTAGGATGATCTCTTGTTTTAGCGTCTTATCCACGCTACTTTTGGTCTTTATCTCGTGAAATATCCAAGGGTTGCCGATGCTTGCCCTGCCGATCATTAGGGCGTCGCATTTTGTGAGATTTAAAATTTCATCTGCATTTTGCGCGTTGATATCGCCATTTGCAACGACTGGGATTTTCACGCTCGCCTTTACTCTGGCGATCGCTTCATAATCAACCTTTGCAGTGTATCCACCAGCTCTGGTGCGACCATGTACTGCGATATAGTCTGCGCCAGCTTCTTCGCAGGCTTTTGCTATCCGCTCTTCGTTTTTGTCGTTAAAGCCAAGTCTAAATTTAACGCTTAGGCTCTCTTTGTTTGAGACGCTTTTTATGGCTTCGATTATGCTTTGAAGTTTGTCTAGATCGTTTAGCAAAGCCGATCCTGCGCCTTGTCTAACGACCTTTGGCACGGGGCAGCCACAGTTTAGATCGAGCCCATAAATCCCATCAAATTTATTGATTATCAACACGGCTTTTTTTAGATTTTCTATATCGCTACCAGCTATTTGAACGACGTAAGGCTCTTCGTTTGGGGATTTTTTAAGCATTTCAAGGGTTTTGTCACTGCCCTCATAGACCAGAGCATTTGCGCTGATCATCTCGCTAACAGTGACGTCGCAGCCAAATTTCTTGACGACGCTTCGTAACGGCAGGTCAGAAAAGCCAGCAAGTGGCGCTAAGAAAAGTGGCTTTTTGCTAAAGTCTATCATTTAAAAAATAGCGAGCTAGGCACCATTTTGCCGTTATCTCGCAAAAATAGTAAAACCTTTATCTCTTTAAACTCATCAGGGTCGCTACCCTCGATGGCTTCTCTTACTTTATCAAGCATCTGAAGCTCAAATAGCGCATATACGTAGGCTTCATCAGCGTCAGCATGGATGCTTTTTAGCTTCTCAAAGATGCCGATAAATGCGTCTGGTTTTAGTTTATTTTTAAGCATTATAGCTGCTTTGTCGTATTGTGCTTTTGTCACTTTTGCGTTGTTTAAAAGATCGAAAATTTCATCGCTACTTAGGTCGATCTCATCATCTACAAAACGCGTGATAATGGTCATTATATCTTCACTTGCTAGCTCTGGATCGATTTTTTTAATCTCACTAAATGAAGCTGTTTTTATGAGCTTATCGAAGGCCGCTTTTTTAAGGCTATCGTTTTGCTCTTGATTTTTAAGCACATCAAGATAGTAAGTAGGCATCTGCTCGATCTTATTTAGCTCGTTTAGGATGTTTAGCTTGCTATCTTTTGCTAGTCTAAATTTCTTTAGATCGACGATCTCTTTGTTTTTTATGCTTTTTATGGTTTGTAAGATATTGTTTATCTCGCCGTCATCAACACCAACATCTTTAAGCTCGCCTACTGGTGAGATAGAGCGTGTGAGCTGTGAGGCGATCTTGTAAGTATCGGTTTTGAAGTCTTTGTTGCTCTCAAAGCCAAGAAGCGTCTCTTTTGCAAGGTCTTTGTAGAGCTGACTATCTTTTTTTATCCATTTTTTATATCTATAAAAGGCGTATCCGTGATATGCGATGTGAAGTAGGGCAAGGAGTGCCAAAAGGGCTACTGGAAGTGCTACCCAGACAGCTACTGGCAAGGTTATGGCTTGACCTAAGAGCTCAAAGGTGAAGTCTGAACTATTAAGAGAATAGGTAAGTCCTGCAACAACTGCTGTGTAGATGATGCAGTAGACGAGAAATTTTCTGGTTTTCATATTTTCTCCTTAGTTTTTTGCTGTTTTTTCTATTATCTCACGACAAGCTATACAGTATTTTGCATGCGGTTTTACTTTTAGGCGAGGGACACCGATCTCCTCTTCGCACATGTCACAAATTCCATAAGTCTTGTTTGCTATCTTCTCAAGCGCCTCGTCGATCTCGTGAAGCTCGGCTCTTTGCTGGGTTGATATAGACTGCTCTATAAGTTGGTCGGTATTTACTGAAGCGATGTCAAATTCATCGCTTACGCCACTATCTCTTAGACCGCTTACTTCAACTGATGAGTCATAAATATTTTTTTTGATTTGTAGCTTTCTATCTTCAAGTAGTTTTTTGAAAAAATTTAGCTCGTTTTGAGTCATTTTATATTCCTTTATTTGTGATATGGGTGGTTTGCATTGATACAAAGCCCTCTAAAAATTTGCTCAAAAAGTACGAGCTTGGCGACTTTGTGCGCCATAGTCATCTTGCTTAAGCTTACGACTTTTTGTGCCTTGTCTTTTAAATTTTGGCTAAGCCCATAAGCTCCACCTATGAAAAAATTGATCTGTGAATTTGAGTTTAAAATTTGAGCAAATTCTTGGCTGTCAAGCTGTGAGCCATTTTCATCAAGCATCACGCAAAAGCCTTTTAAATTTGGCTCGTAAATTTCATCATAAGCTCTTAGTGCTTCGCTTCTGCCACTACTTTGAGCCTTTGCTATCTTTTCATTAAATATTATTTTGTCGTTTATCTTGGCAAATTTTGCACTCATTTTTATATATTCTTGTATCTCGTTTTCAAAGTTGTCACGTGATGATTTTTGAATGCTAAAAACCGAAATTTCCAAACTTATCCTTTGGTTTTTAGCTTTAGCTCAAAGCCAGCTTCGTTTCCAGTTGTCACTTCGCTTTTAGAGATCATAGCTTTGTTATTTGTAAGAAATTTAACCATATCGCTTAGATATTTTTTGTGCTCGCTTCTTGGCACGATGTCATCTATAAGGCCATGCTCTAGTAAAAATTCAGCCCTTTGAAAGCCCTCTGGAAGGTCAGCGCCTATGGTTTGTTTGATAACTCTTTGTCCTGCAAAGCCTATTAGTGCGCCAGGTTCAGCGATTATTAGATCTCCAAGCCATGCAAATGATGCACTAACGCCGCCCATCGTAGGATCAGTAAGGATAGAAATATATGGTAGTCTTGCTTCATCAAGAAGTTTTAGGGCTGCTGAAGTCTTTGACATCTGCATCAAAGAAAATGTGCTCTCTTGCATCCTAGCGCCACCAGATGCACTTACGATGATTAAGGCTTGGCGTTTTTCGATCGCGCGTTTTATCGCTCTTACGATCTTTTCGCCCTCAACTGAAGCTAGTGAGCCGCCCATAAAGCCAAAGTCAAAAACAACTAGCTGAATTTCTTGTCCGTTGCATTTGCCTTCGCCGCATATCACTGAGCTTGTGTGTCCTGTTTTTTCTTTATTTTCTGTAATTCTTTTTTTGTATGATTTTTTATCGACAAAATTTAAAGGATCTACTGGTTTTAAATTTGCGTCAAATTCTACAAAGCTACCTTCATCGCAGATCAAATTTATGCGATCATCAGCTTTTAATCTCATGTGGTAGCCGCATTTTGGGCATACATTAAAACAAGCTTCAACTTCTTTGTAATACATCAGTGAGTGGCAGTTGTCGCATTTTACCCAGTGTGTAGGTGCTTCTTCTGGACGAGGTTGAGCTTTTCTTATCTTTGAAAAAATGTCTGAGAAATTCATCTTTTTACCCACTTATATTAAAAATTGTGGGATTATATCTAATGTTAGCCTTGCTTTTTCTTATATGACTTAAAGTTTGTTTGTTTGCGGGGGATTTAAGGGGCAAACTAGCCCCTTAAAAGTATCTTATTAGAAGCGTCTTCCTATAGTAAATTCAAATGTATTTGTATCATCGCCCTCTTTAGGTTTAAGAGCTTTTGCGAAGATTAGTTGAAGTGGTCCGATAGGTGTTATCCACTCGATACCTGTGCCAACTGATGATCTTTTTATCTCGTTTAGACTATTTTCACCGATCATGCCATAGTCGTAAAATACAACACCACGCATTTTAACACGCTCTATGATAGGGAAGCTCATCTCGACTGAGTTGTTAAATGAAGTCTCGCCGCCGTATTCATAGTAGTCGCCATTATATTTTACTTTTGGAGATACGGTTCTGCTTTCGTAGCCACGTAAGCTTCTTATGCCACCAAGGTAAAGCCTTTCGTTGATAGGAGTATAGCCTCTCTCCCAAATTTTGCCAAAGCTTGCTTTATATCTTAAGATAAGATCGTAGTCGATATACTCTCTAAGGCCTAGATAGTAGTTGAAATTTGTGCGGTTTTTAACAAAATCCATATCACCACCAAGTCCTGCTATCTCAAATGATGTACTGGCTATGATACCGCGTCTTGGCAAGTAGTAATCATCAGTGCTGTTATATGTTAAAGCTGGAGTTATAGCGCTTTTTATAGCCTTGCCTTCTCTATAAATCTCTTTGCCTGTGTATCTATTTATGTCTCTAAGCTCATCGTCTTTTAGAGTAACTTTACTTTGCTCGATATTATAAGTAAGTGATGCACTTAAATTTCTAGTTAATTTTCTACCAAGTGTTGTGCTAAAGCCGTAACTTCTCTCTTTATATGTTCTCCAGTCGTAGTCGTTTGCATAGAGCGTTCCGCCAAGGCTATACTCTGAGTCAAAAATTCTTGGATTTGTAAGACTTATCTGACCTGAAAGCTCTCTATCACTCTTATCAACGCTTACTTGTCCTTGAAGACCAGAGCCAAAGATGTTTGTGTCAGAAAGTGCAGCGTTTAGTAGCAAGCCATCGCTACTTCCGTATCCGATACCGCCGCTTATTGAGCCAGTTGAAGCCTCTTTTACTTTTACTTTTAGATCGACTGTGTTTTTATCAACTGGATCTTCTTCTATCTCGACATCGTCAAAGTAGCTTGTTCTTTTTAATGCATCTTTTGAGTCTTGAAGGTCGGTTCTACTATATAAATTTCCCTCAGTTAGATATAGCTCACGTCTTACGACACGATCAACTGTTCTGTCGTTTCCTGAAATTTGAACATTTCTTATATATACTTTTTCGCCAGGATCTACTTCGTAGTCGATATCAACTGTTTTATTTTCATCAAATTTGTCAGTCTTTGGATAGACTTTGACAAATGCATAACCCTTGTCAGCTACCATATCGTCAAGCTTTTTCATATCTTGGCGAAGTCTTGCCGAGTTCATCGTATCGCCAGCTTCTAGTCTAAAGTCATCTATGATCTTTTTAGTATCAAGTCCTAGCTCTTCAGGTGCTGTGATGCTTACATTTGAAACCTTATAAGGCTCGCCCTCGTGGATGTAGTATGTAAGATCAGCCGTGTAGTTATCAAATGACGCATTTAGATAAGGTGACGAAACCGTCGCATCTAGATAACCCTTTTGAAAATATTTATCTTGAATCCTTGCTGGGTCATTTTCAAGCTCGAAAAGTTTAACTTTACCGTCGTTTCTGCCCCAAAGCCAGCCCATAAATTCTCTACTTTTGTTTGCAACTACTGGCTCGATATCATCATAGTCAAACTCTTTTGCACCGACTAAATTTACCTTTTTGATTATCATATTTTCGCCACGGTTTATATTTAGAGTGATGAAAAGTGAGCTGTCGTTGTCTGCAACTGGCTGTTTTTCTACATCAACAACTGTGTCAAAGTAGCCTTTTGACTCGTAATACTGGCGAATTCTCTCTTTTGTTTTTTCGATAGTTAGCTCATCATACATATTGCCAGGTTTTATGTTGATTAGCGATTCGATCGCAGTTTTGTCGTTTGTCACAACACCCTTTAGATCGACTCTAGCGACACTTGGCTTCTCTTTTACTTTTACTAAAAGATTGCCATTACCTGTATCTTCTATATAGATATCATCAAAATAACTTTGCTTGTATAAATTTGTGATGGCCTTATCGCTAAGCTTTGGAGTTAGCTCTTGACCGACTTTTAGCCCCATTATCTGAGTGGCTACATCAGGTGAAAGGTGGATTAGACCTTTGAAATTTATTGACTGAATCGTTTGCGCATTTAGACTGCTTAAAGCTAGTGCTAGTAAAAATAATTTCTTTTTCATTAAATTTAACCTAGAGTTTTAGTATAAGTGCGTATAATATCATATTTTATTTTTAAAAAATTTAAATTTTATAATTTTAAAGGTTTTTTATGAAAATAGGTATCATCGGACTTGGTCTTATGGGTGGCTCGCTTGGTCTTGCATTAAAAGATGAAAAATTGATCTCGTGTGTCAGCGGATATGACAAAGATGAAAATCACAGTAAAAAAGCACTCGAGCTTGGACTGGTGCATGAAATTTTAAGCATTGATGAGATGAAAAAGAAGTGTGACATCATCTTTTTGGCCGTTCCAGTTGAGGCTATCGTAAGCATCGTGCAAAATTTAACTGACATTAGTGAAGATACGACGATCATCGACTTTGGCTCGACAAAGCAAAAGATCATCGAGGCCGTTCCAGAGAAAATTCGTAAAAATTTCATCCCAGCTCACCCGATGGCAGGTACTGAGTACTCTGGTCCAGAAGCTGCCTTTAAGTCACTTTACACAGGCGCAACTGTTATAGTTTGCGACTTTGCTGAGAGCGCAGAAAAGCACGTAAAAAGAAGCGTTGAGCTATTTTCTTGTCTTGGCATGAAGATCATTTTCATGAGTGCAAAAGAGCATGATCATCACGTGGGTCTCATCTCGCATCTGCCTCACGCTATTGCATTTTCGCTTGCTAGTGGGATCTTGAAAGAAGAGGATAAAAGGCATATCGTTGCACTTGGCGGACCGACATTTAAGGGTATGATACGTGTTGCAAAGAGCTCGCCATTTATGTGGAGCGATATCTTTAAGCAAAATAAAAATAATGTCGTTGCCGCGATAAATATGTTTGAAAAAGAGCTAAATTTATGCAAAGATCTTATAAAAGACGAGCGCTGGGATGAACTTTTTGATTGGATGAGCGAAGCTAGAGCTGTAAGAGAAATTTTGTAATTAACTAAAAATTTATTGATTATATGTAAAATTTCGCAAATAAAATTTAAGGTAATAATATATGTATAGACGTGGAATAGGTGGTTTTGGTATTGTTGTGGTTTTACTTGTTTTGATATTAGCTGGTGGCTTTGGTTATGCTTTGATGTCGAAAGACTTTGAGCGAAACGAGCCAATCATCGGCGTTGCTGATAAGGTTTATTGGAACCTTCGCTCGCCTATGAATATCAAATTTAAAGATGACAGCGGCATAAAATTTGTGCGCATTAGCATAAATGACGGCAAAAATGACCTAAATTTACTAAATCAAATCATACAAAACCCAAGCACCGAGCTTGATGTAAATTTGACCTTCCCAAAGACTGGATTTTTTGCTCAAAAAGACACTTATGAGATGAGTATAGAAGCGGTCGATACTAGCAAATGGGGCTTTTTTACTGGCAATAAAGCAAGCAAAAAAGTTGAAGTCGTACTTGATACATCAAAGCCTGATCTTTACGTGCTTTCTCAGTCTTACTCTATCTCAAAAGGCGGTAGCGCTGTTGTCGTCTTTAGAGCGACTGATAATCAGCTAAAAGAGGTTTATGTCCAGACAAATTTTGGTAAGAAATTTAAGGCTGTGCCATTTTACAAAGAGGGCTTTTATGCAGCACTTGTTGCTTGGCCAGTACAGGTTGAAAACTTTAGCGCTGAGGTCATCGCAAGAGACTTTGCGGGCAATGAGAGCAAATCTCACGTGAGATATTTTTATGAAAATGTAAAATACAAGACTTCAACCATTGCTTTAAATGATAGATTTTTAGACGGAAAGATCGTTGATCTAACAGATCAATACGCCAAAGATCCAAACGCTCTTTCTAGGCTTGATAAGATGAAATTTGTCAATGAAACACTAAGAAACTTAAATGAAGAGAAGATAACAGCACTCACTTCAAACGTCGATACTGACATCACAAACGGCTTTAATATCATCCCATTTTATCCACTTAGAAATGGCAAGAAAGTAGCTGATTTTGCCGACCACCGCTTCTATACATATAATAATGAGCAAGTAAGTGAATCGTGGCACATGGGTATAGATTTTGCAAGCGTGGCATCAGCTCCGATAATAGCTAGCAATGCGGGCCGCGTCGTGTTAGCATCTGAGAATGGAATTTATGGTTTAAACATTGTGATAGATCATGGATTTGGACTTTATTCACTTTACGGACACTGCTCAAGTGCGAAGGTAAAAGAGGGCGATATGGTTGCTGCTGGCGATCAAATAGGTACAACTGGAACTAGCGGCCTTGCACTTGGAGATCACCTTCACTTTGGAATTTTAGTCCAAGGCGAAGAGGTAAGACCTCAACAATGGATGGATAAAAAGTGGATAAAAGACAATGTGACAAGTGTCTTAGATGCCGCAAAGGCGATGATAGATAAGAATTAAATTTGCAAATTTGATTTTTTAGTGCTATCATAAGCGAACAAAAAAATATAAGGAAAATTTTTGAAACAAACTACTATCGCAAGACGCGTTGAGACCGTTGGTATAGGGCTTCATAAGGGTGAGCCGATAAGACTTATACTAGAACCTCTTGATGCAAATTCAGGTATTATTTTGCACCGCGAAGATCTTGGTATTAGTTTTAAAGCTGAGCCTAAAAACGTTATAAATACGCAAATGGCAACCGTCGTTGGCAACGAAAAGGGCTTTATCAGCACGATAGAACACCTAATGGCAGCTGTAAATGGATACGGCATTGATAATATTAGAATTTCAGTTGATGCAAATGAAATTCCTGTCATGGACGGCAGTGCGATAAGCTTTTGTATGTTGCTTGATGAAGCTGGTATAAGATATCTTGATGCTGGTAAAAAAGTCATCCTTGTCCGCCGCGAAGTCGAGGTGATTGAGGGGTCAAAATTTGTGCGAACTTCGCCTTCAAGAAATCCAAAATTTGACTATACGATCAAATTTGACCACCCAGTTATCGGCGAACAAAGATATGTTTTTGAATTTAGCAAGAGCTCATTTGTAAAAAATATCGCTCGTGCTAGAACTTTTGGCTTTTTAAAAGACTTGCAACGCTTGCAAGCTCAAAATTTAGCACTTGGTGCATCGCTTGATAATGCCGTGGCTATCGATGATACTCATATTTTAAACCCAGAGGGTTTGAGATTTGAAAATGAGTTTGTAAGACATAAAATTTTAGACGCGGTTGGCGATTTGAGCTTGCTTGGAGCACCTTTGCTAGGGGATTACACAGCATTTGCGGGCAGCCACGATCTAAACCACAAACTAACACTTGCTTTAATGGCAGATGAGAAAAATTATGAGATCGCAACACTTAGTGGCGAGCTTTTAAAAGAGTATCAAAAGGTATTTGCATAAAAAATATTGAAATTTTAGTAGTCTCTTTATCGACTCCACTTTTAGTTGGAGTCTATAAAGATGGCGTAAAATTTGATGAGATCACAACTGACGAGCACGTCAGCGAAGCTCTGATAAAAATCCTAGAAAATTTATCCTCTAAATTTAACATCACAAAGATCATCTACGCAAACACGCCAGGTGGCTTCATGGGGCTAAAGGTGGCCTACGTCATCTTAAAGACTTTTTCTTTGGCAAAGGGCTGTGAATTTTACGCAGTAAGTGGCTTTAGTCTAAATGGCGGCCAAGCGATCAGGGCAAATAAAAATTTAAGCTTTGTGCTAAAAAATGGTGAAATTTTACTTGAAAAAGTTGAGCCTGTGAGATTTGTGTTGCCTTTAAATTTAGATGAATTAAAACTAAATTCAGATACACTTCCAAATTATATCATCCAAGCTGTTTAGGAGAAATTTTGAATATCTTAATCCCTGCCACAAGTGCAAATTTAGGACCTGGTTTTGACGCTTTAGGACTTAGTTTAAAGCTTTTTAATAGCGTAAAGATCGAACCATCTAAATTTAGCTCTGTCTCGATAAATGGCGAGGGGAGTGATAGCACAAATTTAAAAAGAAACAACATTTTTCTAAGCATTTTTAATGAAATTTTTTTAGAGCTAACCGGTAAAAATGAAAACTTCAGAATAGTTTTTGAAAACAATATCCCATTTTCAAGAGGCCTTGGCAGCAGCTCTGCAGTGATTGTCGGAGCCATAGCTTCAGCTTACGAGATGGCTGGATTTAAGGCTAGCAAAAGCGTCGTTTTAAATAAAGCTATCATCTATGAAACCCATCCAGACAATATCTCGCCAGCAGTTCACGGAGGATTTATTAGCGCGGTCGTAAAAAACGGCAATGTTTATGCAAATAAAATAAAATTAAGCGATGATATAAAAGCAGTCGTCGTCATCCCAAATAAGCCGATGAGCACTGCATCATCAAGGCAAATTTTGCCAAAAAATTACACTATGAAAGAGTGTGTAAATAACCTCTCTCACGCTGCATTTTTGACCTCTTGTTTTTATGAAAAAAGATATGATCTTTTAAGGGTAGCAAGTGAAGATATGATGCACGAAGAGCGCAGAATGAGCGCTTTAAAAGAGCTTTTTGAGGTGCGAAAGGTAGCTTATGAAAATGGAGCGCTAATGAGCACACTTTCAGGCTCAGGCTCAAGCTTTTTAAACATCGCTTACAAAGATGACGCTAAAAATTTACAAGATGTTTTAAAGAGTAAATTTAATGATTTTAGAGTTGAAATTTTTTCATTTGATAACGATGGATACGAAATCACGCAAAGCTAGAAACAAGTTTAAAAAGGTATAATGAATAAAAATAATCCAGTAAGGACATGCGTCGCTTGCAAAGTTAAATTTTCTCAAAACTTGCTAAAAAGATACCGCTTGGTAGGCAAGAATTTAGAGTGTGGCAAAGGAAACGGCCGCAGTTTCTATCTATGTGATGGCTGTTTGCAAAAAGACGACAAAATTTTAAAAAAAATAATTGATAAACAAACTAAAGGTGCCCTCGGACTTGACGCACCGAAGTTAAAGGAGATACTCTTAAATGAGCAATGTTAGGATTTCAGAGATCGCAAATGAGCTTGGCTACCCAAGTAAAGAGATAGTAGAAAAAGCTCAAGAACTAGGCCTAAAGGTCAAAACTCACTCAAATGCTGTGAGCCTTGAAGAGGCTGAAGCAATATATGAATACGTTCAAACTGGCGTAATACCAGATAAATTTAAAAAGAAAAAGAGCGAGCCAAAAGCAAAAAAAGAGCCTAAAAAAGAGGCAGAAAAAGAGCCAGCAAAAAAAGAAGAAAAACCTAAAACTGAGCCTAAAAAGGCAGCTGCTAAGGCCGAGCCAAAGTCTGAAAAGGTAAAAGCAGAGCCTAAAAAAGAGGTGCAAATTTCAGAGGAAAAACCTAAAACTGAGCCTAAAAAAGAAGAGCCTGTAAAGGTCGAGCAAAAGCCAGCAGAAGCGCCAAAACCAAAAGAGAGCTTGGCTGATGTCACTCAAAAAAGACGCGGCCTTGTGATAGTTAAAAAGAAAAAAGATTACGAGGCGCCAGCTCCTGTAAAAGAGGAGAAAAAGGCTGAGGCGGCTGTTACTAACATTAGCGACTTTAAGAGTATGTTTTCTGCTAGCGATGAAAATTTGGCTAGAAAAAAGAAAAAAGAGAAAAAAGTAACAGTTGTAAGCAAAAAAGATAGCGCTGAGAAGATGGACTTGCTCGGTGGAAGCGACTTTGGTGACATCGTGCTTGAAGATGAAGATGTGGTGGTGCTACCTGATTTTAGCTTTAAAACCCCAGCTCCAGCTCCGATGCAAAGGACAAAACAGCCAAGTGCGATGAAGACAACCGTCAATAACACGATAAATTCGTTTGGCGAGGGTGGCATACAAAGAAGAGCTAGAAAAAAACACAAAAAGCCTGAAAATAAACAAAATAGCGAAGCTGTAACTTCGATAAATATCCCAAAAGAAATTCGTGTTTATGAATTTGCTGAAAAGCTAAACAAACAGCCAAGCGAGGTCATAGGTAAGCTATTTATGCTTGGCATGATGACAACTAAAAACGACTTTTTGGATGAAGATGCGATAGAAATTTTGGCTGATGAGTTTAATGTCGAGGTAAATATCATCGACGATCAAAAAGAGTTTGACTACGTAGCAGCCTATGAGGAGGAGATAAAAGACGATGAAAATCTCCAGCCAAGAGCGCCAGTTATAACCATCATGGGTCACGTTGACCACGGTAAAACCTCGCTACTTGACTACATAAGAAAGTCTCGCGTAGCAGCAGGCGAGGCTGGCGGTATCACTCAGCACGTGGGTGCTTATATGGTAAATAAAAATGGCAGAAACATCACATTTATCGACACTCCAGGCCACGAGGCATTTACAGCTATGCGTGCAAGGGGTGCTGGTGTAACTGATATAGTTATCATAGTTGTTGCAGCAGATGACGGCGTAAAACCACAGACAAAAGAGGCAGTTAGCCATGCAAAAGCTGCAGGCGTGCCAATAATCATCGCGATAAACAAAATGGATAAAGAGTCAGCAAATCCTGATCTAGTAAAAACTGGTCTTGCTGAGCTTGACATCATGCCAACAGAGTGGGGTGGCAAGTATGAATTTGTACCGATCTCTGCAAAAACAGGCATGGGCATAGATGATCTACTTGAGATCGTGCTTTTGCAAGCTGATCTTTTGGAGCTAAAGGCAAATCCAAAGGCAAACGCAAAGGCTACTGTCATCGAGAGCTCACTTCAAAAAGGACGTGGTCCAGTAGCTACCATCATCGTTGAAAACGGCACGCTTCATGTCGGAGACACTGTCGTAGCTGGCGTTGCATACGGTAAGATAAGAAGCTTGCTTGATGATCAGGGCAGGCCATTAAAAGAGATAAAACCAGGCGAATGTGGCGTGATAGTAGGCCTTAGCGAGATAGCAGAGGCTGGCGAGACATTAATAGGCGTAAAAACTGATAAAGAGGCTCGTGAATACGCACAGAAAAAGGCTGAATATATCCGTCAAAAAGAGCTTAGCAAGAGCACAAAAGTTAGTATCGATGAGCTTAGTGCTAAGATCGCTGAGGGCGAGCTAAAGACACTTCCAGTCATCATCAAAGCTGACGTTGGCGGCTCACTTGAAGCGCTAAAAGCAAGCCTAGAAAAACTAGCAAATGACGAGATCAGAGTAAATGTGATCCACTCAGGCGTTGGCGGTATCACGCAAAGCGACGTTGCACTTGCAAGCGCAAGCAACGACTGTATCATCCTTGGCTTTAATATAAGGCCAACTGGTGAGATAAAAGAGAAGGCAAAAGAGAGTGGCGTCGAGATAAAAACTTACAACGTTATTTATAACCTAATCGACGATGTGAAGGCGATTTTGGGCGGACTAATGTCACCTATCATCAGAGAAGAGCAGCTTGGTCAAGCTCAGGTTCGCCAAGTGATCCATGTGCCAAAAGTAGGCGCAATCGCTGGATGTATCGTCACTGAGGGTACGATAAACAGAGGGGCAAAAATTCGTCTTATTAGAGAAGGTGTGGTCGTTTATGAGGGCTCGGTAAGCTCACTAAAACGCTTCAAAGATGACGTCAAAGAGGTTGCTAAAGGCTATGAGTGTGGTGTTGGTATCGAAAATTTCAACGACATTAGAGAAAATGACTACATCGAAAGCTTCAAAGAAGTCAAGGAGAAAGCTACTCTATGAACGCTAACGAAATAAAGCGTATGAGAACAGAGAGCGTGCTAAAAGAGCTCATACCAGAGGCTTTAGCCACTCTTGAAGATAGCATTTTAAAAGGTCTTTGCGTCACTGACGTCGAGTGCAAAAAGGGCAGATATGACGCCTTTGTCTATCTTGACAAGATGATGTTTGACGAGCGTGAGCAAGAGTATATTTTGGGGCATTTAAAGCGCGTTTGCAGGCACTTGCAAAACCACTGCATGGCGGCTGAGGGCTGGTATAGATGTCCAAATTTTCACTTTAAATTTGACGATAGATTAGAGTATCAAAACCATATGGATAAGTTGTTTGATAAAATTTCAAAGGATTTAAACAAAAATGGATAATTTAGACAAATTAGTACGCGAATGCGGTGTAGAGCTTTACGACAGCGAGATTGCAAATGAAAATGGCAGGGCTATTTTTAGAGTTTATATCACAAAAAATGGCGGAGTAAGCCTTGATGACTGCGAAAAAGTGAGCCGTCTACTCTCGCCTATCTTTGACGTGACACCGCCAGTTAGCGGGGATTATAACCTTGAGGTTAGCTCGCCTGGCCTTGAGAGAAAGCTTAGCAAGCCATCTCATTTTAAATCGAGCGTTGGTGAGCTAGTTAAAGTTCAAACCGAGGCTGAGAAATTTGCAGGAAGGCTTGTAAAAGCGGACGAAGAGAGCGTCGCAGTAGAAAACGAAGAGGGAATTTTTGAGATCAATATCAGTGAGATAAAAAAAGCAAAAACATATTTGGAGTGGTAAAATGCTAAGCGACATCGAGATAACTCACCAAACGAAACTTGAACACATCAGTAAGGTTGCCGCAAAACTAGGCTTAAACGAAGATGAGCTTGAGCTTTACGGCAAATTTAAGGCTAAAATTTCCCCTAGGCTTGAGTCATCAAACTCAAAACTCATCTTAGTCACCGCGACTAATCCAACCCCATATGGCGAGGGCAAAACGACTATGTCAATAGGTCTAGCCGACGCACTAAATTTACTTAATAAAAAGGTCTGCCTAGCACTTCGCGAGCCATCTCTTGGACCAGTTTTTGGCATAAAGGGTGGAGCAGCAGGTGGCGGCTACTCACAGCTTGCGCCGATGGAGGATCTAAATTTACACTTCACTGGCGATTTTCACGCGATAACATCGGCAAATAACCTCATTTCAGCGATGATAGATAATAGCCTCTATCAAGAAAACCCACTAAAAATAGAGAAAATTTTATGGAAGCGCTGTATGGATATGAACGACCGCGCGCTAAGATTTGTCACCGTTGGTCAGGGCGGCAGGACTGATGGCGTGCCAAGAGAAGATGGCTTTAACATCACCGCTGCAAGCGAGATCATGGCTGTGCTTTGTCTAGCAACAAGCCTTTCTGATCTAAAAGAGCGCGTGGCAAACATCATGGTCGCCTATGATAGCGATAAAAAGCCTATCTACGTGCGTGATCTAGGCTGCGAGGACGCTGTTTGCATACTTTTAAAAGATGCGATCAAGCCAAATTTATTTCAAACACTTGAGCACACACCTACGCTCGTGCATGGTGGCCCATTTGCAAACATCGCACACGGCTGCAACTCCGTCATCGCAACAAAAACAGCTCTAAATTTAGCTGACTACGTCATCACTGAAGCTGGCTTTGGCTCGGAGCTTGGCGCGGAGAAATTTTTAGATATAAAGTGCAGGGTTGCTGAGATCAAACCAAGAGCTGTGGTGCTTGTAAGTACGATTAGATCGCTAAAATATAACGGCGAAGCAAATAAAGATGAGATCACAAAACCAGATATGAATGCCCTTAAAAAAGGTATCGAAAACCTTGGCGGACACATCGAAAATTTAAAAGTCAAATTTGGTCAAAACGTGGTTGTAGCGCTTAATAAATTTGGCTTTGACACTGATGAAGAGATAAATTTTGTAAAAGAGTACTGCCAAAAGCTTGGCGTAGAAGTAGCAGTTTGCGAGAATTTTGTAAAAGGTGGCAAAGGTGCGCTTGAGCTTGCCCAGCTAGTTTTAAAGGCGTGCGATAAGCCAAGCAAGATAAATTTCACCTACGAGATGAGCGATGATACAAAAACCAAAATAGAAAAGGTCGCTAAGGAAATTTATGGAGCTAGCGAGGTGGTCTTTGAAGAGGCTGCTCTTAAAAAGATCGAGATGATAAAAGAGCTAAATTTGAGCCATTTGCCAGTTTGTATCGCAAAAACACAGTACTCATTTAGCGACGATGCGAAGCTTTTGGGCAGAGCAAAGGGCTTTACATTTAGCGTAAAAGACCTTGACATTAGAACGGGAGCCGGCTTTATCGTCGCTGTTTGCGGTAAGATCATGCTAATGCCTGGACTTCCAAAAGTGCCAGCTGCGGTCAATATGAAGATAGACGCAGAGGGTAAGATTGACGGCTTGTCGTAAATTTATGAAAACACACTGGCAAACGCTGGTGTGTTTAAATTTAAAGGGCATGGATGAACGACGAATTTTACATGGATCTTGCTTTAAGTGAGGCTTGGAAATTTCAGATCCTGACCTATCCAAATCCAGCCGTTGGATGCCTTATCCTTGATGAAAATGGGAAAATTTTATCTTGCAAAGCCCATGAAAAGGCTGGGTATTTACACGCTGAGCCAACAGCGATACTCTTTGCGCTTTGCAAAAAAAGTGAAAAATTTAAAGATGATTTTATAAAGGCATATAATACTAATTTTGGCTCTAAGATAAAAGAGGGTGAATTTGGCCTTTTAGAGCCAAAATTTACCTATGAATTTATACTAAATAATCACTCAAATTTACTAAAAGATGCAAAAGCTTATGTCACTCTTGAGCCTTGCTCGCACCATGGCAAAACGCCACCTTGTGCAAATTTGCTAAAAGAGCTTGGCTTTAGCGAGGTCATAATTGGCAGCCACGATGAAAATAAAATAGCAAGTGGTGGCGCTAATTTGCTTCAGAGTGCGGGAGTGAATGTTAAATTTGGCGTTTTAAAAGAGCGCTGCGATAAGCTGCTTGAGCCATTTTTGGCATATCAAAATGGTGGATTTAGCTTTTTAAAAATCGCCATTAGTAAAAACGGCGTGGCAAGTGGGGGCATCATCACAAATGAGCTTAGCCGCACGCATGTGCATAAACTAAGAAGCGTCATAGATACGTTGGTGATCGGTGGTAACACAGTGCGGACAGACCGACCAAGGCTCGATACCAGACTTATAAAAAATGGCAAAAACCCAGATGTCATAATCTACTCAAGAAGCGATAAATTTGATGAAACATTGCCACTTTTTAGCGTGCCAGATCGCAAAGTTAGCATTCAAAAAGAGCTTGATCTAAAAGGACTTTGCATGTTTGAAGGAGCTGGCGAGTTTTTAAAACTTGCAAAAGAGGGCAAGCTAGCAAATGTAAAATGGCTACTTATCTATCAAAGCTCAAATTTCAAAATTGGTGAAAATTTAAGGCTTGATCTAAATTTAAAACCACTTTTTAGTGGGAATTTTGGGGACGATAGTTACACTTGGTATGAAATTTAGGTTAGACATCAAGTCCAAAATAGTGTTTGACTAAAAAGCCGATGCCAAAAGAAATGATCGCAACACCAAAAGTTATCACGCACATCTCAATCACTCTTGGTAAAAATTTAAGCTCCTTTGCCACACTTATATAAAAGTTGTAAGTGATGATGGCAACTAAAGCAAAGAAAAACATCGACAAGACGGCGTAAAGACTGCTTGAAAAAATAAAAAATGGAAGTATCAAAAATGCCGTTGTTATAATGTATGAACCGCCTGTGTAGAGTGAGTAGGTAAGCGGTTTGATCTCGTCGCTTGGATTTTCTTTTGACTCGAGATATGCTGAGCCAGCCATAGAGAGTGCAGCTGCCACGCCCATGATAAGGCCTGTTGCGCCAACTGATTTTGTATTTGAAAAGGCAAGCGCGATGCCGCTAAGTGTGCCTGTTAGCTCAACTAAAGCATCATTCATACCAAGCACGATGCCACCAGCATTTACGAGTTTTGTGTCTTTTAACATGGAGATTAGACTATTTTCGTGGTTCATCTCCTCTTCGTAAATATCACGAGCTTCAGGATATTCATCTACGATGTCAAGATAAAATTTCTCTGCATTTTCTTCGCGTGACTCCATAAATTTTAGAGTAAAAGATGTGCCAAAAATTTTAACAAGTATCGTATAGAAGATGACTTTGAATAAATTTGCACTTCTGCTTTCACCAGTTATCTTTTGACAAAAAGCATAGTGGCGCCTCTCTTCGGTGATTAATTTGCGAAGTATTTTTTTATTTTCTTCGACTTTTTCGCTAGCTTCAAGAAGTGAGTATATAGCAACATCGTCTGCTTCGTTTTGTAATTGTTTTAAGGCACGTTTTTTATCTAACATAAAATTTTCCTTTTTTATAGCTTAGAAATTTAAGATTTTGATTTAAAAAGAGAGATAAGATGGTGCGATCAGCGAGACTCGAACTCGCACACCTAGCGGCACTACCCCCTCAAGATAGCGTGTCTACCAATTCCACCATGATCGCAGAAAGAACAAAAGCCCCAAAAGAGGGGCTAAATTTAAGCTTTACGCTTAGCCAAGCATTGGGTTTGCGTAAAGAACGATAAGTGTAATAACAAGTGCGTAGATAACTTGTGCTTCGATCATCGCAAGAGCGATAAACATTGTAGTCATAAGTTTGCTACCAACACCTGGGTTTCTAGCTGTTCCACTGATAGTTGCAGCAGCTGTGTTACCCATACCTATAGCACCGCCAAGAGCTGCAAGGCCAAGGCCGATACCGCCAGCGATAACTGAATATGATCTGATCATCTCGCCGTCAGCGCCAAATGCGAATGCAGCAAGACCAAGAATTAAAAACACGATCTTTTTCATCGTTGCTCCTTTAAAATTTTAAAGCTCTTTCGGATCCGTCCCCTACTTAAACTTTATGAGCCGTAATATTACAAAAACAAAACTTTGTTTCAAATAAAAACACTAAAAATTTAAATTGCCTATAAAAAATTCTTGGCTTAGAAAAATGAAAGTTTTTTTATGCTATCTTTGAAAGAATTTAATTTGTTCTTAATCTTAGGTTTTCAATGATAAACGAGAAATTTTCAAAGATAGGCTTTGTCCTTGCGATGGCTGGTTCTGCTGTGGGTCTTGGCAATGCCTGGAAATTTCCTACGATGGTGGGAAATAACGGCGGTTCGGCATTTATAATTTTATACTTGCTTCTTACATTTGCTATCGCGTTTGTGGCGTTTTTAGCGGAGCTTAGCATCGGCAAACTTGGCGAAAGCGACATCGTAAGCTCTCTTTACAAACTCGCTCCAAAAAATAAAAAAGCTTGGTCTCTCTCTGGCTTTTTCATGATCGGCGCGATACTTATAGCTTCATTTTATATGGTTGTTATTGGCTGGATTTTAAAGTATATCTATCTTAGTTTTTCGCCACTTTTATCTGATACAAAAGCTGCAGGCGAGCAGTTTAACACGCTTTTATCAAATGATCTAAGCAGTGCCGTGCTTTGCTTTAGCCTAGTCTTTTTGATGGTCTTTTTTGCCGTTTCAAAAGGCGTAAAAAGTGGCATAGAAAAGCTAAATATATGGATGATGCCAAGCCTTTTTGTCTTGCTAGTTTGTATGCTTTTTTACGCGCTTAGCATGGGAGATGGCTTTGTGAAGGCGGCTAAATTTTTATTTGTGCCAAATTTTAGTGCGATCACGCCAGATGTTATCTTGCAGGCTCTAGGCCTTGCGTTTTTCTCGCTATCTATGGGCGTTGGCGTCATACCGACATACGCTGCAAATTTACCTGAGAAGACAAATTTAATAAAATCAACGCTCTCTATCATCTTTATAAACATCTTAATAGGCATTATGATGGGGCTTGTCGTATTTACCTTTATATTTGCTTATGGGGCTGATAGCACGGCAAGTGGCCCAGGCCTTATCTTTATCTCGCTTGTCACGCTTTTTGCAAAGCTTGGCGTCGTTGGCAACGTTATGGCGGTCGCATTTTTCGTATCGTTATTGTTTGCTGGCATTACGAGCGCGGTTTCGATGATCGAGCCTTTTGCTTATTATTTGGTTAGGAAATTTGAAATTTCAAGAAAGATGGCGCTTCTTTACATAGGTGTCTTTGTTTATATCTTGGGCATCTTTTGCATACTTTCATATTATTCAGACACATCAAGTGCTTTTAGTGTTTGCGGTAAGCCATTTTTTGACGCGCTTGACTTTCTCACATCAAATATCATGATGCCAATAGGCGCTATCGTATTTAGCTTTTTTGTTGGCTATAAGCTTAAAAAAGAGAGTTTGTATCTGCTTTTTGGCGATTTTATGGGAAGAGCATTTTTTGAAATTTGGTACTTTTTCTTAAGGTATGTCGTGCCAGTTGCCATTTGTGCGATAATGATCTACCAGATGGCAGGTAAATAATGGTAGAGAGATTTAGTAAAATTGGCTTTATCCTTTCTATAATAGGAGCGGCTATCGGCCTTGGTAATGCTTGGAAATTTCCATACATGGTCGGCAGTAACGGCGGTTCGGCATTTATCCTTATATATCTATTTTTTGCCTTTGCTGTTGGTCTTAGCATATTTTTTGCTGAGATGGCGATGGGTAAAATTTCACGCCTTGATACGGTTGGAGCGTTTAAAAGCCTAGCTACAAAAGGGGCAAGCTCTTGGAAATTTGCCGGTATTATCATGGTGACTGGGCTATTTATCGCTTCTTTTTATACGCTCATCATTGGCTGGGTTTTAAAATACGTCATTTTAAGTCTTAGTGAGCTACCTAAAGATATGGCAAGCTCAGAGACGCTTTTTGTAAATTTCACCTCAAATGGCATAGGCGAGCAAATTTTATACTTTAGCATCGCATTTTTTGCCTACTTTTTCATCCTTACAAAGGGCGTAAAAAGCGGCATAGAGCGCATAAATGTCTATCTCATACCAGCTCTTTTTATCTTGCTTTTGCTTATGCTTGGTTACTCTTTTGGCATGGAGGGCTTTGATAAAGCGGCTAAATTTCTACTAGTGCCTGACTTTTCAAAGATAGATCAAGCAGCCGTTTTAAACGCTCTTGGACTTGCTTTTTTTACGATGTGCGTTGGTATCGGCTGCATCCTTACCTACTCATCAAGTCTAAGCGATGATACAAATTTATTTACCTCATCGCTCTATGTAGTCTTTGCAAATATCATAATAAGCGTCATCATCGGCCTTATCGTCTTTACATTTACATTTGAGTTTGGCTCAGAGCCATCAAAAGGCGCAGGGCTTGCTTTCATCTCGCTACCGACGCTATTTGCTAAGCTTGGATTGCTTGGAAATTTCTTGGCATTTACATTTTTTATATCACTATTTTTTGCTGGCATTACCTCGGTTATATCGATGGTTGAGCCATTTATATTTTTCTTAAGCAAGAGTCTAAATTTTAGTAGAAACAAATCGATCTTTATCGTTGCTTGCGTGGTTTATATTTTAGGAATTTTATGTGCATTAAGTGGCACAAGCGAATTTAAAGATGCGCTTACATTTTTTGGTAAGAGCTTTTTTGACCTGCTTGATTATCTCAGCTCAAACATCATGCTCCCACTTGGTGGCATCTTGTTTGCTATCTTTGTTGGCTACTTTATGAAATTTGAGCTTTTAAAAGAGCTATTTGTGCCTTATATGGGCAAGGTTATATTTAAAATTTGGTATTTTTTAATTAGATTTGTGGCTCCACTTTTAGTTCTGGTGGTGTTAATAAGGGAGATCTCATAATATGGCAAAAGAACAATTTTCTAAAATAGGCTATGTCCTAGCAGTCGCTGGATCGGCTGTCGGACTTGGCAATGCATGGAAATTTCCATACATGGTTGGTGAAAACGGCGGTTCGGCGTTTATTATCCTATATCTTTTGATAACTTTTCTAGTTGGTGTGCCTATATTTATGGCAGAGCTTAGTATCGGCAAGCTTAGCGAGAGCGACAGTGTAAATGCTTTTAGAAAGCTAGCAGCTAAAAATAAAAATTTATGGCAACTAGTTGGAATTTTAGCTATGGTCACGGCAGCTATCATATCATCTTACTATATCGTGATCATCGGCTGGGTCTTTAAATATTTCACGCTCTCATTTACTGGCCTCCCAAGCGATATAGATAGCTCAAAGGCGATATTTAACGATCTTTTGACGCATGGCCTTGGTGAGCAGACACTTTACTTTGTTATAGCTTTTGCAGCTTGCTTTTTCATCCTGTCAAAAGGCGTAAAAAGCGGCATAGAGAAGCTAAATGTTTGGATGATGCCAAGCTTATTTATCATGGTTTTGATCATGCTTTTTTACTCTATAACGATGGATGGCTTTGCAAAATCAGCCGAGTTTTTACTCATTCCTGACTTTAGCAAAATTTCATTTAACTCACTCTTGCTTGCTCTTGGCCTTGCATTTTGGACGCTATCTCTTGGTATGGCAGCGATCATTACTTATTCAGCTAGCCTAAGCGATGATACAAATTTAGCCACTTCAACGCTTAGTATCGTCTTCATAAATATCGCGCTTGCTATTATGATAGGTCTTGTTATTTTTACCTTTATATTTGAATTTGGCGCTACTCCATCTCAAGGACCAGGTCTTGTCTTTATCTCGCTGCCAACGCTATTTGCAAAGCTTGGCGCGATCGGTCAAATTTTGGCTGTAGCATTTTTTGCTGCACTTATCTTTGCTGGTATCACTTCAGCCATCTCCATCGTTGAGCCATTTGTCTTTTTCTTGATCAGAGAGTATGGCATGAGTAGGAAAAAAGCGCTTTGCATAGTTTGCGCAGGGATATTTGTATTGGGATTTTTATGTCTTTTATCAAATATAGAAAACGTTGGTGATAAATTTATGCTCTTTGGCAAGAATTTCTTTGACTTCCTTGACTTTACCGCTTCAAATATCTTGCTACCAATTAGCGGTATCGGCGGAGCGATATTTGTTGGATATTTTATGAAAAAAGATGCTTTATATGTGCTATTTAGCCCGTATATGAGCGATTTTGTATTTAATGCATGGTATTTTTTACTAAGATATGTGGCGCCAGTTTGTGTGCTCATCATCATGATAAATGAACTATTAAAGGTTTTTAATGGATAAGATTGAGAGATTTTTTGACAAAACTGGTGATATAGTCGGCTACATTTGTATGTTTATTATGGCTTTGATGATAATAGACGTATTTTTTAACGTTGTGGCAAGATACTTTTTCTCTTACGGCAACGTTGCATTTCAGGAGCTTGAGTGGCACTTTTTTGCTGTGATATTTCTACTTGGCATGAGCTATGCTCTAAAAGAGGACGCACATGTTAGAGTTGATATCTTTTATGCTAAATTTTCAGAAAGAAATAAAGCTCTTGTAAATATGCTTGGCACTGTATTTTTTGTCATACCATTTGCGCTTTTGGTTTCAAATTTATCATTTGGATTTGTAGGAGATGCTTACAGCTCAGCAGAGGCCAGCGCAGATCCAGGCGGTCTTACCCATAGATGGATCATAAAAGCGATGATCCCTTTTTCATTTTATGTGCTTGTATTTTTTGCGATCGGCTTTTTTATAAAAAATTTAAATCGCTATAAGAAAGCTAGTAAGGAGAAAATATGGCGGGATTAATAATGTTTATAGCCGCGCTATTGATGCTTGGCATTGGCTTTCCAGTGGCATTTACCTTTGGTGCAGTTGCGATGATATTTGGCATGGTTGGTAGTGTTGTAGAAAGTCTTAGCGATGGCGATGGACTACTTGGCAGTATAGAAGTATTTAAAGATATGTTTAACTTCATGCCTTATAGGATTTTCTCTATCATGGAGAGTAGAATTTTCATAGCAGTTCCACTCTTTGTCTTTATGGGCGTCGTGCTTCAAAAGTCAAAGCTAGCCGAGAGACTACTTGAGAGCATGGGTATGCTATTTGGTGAAATTCGTGGCGGTATCGCGATAAGCACTATCTTAGTTGGCGCGCTTTTGGCTGCTTCAACTGGCGTCGTAGGTGCAAGTGTTGTTGCTATGGGCGTTATAAGCTTGCCTGTAATGCTAAAGTACAAATACGACCAATCCCTAGGATGTGGCACGATATGCGCTGCTGGCACTCTTGGTCAGATCATCCCGCCTTCTATCGTGCTTATCATCTTGGGCGACATCTTCTCAGTGCCAGTTGGCGAGCTTTTTCACCAAGCCATTGTGCCAGGATTCACGCTAGTTGGAGTTTATATAGTTTATATTTTGATAGTTGCTTATCTTAAGCCAGAAGTTGCTCCTATCGTAAAAGATGAGAGCGGCGTTAGTAAATTTAAGCAGATTGTTAGAGCGCTAATTGCGATCTTCCCTCCACTTTTGCTAGTTATTTGTGTGCTAGGATCCATTTTTGCAGGTATCGCTACACCGACTGAAAGTTCAGCATTTGGCTGCGTTGGCGCTATCATCTTGGCAATATTTTATAGGACATTTTCATTTTCTATGATGAAAGAGGCTTTGGCTGAGAGCGTAAAAACTACAGCTCTAGTCTTTGCTATACTTGTTGGTGCGACTGCCTTTTCTATGGTCTTTAGTTACACTGGAGGCGATGAGATAGTTGAAAATTTCATGACAAATTTACCAGGCGAGAAGTGGGGCTTTATCATCTTTAGTATGGCTGTTATTTTTGTGCTTGGCTTTTTTATAGATTTTGTTGAAATTTCATATATCGTGCTTCCTATCTTGGTGCCAATCGCCGCAAAACTAGGCATAAACCCAGTCTATCTAGCGATCTTAGTTGCTATGAATTTACAAACTTCATTCTTGACGCCGCCTTTTGGTTTTAGTCTATTTTTCTTAAGATCAGTCGCACCTGCTGAGATAAAAACAGCTGCTATTTATAAAGGCGTGGTGCCTTACATCATCATCCAAGTGGCAGTTTTAGTCTTTTTCTGCGTATTTTTAATGGAGATAAAGCCGATGCTTGATGCGAGCCACGGCGGATTATTTAACTTCTTACTCTCACTTTTTAAATGATATAAAAGTTTTTGGTTGTAAAATACCAAAAGCAAGCAAAATGGCTAATTTGAGTTTCTGCCCAACTTAGCCATTTTTTATGACCGCTTTTTAGTAAATTTATAAATTTAATGAGGTGAAATATGGCAAAGAAATTTATCGATGTTATGGATACGACCTTTAGAGATGGCTTTCAGTCGGTTTATGGCGCTAGAGTGCTTATGAACGACTTTTTGCCCGCGCTTGAAGCAGCCAAAGAGGCTGGCATAGAGCATTTTGAATTTGGCGGAGGAGCGAGATTTCAAAGCCTTTATTTTTACCTAAATGAAGACGCTTTTGCGATGATGGATAAATTTAGAAGCATCGTAGGACCAAAAGCAAACCTTCAAACCCTAAGCAGGGGCGTAAATACCGTTACACTTGATACTGGTAGCCGCGAGCTAATCGACCTTCACGCAAAACTTTTCAAAAAACATGGAACCACTACCATTAGAAATTTTGACGCGCTAAATGATGTTGAAAATTTAAAATATTCAGGCGAGAGGATCGCTCATCATGGGCTAAAACACGAAGTCGTCGTTACTATGATGGATCTGCCTAGTGGCTGTGTGGGAGCTCATGACGTTAAATTTTATGAGAAAATTTTAAGAGAAATTTTAGATGCAAATATCCCTTATCACAGCGTTTGCTTTAAAGATGCGAGTGGTACAAGCAGCCCACAAAAGGTCTATGAAACCGTAAAAATGGCTAGAAAGCTACTCCCAGAAAAAACTCACATCAGACTTCACACACATGAAACCGCTGGCGTAAGTGTCGCTTGCTACCTTGCAGCGCTTGAAGCTGGCGTTGATGGCATAGATCTAGCTGCAAGCCCAGTAAGTGGCGGCACAAGTCAGCCAGATATCCTAACCATGCTTCACGCAGTAAAAGGCAAAAACTACGATCTTGGCGGACTTGACGTGGAGAAAATTTTAAAATACGAGAGCGTTTTGAATGATTGTTTAAAAGAGTATTTCTTACCGCCTGAAGCTGTGCAAGTAAGCCCTCTAATACCATTTTCACCGATGCCTGGTGGCGCACTCACTGCAAATACCCAGATGATGAGAGATAACAATATATTAGATAAATTCCCAGAGGTCATCCTTGCGATGCGCGAGGTGGTGCAAAAGGGCGGATACGGCACTTCAGTAACCCCTGTTAGCCAGTTTTACTTCCAACAAGCATTTAACAACGTGATGTTTGGCAAGTGGAAAAAGATCGCTGAGGGATACGGCAAAATGGTGCTTGGCTACTTTGGCAAGACTCCAGTTACACCTGATAAAGAGATCATTAAGCTTGCTAGCGAGCAGCTAGGGCTAAAACCAACTACAAAACACGCAGTTGATATAGCTGATAAAGATGAGAGTAAGTCACTTGCACATGTAAAAGAAATTTTAAAACAAAATAAGATCAAGGTTACCGAAGAAAACGTCTTTATCGCTGCAGCTTGTAAAGAAAAAGGCATCGCGTTCTTAAAAGGCGAAGCCAAAGTAAATGTAAGAAAGATCGATCCAAACGCTAAGGCAAATGAGGGCAGACAAACTCAAAGCGGCAGATATAGCGTCGTCGTAAATGGTAGCCGCTACAATGTCGAAGTAAGCGAAGGTTTTAACGACAGCATCCAAGTAAAATCAATCACCGAAGTTGAAGGCAAGAGCGTAAAAAATGCCAAAAGTGCAGCAGCAGGCGCAACAGAAAATGACATCGTTGCAAGCTTGCCAGGCGCTGTGCATAAAATTTTAGTTAGCGTAGGAGATCATGTCAAAAAAGGTCAGGCCATAGTAGTGCTTGAAGCGATGAAGATGGAGATAGAGGTCAAAGCCCCAAAAGATGGCATCATAGGCTCTATAGAGGTTAGTAAAGGTCAAAGCGTTGCAAACAATCAAGTGGTGGCTAGATTTAAATAAATTTGCCACTTTTAAAAAGATAGTGTTAAGCGAAATTTGATTAACATTTTGATGACTTTTAGGTCAAATTTATAAAGAAACGAAATTTAAAGGAAACAACATGATAAATAAGCTAGACGAGCTAGGTCTAAAAGAGATCAAAAAGATAAATCACAATCTAAGCTACGACGAGCTTTTTGAGCTTGAAAAGGCGAACAACGAAGGCAGAGTCTCTAGTAACGGCACATTTATGGTTGATACTGGAATTTTTACTGGCAGAAGCCCAAAAGATAAGTACTTTGTCAAGCAAGATCCAAGCCAAAAATACATCGCTTGGGGCAAGATAAATCAGCCTATCACAAAAGAGCTTTTTGACAAGCTTCTTAAAAAAGCAAAAGATCAGCTAAGTGGTAAAGAAATTTTTATCCAAGATGCATTTTGTGGAGCTAGCAAAAAGAGCCAAAAATCAGTCCGCTTCGTCACTGAAGTAGCGTGGCAAGCGCACTTTGTAAAAAATATGTTTATCCGTCCAAGTGAAGCAGAGCTGGCTAAATTTGAGCCTGATTTTGTAGTATATAACGCTTGCAAGACAAAAAATGAGGAGTACAAGGCTGACGGACTACATTCAGAGGTCTTTGTCATATTTAATGTCGAGGAAAATGTCGCAGTGATCGGTGGCACATGGTATGGCGGCGAGATGAAAAAGGGCATTTTTTCTATGATGAACTACTGGTTGCCACTTGAAGGCAAGCTAAGCATGCACTGCTCTGCAAATGTAGGCGAAAAGGGCGATACGGCGCTATTTTTTGGCCTATCTGGCACTGGTAAAACGACACTTTCAACCGATCCAAAACGCAAACTAATAGGCGATGATGAGCACGGCTGGGACGATGATGGCGTGTTTAACTTTGAGGGCGGCTGCTACGCAAAATGTATCAACCTTGATCCAAGTAGCGAGCCAGAAATTTACGCAGCGATCAGGCGTGACGCGCTACTTGAAAACGTAGTGGCTGACGAAAACGGAGTGGTTGATTACAAAGATGGCTCAAAGACTGAAAACACACGCGTGAGCTATCCGATCTATCACATCGACAACTACGAGCCAAGCTCAAGCGCTGGCCATCCAAAAAATATCATCTTTTTAAGTGCTGATGCTTTTGGCGTGCTTCCTCCAGTTGCAAAGCTGACAAAAGAGCAGGCGATGTATTATTTTCTAAGTGGCTATACAGCAAAAGTTGCTGGCACAGAGCGCGGTATCACTGAGCCAGTTGCTACTTTTAGCGCTTGCTTTGGCGAGCCATTTATGCCACTTCACCCAACCGTCTATGCAAAGCTACTTGGCGAGAAGATCGATAAACACGGCGTTAATGTCTATCTAGTAAATACAGGCTGGAGTGGCGGTGCTTACGGCGTTGGTAAGCGTATGAGCATAAAAGCGACACGTGCTTGCATAAATGCGATCCTTGATGGTAGCATCACAAAATGCGAATTTGAAAATTTTGATAAATTTAACTTCTCTATCCCAAAAGAGCTTGATGGTGTAGAGACAAAACTGCTAAATCCTATAAACACATGGACACACCCAGCTGAGTACAATATTTCACGCGACAAGCTTGCTAAAATGTTTGTTGAAAATTTCAAACGCTACGAAGATGTAAAAGAGGGCGTTGAGTACGCAAAAGCTGGTCCAACAGCTTAAATTTATAGCCTTGTGGGAAGATCCTGCAAGGCTTTTAAATTTAAACTATCAAATAGTAAAAAATTTAGAGCTATAAAATATAGCTCTTTTTCAAATTTCTAATATAAAATTTAAAACATTTTGCGAAACAGCTCGGTCAAATTTAAATAGATTTTTTAAAATTTCTAACCAAAAGCCACTCTTTCTAAGTCTGAAAAATTTAATCGCCTGACATCAGAAATTTTAATATAAGTGATCTTTGCAGTTAGAACTAAAATTTACCCAAAACACTCCAGCTAAATTTAAATCAAAATACTAAATTTCACTAGACTTTCTAAAGCTTCTCGCTATAAAACCACACTTATTAAGCTCTAAAAATCACCCATCAGATATCAAAAAAATTAATACAAACGATCTGCAGTTAGAACAAAAATTTAGCCAGAACACTCCAACTAAATTTGATCTCAAATTTCTACTATAAAAGTCGCTGTTGTATTTAGTGTAAGTTGCAGTTAAAACAAAAATTTAGCCAGGTATCTGGCTAAATTTAATCAAAATACTCTCTTTTCTAGTCCAAATTCTACGCCAGCTTTTGCTAGCTCAAATGTCGCATCTATAAATTTATACTCGCTGCTGATAAATGGCAAAAACATCGGTATCTCGGTGCAGCCTGCGATATAAACGTCAGCTTCAATGTTTGAAAGCACTTCATAAAATACCGGCACATACTCTTCTAGTTTGCCAGCTTTGACGCCCTTGTAGATGCACTCCATGATGACATCTTGCGTCTCTTTGCTAAAATCCACGCTTTTTAGCCCGCGCTCTTTTAAAATTTGATCATAAACGCCTGCTTTTTTTGTGCCACTTGTTGCGATAACAGCGATATTTTTAGCGTGTGGATATCTCTTTTGCAAGGCATCTATGGTAACTTTTGCAATGTGCAAAATTTTCACTCCAGCCTCTTTTTCGATACTTGGAGCAAAGTAGTGAGCCGTGTTGCAAGCCATTAGCATCGCTTCGCATCCTGCATTTTTTAAAAGTTTTGCACTTTGAATCAGCTTTGGAAGCGGACTTTCTCCCTCGCCCATGATAAATTTTGTCCTATCTTCTATCTGCGCGTATGAGTCGATAACGATGTGTAGGTGCTCTTGATCGCAAGTTGCTGGGGTTATATCGATGATCTTTTTGTATAAATCAGCCGTGGCAAGTGGTCCCATGCCGCCTATGATGCCTAATGTCTTCATAGCTCCTCCAAATTAAAATTTTCAATAATTATAATATTAGTTTCTATATTTAAAAATAAAATTTATAAATTTTCATTTGGTATTGTAAAAATAGGGAGTAAGCGCTTTAAGTTTTGAAGTAAATTTAAGATAAAAAGGGGCGATTGCCCCTTAAAAAACTCTATTATGAGTGGAAGTGAAATTCGTCTGGATGATCTAGTGCGTATCTAAATTTCTCCATATCAACCTTTTTGTCCCAGATAGATACGATCATGCAGCCAACGGCATTGCCGCAAAGGTTACCAACAGCACGCATCTCTGACATAAATTTATCAACGCCAAGTAGCACAGCTACGGTTACGACTGGTATGCCAGTGCTTGGAAGTGCGCTTAGTGTGCCAGCAAGGACGACAAAGCCTGAGCCTGTAACGCCAACAGCGCCTTTACTTGTGATCATTAGCACGATTAGTATGCTTATTAGATGTTCAAAAGTTAGTGGGATATTAAATGCTTGCGCTAAGAAGATAACGCTTAGGCTTAGGTAGATGTTGGTGCAGTCAAGGTTAAATGAGTAGCCAGTTGGGATTATAAGGCCAACTGCGCCTCTATTTATACCAGCTGCTTCTAGCTTTTGCATAAGTGGCGCAAGAGCTGTTTCGCTCGAGCTTGTCGCAAAAACGACCAAGACCTCTTTTGAGATAAAGCGCATAAATTTAAAGACATTAACTTTGGCAAAGTAGCAAATGACGCCAAGCACGACAAAGATGAAAAAGCAGCTTGCAAGCGCCATAACGACAAGAAGCTCCATCATACCAAGAAGCGTTCCGATGCCAAATTTACCGATCAAGTAAGCCATCGCTGAAAAGGCCGCCACTGGGCTAAATAACATAAGCCAAGTAAGAAGCTTTAAGACGTAGTGTTGGATAAATTCAAGCGGTTTTAGACAAGCTTGCTTTTTATCATGAGCAAGTAGCGAAAGCATGATGGCAACGACAATCGCCATGAAAAGCACTTGAAGTGTGTTTGATTTTATAAATGGATCAAGTATATGCACGTAAGGGAAGATGTCATCTACTGGCACAGCGCCTCTTAAAAGATGAAGCGTGTGTGCTAAAAAGCCACTATTTGCGTCCATATTTCCAGCTTGAGATGTAAATTTAGCCACACTTGAGGCGTCAAGCTGGGTATAGTCAAGGTTCATGCCATGTCCTGGACGAAGCGTCTCGCCAAAGATGATACCAACAGCAAGAGCAAGCGTGCTAACTATCTCAAAGTAGATAAACGCCTTAAGTCCGATGGTGCCAAGATCTTTTAGGCTCTCAAGTCCGACGATGCCTGAAACGATCGTTAAAAAGATGATAGGGCCGATTAAAATTTTAAGGGCTTTTATAAAATAATCAATGCCTGGCTTGCTCGCTATGCCAAGCTCAGGTGCGACCATACCGACGATAACACCGCCAACTATACCTATCACAACCCAAATGGCGAGATTGGTAAATAGCCTCACAAAGAGACTTTTTTGCGTTTTTGCACTCTCCATAAATTCCCCTTTTATAGGCTCTGCTTGATCTCTGCTGAGAGGATCTTGTCGCCTTGTCTGATAGCATCAAGTACCTTTAAGCTCTCATCGTCAGCGCACTTTCCAAAGACTGTATGCACGCCGTCAAGATGAGGTTGCTTGCTGTGGCAGATGAAAAACTGCGATCCGCCAGTGTCGCGACCTGCGTGAGCCATGCTAAGGCTGCCACGCTCATGCTTTACCTTTTGATTATCGCATTCGCATTTTATCCTCCAGCCAGGACCGCCTGTGCCTGTGCCATTTGGGCAGCCACCTTGAATGACGAAATTTGGTATAACTCTGTGAAAATTTAGGCCATTATAAAAGCCTGTTTTTATCAAATGGACAAAATTTGCAACAGCTTGCGGTGCATCCTCGGCAAAAAGCTCAAGTTTGATATCGCCTTTTTCTGTCTTTAAAACTGCAAATTTATCTTTTTTTAGCTCATCTAAATTTATATCATAAACTTTTAACTCATCAAAACGCATGTTGCTCCTTTTTACTCGATATTTGTATAAACTGCTTGGACGTCATCGTCGTCTTCTAGCTTGTCAAGAAGCCTCTCAACCTCAAGCATTTGCTCTTCATCTAGGCTCACGGTTTGATTTGGTAAGTACTGAAGTGAAGCTTTTTTAACTACTAAATTTAGCTTCTCTATGCCCTCATGAAGTGTGCCAAAATTTGCGTAATCGCCATAAACAAATAGTGCGTTTTCATCTTCTTCGATGTCGCTTAGTCCGTAATCAATGAGCTCAAGCTCGATCTCTTCGATATCTGCACTTGGTTTTTCAAGCTCAAAAACGCTCTTTCTTGTAAACATAAAGCTAAGGCTGCCACTTGGCAAAATTTCTCCGCCATTTTTGCTAAATATCGCTTTTACATTTGCAACTGTTCTTGTTGGGTTGTCAGTAGCGCACTCAACGATGATTTGCACGCCGTGAGCTGATTTGCCGTCATAAAAGATAGTCTTGATATCAGCGCTATCTTTGCCATTTGCTCTTTTTATAGCCGCATCGATGTTATCTTTTGGCATATTTTCAGCTTTTGCTGCTGCGATGGCTGCGCGAAGTTTTGGGTTCATATCTGGATCACATCCACCATCTTTTGCCGCTACTGTTATAGCCTTTGCAAGTTTTGGAAATACCTTGCTCATCTTATCCCATCTAGCTTCTTTTGCCGCTCTTCGGTACTCAAATGCTCGTCCCATAAATATCCTTAAATAAATTTTTTACGGATTATAACTAAAAAAATTTTATACTTTTTTAAAACATTTTTAGTTTGCCTGCTAAAGCGCTTAATTTGTAAATTTGAAAATAATATTTGGTAAAAATTTAAGCTAAAGGCATATAATCATACTCATGATAAAAAATGCTCAAAAACAAGATGCAAAAATCTGCATCAAACTACTAAATTTAGCGATGGAGGACATCGCCTACAAGCTAAGTGGCTACGACGATCCTGCAAAAAGCGACGAAATTTTAGAGAAATTTTTTCAAAGCGAGACAAACAGACTTAGCTATAAAAATGTTTATGTCTATAGGCGTGACGAGCAGATAATCGCTGCTATGTGTGCTTACTTTGGCGGCGACGTAGAGCAGCTTGATAGAGAAATTTCTCAGCATCTAAAGGCGCTTGGCAAAGACGCCAAGGTAGAAAAAGAGTGCTTTGACGATGAGTTTTATATAGATAGCATCGCTGTGGATGAGAAATTTAGAGGCCAAGGGCTTGCAAAAGAGCTTATCTTGCACTCATTTGCCAAAGCAAAAGAGCTAGGACATAAAAAGGTCTCGCTGATAGTTGATGTAAATAAGCCAAAAGTTCGTAAATTTTACGAGAGCCTTGGCTTTAAATTTAACACCAAAAAGATCATAAATTTACACGAATACGACCACATGATAAAGGAGATAATATGAAAACATTTGAGGTAAATAACGTGCATTGCCAAAACTGCGCAAATACTATAAAAAACGCACTTGAAGATGACTTTGGCGAGATAAAAGTCGATCTTAGCAAAGAGCCAAGACAAGTAAGCCTTGATATAAAAGATGGCGATGTAGAGAAATTTAAATCAGAAATGGCTGATCTGGGATTTGACGTTATAAAGGAGCTTTGATATGCCTTTAAAAGTCAAGCTAAATATAGCGGGAATGAGCTGCGTAAATTGCTCAAACGCTATCGAGAAGGTTTCTAAAAAGATAGATGGGGTGCTTGAAGCAAATGTAAATTTCGCAAACGCAAGCGGCGAATTTGTCCTAAAAGACGCTAGCGTGCGTGAAGTTTTAGAGCAAAAGATAAAGAAGCTTGGCTACTTTGTGGCGACAAATATTGATGAATTTGAAGCCAAAAGAGACGAGCATATAACCTCGATAAGAAATAAATTTATATTTGCATTTATAGCAAGCATCGTGATAATGGCGCTTGAGATGTTCGCGCCTCATAACTTGCTAATAAATTTACTCATGCTAGTTTTAGCATTTTTGGTGCTAGCTTTTAGTGGCAAAGACTTCTTTGCTCACGCCATAGAGGCTGTTAAAAACAAAAACTACGATATGAACGTGCTTGTAGCTCTTGGAAGCGGTAGTGCATTTTTATACTCGCTTTTTGTTGTGATCTTTTCAAATTTCATCCCAGATGATCTAAAAAATGTCTATATCTCGGGCGCAGCGATGATAATAACCTTTGTGCTGCTTGGCAAGTATCTTGAAGAGCGCTCAAAGGCAAAGGCAGGTGACTACCTAAAGACGCTACTTAAAATTTCGCCAAAGACCGCCTTTTTGGTCATGCCAGATGGACAGAGCAAAGAGGTAAATGTAAATGAGCTAAAAGTAGGCGACATCGTCATCGTAAAAAATGGCTACAACATCCCAAGTGATGGCGTGATAGTTCAAGGTGGCGCTGAGATAGATGCTTCTATGCTTACAGGAGAGAGCTTGCCAGTTTATAAAGAGGTGGGAGATAGCGTGTTTGCCGGCACTCTAAACACAAATGGCTACATAAGCGTAAAAGTGACGAAGAGCTCTTACGAGAGCTTGCTATCTCAAATTTTAAACCTACTAAGCGACGCTAGCTCCAAAAAGATGCCTATCGGACGGCTGGCTGATAAGATAGCAAACATCTTTGTACCAAGTGTGGTGGCGATCTCAGTTCTTACATTTTTAATATGGATAATTTTTAGTGGAAATTTCGCCTATGCGATCTCTAGCGCGATCTGCGTGCTTATCATCTCATGCCCATGCGCACTAGGACTTGCTACGCCAATAGCAATCGTAAGCTCTCTTGCTCGCGGCGCAAAAGCTGGGATTTTGGTGAAAAATCCAGAGGTTTTGGAGCTTATAAAAGATGCTAAATTTGTAGCATTTGACAAAACTGGCACGCTAAGTAAGGGGCTAATTAGCGTCAAAAGTTCAAATTTGAGCGAAAAAGAGCTAGAGCTAGTGGCATCTGCTGAAAATTTAAGCGAGCATCCGATCTCAAAAGCGATCGTAAGATACGCAAAACAAAATTACATAAATTTACAAAAGCTAAATGGTAAATTCCAAAACGTAGTTGGTCAAGGCATCGTCTATGAAGATGAGAGCAACAAGATAATAATAGGTAACGAAAAGCTGCTTGCGGCAAACGATATCTTGCTAAATGAAGCTGATAGTGAAGCGATAAAAGAGGCTGCAAATGATGGAAGCGGCGTCATACTTTGTGCGCTAAATCAAAAATTTAGCGGCTTTTTAACGCTAAGTGATGAGCTAAAAAATGAAGCAAATGACGTTATAAACGAGCTTTCAAGGCTAAATTTACAAAGCGTGATCCTCTCAGGTGATGATAAAAAAGTAGTGGCAAATATCGCTAGCAAGCTAAATGTGAGCGAATATTATGCAAATATGCTGCCTGAGGATAAATTTAACAAGGTAAAAGAGCTCATGAGCCGAGGTGGCGTGATCTTTGTAGGGGACGGCATAAACGACTCGCCATCGCTTAAAGAAGCAAGCGTTGGCATCGCTATGAACTCAGGCTCAGACATCGCTAAAGGCGCTGGCGATATCGTGCTTGTAAAAAACGATCTGCGTGGCGTAAGTGGGCTTGTAAAGCTTGCAAATGCGACTATTGCTAACATAAAAGAGAATTTGTTTTGGGCATTTATGTATAACGCCATTTGCATACCAGTGGCTGCTGGCGTGCTCTATCCAGTATTTGGACTACTTCTAAGCCCAGTTTATGGCTCTATGGCGATGTGCTTAAGCTCGGTCACTGTCGTGCTAAATGCGCTTAGACTTAGATATTTGAAGCTTAAGGACTAAATTTGAGACTTGGAGAGCTTTACAGCGTCGTAGCTGCTGCACTTGCTACAAATTTTAATGGCATCTTGGGCGTCTCATCTTTTATGCGTATCAAAAAGACAAGTGCGTGGATAACGCAGACAAAGAGTGATGCGAACGTAAAAGGAAATGAGCTTTACGCTAAATTTATCAAAGATGAGAGCAGTGCAGCTCTGTGTGATGATTTTGTCATTTTAAAGGCAAAATTTGAAGCAAGCTACTATTTTTCAAGTGCAAAAGATGATTTGGCACAATTTTATAAGGCTATAAATTTTGAGCCAAAAATGGGCGAGGTTGATAGCATCTCAAATCAGCTCATTTTGATAGCAAATATCTTAAAAAAAGAGGCGACAAAAGAGTCTATGCAGCTTCTTGCTGCTTTTAGCCTCTCTTTTTTCTTGCCATATGCCGAGCAACTTGCAAAAGAGCTTGAACAAAATGCTAACAGTAACTTCTATAAGTCAATGGGATACTTTTTAGAGGATTTTTGTTTAGTTCTAAGAACTATTATCGGTAAGGCTTAGTCTTAAGCCTGTACCATTTCTGTCATTTGAGTTTTAATACTTAAAATGTTATTCTGAATGCTTGATTGTTCTAAATTTAGATGATGAAGCATCTGCATAGAATCACGATCTTTCAGGTGCTGGATGCTTGAAATTTGATCAGCTATATCGCTTCTTTGATCTTGTAATTTTTCTAAATTTTTTTGTAACTCTGTGACATCTTCTTTTCTAATAATTGTAGGTTTTTGTCTAACTTCTTCTCTTTGTTCGACATGCACATCATTACTTCTAACGATATCTTTTGTGCCATAACCAGAAGATACTAATATGCTGATTTTAGCGCTACTTGATGATATAGATGTGTAGCCGTTATGATAGAAAACATTTGAGTTCATATTTGCATCTATTTGCATATCGTCCTTCCTTTTTAGTTTATTTCTCCATTTAAAACTATATCGGCAATAAATCAAAAAACTTGAAATAGTTTTTAAAAAGTTGCTGGGCGAATTATATTTTAATAACCTTAAATGTAAATTATATATATAACTTTTTTACTACTCTAGCATAATTTTTATATTACATTTCACTTTTTTGACCAAAAATTTATTTTTAAAATGCTCGTAAAAGCCTAGTTAAGCACCTTTTTGTTAAAATCACGCAAAACTAATCAAAGGCAAAGCTATGAAAAAAGATGAAAACGCACATAAAAAGATGTGGGAGGGCAGATTTAGCGAGGCTAGCTCGAAGTTGCTTGAGGAATTTAACGCTTCTATAAATTTTGATAAAAATCTTTTTGAAGAGGACATCGCTGGCAGTAAGGCGCACGCTAAAATGCTAGGAATTTGCGGAATTTTGAAAAAAGATGAGTCAGAGGCGATCATCAAGGGGCTTGATGAGGTTTTAGCTGAGATAAGGGCTGGTAAATTTGCTTTTAAGATAGAGGATGAGGATATCCACATGGCGGTTGAAAAGCGCCTTAGCGAGATCATCGGAGCTGAGCTTGGCGGCAGACTACACACAGCTAGAAGTAGAAATGATCAGGTCGCGCTTGATTTTAAATTTTACGTTTTGAAGAAAAATTTAGAAATTTCATCTCTCATTAAAGAGCTCATCGCCACGCTTACAAATTTAGCCAAAAACCACAAAGATACGCTAATGCCAGGCTACACGCACCTTCAGCATGCCCAGCCAGTAAGCCTTAGCTACCATTTGCTAGCCTACGCGTTTATGTTTAAGAGGGATTTTGAGCGATTTGTCAGCTCGTATGAGCGAAACAACCTAAGCCCGCTTGGCTCAGCAGCCCTTGCAGGCACGCCGCACAAGATAGATAGGAGCATCGTTGCAAGCGAGCTTGGCTTTGCAGGTTGCACGCAAAATGCGATGGATAGCGTGAGCGACCGCGACTTTGCGCTTGAAATTTTATTTAACATTAGCGTTTTTATGACGCACGCTTCTAGGCTTTGTGAGGAGCTCATACTTTGGAGCTCGCAAGAATTTGGCTTTGTAAGCATTAGTGACGCTTACAGCACGGGCAGCTCCATCATGCCTCAAAAGAAAAATCCAGACGTCGCTGAGCTCATACGCGGCAAAACTGGGCGTGTAAATGGAAATTTAGTAGCGCTGCTAACGACTATGAAAGGCTTGCCGCTTGCTTACAACAAAGATATGCAAGAAGATAAAGAGGGTGTTTTTGATAGTGTTGCAACCATTTTAAGCTCGGCTACCATCCTAAATGAGATGATAAAAACAGCTAAATTTAATGAAAAAAATATGCTGAAAGCGACAAAAACAGGGCATCTAAGTGCCACTGATCTAGCGGACTATCTAGTGCGTGAGAAAAATATCCCATTTAGAACAGCGCATTTTATCACCGGCAAGGCTGTCGCAAAGGCTGAAAGCTTGGGGCTTGATCTAAGCGAGCTAAACAAAGAGCAGCTAAAAAGTGTTGATGAAAATTTAGATGAAAATGCCATTAAATTTCTAGATCTGCACGCTTCAAAAGAGGCCCGCACTTCAAAAGGTGGCACGGCAAATAAAAGTATTGAAGAGCAAATTAAAATTTTAGACGACTGGCTTAAGTAAAAAGAGTTATAATTACGCGTAATTTACAAATTTTAAAGGATGAAAAATGTTTTTTGACAGCAAAAATAAAGAGCTTGGTAGTAAAAATGAAGCTTTAGAAAGAGAAAATGAAGCTTTAAAGGCTGAAATTTTAGCACTTAAAAATGAGCTAAAAAATGCCAAAACTTGCGAGCCAAAAGAGCAAGCTAAGGATAAGCAAGAGGCTATAAATTTGCTGCTAACTAGCTATCAAGATGGTATGAACTTCTTGCAATCAACCATCGAAGAAAATTTAAAAATGCTTGAAAATATAAACCATTTAAATGAAAAAACCTTCAAAGAAACAGGCGAGTTAAAGTCTCAAACGGCTGAAATTTTAAGCTCGATCGAGCAAGTGAGCCAGATGAGCGGCGACCTCTCAAACGACGCCTCTTCGCTTGATGGAAGCGTAAATTCTATCGTTGAGATCATAAATCTCATAAAAGACATCTCAGATCAGACAAATTTGCTAGCGCTAAATGCTGCTATCGAGGCGGCTCGTGCGGGCGAGCATGGACGAGGCTTTGCAGTTGTTGCAGATGAGGTTAGAAAGCTTGCAGAACGCACGCAAAAGGCGACACTTGAGGTTGAAGTAAATATAAATGGCCTTAAACAAAGTGCAAACACAATGATCGAAATGAGCGAGAATTTCTCTAAAATTTCAGCAAATGCGATGCAAATTTTAGGTGGCTTTGAGGGCAACATCTCAAGCGTAAATGCCAATACTCAAAACATCCTAAATCAAGCCCTAAACGTAACAAATGAGGTCAATGTCAGTAACGGCAAGATAGATCACATCAATATGAAGCTAAATGGCTACCGAGGCGTCTTGATTGGCGAGATAAATAAAATTCAAGACGTGCATGAGTGTAGATTTGGCAAGTGGTATGAAAAAGATGTGAAAAATACCATCATAAAAGATCCAAGAACCCTCTCAAGTATAGCTGCGCACCACGAAAATGTCCATCACGGACTAGATAAGGCTATGGCGATTTTTGCTGATAAAGATAAGGGACATTTAGCAGGTGTCGAGATACTAAAAGATGTTGAGCATTCAAGTAAAGCTGGCTTTGAAGAGCTACTTGAAGCGGTAAAAGCTGCTAGGAAATAAATTTATTTAAATTTAGATGTTTGAAGTAAAATTTTAAAGAATTTAGACTCAAAAAGAGTCTAAATTTTGTTTTTAAAATGTGCTTTGTGGATCAGCTACGCCTTCGCTCCAGCCAAGTTTTGCGCCAGCAAGTAGGTGAAAGTGTAGGTGCATGACCTCTTGACCGCCGTTTTCACCGCAGTTTGTTATGAGACGGTATCCGCTCTTATCAACGCCCATTAAGCTCGCCACTTCTTGGATAAATTTAGTCATCTCACCCATCAAAACTGGGTCCATCTCTTGGAAGTTTTTGTAGTGTTTTTTAGGGATGATGAGGATGTGGATCGGCGCTTTTGGGTTGATGTCGTTAAAAGCTAGAAATTTCTCGCTCTCAAGCACTTTGTTACAAGGAATTTCACCAGCAACGATCTTTTCAAATATGGTCATTTTATCTCCTTTGAAAGTTTGAGAAATTATATCAAAGTGTGCTTAAATTTCGCGCTTTTTATCTTGATTTTAACTCTTTTTCTATAAAATCGACTAAAAAATTTCTAAAGGTAAAAAATTGCAAGATTTCATTAATAAAATCAAAAATGAAATTTCAACTCTTGATGATCTGGAGAAGGTCAGGGTAGAAATTTTTGGCAAAAAGGGCATCTTGGCGCAAGGTTTTGCAAAGCTAAAAGAGCTTGGCGAGGATGAAAAAAAGGAATTTGCAGCAAATTTAAACAAGCAAAGAGATGAGCTAAGCGCGCTTATAGAAGCTAAAAAAGCCGAGCTTAGCGAGCAAGAGATAGATAACAAGATGAAAAAAGAGGCCGCTGATATCACGCTTTTTAACGAGCCTGTTGCTAGCGGGGCGCTGCACCCTGTGATGGCCACGATGGATAAGATAATTGAGTATTTTTTAGCTCTAAATTTTTCGCTCGAGACTGGGCCGCTTATAGAAGATGATTTTCACAACTTTGAGGCGCTAAATTTACCAAAATACCACCCAGCAAGGGATATGCAAGATACATTTTACCTAGATGATTTTAGACTTTTAAGGACGCATACGAGCCCAGTTCAGGTGCGAACTATGTTAAATCAAAAGCCACCTATCCGCATGATAGCGCCAGGCACCGTCTTTAGACGCGATATGGACTTAACGCATACACCGATGTTTCATCAAGTCGAGGGCCTTGTGGTGGAGGATGCAGACAAAGTTAGCTTTGCAAATTTAAAATCAATGCTAGAGGGCTTTTTAAAGCACATGTTTGGCGACGTTGAAGTGCGTTTTCGCCCTAGCTTCTTTCCCTTTACGGAGCCTAGCGCAGAGGTTGATATTAGTTGTATATTCTGCCACGGCAAGGGTTGCAGGGTGTGCAAGCAGACTACTTGGCTCGAGGTGCTTGGATGCGGCGTCGTGGATCCAAATGTATTTAAGGCAGTTGGCTATAAAAATGTGAGCGGATATGCCTTTGGCCTTGGGGTTGAGAGATTTGCGATGTTGCTTCATAGAGTGCCTGATCTAAGGTCACTTTTTGAGGGAGATTTAAGATTGTTGGAGCAGTTTAAATGATAATTTCAAAGCATTGGTTAAACGAGTGGATCGACCTTAGCGAGGTTAGCGGCGAGACACTTTCAAAGACATTAAACTCTATCGGCTTAGAAGTTGATAGCTATAAAGAGATAAATTTACCAAAAAGCGTTGTGGTGGGCTACGTAAAAAGTAGAGAAAAACACCCAGACGCCGATAAACTAAGCGTTTGTCAAGTTGATGTTGGCAGCGAAACGCTTCAGATCGTGTGCGGAGCCAAAAACGTCGAGGCTGGTCAGTTTGTTCCAGTTGCGCTCATTGGTACGACGATGCCAAATGGTCTTGAGATCAAAAAGGCAAAGCTAAGAGGCATCGAGTCATGTGGTATGATCTGCTCTTCAACTGAGCTAGGACTGCCTAAGACAAATGACGGTATCTTGCCACTTGATGAGAGTATCGGCAAGCTAAAACTTGGCACAAGTCTTGGCGAATTTGAAGCGTTTAAAGATGTGATCATCGAGGTCGATGTCACAGCAAACAGAGGTGACTGCCAAAATTTACACGGCATCGCAAGAGAAATTTGCACCGCACTTGATCTAAATATGAAAGATAGCCACGAAAATGAAGATAGCGAAAATTTACTAGGCATCGGCAGGATCGCGTCTGTGCGAACTGAAGATAAGGTAAATGGCTCGTTTTTGTATAAAGCATTTGAGCTAAAAAATGCATTAAGTGAAAATTTATTAACTCGCTTGAGACTAGCTCTAATTGATTGCCAAAAGACAAATTTAGTAGAAAGGCTACTTGAATACGCGACATTTTGCACTGGCGTCTTGTTTAGAGCTTATGATCACGCTAAGCTTGTGGGCGAGGGTGAAAAAGCAGTTTTTGACATCAAAAATGGCGAAAATGGCGAGTGCGTGGTCTTTTGCGAGGATAAAAATTTAGGCGTTGCTGGAATTTACCAAAGCGATGAGGCTAGGGTCGATGAGGGCTCAAAGGTGATCTTGGTAGAGGCTAGCTACGTAAAACCAGATGTTGTCTCAAAGGCCATTTTTGAAAATAAAAATTTACCAAAAGGCGATCAAGTTTATCGCTCAAGCCGTGGTAGCGAGCCAAATTTAGCTTACGGGGCGGACTATCTTTTTAAAATGCTAGCTGGCTTTAAAGATAGCCTAAGCCTTTTTGCTGGCTCACAGCAATCACTTCTAAACACCGAGCCTATCACGCTTAGCATCTCACTTGGCGAGCTTAAAAATATGATCGGTCAAGAGGTTGCAAGAAACGATGTCGTTAAAATTTTAAAGAAACTTGGCTTTGAGATCGCGGTAAATGTTGAGCAAGAGAGCTTTAACGTAAAAGTGCCGTTATTTCGCCATGATATCGTAAATTCGCATGATATTTGCGAGGAGATCGTAAGGATAATAGGCATCGACAATATCGCCTCAACGCCGTTAAATTTCTCTGAGAAAAATAGGCTAAATAAGACATATTTTGACTATAAAAATGCTTTAAATTTAAGACACCGTGCGGCACAAAGTGGATTTTTCGAGAGCGTGCACTACGTATTTGACAGCCTTGATGAGCTAAGTGAGCTAAATTTCAAACCTTGCAAGATCAAGATACTAAATCCTATAAACAACGAACTAAACACGCTTAGACCAGCACTTGTTAATCACCTTCTAAGCTCAAGCGAGAAAAATATCAAAAACTCAAAGCGCTCAGTTAGGCTTTTTGAGTTTGGCGAAGTTTTTGACGAAAATGCAAATCAAGGTTTAAATTTAGGCTTTGTAGTATCAGGGCTTTTAAAAGAGCCAACACTGATAAACGGCGCAAAGGGCGAGGAGGCAAATTTCTACGCATTTGCAGCGATGGTGCAAAATGTAATAGGTAAATTTGAGCTAAAACCTTGCCAAGAGATCTCATATTTTAGCCCTTATGAGCAGGCACACATCTATCAAAATGGCGAAAAGATCGGCTATATCGGCAGAGTTGATGCGAGGGTAGAGGCAAAAAGAGATCTGCCAAAAACTTATGTTTGTGAGATTAATTTTGCAAAGCTTAAATTTGAGCCAATCCTTGCAGTGCCATACTCTAAATTTCAAAGCACGACAAGAGATCTTAGCCTCATCGTGCCTGAAAATTTCGAGGCTGGACGAATTTATGAGTGCATAAGAGGGCTAAATTTAAAAGAGCTAAAAGAGTTCTTGCCGGTTGATATCTATAAAGACGCGAAACTAAATGGCGCGATCAGCCTTAGCCTTAAATTTACATTCCAAGATATGGAAAAAACGCTCGAAGATGACGATATAAACGCGCTTATGGATAAAATTTTAAGCGAGCTAAAAGAGAAACTAAATATCGGAATAAGATGAGAATTTATCCATTAGAAAAAAGTCTAAATTTAACTATCGACGACATCGCGGCTGATAAGTCTATCTCGCATAGATGTGCGATGTTTTCGCTTTTAAGCGACAAACCATCTCGCGTTAGAAACTATCTAAGAGCAGGCGATACGCTAAATACTCTAAAAATAGTCAAGCTCCTTGGCGCAAAAGTAGAGGATAACGGAGCTGAGATAACGATCACTCCTCCACAAAAGATAAAAGAGCCAAATGAAATTTTAGAGTGTGGCAACTCGGGCACGGCGATGAGGCTTTTTATGGGACTATTAGCTGCACAAGATGGCTTTTTTGTGCTAAGTGGCGATAAATATTTAAATTCTCGCCCGATGGCAAGGATAGCAAAGCCTCTAAATGAGATGGGGGCAAAGATAGATGGCGCAAACGACGCAAATAACGCTCCACTTTGTATAAGAGGGACGAAATTTGAAAGGTTTAGTTTTGATAGTAAGATTGCCTCAGCTCAGGTAAAAAGTGCACTTTTGCTGGCGGCTCTTTACTCAAATGGCTGCAAATTTAGCGAGCCAGAGCTAAGCAGAGACCATACTGAGCGCATGCTTGCTGGTATGGGAGCTGATATAAAGTGTGACGGTTTAGATATCACTTTAGAGCCGATGAAATCGCCACTTTTGCCACTTGATATAGACGTGCCAAATGATCCAAGTTCGGCATTTTTCTTTGCGGTCGCAGCTCTAATCATTCCAAATTCGCATATTATTTTAAAAAATATCTTGCTAAATAAAACTCGCATCGAAGCTTATAGGGTTTTAGAAAAAATGGGCGCTGAGATAAAATTTCACAATACCTCAAGTAAATATGAAGATATCGGCGACATCGAGGTTAAGTACTCGCCAAATTTAAAAGGCGTAGAGGTTAGCGAAAATATCTCGTGGCTCATCGACGAAGCCCCAGCTTTAGCCATCGCATTTGCCTGCGCTAAGGGTCAAAGTAAGCTAACAAACGCAAAAGAGCTTCGTGTAAAAGAGAGTGACAGGATAGCTGTCACGGTAAATGCGCTAAAGCAGTGTGGTGTCGATGCTAGCGAGCTTGAAGATGGCTTTATCATAAATGGCTCTGAGGCTAAATTTGCCACTATTGATAGCCACGGAGATCACAGAATCGCCATGAGCTTTGCCATACTTGGACTAAAATGTGGCATGCGGATAGAAAAGAGCAAATTTATCGCCACTTCGTTTCCAAATTTTGCTGAAATTTTAAAGAAAATGGGAGCTAAGGTTGAAGATCGAGCTTGCTAGTAGTTATGGATTTTGCTTTGGTGTAAAAAGGGCGATAAAGATAGCTGAAAACGCTGGAGATGCTGCAACTATCGGTCCGCTCATCCATAACAATGAAGAGATAAACAGGCTAGAGAAAAACTACAATGTAAAGACGCTTGAAGGCATAAGTGAGCTAAAAGATGAGAAAAAGGCGATCATCCGCACTCATGGCATCACTAAAAACGACCTTGCAGAGCTAAAAAAAACCGATATAAAAGTGATCGATGCAACTTGTCCGTTTGTGACAAAGCCACAACAAATTTGCGAAAAAATGAGCGAAGAGGGCTATGATGTGGTGATCTTTGGTGACGTGCACCACCCAGAGGTAAAAGGGGTGAAGTCGTATGCTAAGGGCAATGTCTATGTCGTGCTTGAAGAGAGTGAGTTAGAGGGCATTAAATTTAAACAAAAGGTCGCGCTTGTTAGCCAAACTACTAGAAAAGTTGAGAAATTTATGCAGATCGCAAACTATCTCATGCTTCATGTAAAAGAGCTGCGCGTTTTTAACACGATCTGCAACGCGACATTTGAAAACCAAGAGGCCGCTAAAAATTTAGCAAAAAGAGCTGACGTGATGATAATAATCGGCGGAAAAAACAGCTCAAATACAAAACAACTCTACCTAATATCTAAAAATTTCTGCGAAGACAGTTACCTCATTGAAAGTGAAGAAGAGCTTGAGGGATCATGGTTTGATGGCAAAAATTTGTGTGGCATAAGTGCAGGGGCTAGCACACCTGACTGGATCATACAAAAAGTCGTTGATAGAATCAAAAAAGTATAAAATTTATCCTAGCTAAAGCCACAATTAACTATAATAAGCCAATTTGCCTCTACTGGCATAATAAAATTTAAAGGATCAAGATGGCTGTGAACAAAAGTGTTCAATTAGGAAAAGCAAAAGACGAAGATATCGAAGATATCGATTTTGCTGCGATGTTAGAGGAGTCTTTTAAAAAGACTGAAGAAGATAGTGACGCAAAGATCGTCAGTATCAATGGTGATGAGGTTTTAATCGACGTTGGCAAGAAGTCAGAAGGCATTTTAAATGTTTCTGAGATCACTGACGCAAACGGCAACCTGACGCATAAAGTTGGCGATACGATCAAAGTTGTAATAACTGGATCAAGAAATGGAAGACCTATAGTGTCGCACAAAAAAGCACTTAGAAAAGAGAAAGTTAAAGCTTTCATTGAAGCTTACGATCCTGAAAATTCTGGCGAAATAGACGTAAAAGTAGTTGGAAAAAATAAAGGTGGTTTTATCACTCAAGACGCAAATGGTGTAGAATTTTTCTTACCAAGAACGCACAGTGGATTTAAAAATGCTGAGGGCGTAGTTGGAAAATCATACAAAGTAAGAGTTATAAAAGTTGATAAAGAAGAGAACAGCATCGTTGTCTCAAGAAAGAAAATTTTAGATGACGACCGCAAAAAACGCAAAGAAGCCCTATCAAGTATAGTAGAAAACGATAGCGTTATAGAGGGCACAGTTAAAAAGATCACAACTTATGGTATGTTTGTTGATGTTGGCGGTGTAGACGGACTTGTGCATTACAGCGAGATAAGCTATAAAGGCCCAGTAAATCCTAGCTCTTTATACAAAGAAGGCGATAAAGTTTTAGTTAAAGTTATCAGTTATGACAACGAAAAACGCCACCTATCTCTATCTATCAAGGCAGCTACTCCAGATCCTTGGGAAGAGATCATAAGCGACGGCCTAGAAGTTGGCGACACTATAAAAGTAACAGTTAGCAATATAGAGCCTTATGGCGCATTTGTCGATCTTGGAAATGATATTGAAGGATTTTTACATATATCTGAAATTTCATGGGACAAAAATATCAAAAATCCAAAAGATCACATCAGCGAAGGCCAAGAGATCGATGTTGAGGTTATCGAAATAGACGCAAAAGGACACCGTTTAAGAGTGAGCCTTAAAAATTTACTTCCAAAGCCATTTGATGAATTCAAATCTAAATTTAAAGAGGGCGACGTAGTAAAAGGCGTTGTGACAACTATTACAAATTTTGGTGCATTTGTTAGAGTAGGCTGCGTTGAGGGCTTGCTACACAATGAAGATGCATCTTGGGATAGAAACGACAAATGCAAAGATATGTTCAAAGCTGGCGATGAGCTAGAAGTAAAGATCATCAAAATCGACAGCGCTGAGCAAAAAATTTCTCTAAGCTTAAAAGATCTAAAACAAAGCCCAGTTCAAGCATTTGCTAATAAATTTAGTGTAGGCGACATTGTAAAAGGAACGATCCGTGATATTAAAGAGTTTGGCGTATTTGTTGAGCTTGGCGATAATGTCGATGCGCTAATCCGCAAAGAAGATCTAGGTAGTGTAGATGCAAGCAGGCTAAAGATCGGTGATGAGATCGAAGCTGCTATCGCATTTATCGATGAGAAGAAAAATAGAATTCGCCTAAGCATACGCCGTTTAGCAAAACAAAAAGAGCGTGAAGTGTTAAATGAGATCAACGACAACGACGACAAAGTAACACTTGGCGACATTATAAAAGAACAATTACGCTAGTATAAATGGGCAGACGCACACTTTTATTAGTAGTTGTTCTGCTCTTTGTGATATTAGATTTGGTTGGAGTTTATCTTGTTAAATTTGCAAGCGTAAATTTCAGCCAAACTACCGAAAAAAATATTACAAATGAGCAAAATATAACCAAAAATACAGCCGGCAGTGAAAACTGGATCAACGAGCTGGCAACTATTAAGAAAAAAGATTACGTATTGCCCGTAAATGAAATTTTTATAGAATACAACCGACCTAAGATAGAAAAGCCAAAGATCACAGCATACGAACTTTTGATAGATAAAAACGATATCTACTCTATGTTCTGTTTGATGCAGACTTTAAGAAATAGCGAGGTTGATTTCACTGTTGTAAAGGACGGCGCCAAAAGCCAGATCTTTTTAAATACTCAAGACTCAAAGTTGCTTCAAAATATCATACTGCAGCTAAGAGTTTACGACATCCACTCAAGTGTAAGAGAGGTAAAATTATGAAAACTATCATTGTTTGCGACGCGATACACCCAGTAGGTTTTGAGCTTTTAAAAAAAGAGCAAGATATAAATGTAATAGACGCAGTTAATACTCCAAAAGACGAGCTTTTAAAAATTTTAGGCGAGGCTGATGTAGCGATCACTAGAAGCTCGACTGAGGTAAATGAGGCGTTTTTAGAAGCTGGTAAGAAATTAAAAGCTATCGTTAGAGCTGGTGTTGGCGTGGATAATGTTGATATAGATGGCTGTTCAAGAAGAGGCATCATCGCTATGAACGTCCCAACCGCAAATACTATCGCAGCAGTTGAGCTAACTATGGCTCACATGCTAGCAGCTGCAAGATCACTAGAGTACGCTCACAACGATCTAAAGCTAGATAGAATTTGGAAGCGTGAGAAGTGGTACGGAGTTGAGCTGTTTAAGAAAAAACTAGGCGTGATCGGCTTTGGCAACATCGGCTCAAGAGTAGCAGCTCGCGCAAAAGCTTTTGGCATGGATATCATTGCCTACGATCCATACATCGATCCATCTAAGGTCATCGATATGGGCGGCACTTATACTAAAAATTTTGATGACATCTTGGCATGTGACTTCATCACGATCCATACTCCAAAGACCAAAGAGACAACCGATATGATCGGCGCTAAAGAGATAGCAAAGATGAAAGATGGCGTAAGACTTATAAACTGCGCTAGGGGCGGCCTTTATAACGAAGAGGCGCTTTATGAGGGGCTAAAAAGCGGCAAGGTAGCTTTTGCTGGTATTGATGTCTTTACAAAAGAGCCAGCAACAAGCCATCCGCTTCTTGATCTAAATAATGTAAGTGTCACGCCACACCTTGGGGCAAATACCCTTGAGTCGCAGCGCAACATCGCAGTAGAGGCAGTTGAGCAAGCCATCTTGGCAGCACGTGGTATAAGCTATCCAAACGCTTTAAATTTACCTATAAAAACAGAAGATCTACCACCGTTTGTTGAGCCTTATATTGATCTTACAAGCAAGATGGCATTTCTTGCAGCTCAGATAAACAAAAGTGCCATCAAGGCTATTCGTATAGAGACTCACGGGCAGATTAGCGAATATGCAAATTCAATGCTAACATTTGCCATAGTTGGTGCTTTAAAAGAGAGTTTAGGTGATGCAATAAACTATGTAAATGCTAAATTTTTATGCGATGAAAAAGGCATAACTACTGAAACTAGCACAGGTGGAGATAGTATCTTTAAAAATAAGATCACGGTTCGAATTACTACTGAAAATGGCATCGTAAGCGTTGGTGGCACGGTCTTTGGTGAAAATCAACAACGCATCGTAACCGTAAATGGCTTTAAGACTGACTTTAAACCAAAAGGTAAGATGATCATCTTCAAAAACCACGACGTACCAGGCGTTATCGCTCAGATCAGTAAAATTTTAGCTGACGAGAAGATAAACATCGCAGACTTCCGTCTTGGTAGAGATGAGCACGGCATGGCGCTTGCGGTCATCTTGGTTGATGAACATATAAAAACAGAAACGCTAGAGAGATTAAACGCACTTGAAGCTTGTGTTTGGGCTCAATACGCAGTTATATAACAAATTACGAAAGGATAAAAAATGGCTTCATATTCAATGGGCGATCTAAAAAAGGGACTAAAGATCGAGATCGACGGCGTTCCTTATAAAATCGTAGAATATCAACACGTTAAACCGGGCAAGGGTGCAGCTTTTGTTCGTGCAAAGATCAAATCTTTTGTTGATGGAAAGGTTCTTGAAAAAACTTTTCACGCAGGTGACAAGTGCGAGCAACCGCATCTTGAAGAAAAAGAGATGCAGTACCTCTATGATGATGGTGAGTTTTGCCAGTTTATGGACACGACTACTTACGAGCAAGTTGCGATCAGCGACGAGGATGTGGGTGATGTTAAAAAATGGATGATCGATGGTATGATGGTTGAAATTTTATTTCACAACGGCAATGCTATCGGCGTTGAAGTGCCACAAGTAGTCGAGCTCAAGATAGTTGAAACTCCACCAAATTTCAAGGGCGACACACAAGGCGGCAAAAAGCCAGCTACTCTTGAGAGTGGAGCGGTAGTTCAGATACCATTTCACGTACTAGAAGGCGAGGTCATCCGCGTCGATACCGTTCGTGGCGAGTACATCGAGCGCGCAAATAAATAACCATACATCTGGCACGTTAAATTTATGAAAGAGAAATTTGACGAGCTTATCGCTCTGCTAAAGCCGCTATTTAAGGATAATGGCTTTAGCAAGAGCGCTTTAAATTTCTACAAAAATACTCCAAATTTTATCTGCGTTATAAATTTTCAAAAAAGCAGTGGCAATAGCTCAGAGCGCACAAGATTTTATATAAATTGCGGCATTTACGCCCCTTTTATAGAGGCTACTCTTGGCAAAGAAGCGCTTAGCAAGCCAAAAGAGTATGAGTGCCATTACAGAGCTAGAGCACATGAAATCACTCGCACAGCTGCTGCATACTACGAGCTAGAGCCAGATAGTGATGTGGCTAAAATTTATGAAAATGTAGTAAACGACCTTGGCTTTGTCTTTAAATTTTTTGAGCAAAATAGCTCTGAAGAAAATTTAATAGAGCTAATGCTCGAACAAAACGACCTTGCAGCGATAAATCAGCTCTACGAATATCTTTTGATAAAAGGTAAAAGTGAAATTTTGATCTCTCATGCCAAAAAGCTCTTCGCAAAGCATGGCAGCGAAGCAAGATGGGGCAAATTTCAAAACCAGATAAATGAGCTACTTAGAAAATATAAAAAAGATGAGATAAATTTTAAAGAGTAAATTTGATGGAAGAACGAGGCAGTCACCTGCCCCGCTAGTTAGCATTAAGCCGACTTTTCTTTGAGATATTTGTTTATAAGAGTTGTGATCTCTTCGCCGTGTGGGAACCTTGACTCATCGTTTCCGATGCGATCCTTTTTAGAAAAGATAACGTTTCCATCAACCTCGACGATGAAATTTCCACCATCTCCTATAACCAATTCGACTCTTGCATCACTAAAGTTCGCTTTTATTTCATCTTCTACACGAGAAGCTACCGGACGATAGTTTCAAGAGTTGCAGTAAATAATTTTTACTTGCATGCTCTGTCCTTTCTTGTGAAATAAGCTTTGATTATATAAAATTTATCCTAACGAACAGATAACACGAGAAAGGATGATTTTATGAAAAAGGTAGCCGTAATCCTAGCTAATGGTTTTGAGGAGATCGAGGCGCTAACCTCTGTTGATGTTTTACGCAGAGCAGGTGCGATAGCATCTATCGCTAGCTTAAAGGATGCGCAGATCAGAGGTGCTCACAATATAAGTGTAAAAGCTGATGTCACACTTCGTGAGGTGGAGGAGCTAGGCTATGATGCGATCGTGCTTCCAGGAGGTCTGCCTGGTGCAGAAAACCTTGCAAATGACGCCAAACTAAGAGAAATTTTGCAAGAATTTGATAAAGAGAGCAAGCTAATTTGTGCCATTTGTGCCGCTCCTATGGTGCTTGAGCGAGCTCGTGTGCTAAAAGAGCATTTTGTCTGCTATCCTGGCTTTGAAGAAAATGTAAGAAGCGATAAAAGAGGCTACGTAAGCGATAAAAACGTGCTAAAAGATCAAAACATCATCACTGGCAAGGGGCCTGCTTTTTCTATGGAATTTGCACTTTTTATAGTGAAAAATTTGCTTGGCGAAGAGGCTTACCATAAAGTAAAAAATGATTTACTTTATAAATAGTTTATAAAAAAATTGTAATTTTTTATTTAATTATTCTACTTAAACTTAAGGATAAATTTTGTTTAGTGATAGATATTATAATACCTTGCTGTTGCGATTTGTTGCATTTAAGGATATTTTTTAAAAATTTGTAATATTTTTCTTGATTTTTACATCTTTTTGACGGAAATAAGCTATTATTTCTCTAATCGATCAGATCGATAATTTTTTTAAGGAATAATCCTGTGAATATTTATGTAGGAAATTTGTCGTATAGAACGACAGAGGCAGAGTTGAAGGAAGCTTTTGCACAATTTGGTGAAGTAAGGCGCGCAAAGATCGTAAAAGATAGAGAAACAGACCGCTCAAAGGGCTTTGGCTTTGTTGAAATGGACGACGCGAACGAGGGCCAAAAGGCTATCGACGCACTAAATGAAAAAGAACTCGGCGGACGCACTTTAAGAGTAAATGAGGCTAGACCAAGGGATTAATGACTATTTGCCACCATCTGGTGGCATAGTCTCTCGCATAGCTCCAACGCCAAGCGGCTATCTACACGCTGGCAACGCCTACAACTTCATCTTGACTTATCTTTTGACGCGCTCATTGGGTGGCGTTTTGCACTTAAGGATTGATGATTATGACCTTGGCAGATACCGGCGTGAATTTGTTCAAAATATCTTTGATGTGTTAGAATTTCTGGGGCTTTGCTACGACAAAGGCGCTACAAGTGTTAGTGACTTTGAGCGTAATTTTAGCTTTAAAACAAGAGCTAAAAGATATGAAAACGCACTTGAAAAGCTAGGCGAAATTTACATTTGTGAGTGCACAAGAGCCACGAAAGATGCCTATAAAAACGGCATTTACACTAAAATTTGCAAAGATAAAAAGCTAAAATTTATAAAAGATAAAACCGCTATTAGACTAAGCGTGGATGAAAACGACGAACTTGGCAGGATCGTGGCAGCACAGATGGGCGATTTTGTCATTTATAAAAAGGATTTTACCCCGGCTTATAACTTTGCAAGTGTCATTGACGATGAGGATATGGGGGTAAATTTGGTCGTTAGAGGCGAGGATTTGCTGCCTTGCACGCTAGCTCAAAGATACCTTGCAAAAAGGCTAAATTTTAGCTTTTTAAATGCTAAAATTATTCACCACAAGCTACTTTTAGACGGAGCCAAAAAGCTTTCTAAAAGCTCCAAGTCACCACCTATTGATCTAAGCCAAAATCCTCAAATTTATTACAAAATGTTAGCAAATGATCTTGGACTAAATTTAAACTCAGCAGATAAAATTTCAAACCTGCTTTATGAATTTAGGCTTAAAAATATGGCCGAGAAGTTGATGAGCTCTTAAATTTTGCTAGAAAATTTAGATATGTGGTGTGTTGCATGCGTTTTTTTGCAAATTTTTAAAATTCCGTTCACTCGCAAGAATTGACTACTAAAATTTGGCTTCGCTTATCGCTTAGCTCAAATTTTAGAGCCGAAATTACTCGTTCATGAAATTTTAAAATTTGCTAGAAATTTCTTAAAAATAAATTGCATGCAGTGCAAAGCACTAAAGCATGCTACCTCTAACGTCGTCGGGGTTAGGGGATTGTTAAGGGGGAAGGGAGCGACTTCGTAATTCAAGCCTCTTCCTCCTTAACAAAGAAACAAACATTTAAATTTATTAGGTTGCCTTGCAAATTTTAAAATCTTACTCACTCGCCTTAGCAACTTACTAAATTTAGGGCTCATAGTCATTCGCCACTAAATTTAGAAGCGTGATATGCTCGTTCATAAATTTTAAAATTTGAGAAAACTTTTTTAGACAAATAAATTTGAAAATTTGATCAAGCTGTTTTTGCAAATTTTAAAGCTCCCATTAAGCTTTCATCAAGCGCCTTATTAGCCAAAATTTTGTAAAATCCATTCATTAAAAAGGATAAAAAATGAGTGAAAATTCTGGCTTTACACACCTACATTTACACACCGAATACTCCCTACTAGACGGAGCTAACAAGATAGAAGAGCTAGCTCATACGCTCCATGACAGAGGCGACACAGCAGCAGCGATCACGGATCACGGCAACATGTTTGGCGCGATTGATTTTTACAAAAAGATGAAAAAAAATGGGATAAAACCGCTAATTGGCATCGAGGCTTACGTGCATAACGGCGAACAGCTCGATGACAAGAGCACCAAACAGCGCTTTCACCTCATCCTAATCGCCAAAAATGAGACTGGCTATAAAAATTTGATGTATCTAAGCTCTATGAGCTACATCGAGGGCTTTTACTACTATCCTCGTATCAATAAAAAAATCTTAAAAGAGCACAGCGAGGGCCTAGTTTGCAGCTCTGCTTGCTTGCAGGGCGAGGTGAGTTGGCATCTAAATTTAAGCGAGCGTAACGTTAAATTTGGCGCTAAAGGCTACGAGCGGGCAAAAGAGGTTGCGCTTGAGTATAAAGAAATTTTTGGCGATGATTTTTACCTTGAGATCATGCGTCACGGCATCGGCGATCAAAGGCGCATAGACGATGACATCTTGCGTATCGCAAAAGAGACTGGCATCAAGGTCATCGCCACAAACGACACCCACTACACTTTTAAAGAAAGAGCCGCTGCGCACGAGGTTTTCATGTGCATTGCGATGAACAAAACATTAGACGATCCAAACCGACTTCGTCACAGCGTCCATGAGTTTTTTGTTAAAAGCAAAGAGCAGATGAATGAGCTATTTTTAGACATCCCTGAAGCGATAGAAAACACCCAAGAGATCGTGGATAAGTGCAATCTTGAGATCAAGCTTGGCAACCCAACCCCGCCAAATTTTAAATTTACTCTTGAGTGCGCCAAAGAGAGAAATTTAACCCTCCCAGAGCCAGAAAACAGATACAGCTTCAAAAATGACGCTGTATTTTTCGAGCACGAGTGCAGAAAGGGTCTTGAAGAGAGACTGAAATTTGTCCCAGAAAATTTACACGAAGAGTATAGAAAACGCCTTGAGATAGAGATCGGCATCATCAATAAGATGAATTTCCCAGGATATATGATGATCGTTTGGGACTTCATCAACGAAGCCAAGCGCAGAGGTGTGCCAGTTGGCCCAGGACGTGGCTCCGCGGCTGGTAGCTTGGTCGCTTACTCGCTAAAGATCACCGACCTTGATCCTATCCCATACAACCTGCTTTTTGAGAGATTTCTAAACCCAGAGCGCGTTAGCATGCCAGATATCGACGTGGATTTTTGCCAAAGCAGACGTGGCGAGATCATCGACTATGTCACGCAAAAATACGGCAAATTTAACGTTGCTGGCGTTATTACATTTGGTAAATTGCTCGCAAAAGGTGTCATTAGAGATGTCGCTAGAGTCTGCGATATGCCTTATGCTGAGGCTGATGCGATGGCAAAGCTTATCCCTGATGAGCTTAACATCACGCTAAAAGATGCCTACGACAAAGAGCCAAAGATAGCTGAGCTAATAAGCCAAAACCCAAAGGCGGCTAAAATTTGGAAATTTGCCCTTGATCTTGAGGGGCTAAATAGAAACGCCGGCCAGCACGCAGCGGGTGTCGTCATCTCAAACGAAGAGCTTTGGAACAAAACCCCGCTATTTCGCCAACCAAACAGCCCAGAAGATCGCTTTGTCACTCAGTATAGCCTCAAATACCTTGAAGACGTTGATTTAATAAAATTTGACTTTCTTGGCCTTAAGACGCTAACGGTTATCGACAATGCGATAAAGCTCGTTAAACAGCGCACCGGCAAGGACATCATCTGGGAGCGGGTCGATAAAAACGACTCTGGCGTTTATAAGATGATACAAAGTGGTCAAGCCATCGGCATCTTTCAGATAGAGGGTGAGGGCATGAGAAAGCTAGGAACTAGCCTGCGCCCAGACTGCTTTGAGGATATCGTCGCGATGCTAGCGCTCTACCGCCCAGGACCGATGGAGAGTGGCATGCTTGATGACTTCGTCAAAAGAAAACATGGCGAGGCGGAGATAACATACGCATTTAAGGAGCTTGAGCCGATCCTTGCGCCAACATATGGTGTCATCGTCTATCAAGAGCAAGTCATGCAGATCGTGCAAGCCATAGGCGGCTTTAGCTTAGGCGGTGCGGACCTTGTGCGCCGTGCGATGGGTAAAAAGATCAAAGAGGAGATGGACAGGCTAAAGGGCGAGTTTGTAAAAGGTGCTGAGGCAAAGGGGCTAAATGGTCAAAAAGCGGATGATCTTTTCGAGCTGATCGTTAAATTTGCAGGATATGGCTTTAACAAGTCTCACTCCGCAGCCTACGCTTATGTCACATTTCAGACGGCTTATCTGAAGGCTTACTATCCGGCTGAATTTATGGCGGCACTTCTAACAAGCGAGGAGAGCAACGTCGATAAGATCGTTCGCTACATCGATGAGATAAAACGCATAAACATCGATACTTTGCCACCATCTATCAACAAATCAACCAAAGAATTTAGCGTCGTTAAAAATGAGGGTCACGATGGCATTATCTTTGGGCTTGGAGCGATTAAGGGCGTTGGTGGAGCGGCAATTGAGAACATTATCGCTGAGCGCGACGCAAAGGGCGAATTTAAAAGCATGGATGACTTTGTCTCAAGGATCGATCCATTTAAGGTCAATAAAAAGGTCTTTGAAAGCCTCATAAAAGCTGGCTGCTTCGATGAGTTTGGCTTTAGCCGCAAGATGCTTTTGCAAAATGTAGAAAATATCGTAGAAGCTTGCAAAAATGCAGCCCAGATACGTAAAAACGCGGCTGAGAGCCTCTTTGGCGAAGATGATAGCATGAATGATGTGAAGATAAATTTCGTCACGATAAATGACGAATTTGACGTTAAGCAGATACTAAAATTTGAGCAAGAGAGCGTTGGTATCTACCTCTCAGGCCATCCGCTAGATGACTATAAAGATGAGATAAATAAGATCAAATACACGCTAAGCTCGGAGTTTGAAACCTTGCCACAAAGCGCTGAAATTTTGGTGGTTGGCAAGATCGAGGACTTTGCTACTAGGATCACAAAAAGCGGCAAAAAAATGGGCACTATAAATGTGCTTGACTTTCACGGTAATATCGAGATCGCTGTCTTTGAAAGGGAGCTTGGCAACATCGAAGATATCGTAAAAGACGAGGCAAAGCGCGATCTGCCTTATGCTTTTAGGATAAATATCTCGCGCGACGATCAGTTTGTAAGGACAAATTTAAATGAGGTTTATAGCCTAGAAGATGCGCAAAATTTAGACTTTAAGACTAGAAAGCTAAAGCAAAACACTAAATTTAGCAAAAATGAAGAGGCGAGCGCCCCTCAAAAAGTAAGAGAGTATGCCGAGCTAGAGGTGATTTTAAGCCTTAGCGAGCTTAGCAGGCAAAAGCTGGAGCAAATTTATTCGCTAGTTTTTAGTAAAAATGCGCCAAATAATCAAAAACGGCTAATCTTGAAGATAAAAAATGAAACGACAGGCGAAATTTTCATCTATAAGACTGAGTTTATCATAAGCGACGATGTGGGCGAAGAGATAGAAAAGCTCGCTGCTTCAGCGTAAATTTAAGGACAAGAAATGTTTGATATTTTTAGAAAAAAGAGCCATTTTTTAGATGAGCTTGGCATAGATAAAAGTAACTGGAGCGAGCTTTTTAGCGCTTGCCTTGGCAGAGCGAAGCTGCTTCAAAAACGGCTTTTTAAGCAAGTGGTTGAGGCTAGCAAGTGGCAGGCTGACTTTGAAAGTGGCAAAATTTGCTTTGACAAGCAGGAGTTTTATATGCAGTTTATCGGCTCTGAGAGCTTTTCGTCAAACACTTGGCTTTGGGGATATGAAAATATAAATGGCTTTGATGAGCGCTTGCTTAGCCTTGCAAACAGGGCGCGCAAGTTTGGCGAGAAATTTGGACTTGAAGCGTTTAGCACGGCGCAGTTTGAGCTAGATGAAGAGATAAATGGTCACACGATTAGCTTGGTTGCTTGCGTGGCGCTTGGCGAGGAGCTAAGCTACTATAAGATCGATTACGACGGAGGCGCGGCATACGTTGCATTTAGGGCTGAGGCTATCTTTAAAGAGCCAGTTTTAGCAAATGAAGTAATAAGCGTAGTAAATGAGTGTATAAGTGCCTATGAGCTTGATCACAAGCTTTTTATAAAAGGGCTTTTGCTGGGTTGTGAGATAAAATTTAGTGAAAACAAGGATGAGATAGTAGCTAAGCTTAAAGATGAATTTAGCTTTAAATTTGATGATCTTAATAGGCTAACAGATATCTCCGCGAAGTTGTAAGCTTATATTTTGGCTGGGTTATTAGGCGCTTAGCTTAGTAGCCCAGCTCTTTTCTTAGTAAATTTATCTCATCTATCACCATTTGTGGCTTTAGCTCTTTCATGCAAGCATGCGTTTTTAGTGGGCAAACTCGCTTCATACAGGGCATGCACTCTAAGTTTAGATGTACTATTTTTGCAAATTCATTTCCCCAAGGCGAGGTTTCGCTAAATTTTGTCGGTCCAAAAAGAGCGATAGTTGGCACATGAAAGGCGGCAGCTACGTGCATAGGGCCGCTATCGTTTGTGATGAAAATGCCATTTTTACTAAGCCCAGCTATGCGTTCACAAAGCTCTTTGACGCTTGTTTTGCCAGCTAAATTTTGGCAAGCAATGCCGTTTTCTTTTAAAATTTGCTCAATTTTCTCGCAAATTTCTTGCTCGCCTTTGCCACCAAAGATTACGATCTCAAACTCATCTTTGTAATTTAGCGCCACCTGCGCAAAATACTCTGGATACCATCTTTTCGCACTTCCGTAGCTCGCACCTGGATTTAGTGCTAGTGTTTTTTTAGCTGAAATTTTAGGGGTAAAATATAGCTTTAAATCGGTATAAATTTCGCCCAAGCCAAGGGCGTTTTTTACAAAATTTGCATATTTTAGCACCTGGTGAAGGACGGTTTTGCTCTTTTTAAAGATGGCTTTTTGTCTAGCGTTTATAAAAAATAGCATAAATTTGCTAGCAAATGAGCTTCTAAAGCTAAGCGCTAGATCAAATTTGCCAAGACTTTTAGCACTTTTTGCAAGTGATAAAAATCTAAATTTTGCCTTTTTGCTCTCATCAACGACCACTTTTTCGCAGTTTGGATGGTTTTTGTAAAGCTCGCAGGCTACAAATGAGCCAAAAAAAACGATTTGTAAATTTTTCTCATTTTGCACCAAATTTTCTATCGCAGCGCTTGCCATCACGCTATCGCCAAGCCAGGTTGGAAGCTCGATAAAAACTCTCATTTTAAAAGACTTTGTATTACTTTAAGAGTGAGCTCGGCGTTTTTCTCGATACTAAAATTTAAAGAAAGCTGGTAGGCCTTCTCTTGCAGGCTCGCCAAAAGCTCGTGGTTTGTGAGAATTTCATCTATAAACTCCAGCGCGCTCTCGTCGTTTGGATTTTGAAGCACAAATTTATCTTCAAGTATCTCGCTAGCTCCATTTTGAGCCGTCGTAAAGACCACGTTTTTAAAGCTAAGTGCCTCTAGCACGACATTTGAAAATGGTTCATAGTGCGTTGGAAAGATGAAAATATCGCTCGCTTCATAAAATTTCGCCGTGCTCTTTTGCTCGCCGACAAAATAGGCGTTTAGCCCAAGTTTTTTAGCTAGGCGTTTGTAGCTTGAGATGTTTTTGTCTTTGCCGACAATGAGCGTATTTACGGGCGTTTTTAGCTTTGAGGCAAGGAGTAAAAACTCTTTTAGCCCCTTTCTTTTAAAGCCATTTCCCACAAAAAGCAGGGTCGCAAGCTCAAATTTAAGTCCAAATTCCTCACAAAGTGTGAGCTTTGCCTCGGCTTTTTGCACCCTTTGGGGTAAATTTACGCCGTTATAAATGGTCGTGATCTTTTCAGGCTCTATGCCGTAAGTCGCGATGATCTGCTCTTTGATGAAATTTGAGTTTGTGATGATCTTTTGGGAGTTTTTAAAGCACTTTTTCTCTAAGTATGGATAGACGAAATTTAGGGGGTTTAGCCACCAAAAGCTTTTTGTCGCCCTATAAACCTTATGCACGCCGTCTCCAGCCCTGTAGATGTCAGCACAGCTTACTCGCTCTAGGCTAAAATAAAACTCGTCCTCTCTTTTTTGGCGTTTTACTTGGCGGTTAAAATTTAGAGCTTTTTTCCAAGAAGAGACGCTGGTGTCTCCAAGATACGAGCGAATCTCAGTTTGGATACCAAGCTCATTTAGGGCTTTAACAAGCCTTCTTAAGTATCTTTCAGCACCTCCAACTGCGTTTGGATTAGTTCTTAAAAATACTATTTTTTTCATCTATAACTCCTAAAGCCAGTGCCCAGATAGGTAGTATTAATAATTATTAATAAGGCATTTGATTTTTATTTTAAGGGATTTATTTTATCAAAAACAAATAGTAAAATACTTAAAAATAAAATTAAAAATTTTTTAGCTATAATGCCCTAAAAATCGCTAATTTAAGCGGTATTAAAGCTAGGAAAAATAATGATAAATATACTTGAGCTTGAAAGCTCTCTTGGATTTGGCGGGCAGGAGCACCGCACACAGCGTGTGATAAACGGACTAGATAAGAGCAAATTTAAGGTTTTTTATGGGCTAAACCCTGGCTCAAAAAGCCTTGAAAAGCAAATAGAGTGCGAATTTGTCGAGTTTAACCTTAAAAGGTCATTTAATATCTTTGAAATTTTAAAAATTTGCAAATTTGTAAAACAAAATAATATAAAAATCATCTCAACTCACTCAGGCAAAGACGGCACAATAGGCGCACTTGTGGGCAAAATTTGTGGAGTTAGCGTGGTTCGCACTAGGCATTTGCAGCTACCTATAAGCTCTCCCATACCTTACAACCTAAGCACCAAAGTGGTTGGCGTTTGCAACTCAGTTTGCACTGATCTTATCAAAAGAGGTGTGAAAAAAGAGAAGGTGCTAAAAATCTACACAGGCATCGACACGCAAAAATACACGCCAGAATTTAAGATAAATATGAAAAAAGAATTTGGCCTAAGTGATGATGTAGCGGGCGTTTGCATCGTTGCAGTGCTAAGAGCTGCTAAAAATCATAAGCTCTTAATCGATGCATTTAGCGAATTAAATTTAGAAAAATCAGCCCTTTTTATCGTGGGAGACGGTCCTCAAAATAAAAATTTACACGAGTATATAAAAGATAAGAAAAATATCTTCATGCTTGGCAACAGAACCGACGTGAGCGACTTTTTAGGCTCGCTTGATATCTGCGTGCTCCCATCAGACATGGAGGCTATCGGCGGAGCGTTACTTGAGGCATCTTCGTGCAAGCTAGCTACCATTGGGAGCAATGTGGGCGGTCTTGGTGAGGCAGTGAGTAATGGCAAAAGCGGATTTTTATTTGAAAATGGCAACAAAGAGGAGCTAAAAAAGGTGCTTGAAAGGCTCATTTTGGATGAAAATTTAAGAAAGCAGATGGGTGAATTTGGCAGAGAGTACGTCAAAGAGACATTTAGTATCGAAAAAATGATAGAAAACACACAAAATTTATATATGGAGCTTGTAAAATGAGCGTACCAGTTTTGATGTATCATCACGTGCTTGAAAAGAGCGGATTTATCGCTAGTAGCGTTGATGAGTTTAGATCGCACATGAAATTTCTAGCCGAAAATAGCTATAAAACGCTAAGTATAAATGAATTTATCGCATACAAAAAGGGTGAGCTTGAGGTGCCTAAAAAGAGTGTTTGCATAACATTTGACGATGGCTGGATGGATAACTACATCTATGCCTATCCTATCGTGAAAGAATTTGGACTAAAAGCAAATATATTTATAATAACTGGCTGGATAGAGGCAGCGCAAAAGGCCCATGAGTTGAGGCCTGCTAGCTTTTTAAACGTTGATCACAACGAGTGTAAGAGGCTTGCTCCAAGTAGGCCGCAAGATGTGATCTTAAATTTAGAGCAGATCGAGAAGATGAGTGATTGTTTTAGCTTTCATTCGCATACGCACGGGCATTTTGATGGATATTTTGGGCAGCTTAGCTTGGATGAGGAATTTGGTCTTTGCCGTGAGTTTATGAAGAAAAATTTTGGCTTTGAAGATGACACACTTTGCTGGCCAAGAGGCAAATATAATGACGAGTATCTAAATGCTGCTAAAAAGCATGGCTACAAGGCATTTTTCACGACAAAGCGCGGCATAAATAAGGCCGATGGCAACCTTGAGGAGATAAAACGCATAGTGACAAAGCGCGATGAAAAATGGCTTAAAAAGACTATGTTTATCTATCAAAATGACTTTTTGGGATCTATTTATGCTTTTCTAAGGAGTTAGGACTAAGTGCTATTTAAAGCTTCTATTTCTAAAGTCTGAGTAAATTTTGCCTATAAATGGCGTTGAATAGATAAAAAGCTTCTTTTTGATCCTAAAAATGTAGTCGCTCTCACTCTTTGCGTTGTTTGAGATATCGATACGCCTTATCTTAAATTTATCATCTCTCACGCAAAATCCGCCATCTATCACGCTAAAAGCAAAGCCATAATACTCTCTAACTATCCTTTGCGAAAGTTCGTTAAAATGCCCTTTTGGAAAGCAAAAGCCAAATTCTTTTTTTTCTGGAAATAGCTCTTTTATCTTGGCAAGCGAGCTAGAAAACTCCTCTCTTAGCTTTGCCTCATCGTCACTTCTGCAAGAAAAGTGGCTCGCTGTGTGGCTATCAAATTCAAAAAGCCCACTCTCTTGCATCTGCCTGATCTCATCTAAATTTAAAAAATACTCTGCGTCTTTGTCGTAGTCGATCTCTTTGTGTTTTTTAAATGAAAAATCGTAATCCTGCCTTTTAAAATCCTTGATCTTATCTGTTATCAAAAAGCAAACGGCTGGGATGTTTAGCTCTTTTAAGATAGGAAAAGCAAATTTGTAATTATCAAAATATCCATCATCAAAAGTTAGCAAAATGCTCTTTTTATGAGCCTTTGCTCTGCCAGCCACGATATCTTTAAATTGGGCATAATTTATAAATTTATAGCCCTCGTCAAGTGCCATGAGAATCGCTTTTTTAAATAGCTCTGGCTTAATGGCAAAGTCGTTTTCATTGTTATTGCAGTGGTGCATCGTTAGCACGCAAACTGGGTGGTTCATTTTTGCTCCAGTAAATTTCTTATAGCCTCTTTTAGTGCCTTGTGGCTAAAGTTTTCATCCACAAATTTAAAGGCGTTTTGAGAGTAAATTTTGGCTTTTTCAGGCTCATTTATCAGTTCTAAAATGCACTCTTTTAGTGAAGCTTCATCTAAATTTCTAGCACAAAGCCCACGCTCTTTATCTTTAACTAGCACATTCATCGGGGCATTATCATAGACTACTACTGGCACCTTTGAGCTCATCGCCTCAAGTAGTACTGTGCCAAGCCCCTCAGAGTGCGAGGCAAATACGTAGATATCAAAGCTTTTTATAACATTTGCCGCGTCATTTCTAAAACCAGTGAAGATGATCTTATCTTTTTCGTCAAACATAGAGGCGATCTGCTCTTTTGTGCCGTCACTAATGTTGCCAGAAAATACAATAGTCGCATCCTTTGTCTTTAAAATTTCTTTTGCAGCACTTGCAAAGTCAAAGACGCCTTTCTTGCGGTAAAGTGAGGTAAAAGTGCCGATGACTAGCTCATCTTTGGCGATATTAAACTCATCTCTAAAAGTGCTTTTTGTGCTACCAATCTTTTCAACATCAACCGTGCTTGGCATAAAAAAGAGCCTATCTTCGCTAACGCCGATGCTTAGAAGATACTCTTTGACGCTACCTGAGATATATAAAATTTTATCAAAAAGCTTTTTATGCATAAATTTAGAAAGAAACCCCTTTATAGGGAAAAGATTATGTCTTTCTTTATAAAATTTAACACCTCTTTTGCGGTACTTTAGCCCAGCTATGGCACCAACCCAGCTATCAGTCGAGCCATGCGTGATCACGACATCTATCTTGTTTGAGTTTATCGCCTCACAAAGTGCTGGTACGCTTTTGTGAAAATTTTTCTTATTCATCTCTTGTGTGATGACCTTAAATCCATCTTCTTTTGCGATGCTTTCGATCTGCGAATTTGGGTTGCAAAAGAGCATCACTTCATGACCCATTTCACGCATGAAACGCATCTCATTTAGCGTCTTGTTTTGCTCGCCACCCCAGTTAAAAAGCGTCTGCGTGTGGAGGATATTCATTGCGCTAGCTCCAAATTTGATCTTATTTTCGCCTTTATATGTCCCATTTCATCGCTAAAGTCCATTAAAGTCTTCTCGATGCCGTGCTCTTTTATGCCCTCTTTGTCGCAAGGCACAAAGTCCCAATCTTTTTGATATACGATATGCTTGCCCATGCTTTGGATGCCATTTTGCGCTGTGTAGCCATTTTGCATCAAGCCATTGTCCCAAGGTCCCCATTCAAAAGCGTTACTTGGGCCAAAAAAGGCGATCACTGGCACGTCATTTGCAGCGGCTATATGCATGATCGCAGTATCGACGCCGATAAAGAGACTTGAGCGCTTTGAGAGGGCGATCGTTTGTTTTAGGCTTAGCTTGCCACCTAAATTTATAGGCTCGCTTTTGCAAATTTTTAGCACATTTGCAAGCTTATTTAGCTCATTTTCTTTGTTGTCGCTTGTTAGCACGACCTTTACATTTAGCTCGTTTTCGCAGTAGTCGATGAGCTCTGCCATACTCTCGTCGTTTGCGCATTTAAACATCCAGCGGCTTGTTAGATGCACGTGTACAAAGCGTTTTGGTAAATTTAGATGCTCCATGCTCTCGTCTGAAAAAACGCTCACTTTTTTACTCACTGGCTCAAAGCCCAAAGCCCTTAGCGCGTTTAAATTTAGATCAACCGTATGAGAGAAATTTTCGTAGTATTTTGCCTTTACGCTTAAAAGCTTGTTTATCGCATTGTGCTTGCCTAAAAAGCCAACTATCTTTTTGATCTTGGCGTATTTTGAGATGATGACTCCGCGGTCTCCAGTGGTCGTTTGCACCGCCATATCGTACTTCTCTTTTTTGATCGCTCTTATAAATTTTAGCTCGGTAATTAGCTTTTTAAAAAAGCCAGAATTTGCACTTTGCCTATCGTAAATGTGGATTTTATTTATATAAGGATTGCCTTCTATCATCGCTTCTGTGCCTTTATTTAGGGCGAAGTCGATGGTCGCATCTGGGTAGTAGTGGTGCAAATTTTCAATGAGTGGCGTTGTCAAAAGTACGTCGCCGATGTTTCTAAATTTAATCACAAGTATTTTCATTTTATATATTTCCAAAATGTGTACTGGGCGTAAAGTCTAGCGATAACATAGCCTGCAAAGCCCTCTTTAAAGCCGCCTTTTAGCACGTAAAGCTTAAAAAATGTCCATGCCGGGCTTGTAAGCGCCTTTAGCAAATTTCTTTTTGCGCCCATGCTTGAGTAGCGATTTTGCTTGGCGATAAACTGCTCGATGCTCTCATACGCGTAGTGCAAGAAGTGATTTTTAAGCGCTCCAAGCCTTTGTGAGCTGTCATTTAAAACAACCTTTTCATGCACAGCTCTGCCATCAAATTTGGCAAAATTTTTGTTAAAAAGTCTCACCGTGTAGTCTGGATATAGCCCCATGTTTTTTATCGCTTTGCCAAAGAAAAAATTTAACCTAGCAACGTTGTAAGCCATAAATTTAGGCTCTTTTAGCGTGCTAATGATCTCATTTTTAAGCTCGTCTGTTATCACCTCGTCGCTATCAAGCACAAAGACCCACTCGTTTTTGGCTAGATCCACGCCCTTTTGCTTTTGCGCGCCAAATCCAAGCCAAGCTTGCTCGTGAAATTTCACATTGCTAAAGCCATCACAAATTTGCCTTGTGCTGTCTCGTGAGCCGCTATCAACCACGATGATCTCATCAGCAAATTTAGCGCTCTCTAGCACCTCTTTTAGGTACTTTTCGCTGTTAAAAGTCAAAATGACAACGCTTAGCATTTATACTCATTTTCGTAAAATCTCTTAAACCTTTGGTGAAACCAAAAGTATTCTTCTGGCCTTGCTCTAACCATCTCTTCGCACGCACTGCACTGCATCTGCGTCGCTTTTTGCACAGCATCTTCTTTGTCAAATGTGCTTATATCTATTGGCTGCTCAAAGCAAATTTCATTTAAATTTTCACCTTTTTGGTAGATAAATGCGTTTATGATAAGAGCATTTGTCTTTTGCGCTAGCACGCTTGCAGCTGGTGTGTGAAGCACATTTTTGCCAAAAAACTGCACCTTTATGCCATCTTTTGGTGCGGTATTTTGATCGACTAAAATTCCTACTATTCGCCTAGCTTTTAGCGCTTTTAAGATATCTTTTGCGCCGCCATTTTTGTCGATTAGCTCCACGTCAAACTGCGCTCTGTTTGCCCTTAAAATTTTATCCATGACGCTGCTATCAAGCTTTCTGCCAAGCACTGAAGATGGCCCAAAATGCGCTGCAACTGCTAGAGGAAATATCTCCCACTGCCCAAAGTGCGCAGTCGTGACGATGATAGGTCTGTCAGATTTTATCGCGTCAAGTAAAAAGTGCTCATTTTTAAAAACAACTTGTTCAAGTATCTTTTGCTTTGTCGTGTTTTGATTGAGGATGAAATTTATACCAAGATATTTTGCAAAGTTGTAGTAGCATTTTTTGGCGATCTCTAGCTTCTCTTCTTTAGTTTTTGTCTCGCCAAAAGCGAGGTCTAAATTTGTCATCACGATGTGAAAACGCTTTTTTTTAAGCTTCATAAACGCAAATGCTAAAAATTTAGCAAGCAGGTTTTGAAGCGAGCTTGGCAATATAAATATAAGAAATTTCAAAGTATAAAAGCCAGCTAGATATAGCCTATCCATTTAGCAGCCTTTTTGCGAAATTTGCAACCGTTTCAGGGTAAATTTCTCTTATGCAAAAGTCGTTTTTATCGATGCTTCTAGCATCTATCTCCTTACCCATATCAACGACAAGATTTTTGTCTGTGACGTAGGCATTGCGGTGGCTTGGTCGGTTACCAAAAAGCGTGATAGAAGGCCTATTTACAGCCCATGCAAGGTGCGTTAAGCCGCTATCGTTGCCGATTACTAGATCGCAGCTTGCGATAAAATCTATCATATCTTTTATGCTTAGCTTTTCAAGCAGTTTTGCAAAAGTGCCTGAAATGATCGCCTCAGCCCTTGTTTTTTCGCTCTCACTCCCGTAGCAAAGGTAAATTTCGCATCCCTCAAGCAGTCTGATCACATCTTTAAATTTATCATAAATTTTGCTCTCTTCGCTTGCAAAGGCAGCGATTAGTACGCGTTTTTTGCCGCTTTCATTTTTAAATTTTTTGCAAATTTCAAAGCAGGGCGATTTTTTTAAAATTTCACTTTTGTCAAAGCTAAAATTTAAGGCGTATCCAACAAGGCTTAGGTTTCTAACTATGATATTTTCATTGTAGTCGATCTTAAATTTATGCCTATAAAGCCTGGCTGCGATCTTTTCTTTGACGCTCTCTCTGCTAAAGCCATAAATTTCTTTGCCTAGTAGTTTTGCGACGACGGCTGATTTGAAAAGTCCTTGCAGGTCGATGATCTTGTCAAATTTGCCAAGTGTTTTTATGATCTTGTAGCTCTTTTTAAAGCTCTCTTTAAGTGGCAAAATGACTAGTTCGTCGATTAGGGGATGATCTTTTAAAAGGCTTGCAAAACGGGCATCAACCAGCCATGTGATGTGAGTATTTGGGCAGTGCTTTTTGATAAACTGAAGCACGATGGCTGCATGGACGATGTCCCCAAGTGCCGAAAGCTTTACGATGGCTATTTTTAGTTGATTTTTATCTTGCATAAAACACTTTAAATATAAATTTTTGGTATGATTTTAAAAAAAAATGCTTAAAAAAGGGCTAAAATGGCGAAAAGTTACATCTGCGTCTTTGACTGTGAGACGATACCTGATGCAAATTTGATAAGAAAAATTTACGGCATCGACGGAAGCGACGAAGATGTGAGCGTGCAGGCGATGGCCTTGCAAAAAGAGGCTAGTGGGAGTGAGTTTTTGCCTGTGATGTTTCATAGAGTGGTCGCGATCTCTGCGGTGATGGCCGATGAATACGGCAAATTTTTAAAAGTTAGCACGATGGAGGGCAAGGATGAGCGCGAGATCATCGCTAAATTTTTAAAATTTATAAATGATTACAACCCAAGGCTCGTTAGCTTTAACGGCCGTGGCTTTGACCTGCCAATGCTTATGGTGCGTGCGATGCGCTACAACCTAAACGCAGCGGCATATTACGAGAGCGAAAACAAAGAGCTAAACAAAAACAAATGGGAAAATTATAGGGCAAGGTATTCGCCTAAATTTCACCTTGATCTGCTTGATTTTATAAGCGATTTTGGAAGTGTTAGAGGGCTAAAGCTTGATACACTTTGTGCTAGCTTAAATTTACCTGGCAAATACGACGTGCACGGCGATCAGGTGCTTGAGCTATACTACGCAGGCGAACTTGATAAGATAAACGAATACTGCGAAAGTGACGTGCTAAACACATACTGGCTATTTTTGAAATTTGAGCTTTTGCAGGCAAATATCTTGCAAGATGACTACATAAATCACCTAAATGTGATGAGCGAATTTCTAGCTAAAAACTGCGCTCACAGGGGATACACTGAGGTCTTTTGCTCTGCGATAAGCGACGAGCTAGCAAGGCTTAGCGGACAGCTAGACTACGAGATAAAGATAGATAAAGAGGCTTTGGAGTTTAGCGAATTTGATGATGTAAGGCCCATTAGCAAAGAGGAGCTAAATCGCGATATGCTGGGCGGTCTGCTTAAAAAAGCAAGCGATCTAAAGCCAAAAGAGCCAAAGAGCAAGACACTTTTTGAAGAGAAAGTGCCTGAGATAAATTTAGACGACGAATAAGTCAAAATGAAAGGAAAAATATGAAAATTTTAGTAACTGGAACAGCTGGATTTATAGGATTTCACCTTGCAAATGCCCTTGTGGCTCGTGGGGATGAGGTCGTTGGGTATGACGTGATAAATGACTATTACGACGTAAATTTAAAGCTTGCACGCCTAAAAACGGCTGGCTTTGACGTGAGCGAGATAGACTACGGCAAGCTTATCGTCTCAAAAACGCATCCAAATTTAAAATTTATAAAAGCAGACCTTGCTGATGAAAAGACGATGAAAGAGCTTTTTGAGAAGCAAAAATTTGATGTAGTGGTGAATTTAGCCGCACAAGCTGGCGTTCGCTACTCGCTCATAAACCCAAAAGCCTATATAGACAGCAACATCACAGGCTTTATGAACATCCTCGAGTGCTGCCGCCACAACGAGATCAAAAACCTAGTCTATGCAAGCTCTAGCTCGGTTTATGGCCTAAATGAAAACATGCCATTTTCTACGCACGAGGGGGTCAATCACCCTATAAGCCTCTACGCAGCGACCAAAAAGAGCAACGAGATGATGGCGCACACTTATAGCCACCTATTTAACGTGCCAACGACTGGACTTCGCTTTTTTACGGTTTATGGACCATGGGGACGCCCTGATATGGCGCTATTTTTGTTTGTTGACGCGGCACTTAAAGATAAAACCATCGACGTCTTTAACTACGGCAAGATGAAGCGCGACTTTACCTACGTAGACGACATAGTAAAGGGCATAATTAAGTGCATCGACAACCCAGCTAAACCTAATCCAGCTTGGGACGCAAAGCACCCAGACCCTGCCACCTCAAAAGCGCCGTTTAAGGTCTATAATATCGGCAACAACAGCCCAGTCGAGCTCATGGACTACATCAAGGCAGTTGAGATAAAGATCGGCCGTGAGATCAAGAAAAATTTTCTCCCACTTCAAGCAGGCGACGTGCCAGCGACATTTGCTGATGTGAGCGACTTGGTAGCTGACTTTGACTACAAACCAAATACAAAAGTAAACGACGGTGTGGCTAAATTTGTCGAGTGGTATAGCGAGTTTTACGGGATCAAGATCTAAATGAGACGTTGCGAGTGGGCCAAGGGCGAGCTTGATATAGCCTACCACGATAATGAGTGGGGCAAGGTCATAAAAGATGATAGAAAATTTTTTGAGATAATAGTTTTAGAGGGCTTTCAAGCAGGACTTTCGTGGCATGGAGTGCTTCAAAAAAGAGAGGCTATGAGAGTGGCATTTGACGGCTTTGATCCTGAAAAGATCAAGCTTTATGGCGAGGCCGAGATAGCTAAATTTATGCAAAACGAAGGGTTGATGCGCAATAGACTAAAACTAAAATCGCTTGCCACAAACGCACTTGCTTTTTTATCAGTAACGCAAGAATTTGGCAGCTTTTATGACTATTTGTGGGGGCATCTGCTAAGAAAATTTGATCCCAAATTTGACGGCAAACAGATCATCAATCACTATCAAAATATCAAGCAAGTGCCGGCAACCACGCCGATGTCTGACTTTGTGGCAAAGGAGCTAAAAAAGCGAGGGTTTAAGTTTCTAGGCTCTGTTAGCACCTATGCCTTTTTGCAAAGTGTGGGCGTGGTGGATGATCATATGGATTATTGTTTTTGCAAGGCAAAAGGCTGATTAGGATAGTTTTTGCACTTTTGGTGCTTTTAAATTTTGCATTTTCTCTTGAACTGCTGCGCCTTAGCGAATTTAAAGATCAAAATGTCTCAGGTTGGCTAGCTAGCGAGAAGCTTGATGGCGTGCGTGCCTACTGGGACGGAGAGAATTTGCTCTCAAGGCAGGGCAAAAAGTTAAATGCACCACTAAGTTTTACTAAAAATTTCCCTAAATTTGCACTTGACGGTGAGCTTTACGCAAAGGAGCTTAAATTTGAAGAGATTCAAGCAAGCGTGATGGATAAGCTGCCAGATGAAAAGGCGTGGAGCAAGCTTAAATTTCACGTTTTTGACGTGCCAGAGGCAAGTGGCGGCTTGCCTCGTAGGCTTGAAGTTTTGGCTAAATTTCTAAAAAATGAGCCAAATGACAATTTAATCATCATAAAGCAGATAAAAATGCGCGATAACGCTCAGTTTTTAAAATTTACTGAAAGTATCATCGCAAAAGGCGGCGAAGGAGCTGTGGTGCGTGAGCCAAATGCGCCATACGAGCGAAAACGAAGTAAAAATGCGCTCAAATTTAAGAAATTTAAAGACGCCGAGTGTGAGGTTATCACTATAAATAAAGGCAGCGGCAAATACGCAAATCTTGCTGGCTCGCTCACCTGCAAGGCACTTGGTAGCAAAGATGATAAAGAAAAAGCTGGCGAGCCAAAAGAGGGCACTATCTTTAAAATAGGCTCAGGACTAAGCGATAAAAACCGTCAAGATCCCCCAAAGATAGGCTCTATCATCACATATAAATTTCAAAATTTAACCGCCAACGGCAAGCCAAGATTTCCTATATTTTTAAGGATTAGAGAGGATTAAATTTCGTCCGCGATCTCTTTTAACGCCCTAAAAGAGTCAAGCTGCGCCTCCTCATCAAAGATGAAACTTTGAGCCATGATCTCATCGACTTCAAGTCTGTTTTGAAACTCTAAAATTTGCTCTTTAACGCTTTGCTTTGAGCCTATGAAAGAGCACGCCATCATCTCTTCTGTGACGCTTCTTTCTCTATTTTTTAGCTCTATTTGCCTAAAGTCGATCGGCCCAAAATGCGGAGCCTTGGCACCTGTTTTGTAAGACGCAGCAAAGACCTCGTCGTTATCCTTTTTTGGCGGCTGCAAATACTCTTTTTCGCCAGTTACTACGTTTAAGAAAAACTGCGTTTGCGTAGTTGCCAAGCTCTTTGCTAGCTCGTCACTTTGGGCTATTATCACATTTGCTCCTGCGATGATATAGGGCGCTTTTAAAAAAGGCGATGGTTTGAAATTTTGACGATAAATTTCTACCGCTTTTTCTAGCGCACGTGGTGCAAAGTGCGACGCAAAGGCGTAAGGCAGACCAAACTCAGCCGCCACGTATGCGCTATATATGCTTGAGCCAAGTATGTAAATAGGCGGAAATTTTTCAATTTTTGGATAGGCTTTTACGGCTCTTTTGGCGTTAAAATAGTCCATTAGGTCGTTTATTTGCATATCAAATTCTATCTCTCTGGCACCGCGTCTAAGCACTGCAGCTGTCTCTTGGTCAGTCCCTGGAGCTCTGCCAAGCCCAAGATCGACGCGGTTTGGAAATAGCGTCTCAAGAGTGGCGTACTGCTCTGCGATGGAGTAGGGGCTGTGGTTTGGTAGCATCACTCCGCCAGAGCCCACACGCAAACTTTTTGTATGCTCTAAGATGTGCGCGATGATGAGCTGCGTGGCTGAGCTTGCTAAATTTTGCATATTGTGATGCTCTGCGACCCAGTAGCGATTTATGCCGATATCCTCGGCAAATTTAGCCAGTCTAACGGCTGCGTCTATGGCGGCTTTTGCGTCACCGCCTTGTTTTATCGGTAGTAAATTTAAGATTGAGAGATTCATTTTTTATCCTTTTTTATTTTGTAGATGAGAGATTATAAAGATTAAATTTAAAATAGATTGTAAGTCTATTTTAAATTTATAAAGGCAAAGACCTATCCACGCAGCCTTCAAGCAAATTTTAAAAACTAACCTTGCTTTACTTTTGCTTTACTCTATTTTTGATAAAATTAACCACTTTTAATGAAAGGCTTAAACTTGAAAATTTTAGTAACAGGTGGAGCTGGATATATCGGCAGCCACGTAGTAAAAGCACTTTTAAAGCAAGGCAAAGATGAGATAACCATCATCGACAATCTCTGCAAGGGCTCACAAAAAGCACTTGAGGCACTCCAAAAGATAGGAAATTTTAAATTTATAAATGCAAATTTAGAAGATGATCTAAGCGAAATTTTTGCAAATGGTAAATTTGATGCGATCATCCATTTTGCAGCGTTTATCGAGGTCTTTGAGAGCATGAGCGAGCCGCTAAAATACTATCTAAACAATACCGCAAACGTCGCAAGGGTGCTAAAATACGCAAAAACTTACAACGTAAATAAATTTATATTTAGCTCAACTGCCGCAGTTTATGGCGAGCCAGACGTGGCAGAAGTTAGCGAAACAACGCCTACAAACCCGATAAATCCATACGGCAGAAGCAAGCTCATGAGCGAGCAGATCATCAAAGATTACGCCGCTTCAAATGAAAATTTCAAATTTGCGATTTTGCGCTATTTTAACGTCGCAGGCGCAGACGAGGAGGGGCTTATCGGTCAAAACTATCCAAACGCCACGCACCTTATCAAAGTAGCCGTCCAAACAGCACTTGGCAAGCGCGAGAGCATGGGTATCTTTGGCGATGACTACGCGACAAAAGATGGCACATGCGTTAGAGACTATATCCACGTTAGCGACCTAGCAGACGCTCACATAAGCGCGCTTGATTACATCAGCCAAAACGATAGCGAAACTTTTAATGTGGGATATGGCAGGGGATTTAGTGTAAAAGAGGTCATCGAGACCGCAAAAAAAGTAAGCGGAGTAAATTTTAAAGTGCTAAATGCGCCAAGAAGGGACGGCGACCCAGCTATCCTCATCTCAAACGCAAGTAAACTGCGCTCGCTAACAAGCTGGAAACCAAAAAGAGACGATCTAGCGCTCATCATAAAAACCGCCCTTGAGTGGGAAAAGAGAATTTAAGGATAAGCATGAAAATAGCAGTAATTGGAACTGGATATGTTGGACTAGTAAGTGGTGCATGCTTTGCGAAAATGGGCAACAGCGTGATCTGCGTCGATGTCGATAGTAAAAAGATCGAAGCGCTAAAAAACGGCGTCGTGCCGATATATGAGCCTGGGCTTGCTGATATTGTGAGTGAGTGCTACAAAAATGGCTCGCTTAAATTTAGCACGCAGATAACCGAGGCGCTAGAGCATGCAGATGTGCTATTTATCGCGGTTGGCACGCCTATGGGCGCTGATGGACAGGCGGATTTAAAATACGTCCTATCAGTTGCCAAATCTATCGGAGAAAATTTAAGCAAACCGCTAATTGTAGTCGATAAATCAACCGTTCCAGTAGGCACTGGAGCTAAGGTGCACGAGGTGATCGAGGCTGAGCTTAAAAAGAGAAATGTAGAGATCAAATTTGAAGTAGTTTCAAACCCAGAGTTTTTAAAAGAGGGCGCGGCGGTTGAAGATTTTTTAAAGCCAGACCGCGTAGTTATCGGAGCTAGCAGCGAGTGGGGCTTTAGCGTGATGAGAGAGCTTTATGAGCCATTTATGAAAAATCACGACAGGCTCATTTGTATGGACGTAAAATCAGCCGAGATGACAAAATACGCTGCAAATTCGATGCTAGCAACCAAAATAAGCTTTATAAACGAGATAGCAAATATCTGTGAGCGCGTAGGAGCTGATGTAAATTTAGTAAGAAAAGGCATCGGCAGCGACTCAAGGATCGGATATAGCTTCATCTACCCAGGCTGCGGATACGGCGGTAGCTGCTTTCCAAAAGACGTCGAGGCGCTCATCTACACAGCTAGACAAAATGGCTTTGAGCCAGAGCTTTTAAACGCGGTTGAGTCAAGAAATAAGGCTCAAAAAAGAGTTCTATTTGATAAAATTTATAACTTCTTTGGCGGCGATCTAAAGGGCAAAACGATCGCACTTTGGGGGCTTGCATTTAAGCCAAATACCGATGATATGAGAGAGGCTAGCTCGCTAACTTTGATAAAGCTTTTGGATGAAGCTGGCGCAAAAGTGGTCGCTTACGATCCAAAAGCAAGCGAAGAAGCGAAAAAATATATGCCAAATATAGATGTGAAATACGCTAAAAATAAGTATGACGCTCTTGATAACGCCGATGCTATGGTGCTTGTGACAGAGTGGAGCGAGTTTAGATCGCCTGATTTTATGGAGATCAAAGAGAGGCTAAAAAACGCCGTCATATTTGATGGACGCAACCAGTATAACGCTAAAGCTTTAGCCGAGCATGGATTTAAGTATTTTCAGATAGGCGTCAAAGCATGAAGCAAATTTTATCTCTCATAGCTTGTTTATTGCCTTTTGCGCTTTTTGCTAGCGATGAGGCAGGCAAAAGCGAAGCAAAGATGCAAGAGCAGGTTTTTGAGTTGCCCATCTCAAAGATGCCGAATGATTATTTTAAATATGAAGCTGCATTTTTTAAAGAGGTGCAAACGGATTGCGAATTTGCTATGCTAGAGGGCGGACATTTAGATAAAAAAGGGGATAAAAGCGGGGTTTATTATGAATTTAGCGCAGAAGATGTGCCGCTTAAACCTTGTGGCGGCAAAAGTAAAAAGAGGCAAATTTATTATGAATTTACTCAAATTTTGCCTGGCATTAGCCCCATTAAGATCGTAACCCCACAAGGCGTGGGCGCAGAGATAAGAATTTATGAACGTTTAAAAACGATAAAACCAAAAATTTTAAAAAGGAAAGAGAAATGAAAATAGCAGTAGTAGGACTTGGATATGTGGGACTTCCACTAGCAGCAGCTTTTAGTGAAAAGTACGAAGTGGTCGGCTTTGACGTAAATGCAAAACGTATAGAAGAGCTTAAAAGTGGCTATGATAGAACGCTTGAGCTTAGCAACGAGCAGATGAAAAAAGCGATCGATAATGGCATGAAATTTAGCCTAAATTTAGATGACATCAGAAGTTGCAACTTCTTCATCGTAACCGTCCCAACTCCGATAGATAAGAACAAACGCCCTGATCTAACCCCAGTGGTAAAAGCGACTGAGAGCGTGGCAAAAGTGCTTAAAAAAGGAGACATCGTTGTCTATGAAAGCACCGTTTATCCAGGCGTTACAGAAGAAATTTGCGTGCCACTTCTTGAAAAGAGTGGGCTTAAATTTAACAAAGACTTCTTCTGCGGCTACTCTCCAGAGCGCATAAACCCAGGTGATAAAGAGCACACTGTTACAAAGATCAAAAAGATCACAAGTGGCTCAACTCCAGAGATCGCTGACAAGGTCGATGAAATTTATCGCTCGATCATCACAGCTGGCACTCACAAAGCTTCAAGCATCAAAGTAGCAGAGGCAGCAAAGGTCATCGAGAATACTCAGCGCGACATCAACATCGCCTTTATAAACGAGCTTGCGATGCTGTTTGAAAAGCTCCACATCAACACTATCGACGTGCTTGAGGCTGCAGGTACTAAGTGGAATTTCTTAAATTTCCGTCCAGGTCTAGTCGGCGGTCACTGCATCGGCGTAGATCCATACTACCTAACTCACAAAGCTCAAGAGGTAGGCTACAACCCTGAAATGATCCTAGCAGGTCGCCGCATCAACGATGATATGGGTAGATATGCAGCCGATCAAGTGATAAAACTAATGATAAGAAAAGGCGTGCTTATCAACAAAGCGCGCGTGCTTGTTCTTGGTATGACATTTAAAGAAAACTGCCCAGATATAAGAAACTCTCGCGTTATAGACGTGGTTGATGAGCTAAAAGACTTTGGCTGCAAGGTCGATGTGACTGATCCTTGGGCTGATAGCGCTGAGGTAAAACACGAGTACGGCTTTGATCTAGTAAAAGAGTATAACCTAGACGACTACGACTGCATCGTGATCGCCGTAGCTCATAATGAATTTAAAAAGCTTAACCTAAAAGGCCACTTGGTTTATGATATAAAAAATATCTACCCAGAGGCTGACGCTAGGCTGTAAGGAATTTAGTGCACAAAGTAAGCGTAAATTGTAAAATTTTACTTATCTTTCTAGCTGCTTATCTGTTTGGATTTGCAGCTAGGATGCTTTGGGTATTGTGGGCAAAGGATATGCCAGAGTTTTACTTTAATGGCGAATTTATGCTTACGACAAATGACGCATACTATTACGCAGAGGGCGCTAGAGATATGCTTGCTGGCTTTCATCAGCAAAGTGACTTTAGCCCCTTTAATCACCCAATCTCAACAATAGTTTTTTATATTTGCAAAATTTTACCTTTCAAGATCGAAAGCGTGATATTTTATATGAGCGCGCTTTTAGCACCACTTATCGCGCTTCCAGTTATCTTGATATCAAATGAGTTTAAAGCTCTAAAAGCTGGAGCTGTGGCGGCATTTATGAGTGTTATCTTGCCAGGTTATCTTGTAAGAACGTCGCTTGGCTATTTTGATAGCGATATGCTAAATGTTACGTTTGCGCTTTTCATCATCTATCTTTTGATCAGACTTTTAAATGCAAATGAACAAAAATTTATCGTTTTGCCTGGAGTTTTTGTATCGCTTTATCTTTGGTGGTATCAAAGCTCTTATGCTCTTATTTTAAGCATTATCTTTATCTTTTTTATCTACACGCTTGCTTTTATGCGAAGCAGGATAGAAAACTACCAAGCGATATTTTTTATGTTTATAAGCATCGTTAGTTTCAATATTTTTTCAAAAGATCCACTCATCGCAAATAAAATTTTGATTTTAAATTTAGCGGTTATTGCTTCATTTTACGCCATTTTTTGCAAATATAAAAAACTACTTTCACCTAGAAATTTAAGCATTTTTCTAGCTATTATGCTAGCTATTTTTATCTATTTTGGTGGTTTTGATCTTATCATCTCAAAGATTGGCAGTTACGTTTTAAAAAGCAGTTCAGAGGTTGCAAGTAAATTTCACTTTATAAGCGAATACACGCTAATTGATGAGGTAAAAAGCGCTAGCCCTTTATACTTTGTCTATTTCATGGCTGGAAATATCCTTATTTTGCTAGCTGCAGCGGTTGGATATCTAGCGCTTTGCTTTAAATTTCGACCATTTTTACTTAGCTTGCCACTGCTTGGACTTGGCGCTTTATCGCTATTTGGCGGAGTTAGATTTGCCATGTATGTAACGCCACTTGTTGCACTTGGTTTTGGGTATTTCTTACACTTTTTTTTAAATTTATTTGACCTTAGAAATTCTCTTAAAAATTTATCCTTTTTTATCTTTGCAGCTGCTGCGCTTGCTCCAAATTTAGAGATCGCTTACTCTTATAGACCGCATACTTTGATCACGCACGATGAGGCAATGGCACTTGATCAGTTAAAAAAAGCTGCTAAGCGCGATGATTACGTGCTTTCGTGGTGGGATTATGGATATGCGGTAAGATACTTTGCTGATGTTAAGACACTAAATGATCCTGGCAGGCAAGGCGGTGAGAACGGCTATTTTGTTAGCCTTGCATTAAGAAAAGATGAGGCAAGCTCGGCTAAGCTTGCAAGAGTAGTGAGCGAGTATAACGACATATCGTTTGAGAAAAAGAGTAGAGTGCTAGAAGAAATTTTAAAAGATCACAATACAAGCGATCTAAATCTCTTTTTAAGCCAGCTTGAAAGCACAAATTTCACTCTGCCAGCGGCAAAAAAAGAGGTTTTTTACTATCTTGTGCCAGATATGATAGATATCGCTCCAAACATCTTTAGATATAGCTACATTGATGTTATGAGCGGTGAGAGGCCAAAAGAGGAGTTTTTTTACTACATTAGCCCTATAAATAGCATTAGCGAGGCTGGCATAGATCTTGGAAATGGCTATATCTTGCCGCTAAAAGAGCCAAAATTTATCACACAAAATGGCGAAAAAGTGGCGGTAAAGTCCTTTTATAAGATAAAAGGCTCTGGCAAAGAGCTACAAATAGATGAAAAAACTATCGACAACAAGGCGAAAATTTCTGTTTTGTTTTTGGAGGACTATGCACGCGTGGTTTTAGTTGATGAAAATGCCTTAAATTCAGCCCTTGTGCAGCTTTTTATATTTGAGCGAGCAGATGAGCGATACTTTGAGCCATTTGTCATCTCAAGTGGCGTAAAAATTTACAGGTTAAAAGTCTAATGCTAATCAATCTAATAAGCTCGATCGTCGTTTTTGTCGTATCAATGGGCATAAATTTCTTTCTTACGCCATTTATCTTAAAAAGTCTTGGCAACGAGGCATTTGGTTTTGTGGGACTTAGTAACGCCATCGTTAGCTACGCAGCAGTCGTGAGCGTGGCGATAAACTCAGTGAGCGGGCGCTTTGTCGCTCATGCGTGGCACAAAAAAGACCTAAACCTTGCAAACACCTACTACTCATCAGTGCTTGTTGTAAATATCTTCTTTTGCGCCGTAGTCGTAGTGCTTAGCTCTGTTTTTATACTAAATTTGCAAAGCTTTTTAAATGTCCCTGAAAATTTACTCTTTGACGTGAGAATGACCCTTGTTTTTTACTTTATAAATTTCTGCGTTGGGCTATTTAACGGCGTTTTGACGGTTTGTGCTTTTGTGACAAACAAGCTCTACTTACTCTCCATCAGAAACGCCATCTCAAGCGCGATCCTAGCAGCTCTCATCGTGGCGCTCTTTTTCTTTTTTAAGCCATTTATCTCATACATCGCCATTTCAGCGCTAGTTGCTAGCCTTTTTGTCTTTTTTAGCACCATTTTTATGTCAGCTCGCATCACACCGGAGCTAAAATTTAGCCTTAGTAAATTTGACTTTTCTAAGATAAAAGAGCTTTTAAGCTCTGGCATTTGGAACAGCTTTAATGCGCTAAACCGCATACTTTTAACAGGCATGGACCTTTTTATCTGCAATATTTTCGTAAGTGCAAACGCCACTGGCCTTCTTTCAGTCGCCAAGGCCGCTCCTATCATACTTGAGAGCTTTGTAGCGCAGCTTAGCGGTATCTTTGCGCCAAAATTTGTCGAGCTTTACTCTAAAAATTTGATCACGGACCTCATAAAAGAGGCTAAATTTTCAATGAAGGTGATCGCCTTTGTGATGAGCGCTCCGGCTGCATTTTTCGTCGTTTTCGGGCTTGATTTTTACACGCTTTGGCTACCTTTTAAAAGCGCAGAAGAGGTTAAATTTATCTACAACGTCTCGATGATCACGCTAGTGCCGATCGTCTTTATAAGCTTTGTTTTTTCGCTTTTTAACCTTGATAGCGCGACAAACAAGCTTCGCCGACCAGCCATTGCCAACACTATCCTTGGTGTTAGCACGATCATAGCGCAGATCGCACTGCTTAAATTTAGTGGCTACGGCGTTTATGGTATCGTCATCGTCGCAGCCGTTTTTTATAGTATAAGAATTCTTGGCTTTGACCTCATAAATGCCGCCTTAAATTTAGAGGTGAAACTCACCACGTTTTATGGGGTTTATTTTAAAAATTTAGCCGTTTTTGCGCTCTGTGTGCTTGCGATGTTTGCCTGCAAGGACTTTGTGAGCTTAGATAACTGGCTAAAATTTGCTATCTTTGCTGCGATATACGCCGGCGCAGCTTATGTTTTGGGATATTTTTTGTTTTTTAATGCCTTCGAGCGAGGCATAGTCTGGCGTAAAATTTTAAAAAAATTTAAAAGGTCTTAAATGAATGAAATTTATCTGATCTCTTTGGCTAAAGACACCAAAAGGCGCGAGCTTTTGCAGCAGAAATTTGGCTCTTATGATAGCTTTAATCTAATAGACGCAGTTGATGGCAGGGAGCTAAACGCGAGGGAGTACTATAAGATCATTTCGCCATCGTTCAAAGCTTACGGCAAGGTTCTAAGCCCTGCTGAGGTTGGCTGTTCGCTCTCGCATGTGAAAGCCTATGAGGCTTTTTTAGCAAGTGATGCGAAATTTGCCCTCATCTTTGAAGATGACGTGATCGGAGATGATGAGGCGATAAAAGAGGCCTTTTTAGCAGCTAGCAAAATACCAGAAGAGAGCGTGCTCATATGTGGCATGCAAGATGGGCTAGAGGGCAGGTTTAGCGCCTTTGGCAAAAAGGTGGATACTAGCCTAAGCAAGCCACTTTGGCAGGTCTCAAAGCACTCATTTTCAAGCATTTATAGAGCTGGGGCTTATGTGCTAACTAAAAAAAGCGCTAAAAATTTGCTTGAAATTCATAAAAATGCGCTTTGCACGACCGATGTTTGGGACTATTTGCTTGGCGTTAATGATATGCAGATGTATTTTTGCGACCTTTTTGCACATCCAACTGATCTAAGCGGCTCAAACATCGAGGGCGAGCGCCTTGAGAGAGGATACAGCGCAAATTTAAAGGCCTATATAAAAACATTTAAATTTATACTTTTCTCACGGCTTGAAAAACTTCAAGGCTATGAGAGAATTTTTAAAAGGGGCTAAATGAGCGAGCCATTAATCAGCATCGTAACAGCGACCTACAAGCGTCCAGAGCTTTTAAAAAAGGCCATAAAAAGCGCTCTAGCTCAAAGCTATAAAAATTTAGAAATAGTTGTGACCGATGACGGCGATGACGAGAGTGCGAGTGAAATTTGCAAGAGTTTTAACGACGCAAGGATCAAATTTGTAAAAAACAGCGCTCACAAAAAGAGCCCAAATGGCAATAAAAATAACGGCTTTGACAACGCAACTGGCGAGTTTGTCTGCTTACTTGACGATGACGATGAGCTTTTACCAGAGGCGATTGCTTTGTGCTATGAAATTTTAAAAAGTGGCGAGTATTCGTGCGTTTTTGCAGACGCGATCTGCGAAAAAGATGGCGTGATGACAGAGGTCGTGGCTGGTAGAAGCCCATATAGCAAGAGTGGGGCGATGAGCAAGGTTGATTACCACTGCGGGCGGATAAATGGCGAGTATTTTAAGCTTTTTTCGCGTGAATTTATAGATGATTTTAGGTTTGATGAGAGCATTTTTGGCGGCGAAAACGAGCTTTACATCCGCTTTTTTGAAAAAAATGTCTTCTACCTTAAAAAGCCACTTTACATCTACCGCATAGCAAGAAGCGATAGTGCGACGTTAAATGCTGGCAAGCACGCGCTAAACGTGGCAAACGCTTACATCAAAACAGCAAATTTGCACTACGATATCGCTATAAAAAATGAGCCAAAATTTCTAGCTATGCAGTATAAAAACGCCGCTTACTACGCCAAAATAGCAGGCGAATATGGCCTTATGCTAAGGTGTATCTTTAAAAGTCTTAGCATTAAATTTAGTAAAGAGGCGTTTATATTTTTGCTGCTTTGCCCGCTTCCAAGTGGCATTTTACCAGCACTTTCAAGGCTTAGAGTGAAGATCAAACAAAGGTTTGGCGTATGAGGATATTATTTGTCACATCAACACTTAGAAGTGGCGGTGCGGAGAGAGTTTGCGCGGTGATCGCATCAAGATTTAGCATGGATCACGAGGTAAGCCTTGTTAAATTTGACAAAGATGAGCCATTTTACGAGCTAGCAAGTGGTGTGAAGCTTATAAATTTAGGCGTTGGGGCTGATGAGCTTGGCTTTGTTGGAAATTTAAAAAAGAGAGTTTCAAAGGTGCTTGCTTTAAGAGCGCTCATACGAGAGGGCAAATTTGACGCTGTGATATCATTTTTAGATGCCGTAAATACCTTGGTGCTCTTTAGCTCAGCTGGGCTAAAAACGCCTATAATCATAAGCGAGCACACAAACTATCTTGCACCAAAAAGAGCCATTTTTAAGGTGCTAAGACGCATAAGCTATCCATTTGCTAACGCACTTAGCGTATTAAGCGACGAGGATCTTAGCTACTACTCGAAATTTTGCAAAAATGTGATGAAAATTTACAACCCACTCTTTGAAGAGGTGCGCAGTGAGAGTTTTGATAAAGAAAATTTAGTCATCTTTGTTGGCAGACTAAATAAGATAAAAAACTGCGAAATGTTTGTAAGAGTGGCTGCAAGCCTAAAGCAAAGCGGCTATAAATTCGCTGTCGCTGGAGATGGCGGCGAGAGAGCAAATTTAGAAAATTTAGCTAAAAATTTAGGCGCTGATGTCCAGTTTTTAGGCAATGTAAGTGACATCGCCTCGCTTTATAAAAGGGCAAAGGTGCTGCTCTCTTGTTCAAATTTCGAGGGTCTTGGAAACACATTGATAGAGGCGATAAACTACGACTGTGTGCGGGTTGCGACAAGAACTAGCGGGGCAAAAGAGCTTATAAAAGATGGTTTTGATGGCTTGCTTTGCGAGATAAATGACGCTGATCAGATGAGCGAAAAGCTTGCAAATTTGCTGCAAGATGAAGCAAAAATGGGCGAATTTACCAAAAACGCAAGAGCTAGACTTGATGAGTTTAGCGTGGAGCAAATTTATAAAAAATGGCTGGAGCTTTTAAAGCTTGGAGGTGTGAAGTGAAAATTCTTTTTGTCATAGCTGCGCTTAGAAACGGCGGGGCTGAACGTGTGCTAAACGTGCTTGCAAATGAGCTTTGCAAAGACAATGAGATCACTATCGCTATTCTTGAAGAAGACCTTGGGCTTTATAAATTTAGTGAAAAGATAAATATCATAAACCTTAACGTCACTGGCTCGGGACTGGCTTTAAAATTTAAGAAAATTTTGGCTCTTAGAGCGCTTTTTAAAGAGCAAAGGGCTGATCTCATAATTAGCTTTATCGACTGGACAAACGTCGCTTGCGTGCTGGCAAATGCTGGGCTAAAGAGCAAACTAATAGCAACCGAGCACCACGAGCACAGCTACTTAAAAAGCAAAATCGCAAGTGCCATGCGTGATATTAGCTACCTCTTTGTAGATGGCTTAAGCGTGCTAAGTAAAAGCGACTACGACTACTATAAATTTGCCAAAAATCGCGAGGTCATCCACAACCCACTTTTTATCGATGTGCCTGAAAATTGCGAGAAGCAAAATGTCATCTTAAGCGTGGCAAGGCTGGAGGTGGTAAAGGGCTATGATATCTATTTTGAGGCGCTTAGCAAGGTGGATAAGAGCTTGCTTGATGGCTGGGAGATAAAGATCGCAGGCAGTGGCAGGCAAGAAGCCGAACTGAAGCAAATGGCGTCAAATTTAGGGCTTAACGTCAAATTTCTAGGTCACATGAGCGACGTTAGCAAGCTTTATAGCGAGGCAAAAATTTTTACTCTTAGCTCACGAAGTGAGGGGCTTTCAAATGTGCTAATAGAATCAGGCGCTTTTGGTTGCACTAGGCTAAGTAGCGACACTGTGGGCGCAAGAGAGCTTATAAATGATGGCATTGACGGGCTTATCTTTAAAAATGGCGACAGCAATGATCTAAAAGAGAAGCTTGAGATGCTTTTAAAAGATGAAAATTTAAGGCAAAAACTAGCAAAAAACGCCAGCGAAAGTGCAAATTTATTTAGCAAAGAAAATATCATCAAGCAGTGGCGAGAATTTATAAAAAAGGTTGTTAGCAAGTGAAAAAATTAGCCGTTTTTTTATACTCGATGGGGCCTGGCGGGGCTGAGCGAAATGTGGCAAATTTACTGCCATTTTTGATCAAACGTTATGAAGTTCATCTCATCTTAATGAGCAAGGTCATCGCCTATGAGATCCCAAACGAGGTGAAAATCCACTTTATAGAAAATAGCGATCCTTATGAGAGCGGGCTAAAGAAGCTTGCAAGGCTCTTTTTAGCGATGCCAATGCTTGCCTTTAAATATAAAAATCTTTGCCAAAGCTTAAACATCGACACGCAGTTTGTGCTGATGAACCGCCCTTGTTATATCGCTGGGGTTGCTAGGATTTTAGGGCTAAAGGCTAGGCTGGTTATCAGCGAGCGAAGTTGTCCATCGATCCTATATAAAGACGATCTAAGCGGCAGGGTTAATAAATTTTTACTCACTCATCTTTATAAAAAGGCTGATCTAATCCTCGCAAATGCAGCTGGCAACAAAGAGGATCTGGTGCGAAATTTTGGTATGAGCGAGGCAAAAACAAAGGTGCTTTATAACGCCCTTGATCTAAAAACTATAAATTTGCTAAAAGATGAGCCACTTGAGAGCGACTTTAAGCCATTTTTCATAAACATAGGTCGCCTTGATAGCGGTAAAAATCAAGCCATGCTAATAAAAATAATCGCATCAATCAACGACCCTTGCGCCACGCTTGGCATCCTTGGCAAAGGGCCTTTAAAAGACGAGCTGCAAAATTTGATAGATAAATTTGGCGTGGGCGAGCGAGTAAAGCTTCTTGGCACTGATAAAAACCCTTTTAGGCATATAAAAAACGCCTCTTGCTTGCTTTGTGCCTCGCGTTTTGAGGGCTTTTCAAACGTCTTGCTTGAAGCGCTAGCATGCGAAAAAACTATCATCTCAACCGAGCATAAGAGCGGCGCAAAGGAGCTTTTGGGTGAGAGCGAGTTTGGCATTTTAGTACCTGTTGATGACGAAAATGCTATGAAAGAGGCGATGATAAAAGTGCTTAATGAGCCAAAGATAAGGCAAAATTTTGAAAATGTTGCGTATAATCGGGCTAAATTTTTTGATAGTGAAAATATAGCGAGCGAGCTTATAAAATTTTTGGAAAATCCTAATGAATAGAAATTTGTTTTTTAAAAATTACTCTTTATACCTTATGATATTTGTCGCAGTCATCTTTGGCATGGTTTGCAGGCTTTACTGGGTCTTTTGGGCGAGCGAATATCCGGTATTTTTCTGGAACAACGAGCTGATGATCAGCACAAACGACGGCTACGCATTTGCCGAGGGCGCAAGGGATATGCTGGCTAGCTTTCACCAAGAAAACGACCTTAGCTACTACGGCTATCCACTCTCGACACTTACTTACTGGATCGTGAAATTTCTAGGCGTCAAGCTTGAGACGGCGATGATTTATATGAGCGTCTTTTTCTCGTCGCTTGTGGCTGTGCCTGTTATCTTGATCGCAAATGAATACAAAGCAAAAATGGCTGGCTTCATTGCTGCACTTCTTGCAGTGATCGCAAATAGCTACTACAACCGCACTATGGCAGGATATTACGACACTGACATGCTCATCATCCCACTTAGCGTTTTTGTCGTTTGGGGGCTTGTTAGAGTGCTTGAGAAAAAGGACGCAAAGAGCCTGATAATAGCACCTTTAAGCGTGCTTATCTATATGTGGTGGTATATGAGCGCCTTTTCGCTTATTAGCATTTTAACTGGACTATTTTTACTTTACACGCTCATTTTTGATAGGAAAAATCCACTTTTTTACCTTGAAATTTCTCTGCTTTTACTTGCTATCTCAAACCTTGATCTAACTCTTAAATTTATCGTTGTCATCGCTATTTATGCACTTTGCTTACTTAAAAAAGATGTGATAAATTTAAAATTTGTTCTTAGTGTTTTGGCGGTTATATTTATCGTCTTTGTCATCCGTGGCGGGCTAAATCCGATAATCTTTCAGCTTAAATTTTACGTCTTTAGAGATGCGCCTGAAGTTGGCGGCATGAGCTTTCACTTTTTTAATGTCAATCAAACCATCCAAGAGTCAAGCGTTGTTGATTTTACGCTATTTTGCGAGAGGATCAGCGCAAATGTCATCACATTTTTGATCTCGCTTGCTGGCGTCGCTCTTTTTTGCTACAAGCACCGCTCATTTGCCGTCTCGCTTGGCATGCTCGCACTTGGCTTTTTGGCCTTTAAAAGCGGCCTTAGATTTACCATTTACGCCGTGCCTATCATGGCGCTTGGCTTTGGCTACTTAGTGGAGTTTGTGCTTACAAATTTAAAGCTAAAAGGAGCCGTGCTAAATCTCATAAGAGCCTTCATAGCGGCCCTAGTGCTTGCTCCAGCACTCATTCACATCTATGGCTACAAGGCTGAGCCAGTCTTTGTAAATAAAGAGGTTGAAATTTTAAATAAGCTAAAAGGCATCGCAGGACGCGAGGACTACGTGGTTGCATGGTGGGACTATGGATATCCGATTAGATATTACAGTGATGTTAAGACGCTAATTGACGGCGGAAAGCACCTTGGACGTGAAAATTTTGCCGTGAGCTTTGCGCTTGGAAGCGACGAGATGAGCTCGGCAAATATGGCAAGGCTCGATGTCGAATACACTGAGCGAAATTTCAAAGAGCACTTTAATGGAAACTTGGCTCAAATTTTAAAAGATAGAAATTTAAGCGTTGATCAGTTTTTTAGCGAGATAAAAGAGGCAAATTTTAGCCTGCCAGCAAAGAGCAGAGAGATATATTATTACCTGCCAGATAGGATGCTTAGCATTTTCCCTACGATTTTGCAGTTTAGCAAGATCGATCTAAAAAGTGGTAAAAATTTAAACAATGGACTTTTCATCACCACTAGAGCGATCTCGCAAAGCGAAAAGGGCATTAGGCTAAGTGGTGGATTTACTCTAACAAGTGATGTCACAAATTTGATCTATGATGGCAATGTCTTACCACTAAGATCTTTCATAGAGACCGACTACAACGAGGCTGGCAAGCTAAATGTAAAAGAGTATAAAAATAATGAAAGTTCAAACATTTCTGTCATTTTTATGAGGGATTATGGTAGATTTATCATCCTTGATGAGAGCATTTTAAATAGCGCCTACATCCAGCTTTTCGTGCTCGAAAGATACGATCCAAAGGTCTTTGAGCCAGTCATACTTGATGGGGCGGCAAAAGTTTATAGGCTAAAGAGGTAGATATGGCAAGGATAGGATTTTTAAGCCATGCTGATATGAGCATACACTTTTTTAGACGCCCTATAATGCAGGCTTTAAAAGATATGGGGCATGAGGTTTTTGCTATCGCTCCAAAAGGAAATTTCACTAATGAGCTTGCTAAAAGCTTTCACACCGTCACCTACGAGCTTGACAAGGCGAGCCTAAATCCACTAACCGTGATAAATAACTCAAAAAAACTATCTCAAATTTTAGGCGAGCTAAATTTAGACCTGCTTCAAACTGGCGCTCACAAGTCAAATGTCTTTGGCACATTTGCTGCTAAAAACGCTGGCATAAAGCACGTGATAAATTTGGTTGAAGGCCTTGGTAGCTTTTATATCGATGATGATATTAAGACAAAGGCCGTGCGTTTTGTCATGGAGAGCCTTTATAAGCTCTCTTTTGCAAAGGCTGATGCTTGCATCTTCGTAAATGACGCAGATCCAGACTATCTGATCTCTAAAAATTTGATAGATAAAAGCAAGGTGTACCGCATAAAAAGTGTCGGCGTCGATACTGCTAAATTTGACCCAGCTATCACGCAGGCGGCGGACTTGGGTGAAAAAAAGGTGGTTCTCATGATAGCCAGAGCCATGTGGCACAAGGGTGTTCGTGAATTTTATGAGGCAGCAGAAATTTTAAATGGCTATAAAAACTGCGAATTTGTCTTTGTGGGCGAGGGCTTTGCTGGTAATAAATCAACCGCCAACGAGAGCTTTTTAAAAGGTGGCAAAGTGCGATATCTTGGTGCTAGAAACGACATACCACAGCTTTTAAAAGCTTCTTACTTACTGGCTTTGCCAAGCTACAAAGAGGGCTTTCCAAGAACGGTTTTAGAGGCGATGAGCATGGCTAAAGCAGTCGTTGCAAGCGACGTGACAGGCTGTAATGAAGCTGTAAGAGAGGGCTACAACGGACTTTTATGCAAGGTAAAAGACGCAAGCGATCTTGCTAGTAAGATAAAAATTTTACTTGATGATGAGGAGCTTTGCGCTAAGCTTGGAGCAAATGGCAGAAACTGGGCGGTTAGCGAGTTTGACGAGAAGCAAATCGCAAAAAGATATATAGAAATTTATAGGAAATTTATAGATGTATAGAAATTTTTTAAAGAGGGTGATTGACATTTTGGGAGCTTTGTTTTTGCTCATTTTAACATCACCTATCATCATAGCAACGGCGATTTTTATCTACTTTAAAGTAAGCCGTGATGTCATTTTCACGCAGGCAAGACCAGGGCTAAATGAGAAAATTTTTAAAATTTATAAATTTAAGACGATGAGTGATGAGCGTGACGCAAATGGCGAGCTTTTGCCAGATGAGCAGCGTCTTGGTAGATTTGGCAAACTTATCCGCTCTCTTAGCCTTGATGAGCTACCACAGCTTTTTAACGTGCTAAAAGGCGATATGAGCTTCATTGGACCAAGACCGCTTTTGGTTGAGTATCTACCCATCTATAACGAAACGCAAAAGCATCGCCACGACGTGCGCCCTGGTATCACAGGCCTAGCACAGGTAAATGGTAGAAACGCCATAAGCTGGGAGAAAAAATTTGAGTACGACGTCTATTACGCTAAAAATTTAAGCTTTATGCTTGATGTAAAGATCGCCTTGCAGACTATCGAAAAGGTGCTAAAACGAAGTGGTGTAAGCAAAGAAGGGCAGGCGACGACGGAGAAATTTAATGGCAAAAACTAAGAAAATTTACATCTACGGAGCGAGCGGTCACGGCCTTGTAGTCGCTGACATCGCTAGAAGTAACGGCTATGATGAAATAGTTTTTTTAGACGATGCTAGTGAGCGTAAATTTAGCCCAGAGCTTGAAAAAGCTGACATCATAATAGCCATAGGCGATAATAAAACAAGGCAAAAGATCAGCCAAAAGGTGGAGGTCGCTGGCTTTGAGATAGTAAATTTGATCCATAAAAGTGCGGTTGTGAGCGAGAGTTCTGTGATAGAAAAAGGCGCAGTGGTCATGCCAAATGCCGTGATAAACGCAAAAGCTTGCATAAAAGAGGGTGCTATCATAAACTCTGGCGCGGTGATAGAGCATGAGTGCGTGATAGGCAAATTTGCTCACATCAGCCCAAATGCAGCCCTTGCTGGAAACGTTAGCGTGGGAGAATTTACGCACATTGGCATTGGCTCAAGCGTCATTCAAGGCATAAGCATCGGCAAAAACTGCATTATTGGTGCTGGAAGCGTAGTAGTTAGAGATATAAAGGATGGCATAAAGGCTTACGGTGTGCCTGCATGCGAGCGCGCTAAGATATAAATTTAAAAATAAGTGCTAAAATCGCCAAAAATCACGAAAGGTATGAAAATGGATAGGGTTTTTTTATCTCCACCAAACATGAGTGGAAAAGAGCAGGAATATATAAAAAAAGTTTTTGAAAGCAACTACATAGCGCCACTTGGCGAATATGTCAATAAATTTGAAGATAGCATAAAGGCTTATACTGGAGCCAAAGATGCGCTTGCACTATGCGCTGGAACTGCGGCACTTCACCTAGCACTTCGCGTCCTTGGTGTAAAAGAGGGTGATCTTGTGCTAGCTTCTAGCTTTACTTTCATGGCTTCAGTCTCGCCGATACTTTATGAAAAGGCAACTCCAGTCTTTATAGATAGCGACGAGAGCTGGAATTTAAGCCCAGAACTACTAAAAAAAGCGATATCAAATTTACCTAAAAAGCCAAAAGCATTAGTGCTCACTCATCTTTACGGCCAAGCTTCAAAGATGAAAGAAATTTGCGAAATTTGCCAAAACGAGGGTATCGCTTTGGTCGAAGATGCAGCTGAGGCACTTGGTGGATTTTACGGTGGCAAGGCGCTTGGCACATTTGGCGTGATGGGCGGATATAGCTTTAATGGCAATAAGATCATCACCACTTCAGGCGGCGGTATGCTAGTTGGAGATAGCGAATTTGTAGAAAAAGCTAGATTTTACAGCACACAAGCAAGAGAGCCGCTGCTTCACTACGAGCATAAAGACTACGGCTACAACTACCGCTTAAGCAACGTCCTAGGCGCTATTGGCGTGGCTCAGATGGAAGTTTTAGAAAAGAGAGTCGAACAAAAGAGAAAAGTCTTTGATATCTATGAAAAAGAGCTTGGCGATATTTTAGAATTTATGCCAGAGCTGCCAAATTCTCGTGGAAACAGATGGCTTACAACCGGCGTTTTTGCTAAAAAAGATGCACATTTAAAAGTTATAAAAGCACTAGCTGATGCAAACATCGAGAGCCGCCCACTTTGGAAGCCTATGCACATGCAGCCAGTATTTAAAGGCGCGCTAAGTTTTGTTGATGGATATAGCGAAGATCTATTTTCAAGAGGAATTTGCTTGCCAAGCGGTAGCGATATGAGCGAGCAGACACAAGAAAGAGTGATCAAAATAGTCAAGGAAAATGCGTAAATGTTTCATGCAACGAAGTTAAAAAGGCTCGTATTTTTCCTTCTTGGTGATGTTTTTATATTTGTTTTTTCGATATATGCAGCATATCTTTTAAGATTTAACGCCGACATCCCAGATATCTACGTGCAAGGACTTTTTGTAACGGCTGGATTTTTGATCGTATTTAAGCTCTTTTTCATGTGGATGTTTAAAATTTACAAGGTGCCGTGGAGATTTTTTGGCTTAAATGAAGCTCGTAAAATTTTCCTAGCTCACGTTTGCGCGGCGATCTTATTTACGATCGTATTTTTCATCATACAAGATTTTTTAAATCCTTATCCAAGAAGTGTTATCTTTATCGACCTTCTCATCTCGTGCCTACTTATCGGGCTTTTGAGAATTTCAAAGCGTATGGTGCTTGACTTTTCAAACAGACCTCACAAAGGTGAGCCTTGTATCGTTATAGGCGCAACCTCAAAGGCGCTTCACGTATTACGTGGCTTAAAACAGGGTTATCTTGACTACTACGCAGTTGGTGTGGTAGATGGCAGAAGCGACCTTGTTGGCACATATTGTGATGGATTTTTAGTTCAAGATAAAAAAGATATACCAAGCCTTATAAAAGACTACGACGCAAAGACTGCTATCATCGCACTTGCGCTCGATCAAGACGAACTTCAGGCCTTAGTTGATGAGCTAACTGGATATGGCATAAGAGATATGAAACTCTTTTCGCTTATCGAAAATGAGCCGATCAAAGATATCTCGATCGAAGATTTGCTCGCTAGAAAGCCAAAAGACCTAAACCCAGAGGCTATTTCAAATTTCTTAAAAGATAAAAGAGTGCTTGTCACTGGAGCTGGCGGTAGTATAGGAAGTGAAATTTGTAAGCAGTGCTTGAAATATGGCGTAAATGAGCTTATAATGGTCGAGCACAGCGAGTTTAACCTTTATAAAATAGGCGAAGATACAAGAGATAAAAGAACTGTTAGCAAGCTTGTAAACATCACAAATTTAAAAGATTTTGAAGAGGTTTTTGAAGAATTTAGACCAGAGATCGTCATCCACGCAGCAGCTTACAAACACGTGCCACTTTGCGAGCTAAACCCTCGCTCAGCAGTTGAAAACAACATCCTTGGCACAAAAAATGCAGTCGATCTTTCGAAAAAATATGGTGCTAAGAAATTTGTCATGATCTCTTCAGACAAGGCTGTGCGCCCAACAAATATCATGGGCACAACTAAGCGTGTTTGCGAGCTTTATGCGCTAAATTCAAACGAAGCAGGTGTCTGCGAGATAGTTTGTGTACGCTTTGGTAATGTCCTTGGCTCAAGTGGCTCAGTCATACCTAAATTTAAGGCGCAGATCGCTGTAAACAAGCCACTAAGCGTCACTCACCCAGAGATCACAAGATACTTTATGCTTACATCTGAAGCGTGTCAGCTAGTCCTTCAAGCAGCCTCTATCGCAAAAGGCGGAGAGCTTTTCGTGCTTGACATGGGCGAGCCTGTTAAGATCGTCGATCTTGCTAAAAAGATGCTTCTGCTTTCAAACAAAGAGCATCTGGGTATCGAATTTGTAGGGCTTAGACCTGGCGAGAAGCTTTATGAGGAGCTGCTTATCAACAAAGATGACGTTCAAACTAAGTATGAGTCGATCTTTGTGACACACTCGCAGCCTTATGATCTAACTCTTTTAAACTCACAGATAAATGGGCTTTTGCAGCTTGAAGATGACGAGGTAGCACCTGCTCTTAAGGTGATCGTGCCAGAGTTTAATCATGCATTAAATTTAAAAGGCTAGTTTTGGTTATAAAAGATATTAAGAGATTTAGTGACACGAGATATAAGGCAAGGGCGTATATCTGCTATTTATTTAGTAGAAATTTGCCAAACAGACTGCCTGGAGTGTGCTTAGAAAACATAAAAGCTGGTTTTGATAAGATCAGCCACGAGATAGAAAATTTTGACGCACTATACATTTTGGACGAAAATGGCATACAGATCGAAGACTCGATCAGCCTAAATGAAAAGTATAAAATTCCAAAAGGCGAAAACCGCGCAAATAAGGCATACTACTACACCGCTGTGCGCGAGAAAAGGTGCGTTTTAAGCGATCCATATCCATCAAGTCTAAATGGAGGTTTATGCGTCACAGCAAGCGTGCCTATCTATAATGAAAAAAATGAGCTTAAATTTATCGCCTGCATCGACATAAGCCTAGAAAATATCTTAAATATGGTCGATAGTGGCTTTGTCGAGGAGCATTTTGGTAGATTTTTAAAGACAGTATATGCGCTCTTTTGCGCATCGCTTTTTATGATCTGCGCCTTTTTGTTTTGGCACGGCGTAAAGAGCTTTATCTCAAAGAGTATCGAGCATATAAATGTTGAAGAAATTTTTGAATCAACCATTATTTTAACGCTAGCTCTTGCCATTTTTGACCTTGTTAAGACGATATTTGAAGAAGAGGTGTTAGGTAAAAATCACGAAGAAAATAGCGTTATTTATAAGACGATGGTGAGATTTATCGGCTCTATCATCATCGCACTTGCCATCGAAGCGCTTATGCTTGTGTTTAAATTTGCTATCACCGCACCTGAAAATATCATAAACGCTATCTATCTAATAGGCGGCGTGGCTATGCTAATGGCGGCACTTAGCTTTTATCTCTTTAGTGTAAAAAGACAAGAGAACAGATGATTGCTATTATTGATTATGGCGCGGGCAACATCAAAAGCGTGATAAATGCTTTTAAATTTCTTGGGCAGGAGTGCGTTTTAGTAAGTGAGCCTGAGAGTTTAAAAGGGTACTCACACATCGTTTTGCCAGGCGTTGGAGCTTTTGGTGAGGCGATGAAAAAGCTAAAGATGAACGGCATGGATGAGGCGATAAAAGAGGCTGTAAAAAGCGGAAAAGCCTTTATAGGAATTTGCCTTGGCATGCAGCTTTTGTTTGAAAAAAGCTTCGAATTTGGCGAGCATGAGGGGCTTTCTCTTTTGCCAGGAGAGGTTGTTAAATTTGATGAAGCCAAATTTGATAAGCCACTAAAGATCCCACACGTTGGCTGGAATACACTCGAGTTTAAACAAAATAGCCCTTTAAGATTAGGACTAAAAGAGCTTGAGTATTTATACTTTGTGCATAGCTATCACGTGGTTTGTGATGATAAATTTGCGCTTGCAAAGACAACTTATGGATATGAATTTACAAGCGCGGTGCAGCATGAGAATCTCTTTGGCTTTCAGCCTCATCCAGAAAAAAGCCACGAGGTCGGGCTTAAAATTTTAGAAAATTTTGCGAGGTTGTAATGGAAATTTTCCCAGCGATAGATCTAAAAGAGGGGCAAGCAGTTAGGCTTAGTAAAGGGCTCATGCAAAGTGCTAAAATTTATAGCAGTGAGCCAAGTGAGCTTGCTAAGAGGTTTGAAGGTTACGGCGCAAAATGGCTGCATGTGGTTGATCTTGACGGAGCATTTGCAGGAGAAGCTATAAATTTTAACACGATAGAAAAGATAGTAAAAGCTACAAATTTAAAGGTGCAAGTGGGCGGCGGCATAAGAGATGAAGAGCGTATAAAGCGCTATTTGGACCTTGGAGCTAGCAGAGTGATCCTTGGCTCGGTTGCTCTAAAAGACCCAGAATTTACAGCAAAAATGGCTGGAATTTATAGGGTCGTAGTTGGCATAGATGCCAAAGATGGCTATGTGGCAGTACAAGGCTGGGGCGAGGTTTCAAGTATAAAAGCGGTCGATCTTGCAAAAAAATTTGCTGATGTGGGTGTAGAAGCTGTGATTTGCACCGATATTAACAAAGATGGAATGCTTGGCGGAGTTAATGTTGATTTTAGCTTGCAAATAGCTAGAAGCAGCAAGCTTGAGACCATAGCAAGTGGCGGTGTGAGCGATATAAACGACATTTTGGTACTTAAAGAGACAAATGAGATAGCTGGTGTGATCGTTGGTAAAGCTTACTATGAGGGACGACTTGATTTAAAAGATGCTTTCAAACAAGTTGGCTAGCGTTAAAGCTTTTATAAATTTTAATTAGCTAGAATAGGGCAATTTTTACTAAAAGGATATTATGTGAAGATTTTGGTTGTAGATGACAGCTCAACAATGAGAAGGATCATAAAAAATACTTTGCAAAGGTTAGGACATCAAGAAATTCTCGAGGCTGAGCACGGTCTTGAAGCTTGGAATATCTTGACACAAAACGAGGGTATTGAGGTTCTTATTACTGACTGGAACATGCCTGAGATGAACGGTCTTGAGCTTGTTAAAAAGGTAAGGGCTGAGCAAAAATATGTCGATATGCCTATCATAATGGTAACAACAGAGGGCGGAAAAGCCGAGGTTATAACAGCTTTAAAAGCAGGTGTTAATAACTACATCGTTAAACCTTTTACGCCACAAGTTTTAAAAGAGAAGCTTGAAGACGTTCTTGGTTAATGAAAGATAAATTTTACGAATTAAGCATCAAAACATCAAATTTTTATGATGAAATTTTAGAGTTAGTTTTTTCTTTTGGGGTCACCTGTGTAGAAGAGCTAGACCATGAGATCATCATCAGGGAAGAGTGTGATCTAAAAGATATAGCTTGGGGTGTCGAAGAGTATGCAAAAGGGCTCTCTATCGTTCGTAAAATTCCAAATGATTTAAAAATTTCTCTTAATTTAAAAGAAAATAGAGACTGGCTAGGCGAATATAAAAAGGCAGTTAAGCCTATTTTGGTTGATAAAATTTATATTAGACCTAGCTGGGAAGAGCCACTTAATGGCGTAACAAATATCATAATCGACCCAGCTCTAGCCTTTGGCTCAGGGCACCACGAAAGCACAAATTCTTGCTTGCAACTTTTACAAAAATATGCAAAAAGTGGCGATACTGCTTTAGATGTGGGATGTGGAAGCGGGATATTAAGCATCGCTTTAGCAAAGCTTGGCTGCAAGGTCGATGCTTGCGATACAGACGAGCAGGCCACGCAAAGCTCGCTTAGCAATGCCCAGCTAAATGAGGTTAAATTTAATAAAATTTGGACAGGTTCTATTGCAAATTTAGAGCAAAAATATGATATCGTCGTAGCAAATATCATTGCTGATGTCATTTTTATGCTCTCAAATGACTTGAAAAAATCGCTTAAAAAAGGCGGCTATTTAGTATTGTCTGGAATTTTGAACAAATACGAAGATAGGATTAAAGATACGTTTAAGGATTTGGAGCTAGTTGAGATAAAACAGGCTAATGATTGGGTTAGCTTTGTTTATAAGGAAATCGATGAATAATCAAAATAATAACCAAAATAATGGCGATAATAACGGGTTTTTCAACAAAAATCCCATCTTTATCTTTGCTATTTTTGCGATAGTTATAGTTCTAGCTTTTAGAAGCTTTAGTGGTGACGGACTAGGCGGTACTTTTGGGCTTGGTAGTAACGCTCAAAGCAAAATGATAGCTTATTCTGAATTTAAGGATATGCTAAAGAATAAGCAATTAAATGAAGTTGCGATATCTGAAACCACGATAAAAGGCGTTGGTAATGACAAAACCATCTACCTCGCAAAGCGCATAAATGATCCAACGCTCATTGGCATACTTGAGCAAAACGGCATAACTTACAGTGTTTATAGCGAAAATAACTGGTTTGGAGATCTTATATTTTCATGGATCATACCGGTATTTATATTTTTTGCTATTTGGATGTTTATCGCTAGTCGTATGCAAAAGAATATCGGCGGTGGCATACTTGGCATAGGAAGTGCGAAAAAACTTATAAATTCTGAAAAGCCAAAAGTTAAATTTGACGACGTTGCAGGCGTTGAAGAGGCGAAAGAAGAGGTTCAAGAGATAGTTGACTATCTAAAAAGCCCAGATAAATACCTAAGACTTGGAGCTAAAATTCCAAAAGGTATTTTGCTAGTTGGCCCTCCAGGCACTGGTAAAACACTTCTTGCTAGGGCAGTTGCAGGCGAGGCTAGTGTGCCATTTTTCTCTATGTCAGCATCAAGTTTTATAGAGATGTTTGTTGGAGTTGGTGCAAGTAGGGTTAGAGACCTTTTTGAAAATGCCAAAAAAGAGGCTCCAGCGATCGTCTTTATAGATGAGATCGATGCGATCGGTAAGAGCAGAAATTCTGGTCCCATGGGAGGAAATGATGAGAGAGAGCAGACACTAAATCAGCTTCTTTCTGAGATGGACGGCTTTGATGCGGATAAGTCACCAGTTATTGTTATAGCAGCTACAAACAGACCTGAGGTTTTGGATGCTGCGCTTTTAAGACCGGGTAGATTTGATAGGCAAGTGCTTGTTGATAAGCCTGATTTTAAGGGACGTTGCGACATTTTAAAAGTTCATATGAAAGATGTAAAGATCGGCAAAGACGTTAATATCGAAGATATCGCAAGGCTTACTACTGGTTTAGCAGGGGCTGATCTTGAAAATATCATAAACGAGGCAGCTCTTCTTGCAGGACGTAAGTCAAAGACTTTTGTTGAGCAGGCTGATCTAGTGGAGGCTGTCGAGAGATCGATAGCTGGTTTAGAGAAAAAATCACGCCGCGTAAATCCAAAAGAGAAAAAGATAGTCACTTACCATGAAAGCGGCCATGCCTTGGTAGCTGAGCTAACAAAAGGTGCAAAAAGAGTGACAAAAGTCTCAGTCGTGCCACGCGGTCTTGCAGCGCTTGGCTATACGCTAAATACACCTGAAGAGAATAAATTTATGATGCAAAAGCATGAACTACTTGCAGAAGTCGATGTTCTTTTGGCTGGTAGGGCTGCTGAAGAGGTCTTTATAAAAGAGATATCAACTGGAGCTAGTAATGACCTAGAACGTGCAACTGATATCATAAAAGCTATGGTTAGTATGTATGGTATGAGCGATGTTGCCGGTCTTATGGTGCTTGAAAAGCAACGCGCGACATTTTTAAATGGTGGACAAAGCATAAAAGACTATAGTGACAAAATGGCCGAAAAAGTCGATGAATTTGTAAAAGCGCTTCTTCATGAGAGATATACAGCTGTGCTTGGTCTTCTTGAAATTTATAAAGGTGCCATTGAAAACATGGTTTCGGCACTTTATGAAGAAGAGACTATCGAGGGGAAAAGAGTTAGAGAGATCATCAAAAACTACGAAGAAGAAAATGGTCTTGAAAGCAGGCTTGTAGAGCTTGAAGAAGAGGAAAAAGGCAAAAAAGAGGAATAAAATGAGTGGTTACATCGCTAAAGCAGGGTATAAATTTATATTATTCTTTTTGATTTTATTTGTTATATCTGTTTTATTTGGTATTGCGCCGCTATTTTTTATAGCGTTACTTCTTTTAACTCTTTATTTTTTTAGAGATCCTGAAAGAGAGCCTTTTACTGACGATAAACTAGCCTTGCTTTCGCCTATAGATGGCAAGATAAAAGAGATCAGTGTTTCAAATTTTGATGATAAAGAGGTAGCTAAGATAGTTATCTCAAAGCCCTTTTTTGGCGTAGGCACGCTAAGGGCAGTTAGTGACGCTAAGGTCGTTGATATCAAAAGAAGGCACGGACTATTTTTATGTCAGGCTATGAAAATTTCAGAGATGCTAAACGAAAGAGCGATAATTCGTTTTGAAAAAGGAAATATCAAATTTGCTATGAAGATCATAGCTGGAGTTTTTAGCAGAAGTTTGGAAATTTATAACATTACTAGTCTAAAAGCCTCTAGAAAATTTGGCTTTTTAGGAAGCGGAGAAGTGATTTTATACTTGCCAAGAGATACTAAAATTTGTGTAAGTGTTGGCGAGAGCGTTAAAGCTGCTTCACTTCTTGGATACTTTGAAGAGGAAAAATAAAATGAATAGCTTACAAAAAATGCAGTTAATGTATATCTTGCCAAATTTATTTACCGCAGCAAGCGCTTTTTTGGGCGTTATAAGCATTATTTCATCTATTCAGGGGAACTATTTTAAAGCTATTATTTACATCATTCTTTCACTGATATTAGACGGACTTGATGGGCGCGTAGCAAGACTTACAAAGACTACAAGTAAATTTGGCGTGGAGTTTGATAGCCTTGCGGACCTTGTTGCATTTGGTGTGGCTCCAGCGATTTTATTTTATCTAACAGTTGGTGCAAAATTTGGCAGATTTGGCGCACTTATAGCAGCCATGTTTGTAGTCTTTGGAGCTATTAGACTTGCTCGCTTTAACGTCACCACCGGCACATACGAACCAAATGTATTTATCGGACTTCCTATACCATCAGCAGCCATCATCGGAGTGCTTTGGGTTGGTATTTATCTAAAGCATGATTTTTTATATGGCTTTGAGTGGTGCTTGATACTACTTGAAGCGGTTTTGGCTATCTTGATGGTTAGCAACATCCGCTACCCAAGCTTCAAAAAGATGAACTTAAAACAAACTCATGTTATAAGAATTTTAGTAGCACTCGTGGTTGTATTTTCTATGCTTTATCTATATCCTTACGAGAGCGCGACATTTTTGATGAGCGTTTATATGCTTTATGGTATTATTAGAGCGGCTATAATGTTTAGCAAAAATCACAAAAAAAAGGAGAGCGAATGAGCGAAAATGGCATCATAAAATCGCGTAAATTTTTACCAAAAATCGAAATCAAAAACTCTCTACTGCTGCTACTTAGGTAGCAAATTCTTCTTTACTTAACTCATTAAATTTAAATATAAAAATAATAAAAGGACAAAAAATGGATAAAAATAAAATTATAATCTTTGATACGACTTTAAGAGATGGCGAACAAAGCCCAGGAGCTTCTATGAACACAGCTGAAAAGCTACAGATCGCACTTCAGCTTGAAAGGCTTGGTGTTGATGTGATGGAGGCTGGATTTGCAGCGGCTAGCCCAGGGGATTTTGAAGCGGTAAATCAGATCGCAAAGCAAGCTTCAAACATCACTGTCTGCTCGCTTGCACGCGCAGTTGAGCGTGATATTAAGGCAGCTGGCGAGGCACTAGCTCCAGCAAAAAACAAAAGAATTCACACCTTCATAGCAACAAGCCCGATACACATGGAATATAAGTTAAAAATGAGCCCAGACGAGGTGATCAGGCGTGCGGTTGAGGCGGTACAATACTCAAAAACATTTTGCGATGACGTTGAATTTAGCTGCGAGGATGCATGCAGAAGCGAGATGAGCTTTTTAAAAGAAATTTGCGACGCAGCGATAAACGCAGGGGCAAAAACCATAAACATCCCAGATACGGTTGGCTACTTGTATCCAGAGGAGATCACAGCTCGCATTAGCGAAATAGTAAAATTTATAGGCGATAGAGCGGTAGTTTCGGTGCATAACCACAACGATCTAGGCATGGCTACGGCAAATTCGCTAGCCGCCATAAAAGCTGGTGCAAGGCAGGTTGAGGGCACGATAAATGGCATAGGTGAGCGCGCTGGAAATGCTGCGCTTGAAGAGATCGTGATGGCTATAAAAACTCGCCAGGACGTCTTTGCACCACTTTACACAGGCATCATCTCAAAAGAAATTTATCCAACTTCAAGGCTGATCGCTAGCATCACAGGCATCGAACCACAGCCAAATAAAGCAATCGTTGGCAAAAACGCCTTTGCGCACGAAAGTGGCATTCACCAAGATGGTGTGCTAAAACACAAAGAGACTTATGAGATCATCAGCGCTGAGAGCATCGGCTTAGAGAAAAACTCGCTCGTTCTTGGCAAGCACAGCGGCCGCCATGCGTTTAAAGATAAGCTTGCTAGCCTTGGATTTGACCTTGATAGCGAGGCGCTTAATAAGGCGTTTGAGAAATTTAAAGACTTGGCGGATAAGAAAAAAGAGATATTTGACGACGATATCAGGGCGCTTGTGGCAGAGGAGATCACCAAGATTCCACAAGCTTACGAGATCACAGACTTGCTTCAAAGTAGCGGTGGCAGCTTAGCAAGTGCTTCTATGAGCATCAGGCATAATGGCGAGATCGTTAGCGACTCAGCCCTTGGCAATGGCACAGCAGATGCGATATTTAAGGTAGTTGATCGCATTAGTGGCATTAGTGGCACGCTAAAAGACTACAAGGTCACAGCTGTTTCTCAAGGCAAAGACGCTCTTGCAAAGGTCGATGTAAAAGTCGAGTTTGAGGGTAAGACAGCCGTAATGGGTCACGGACTTGATATCGATACGATGATGGCAAGCGCTAAGGCCTATGTCGGCGCACTAAACAGCTACCTTCGCATCCATAAAAACTAAAATTTTAGCTGGCTGCTAAATTTGCAGCTGGCTAATTTAAATTTAGCTACTCTTTAAATTTACTGCGTTTTTCAAATTTCAAAACTTTCCACCACTAAGAATTAACTACTAAAATTTGGCTTCGCTTACCGCTTAGCTCAAATTTTAGAGCCGAAATTACTCGCTCATGAAATTTTAAAATTTGCCTGACGCCCACTGACATGCAAACGCATGCAGTGTGCCAGCGCTTAGGCATGCACCTCTAACGTGCGAGGGGATTGTGGGATCTAAAGGGAGATAAGGGGACGGCTTCGTAATTCAAGTCCCCTTGTCTCCCTTTTGAATAAAAGAGTTTATAAATTTAAAGCCTAGATTTCAAAAAATAGAAATTTACTATTTTGCAAATTTTAAACTTTCACTCACTCGCAAGAATTGACTACTAAAATTTGGCTTCGCTTGCAGCTTAGCTCAAATTTTAGAGCCGAAATTACTCGCTCTTGAAATTTTAAAATTTGCTGACACTTATCTAGACTGATAAAGTTATTTTGCAAATTTTAAAACTTTACTCACTCGCCTTAGCAACTTACTAAATTTAGGGCTCATAGTCATTTGCCACTAAATTTAGAAGCGTGATATGCTCGTTCATAAATTTTAAAATTTGACAGGAGCTTTTAATTGCATGCAGTGTTTTAGTGCCACTTTAATGTCGTCTTAGTTGGGATTAACTCTTTTGCTCCGTAGGCAGACCACTAAATTTAAAACCGCGATAGCTAGTTCTAATTTCAAAATTTGTTATAAATTTGGACCTACTATCCAACTATCTTTTTAATAGCTAGCGAGGCTAAATTTAGCCCAAAGCAGGCAGTCACGCCCATGAAGCTTCCAAGTGGTTTGCAAAGCGGCTCTTCTGTTGAAAAGACCACGTCAAATTTACCGCTAAAGCCTGATTTTTTAAGCTCATATCTATATTTTCTAGCTAGTGGATCGACCGATGTTTTCCAAACGCTAGCCACCTTTATCTTGGTTGGATCAACCCTTTTTGCCCCACCCATCGAGGCTATAAATTTGCTAGGATCTACCGCATTTGCAAGGGCGATCTTGGCGGTGATATCATCAATCGCATCAATCACCACGTCAAATTTACTAAAGTCAAATCCAGCAACAAACTCAGGTGTGATGAACGTCTGCATAGGCGTGACGCAAGGATAAATTTTGGCAAACTCCTCCACTTTTACGCCGCCTACATTTTCGCTGTAAATTTGGCGGTTTTGATTTGTCACGTCAAAGATGTCTTTATCGATTAGAGTGATGCTCCCGACTCCGCTTCTAGCAAGCGCATCCACGCACATCCCGCCAACGCCTCCAGCTCCGCAAACTAGCACTTTTGCGCTTTGAAGCTTGCTAAAACCATCCTCGCCAAATAGCCATCTTATCCTTGTAAATCTATCATTTTGCATCAAAATTCCCTTTTAGACTCTCCAAACTCTCGTATGAGGTCATATTTAGTTTTATGGGCGTTATCGTGGCAAAGCCCTCATTTACCTTGCTGATGTCGCTTGGCTCGCCTTTTTCGTATTCAAGTGCGGCATTTCCAAGCCAGTAGTACTCGATGCCTCTTGGATTGCGATTAAGCGTGGCGTGCGTGGCGTAGGTGCGTCTGCCAGCTGGCACGACGGCATAACCTTTGAAATTTTTGCTAGTTCTAGCTGGGATATTTACGTTTAGAAATTCCCTTGGATTTAGCGAAATTTCATCATTTAGCACCTTTGGAGTGATAAATTTCACCACCTCTTTTGCTAGCTCAAAGCCAAGTTCATTCAGTGAGTTGTTTTCATAAAACTGCGAAAAAGCGATGCTTCTAATGCCCTGTAAAACGCCCTCCATCGCCGCTCCACACGTGCCAGAGTAGGTGATGTCCTCGCCTAAATTTGCCCCGTGATTTATGCCACTTATCACCAGATCTGGCTTTTTATTATAAAGTGCGTGAAGTGCGAGATATACGCAGTCGCTGGGCGTTGCGTCGTCAAGTTTAAAAAAGTTATCATCAAGTTCTATAAATCTAAGTGGCCTTGTGAGAGTTAGCGAGTGAGCGCAGGCTGATTTTTCAGAGCTTGGAGCTACGATCGTGACATTTACACCATCTAGCTCGCTTAAAGCTTCTTTTAAGGCAAGCAGGCCAGTCGCTTCAAATCCATCGTCATTTGTTATCAAAATTTCTTTCAAATTTTATCCTTTAAAGGGTTGGATTTTATCACAGCTTTCTTAAAATTTTAAAGAATTTTTGCGTATAATGCCCCCAAAAAAAGACCTGATGAAAGTGTGTAAATGAAAATTTTAGTCTCCGCTCTTGAGCCATCGGCAAATTTGCATTTAAAAGAAATTTTGAGAAATTTCGAGGGCGAATTTGAGCTAATGGGAATTTTTAGCGAAGAGCTTGGCACGCCATATATGAAAAGTAGCGAGTTTTCAGCGATGGGCTTTGTCGAGGTTTTGCCGCTCATCTTTAAAGCAAAAAAGGCGATGAAAGTGATGAGTCAGATGGCAAAAGAGGCTGATGCGGTGCTGCTAATCGACAGTCCAGCCTTTAACCTGCCGCTTGCAAAGGCGATAAAAGAGGCCGGCGCAAAAGCAGCCGTGACATACTACATCTTGCCTCAAGTTTGGGCGTGGAAGCCAAAAAGAGTGAGCGTTGTGGAGAGGTATTGTGACAATCTTGCTTCGATCCTGCCATTTGATGCGAAATTTTATAGCCGCTCGACCTACGTGGGACATCCTTTGATGGATGAGATAAAGCTTAAAAAAACTAGTCTAAGTAGCAGCGGCAAAGTGGCGTTTTTGCCAGGCTCAAGAAGATCAGAGATTTCAAGGCTGATGCCAGTTTATAGAGAGCTTACTAAAAAAATAGATGCCAAGAGGCTGCTTGTCGTGCCACCATTTTTGCTTGATAAAGTGGGTGAAATTTATGGCGATGTGAGCGATTTTGAGGTCGTCTCAAACACGCCTGAAGCCTTGTATGAGAGCGACTTTGCCTTTGTATGCTCTGGCACGGCTACGCTTGAAGCAGCGCTCATTGGCACGCCATTTGCGCTAGCATACAAGGCAAAAGCGATAGATGTTTTCATCGCTAGAAAATTTGTAAAGATCAAGCACGCGGGACTTGCAAATATAATGTTTGACTTCATGGGCAAAGAGCCGCTTCATGAGGAATTTATCCAAGAGTTTGCAACGGCTGAAAATTTGCTAAAAGCTTATGAGAGCTGTGATAGGCAAAAATTTTTAAAAGGCTGCGATGAGCTAAGGGCTTACTTAGGGCATGGCAGCAGTAAAAATGTAGTAAAAATTTTAAAAAATATGGAGTAAAAAATGAGTGAACCAATGACAATGCACGGATATGAGAAGATAGAAGCTGAGCTAAAGGATCTAAGGCTGGTGCAGCGCCCTCAAATCGTAACAGAGATCGACATCGCAAGAAGCCATGGCGATCTTAAAGAAAATGCTGAGTATCACGCAGCAAAAGAGAAACAAGCCTTTATAGACGCTAGGATCGCTGAGCTTAGCGCGCTTTTGGCAAACGCCGAAGTGATCGATCCAAGTAGCTACGAGCATGATAGGGTGAGGTTTGGCTCAAGTGTGACGATAATGGACGAAGAGACTGAGGTTGAGCATACTTACACGATAGTTGGTGTGAGCGAAAGTGACTTAGACAAAGGTTATATCTCGATAAACTCACCTCTTGCAAAGCAGCTTTTAGGCAAGGCTGAGGGCGATGAGGTGGCGCTAAATTTACCAAAAGGCAGAAGCGACGTTGAGATCGTTAAGATCTGCTACAAGCCTATAAAATTTGACTAAAAAGATGAGGCGAAGGGCTAAAAACTGCTTTTTGGCTCTGCTAATTTTTAATTAAGGCAAAATTTGAGCGAATATCTATATGCCCCCGTTATAAAAGAAGGCGCGATCTTTTTGGCTGATGCGCATGAAAACATAAACCGCGATGGCTTTTTAAAATTCTTACGCGCTATTGATAGCGGAGAGATCAAAGAGCCGCCACAGATTTTCTTGCTTGGCGATATATTTGATTTTTTAACGGGCGAGGGCGAATATACAAGAGAATTTTACGCTGAACACTTAAGGCTTATAAATAAAATTTCACAAAAGGTGGAAATTTTTTACTTCGAGGGCAACCACGATTTTAGGCTTTCAAATTTATTTGATAAAACTAGAGATTTTTGGGACAAAGGCGAGAGGCTAAGCTTTGAAGGGGTAAAGGTTTATGACATTTGCGCTCAGCCAGTGAAATTTAGAACGATAAGTGGCGAGCACGTCCAGATCGCGCACGGAGATATATTTTTACCTTTTATAGATAAGTACGCACTTAGGTTTTTAAGGCTTAGATGGTTTTTGAAATTTATGAACGCGCTTGATAAAATTTTGGATTTTAAAATTTCAAAAGCGATACTAGCCAAACTTACTAAGAAAAATCTGCACTATAAAATTTCAAACTTCAAGGAGCTAATGAGCAAGCATTTGCAGGGCTTTGACGCAAGTATAGTGATAGAGGGACACTATCATCAAGGTGAGCTATTTGATATTTACGATAGATTTTATATAAATTTACCTTGTTTTGCATGCGAGCAAAGTTATTTTGTTGTAGAATACGCCCAGCAAAAGTTGAATTTGCTCAAAATGAGTTTGAAAGGACATTGATGTTTGGAGACAACGTACTAAAAACGGGCTCAAACGAGATGGAACTTGTTGATTTTCGTATCTTTAAAAAGGCCGAAAACAAAGTATATGAAGGAATATACGGAGTCAATGTCGCAAAGGTGCGGGAGATCATTAAGATGCCAAATCTTACCGAGCTTCCTGGCGTTCCTGAGTATATCGAGGGAATTTTTGATTTAAGAGGTGTGGTTATCCCTGTTATAAATTTGGCAAGATGGATGAATATCATCGAGCCAACTGAGGGTGTAGTTATAAAGCCACGTGTTATTATCGCTGAATTTAGCGGAATATTGATCGGTTTTATCGTCCATGAGGCCAAGAGGATCAGACGTATAAACTGGAAAGATATAGAGCCTGCAAATTTTGCTGCTGGAGCTGGCACTCTAGACAAAGGCAAGATCACAGGCGTAACAAGAATAGAAAATGACGAAGTACTTCTCATTCTTGATCTTGAAAGCATCGTTGAAGAGCTAGGAATTTACTCACCAAAGATCGAATTTGACGTAACAGACGATCAAAAGATTAAAGGTGCTGCTTTAGTTCTAGATGATAGCTCAACTGCTAGAAAGCTAGTAAAAGACGCACTTGAGAAGATGGGTCTTAGCGTAGTTGAAGCTAAAAACGGCGTTGAGGGATTAGAGAGAATGGAAGAGCTTTATCAAAGATATGGAGATAACTTAACAAAAGAACTTAGAGTTATCTTAAGTGATATCGAAATGCCACAAATGGATGGATATCGCTTTGCTTCAACTATTAAAAATGATGATAGATTTAAAGATGTTCCGATTGTGTTTAACTCTTCATTAAGCAACGAATTTAGTGAGGTTAAGAGTAAAGAAGCCGGTGGTGCTGCGTATCTTACAAAATTTGATGCTGGTGTATTTTATCAAGAGGTGCTAAAAGTGATTGAAGCACATTCTAAATCTGCGAAGTGAGGTGAAGTATGGATGATATGAAAGAAATAATGGAAGACTTTTTAATAGAAGCTTTCGAACTTATTGAGCAGATAGACCATGACCTTGTTGAACTAGAGGCAAACCCTGAAGATTTGGAGCTTTTAAATAGAATTTTCCGTGTTGCTCACACAGTAAAAGGTAGCTCAAGCTTTTTAAATTTTGATGTTTTAACAGAGCTTACTCACCACATGGAAGATGTTTTGAATAAAGCTAGAAAAGGCGAGCTAAAAATCACTCCGGACATCATGGACATTGTTCTTGAGTCAGTTGATATGATGAAGGGACTACTTGAGAGCATTAGAGATAACGGTAGTGACGCAGCCGCTGGCATTGATATCAAAAATATTTGTGTAAGACTTACTCAAATTTCTGAAGGTGAAGCACCAAGCGCAGCCGCAGAAGCTCCAGCCGCACCAGTACCTGAGCCAGTAAAAGAGCCAGAACCTGTCGCACCAGCCGAAGAAGCAGCTACTGAAGTAAGTGATGCCGAGCTTTCAAAGCTAAGTGACTCTGAGGTTGAAGCTGAGATAGAAAGACTTTTAAAAGTTAGAAAAGCAGAAGATCAAGCAAGACGTGCTTCAAAAGGCATAGCTCCAAAATCTCCTGAAGAGATAGCTCCAGCCACAAGCGCTGCGCCAGCACCTGCAGCAAGACCAGCTCCTAGTAGAGAAAGAGATGCAGATAAAAAAGTACCAGCAGCTAGTAGTAGCAGTGCGGTAGCACAAGAGCAAACGATACGTGTTGAAGTAAAAAGACTTGATCACCTGATGAATTTAATCGGCGAGCTTGTTCTTGGTAAAAACCGCTTGTTAAAAATTTATGATGACGTAGAAGAGAGATATGAGGGCGAGAAATTCCTCGAAGAGCTAAATCAAGTAGTATCAAGCCTAAGTTTAGTTACGACTGATATCCAGCTAGCTGTTATGAAGACAAGGATGCTTCCAATAGCAAAAGTCTTTAATAAATTCCCACGTATGATACGCGATCTTAGCCGCGACCTTGGTAAGCAGATTGACCTTGAAATTTCAGGTGAAGAGACTGAGCTTGATAAATCAATCGTTGAAGAGATCGGCGATCCGCTAGTTCATATCATCAGAAACTCATGCGATCATGGCATCGAAGATCCTGAGACAAGAAAGGCAATGGGAAAACCTGAAAAAGGCCTTGTTCAGCTAAAAGCTTACAATGAGGGCAACCATATCGTTGTTGAGATAGTTGATGACGGTAAGGGCTTGGATGCTGATATGCTTAAAGCTAAGTCTATAGAAAAAGGCATCATTACTGAGCGAGAAGCTGATGCAATGAGCGAAAAAGAGGCTTTTGGTCTTATATTTAAGCCAGGATTTTCAACTGCAGCCAAGGTTACAAACGTATCTGGTCGTGGTGTTGGTATGGACGTTGTTAAGACAAATATCGAAAAGCTAAATGGTATCATCGATATCGAGAGTGAAGTTGGAAAAGGCACAGTTATGAAGCTTAAAATTCCACTTACACTTGCGATCATTCAATCACTTCTTGTTGGAACACAAGAGGAATTTTATGCGATACCACTTGCAAGCGTTCTTGAAACTGTTCGCGTACCTATCGATGATATTTACACGATCGATGGCAAAAACGTTCTAAGACTAAGAGATGAGGTCTTATCTCTTGTTAGACTTTCAGATGTCTTTGGTGTCAATAAAGTCTTTGACGGCGGAGATCAAACTTATGTCGTTATCATTGGCGTTGCCGAGGCAAAACTGGGCATCATAGTGGATACATTAGTCGGTCAAGAAGAGATCGTTATTAAGTCAATGGGTGATTATTTGCAAAATATCCCAGGCATCGCTGGAGCTACTATAAGAGGCGATGGCCGCGTAACTCTTATCATAGACGTTGGTGCTATGATGGAGATGGCAAAGGATATTAAGGTAAATATTAGAGCCGAGATGGAAGATAGCACTAAAGTAAAAGAGAAACCAAGCGATTATAAGGTCCTAATCGTTGATGACTCTAAGATGGATAGAACTATCATGCAAAAATCGCTTGAGCCAATCGGCGTCACAATAATAGAAGCAACTAATGGAGTAGAAGCACTCAATATAATTAAATCAGGCGAGCATGCCTTTGATGCGGTGCTAATCGATATTGAGATGCCAAGGATGGACGGATATACTCTAGCTGGTGAAATTCGCAAATACTCTAAGTATCGCACTTTACCGCTAATAGCAGTAACATCAAGAACGTCTAAAACTGATAGATTGCGCGGAGTAGAGGTTGGTATGACTGAATATATCACAAAACCATATTCGTCAGAATACCTTGAAAACGTTGTTAGAAAAAATATTAAATTAGGTTAGGGGTTAGGCGATGAATGATAAACTAAACCAAGTTTTAAGCAAACAAAAACAGCAAATTGACGAGCCTGAGATAAAAAACAACGAAGATATAGTCCAACTTGTAGGCTTCGTTGTTGGCGAGGAAGAGTATGCGATACCTATTTTAAATATCCAAGAGATAATCAAGCCTATCGAATACACCCGTGTTCCTAGCGTGCCTGACTATGTTCTTGGCGTGTTTAACTTGCGTGGAAACGTTATCCCGCTTATTGATTTGCGAAAACGTTTTTCACTAAATGTTACAAAGCAAAGCTCAAATACAAGATATATCGTCATGAAAGATGAGGATAACATCGCAGGCTTCGTGATAGACCGCTTGACGGAGGCTATCAGAATAGACCGTAACAGGATCGATCCGCCGCCAGAGACTTTGGTAAAAGACAAAGGCATGATCTATGGTATCGGCAAACGCGATCAAAATATCCTTACGATTTTAAAGGTTGAGAGCCTTTTAAAGCGTGATTTTTAGGGCATAGCTTGATAAAACTTTGTGTTTTTGACTTTGACTCTACGATAATGGACGGCGAGACGATTGATATCCTCGCCGCCGCCAATAACGCCAGCGATGAGGTGGCTAGCATAACTAAGCGTTCGATGAACGGCGAACTTGATTTTTTTGAAAGTCTTACAGCAAGAGTAAAATTTTTAAAAGGAATGCCACTCTCAAAGGCAGATGAAATTTGTAAAAATTTACCTATCATGCCAGGAGCCAGCGAGCTTATAGACGCTTTAAAGCAAAAGGGTATAAAGGTTGTGATTTTTAGTGGTGGTTTTCACATCGCGACTGATAAGATGCAAGAAAAGCTTAAATTTGATGCAAATTTTGCAAATATTTTGCACCATAAAGATGGAATTTTAACAGGTGAAGTTGGCGGAGAGATGATGTTTGGTAGCTCAAAAGGTGAGATGATAGATCGCTTAAAGGGGCTATTAAATTTAGATAAAAGTGAGATCATGTGCGTTGGCGACGGCGCTAATGATGTATCGATGTTTAGAAAATGTGATCTAAAGATTGCCTTTTGTGCGAAAGAAATTTTAAAAAAAGAGGCGACGCATTGCGTGGATGTCAAAGATCTGCGTGAAATTTTAAATTTTATAAGGTGAAAAAATGTATGACAATGAAGCTAAATTTTCTCTTTGGTGTGACTTTATAGAGAGAGATTTTTTACAAAATGAATTCAACTCTTTGCTAGAAAGTGGCGTTATAAACGGAGCTACAAGCAACCCAGCTATCTTTAAAACAGCTTTTGCATCACCTGCTTACAAACAGATCATACAAAATAGCAACAAGCGTCACCCAAAAGACCTCTATGAAATTTTAGCGACCCAAGATATCAAGATAGCCGCATGTAAAATGCTAAAAAACTACGCAAATGGCGATGATGGCTTTGTTAGCATCGAGGTTGATCCAAATTTAAGTGGCGAAACAGCTGCTACGATAGAAGAGGGCATCAGGCTTCATAGCCTCATCTCAATGCCAAATGTCATGATAAAAATTCCAGCTACAAAAGAGGGTTATGAAGCGATGAGTGCACTCATGGCAAGAGGCATCAGCGTAAATGCGACGCTCATTTTCTCGCCAGATCAGGCTAAAAACTGCCTAGAGGCCTTTAAAGAGGGTAGCAAAGCTTATGCAAGCCGCTTTGTGGATACGACGATGCCAAAAGGTGTGATCAGTGTTTTTGTTAGTAGATTTGATAGAAAGCTTGATGAGACAATGTCTGCAAAGAGCCTACCAACTGGGCAGATTGGCATAATGAACGCTGCAAATATCTATCATATCATTGAGGATTTTGGCTTAGAAAACGTAAGGACACTTTTTGCAAGCACTGGCGTAAAAGGTGGTGGCTTAAGAGGGGATTATTACGTTAGAGAACTAATGTATAAAAACTCTATAAACACAGCTCCGATAGATACGATAAAAGAATTTATAAAAGAAAAAGCTGAGGCAAAAAATGCCCCTAGCAAAGAGAATATCTCAAGCTTTTTTCACATCATAAAAAATAATGAGATCGACATAAATGCTACTTATAAAGAGCTTTTAAATGACGGCTTAAAGCAGTTTGTTGCAGCATTTGACGACATTATGAAATCACTTTAATGACCAAACAAGACCTAGACTCATATCTATGCTCTTTAGTTGATAGAGGCGGCAGCGATCTTCATCTAAAGTCTGCAAGCCTTGTTTATGGTAGATTTAATGGTGAGATCATGCCACTTAGCGAAGAAAATTTAGACCCAAGTGATGCGGTGGCTATCGCAAAAGAGCTTTTGGGGGCTAAATTTGATGAGTTTATGGATAAAAAAGATATAGATTTTTCTTATAAACTAAATGATGAGTACTGCTTTCGTGTAAATATGTTTTTGCAGATAAATGGAATTTCTGCTGTATTTCGTGTCACTCCAACGAAAATCCCAACCATAAAAGATCTAAATTTACCAAGTGTGATAGAAAAAATTTGCACAGAGACCACTCGTGGCATCATTTTAGTGACTGGCCCAACTGGAAGTGGCAAGACGACAACGCTTGCAAGCATGATAAATTTCATAAACCAAACAAAAAGATCGCACATCGTGACTATCGAAGATCCGATTGAATACGTATTTAACGACGATAAAAGCATAATAAATCAGCGCTCTATCGGGGCAGATGCGTTAAATTTCTCAGATGCGCTAAGGGCTTCATTAAGAGAAGATCCTGACATTATCTTGGTGGGTGAGATGAGAGATCTTGAGACGATTGAGACTGCCATTAGAGCTGCTGAGACTGGTCACTTGGTGCTTTCGACACTTCACACACTTGATGCAAAAGAGAGCGTAAATAGGATAGTAAATAGCTTCCCTCAAGGCGAGCGAGATAAGGTCAGTCTTATGTTCTCTTCAGTCCTTGCTTGTGTCATCTCACAAAGGCTAGTTAAGACGCTTTTTGGCACAAGACGCCCAGCAGTCGAGATCATGAGAAAAAATACCCGCATAAAAGAGCTCATATCTGAAGAGAAATTTGATGAGATCGATCTTGCCATAGCTGAGTCAAAAAATACTTACGGCATGCAAACCTTTGATCAGCACCTGCTTGAGCTTTATGAAAATAAGATAATTAGTGCCGAAGTAGCGCTTGATAATGCTAGTAACAGGGGTGACTTGCAGCTTAAGATAAAAAGCTCAAATGTAGCAGGTTTTAGCTTTGAAAATGGTGTAAATTTTGGCAAACCTCAAAGCAAACAAGATCAACCTGAAGTGATCGCGCTTAAAGAAATTTAGTAAGCTTTATGTGAAATTTATAAAGCATTAGATAAAATCAGCACCTATTTTTTATGAAAGGAAAACGATGTTAGAAGGAATCGTTAGAGAGAGTATCGGTAAGAAGTCTGCGAAGGCTTTGAGAAGAGATGGTTATCTAATCGCCAACATTTATGGCAAGGGATTAGAGAATGTTGCAGCTGCTTTTAAAGTCAATGACTTTATTAAAGAAGCGCGCAAAAAAGAGAGCCTTGCTTTTGATGTAAAAGTAGGCGGAAAAGTTTATAATGTCGTTATTGTTGATTACCAAAGAGATGTTGTTACAAGTGATCTTAAACACGTGGATCTAAAAGTAGCACTTCCAGGCGTTTTATCAAAATATATGATCCCGGTTAAGCCAGTTGGAACACCTATTGGTCTTAAAAATAAGGGCGTTTTGATCCAGTCAAAAAGACGTCTTTGCGTAAAATGCACGGCTGAAAATTTACCAAATTCATTTGACGTTGATGTAAGCAAACTTGACATTGATGATACGATTTTGGTTCGTGATATCACAGCTCCTAAAGGCGTTACAATCATTGACGCTGACCGTGTTGCGGTACTTGGAGTTATTAAAGCTAAATAAAAAGGGCTTTTGTGACACTAATAGCGGGGCTAGGAAATCCTGGCCCCAAATACGAAAACACTAGACACAACATAGGCTTTATGCTTATAGACCTCCTAAAAGACTCAAATTTCAAAGATGTTAGCTCAGCTAAATTTCAAGGCGAAGTTTTTAAATTTAACGACATTATCTTGCTAAAACCAACAACCTTTATGAACCTCTCAGGTCAAAGTGTAAAGGCGGTAAAAGACTTTTATAAACCAGATAGGATAATCGTCATTCACGACGATCTTGACCTTAGTTTTGGCGCGGTTAAATTTAAAAAAGGCGGCAGTAGCGGCGGACATAACGGCATAAAATCTATCGACAATCTAATAGGCAACGACTACGAAAGGGTGCGTGTTGGTATCGGACATGAGGGCGATGCTAAAAATTTTGTCCTTGGCGAGTTTAGCGACGAGGAGAGAAAGGCTTTAGATGAAATTTTAGCCTATACAAAAAATGCGGTTTGTGAGCTACTAAAGAGCGATATCAACGAAATTTCACAAAAATTTACGATAAAAAAAGGTCTTATCAAATGAAACTATACGCCAGATACGTTGGCTGGGTCTATATAAAATCTTTTCTTATCGTATTTTTAGCGCTTGAGCTATTTTATGTTGGCATTGATCTGCTTACAAATTTAAAAGATCTGCCGCCATCTGCTAACCTTCAGCTACTCTACGTTGGCCTTACTGCACTAAGTGCCATTAGCTACGTTTTGCCACTTTCACTCATTTTTGCGCTAATAATTTTACATGTAAATATGGTCAGATCAAACGAGCTAATCAGCTTTTATGCTCTTGGCATCAGTAAAAACAAGCTCATTTTACCGCCATTTCTCATCGCACTTTTTGTGACGATTTTTTACGTTGGGCTAAATTTTACGCCATTTGCTTATGCGCATGACTATCAAAAAAGTATCGCTAAAAACACCGCTTTTTCAAAAAGTACAAATGACTCATTTTTGAAATTTGAAGGCAAATTTATCTACATAAAAGAGCTAAACTCAGCCAAGCAAAGAGCAAATGATGTGAGAATTTTTGACATTAATGGCACTGACTTGCTCTCGACAACCTTTGCTGACCACGCTAAATTTAAAGACAATGAGTGGGTTTTAGAGGATGTAAATCAGACCTTTTTGCCTCAAAGCTTAGAGCTTGGCGAAAGTGGCTTTAGCAAGGTAAAAAGCGAAAATTTAGATGCGTTAAGAGGCTTTAAGCCAAAGAGCATCGAGAGTGCTGCAAGCGTTGAAAACTCGAAATTTAACATACCTGATGCGATAAATTTTATAAAGACATTTAAAAACGAAGGCATAGGACTTGATAGCGCAAGGACTGCATTTTATAACCTTGCCATCACGCCATTTTTTGCGCCATTTTTATTGCTTATTTTCTACTATCATTTGCCAGTGACTGGCAGGTTTTTTAACCTCGCACTCTCAACATTTATCTTTGTTGTGATAACACTCGTAGTTTGGGGACTTCTCTTTATCTTAACCAAATTTGCTCAAACCTCAGTCATCTTGCCAGAGATCGGCATGGTGCTTCCAGTTATTTTGCTTTTTGCATACGCCATTTATCTCATAAAATCGCATCGTTAAGCCAAATTTTGGCAACTTTTTTGTAAAATCAAGCCATTTTAAAAAAGGCTATTTTATGGATTTTAAAGAGCTTGCAAGCAAATACAAAACCCCACTTTACGTTTATGATTTTAACTACATTAAAGAGCGCTATGAGGCGCTAAAAAACGCATTTTACGCTAGAAAATCTCTGGTTTGCTACGCTGTAAAGGCAAACTCAAATTTAAGTGTTTTAAAATTTCTAGCTGATCTTGGAGCAGGATTTGACTGTGTGAGCATTGGCGAGGTCAAAAGGGCGCTTTTAGCTGGAGCTAAGAGATATCAGATCATCTTTAGTGGCGTTGGCAAGAGCGATGAAGAGCTAAAAGAGGCTTTAGAAAATGAAATTTTGCTGATAAATGTTGAGAGCTTTGCCGAACTTTTAAGGCTTGAAAATATCGCAAAAGAGCTAAATTTAAAGGCAAGGATCAGCATCAGGGTAAATCCAGGCGTTGATGCAAAAACTCACCCATATATCTCGACAGGGCTAAATGAAAACAAATTTGGCGTCGATGCGCAGACAGCTAAAAAGATGTATATCCACGCTAAAGCTTCAGAGTTTCTTGAGCCAACTGGCATACACTTTCATATCGGCTCGCAACTAACTTCACTAAGCCCGATAATAGACGCTGCAAAGATCGTAAGCGAGCTTTTAAGAGAGCTAAGAGCGCTTGAGATTGATATCAAATTCTTTGACGTTGGCGGCGGACTTGGCATCATCTATAACGATGAAAAAGAGATAAATTTATACGACTACGCACAAGGAATTTTAGGCGCACTAAAAGGTCAAGATGTAACCATCGTTTGCGAGCCAGGACGCTTTATCGTGGGTAATGCTGGCTACTTTGTAGCAAGCGTTTTATATGAGAAATTTAACGGCAAAAAGAGATTTGTCATCACTGATGGCGCGATGAATGATCTCATAAGACCAAGTCTCTATGGCGCGCATCACAAAATTTTTGCTTACGGCAAGGATGAAAATTTAGGCACTTGCGACGTGGTTGGTCCAGTCTGCGAAAGTGGCGACTTTTTAGCAAAAGATATAGAGCTGCCAGAGTGTAAGAGTGGCGATATCATCGTGGTTAAAGGAGCTGGGGCTTATGGTTTTAGCATGAGTTCAAACTACAACACAAGAAACAGAGCCGCTGAAGTTTGCCTGCTTGATGGCAAAGATAGGCTCATAAGAAGACGCGAGAGTTTCGAGGACGTCGTGGCTTTGGAGAGAGAATTTTTGGAGAGCGCTGATGCAAGAGCTAAATGAGCTTAGAAAAGAGATCGATAGTATCGACGATCTCATTTTAAATAAATTAAATGAGAGGATGAAGCTTGTTGAGCAGATCGGCAAGCTAAAGCAAACGAGCGGGACGCCTATATATCGCCCTGAGCGTGAGCGAGCTATCATAAACCGCCTAACAAGCCTTAGTAAAGAAAAAGCCTTAAATAAGGCTGCGATCGAGGCTATTTATCTTGAAATTTTTGCTGTTAGTAGAAATTTAGAGATGCCTCAAAAGATCGTCTATCTAGGACCTGAGGGTACTTATACGCATCAAGCGGCGCAGAGTAGATTTGGCGCGATGAGTGCATATCTGCCACTTGCTACGATCGAGGCAGTTTTTACGAAACTAGCTCAAAAAGAGGCAAAATATGGCGTCGTGCCTATCGAAAACAACACCGAAGGCGCTGTTGGAGCTACGCTTGATTGTTTGGGTAAATTTGATGATATAAAGATAGTGGCAGAGCTCTACGTAGATATCCACCACAGCTTTGTTAGCATAAATGAAAATTTAAAAGAGATAAAGCGAATTTACTCGCATCCGCAAGGCTACAACCAGTGCCGTAAATTTTTAGAAGATCACCTGCTAAATGAGGTCGAATTTATCCCAGCCAAATCAACCGCCGCAGCCGCATATATGGCATCTATGGATAGAGAATCAGCCGCTATTTGCTCAAAAATCGCAGCTAAAATTTACAATGTGCCAATCGTTTATGAAACAATCGAAGATAATATGGCAAATAGAACGAGATTTCTCATTCTTAGCGATTTTAAAAACGCCAAGGTTGAAAACTCAAAAACTTCGGTACTAGCAAAGACCGATCACCGCCCAGGACGCCTTGCTGATCTGCTTTCTATCTTTAAAAATGAGAATATCAATATCACAAAACTTGAGTCACGTCCTATAAAGCAGCGCGAATTTAAGTCAATTTTTTATCTTGACTTTGAGGGGCATATCGACGATGAGAAGGTGCAAAACGCCTTTGAACTCGCAAAAGAGAGCGGCGCTGAGATAACGTGGCTTGGAAGCTATTTAAACGGAGATGAGTAATGAAATTTAATGACTTTTTAGATGATCTAGTAAATTACGAGGCTGGAAAGCCGATCGAGCTTGTAGTTAGAGAGTTTGGCATCGATGCAAAAGATGTGATAAAGCTAGCGAGCAATGAAAACCCTTTTGGCACTAGCAAACGCGTAGAAGAGGCGCTAAAAGAGGTCGCTAAAAACGCACATCTCTATCCAGACGATAGCTACTTTGAACTAAAAGAGGGGCTGGCTAAGAAATTTGGTGTAACTAGCAAAAATTTAATCATCGGCTCTGGAAGCGATCAGATCATAGAATTTGCACTTCACGCAAAGGCGAACAAGCAAAGCGGCGTTTTGATTGCTGGCGTGACATTTGCGATGTATGAAATTTACGCAAAACAAACTGGGGCTAAAATCTACCGCACAAAGAGCGTGGAGCATAATTTGAGCGAGTTTTTAGAAATTTATAACGCGCACAAAGATGAAATTTCTGTCATTTTTCTTTGCTTGCCAAATAACCCATTAGGCGAGTGCATCGATGCTGACGAGGTCTATAAATTTATAAAAAACATTGATGAAAACACGCTTGTGGTGCTTGATTGTGCCTACAACGAATTTGCTAAATTTAAAGATAGCAAAAAAGAGATAAAGCCAAGCGAGGTGGTAAAATTTAAAAACGTTATCTATCTTGGCACTTTCTCAAAGGCATACGCACTTGGTGGCATGCGCGTGGGATACGGCGTGGCAAATGAAGAGATCATAGGCGCTCTTTCAAAGCTAAGAGCTCCTTTTAATATCACAACACCGAGCTTAAGAGCGGCGATCGTAGCACTTGGTGATGATGAATTTGTGCAAAAAACTATGCAAAACAACTTCGAGCAGATGAAGAGGTATGAGGAATTTGCAAGGCAAAATGGCATTGAGTTTATCCCAAGCTATACAAATTTCATCACATTTAAATTTAATGAGCCAAAATCAAGCCAAATATGCGAAAAGATGCTAAAAAAAGGTATAATTTTACGAGATTTAAAAAGCTATGCCTTAAATGCGGTGAGAATCACCATTGGTCAGGCATGGCAAAACGATAGAGTTTTTGAAGAGTTAAAGCAAATTTTAAAGTAGGGATATGGATTTTAAGGCATTACTTCATCAAATAAGTCAAATTTATCAAAAGCTTTCACTAAAACAAAAGATCGTCGCGGGCAGCTCGATCGTCTTAGTTGTGGCTTTTTTGGTATTTTTAACGCTTTACAAAAGTAAAAGTGATAGCTTTGCAGGATATAGCGTCCTTTTTGAAAACATCAGCCCAAGCGACTCAGCCTTAATAGTCGATCAGCTAAACAAAGATGGTATAAAGTATAAACTAGCAAATGAAGGCACTATCCTTGTGCCAACAAGTGATGTTTATAAAGAGAGGATCGCGGTTGCGACGCTTGGCATACCAAAAGAGAGCAAGATCGGCTTTGAAATTTTTGACAAGCAAGAATTTGGAGCTACTGATGCCGAGCAAAGGGTTAAATTTCAAAGAGCGCTTGAGGGTGAGCTAGCTAGAACGATAGAGAGCCTCTCGTCTATCCAAAAAGCAACCGTAAGAATAGCCATACCTAAAGAGAGTGTATTTACCGAGCGCCAGTCGCTACCGACAGCATCGATCGTAGTCGAGCTAAAGCCAGGCGTCAGCCTAAATGCGAAGCAAATTTTTGGCATTAAAAACCTAGTCGCCGCCTCTGTTACAAATTTAAGCACAGAAAATGTAAAGATAGTAAATCAAGATGGCGTCGCACTTGGCGATGAAGATGGTGAGTTTGATAGTGATGCCATAGCTCAGCAGATCCGTTATAAGCGCGAGTTTGAAAATAATTACGAGCAAAAGATCGTAAATGTCCTAGCTCCTATAGTAGGCGGGGCAGATAAGGTCGTAGCAAAGGTAAATATCGACTTTGACTTTGATAAAAAAGATACAAAAAGCGAGGTTTATGACCCAAATAACGTCGTAAGAAGCGAGAGCAACATCGAAGAAAAGCGTCAAGGCTCAGCTCCAAATGAAGTGGGTGGCGTCCCAGGTGCGGTTAGTAACATAGGTCCAGTTCAAGGACTAGATGATAGCACTTTAAAAGAGCAGTACAACAAAAGCTCACAGCAGACAAACTACGAAATTTCAAAGAAAGTGACAAATGTCAAAGGGCAGTTTGCTAGCATAAACAGAGTAAGCGCAGCTGTCGTTATAGACGGACTTTATCAGAGCAAAAAGGACAAAGATGGCAAGCCAACTGGCGAGCTTGAATTTGCCCCACTTACCAAAGAGCAAAGAGAATCAATCACAAATTTAATCAAACAATCAATCGGCTACAATCAAAATAGAGGCGATGAGGTAAGCTTAGATAACTTCGAGTTTAAAACTGGCAAAGATGTCAGCACTGGCGAGAAGATGGATGGCTTTATGAATAACTACGTGATGCCTTTCTTGCCACTACTAAAATACATCTTTGCAGCACTTCTACTCTACATCTTCTACAAAAAAGTCATCGTGCCATTTATGCAAAAGATGCTTGAAGAGACGAAAGAAGAAGAGGAGCAAGCCCAGGACGATCTTGAAGAGATCGAGATGGATGCTGAAGATACGCTTGAGAAATTTAAAGCCGCTCGCAAGAAGGTCGAGGAGCAGCTTGGACTTAGTGGTGAATTTAACGAGGACGAGCTAAAATACGACGTGCTTCTTGAAAAGATGAAGATAGTAGTCACCGAGCGAAGTGAGGAAATTTCAAATTTACTCCAAGATATGGTTAAAAACGATAGTGACTTTAACATGCGTAAGGAAATTTGATGTCTATAAAACTAACCGATAAGCAAAAGATGATATATGACGATCTTTCGATGCCAGAAAAGATCGCTATTTTACTAATCCAGCTTGGCGAAGAGGCGACAGCTCTTATATTTTCTCATATGGATGTTGATGTCATCACTGAAATTTCAGGCTACATAGCAACTGCAAAAAATATAGACAAGCAAGTAGCAGGTGCTATCTTGGAAGAATTCTACGCTCTCATGCAGTCAAATCAATATATGAGAAGCGGTGGTTTAGAGTATGCAAAAGAAATTTTATACCGCACATTTGGCCCAGAGGCTGCTCAGAAAATTTTAGACAAGCTTGCAAAAAGCATGGAAAACTCAAAGAGCTTTGGCTATCTTGATAAGATAAAACCACAACAGCTCGCAGACTTCATCGTAAAAGAGCACCCTCAAACCATCGCGCTAATCCTTGCCCACATGGACTCAACAAGTGCTGCCGAGACACTAAGCTTCTTCTCAGATGAGCTAAGAAGCGAGGTTGTGATCAGGATGGCAAACCTTGGTGAGATCAGCCCATCAGTCATCAAGCGTGTCTCAACAGTGCTTGAGGGCAAACTTGAAAGCCTCACATCTTACAAGGTCGAGGTTGGTGGCCCAAGAGCCGTGGCAGAAGTGCTTAACAGACTTGGTCAAAAAGCTAGCAAAAGCACCATTGAACGCATCGAACAAAGCGACGATAAGCTTGCTACAACGATCAAAGAGCTTATGTTTACCTTTGAAGATATTATCAACCTTAACGCAACTGCGATTAGAGAAATTCTCAAAAACGTCGATAAAAAGGACCTTATGGTTGCATTTAAGGGCTCAAGTGATGGCATTAAGGATAAATTTTTATCAAATATGTCTCAGCGTGCAGCCGAAGCCTTCAAAGAGGAGATGCAATACCTTGGCGCTGTGCGTGTAAAAGACGTTGAAGAGGCGCAAAGACGCATCGTTGAGGTCGTTCAAGGTCTAGCTGATCAAGGTGTCTTCCAAGTTGGCGAAGCAGATGAGATGATAGAATGAAAAGTAGCGTAATAACAAGTGAGACCTCACCGGCCCACTTTATAGAAAATTATAGATTTAAGGTGCTTGGAAGTAACGAAAGAGCCCAAGATAGCACACCTGTTTTGATAGAAGAAAATAATCTTAGTGAAGAGCTAAATGAACAAAGCTTAGAGCAAGGTGGTGAAAATTTCGCACCTCAGATGCCGCACCCAGTGCAACCAAATATGCAAAATCACTTTGCACCTCAGTCTCAAAATAGCCAAGCTCACCAGCCTGGATTTGACTCTAGCTTTGTCGAGGAGCTGCTTAAAAAGACAGATGAGCTAAGCAGCAACATCATCAAGCTTCAAATGCAAATAGAAAATCAAGAGAGCGAATTTGCAAAGCGTCTTGAAGCTGAGATCGCCCGTGCAAAAGAGGATGGCAAAAACGAAGGCATAGCTCAAACAAATGCTGCAAATGAGGCAAAGATAAAAGAGCTTGAGGCTAAATTTAGTGCCTCAGCTGCAAAACTAGATGAGCAGTACGCTAAATTTGATGAGTTTTTGAAAAAGAGCGAGGAAGAGCTTGGCCAAACTGCGATAAAGATCGCAAAAGAGGTGATAGAAAAAGAGGTCTCAAGCGCATCTAGCCAGATCGCTCATCACCTAGCAAATTCGCTTATAAAAGAGCTAAGCGACGTAAAAAATATAGAAATTCGCGTTAATCCTGAAGATAGCGAGTATCTAAAAGAGCAGTTTAGTAAAAACGAACGCGTAAAAGTAAGCGCTGATGATGCCATAAGCAAAGGTGGCGTAGTGATAATAAGCGAGGGCGGAAACATCGATGCGACGATGCAAACAAGGCTTGAAAAGCTAAAAATGCTGGTAAATAATGAATAAAGACGTTAAAAGCCTAAATGTCGATGAGCTAAACGCGCTTTGCCACGACATCAGAGATAAAATTTTAGCTACCGTTAGTAAAAATGGCGGTCATCTTAGCTCAAATATCGGCGCAGTCGAGATCATCGTTGCGATGCATAAAATTTTTGACGTTACAAAAGATCCGTTTATATTTGATGTGAGCCACCAAAGCTATGCGCACAAGCTACTAACTGGGCGCTGGGATAGCTTTGATACGCTTAGGAAATTTAACGGTATCAGCGGCTACACAAAGCCAAGCGAGAGTAAATTTGACTACTTTGTAGCAGGCCACAGCTCGACGTCCATATCGCTTGCGGTCGGCGCTGCAAAGGCGATCAAGCTAAAAAATGAAGAGCGCTTGCCAGTGGCAGTCATAGGTGATGGCTCACTAAGTGGCGGCATGGCGTACGAGGCGTTAAATGAGCTGGGGGACAGAAAATATCCTTGCGTCATCATCCTAAACGACAACGAGATGAGTATAAGTAAGCCAATAGGCGCGCTTAGCAAGTATCTAAGTCAGATGATGGCTGGGCAGTTTTATCAAAAATTTAAAGGCAGGGTCGAGCGCTTTTTAAGCTACATGCCAGACTCCGCAGCCTACATGGCTAGACGCATGGAGGAGGGCATCAGGCTCATCACTCCTGGCATGTTTTTTGAAGAGCTTGGACTTGAGTATATAGGCCCAGTCGATGGGCACGACCTTTCAGCGCTTCTTAGCACATTTGAAACAGCCAAAAATATGAAAAAGCCAGTCATCGTGCACGTGCAGACGCTAAAGGGTAAAGGGTATGAATTTGCCGAGGGTTACTATGAAAATTGGCATGGAGTTGGGCCGTTTGATCTAAAAAGTGGCGAATTTATCAAAAGACAGTCAAACAAGTCAGCCACGGCGATCTTTAGCGAGCATCTTTTAAAGATGGCAAGAGAGCACAGCGACATCGTTGGCGTAACGGCTGCGATGCCAACAGGCACTGGCATGGACGCGCTCATACATGAGTTTCCAGACCGCTTTTGGGACGTGGCGATAGCCGAGCAGCACGCAGTTACCTCTATGTCGGCCATGGCAAAAGAGGGTTTTAAGCCATTTGTTGCGATATACTCGACCTTTATGCAAAGAGCCTACGATCAGGTCATTCACGACACTTCTATACTAAATTTAAACATAACTTTTGCGATGGATAGGGCGGGCATCGTGGGCGAAGACGGCGAAACGCATCAGGGTGCTTTTGATATTAGCTTTTTAAACGCTGTGCCAAACATGGTTCTTTTTGCTCCAAGGTGCGAAGAGAGCATGAAAAATGTTATGGAATTTGCCTACTCTTACAAAGGTGTCAGCGCGTTTAGATATCCGCGTGGGGCGTTTATCTTAAGAGGTGAGTTTAAGGCTAAGCCGCTAGAGTTTGGCAAGGGTGAAATTTTAGCTGACGCAAAGAGTGACATCGCGTTTTTAGGCTATGGCAACGGCGTTGGCAAGGCAAATTTGGTTAGAAATTTACTATTTGGCAAGCTTGAAGCTATCCTCGTTGATCTAGTCTTTGTAAAGCCACTTGATAGAGAGCTTTTACTGGATCTTGCAAAACGCACTAAAAAGTGGTATATCTTTAGTGATAGCGCTAAAAAAGGCGGTGTTGGCGAGATCGTAAGTGCATTTTTACAAGAAAATGGCATCTCAAATGTAAGCGTTGTTAGCTTTGAATATGACGATAAATTTATCCAGCACGGCTCGACAGCTGAGGTTGAAAAGAGCCTTGGCATAAGCGCTGAGCAAATTACCCAAAAATTACTAGAGAATAATTAATATCATTTAATAAAGAAACGTTTAATATTACTTTTGCTAGCATAAAGCAAAAATTTGTATAGGGGAAAATTATGCAATATGTATCGTTGCTAAAACAGTCTGGGCTTAAAGTAACGCCGCAGCGTCTTAGCGTTTTGAGAATTCTTGATCGTCACACACATCCAACGATCGATGAGCTTTATGATGAAATTTTGAAAGAAAATCCATCAGTTTCGCTCGCAACTGTTTATAAAAACCTAAACACTCTAAAAGATGAGGGTCTTGTGGTTGAAGTAAATATCGTAAATCAAAAGGCGAGATATGACATTTACGAGCATCCGCATATCCACGTGGTTTGCGAAAACTGCGGTAGCGTCGAGGATATGAGCTATGATGACTCAGAGCTTGGCAAATACCAAGAGGCGCTTGAAAAAAAGATCGGTAATATCATCGAGCGCCTAAATATCGTTGCTAGCGTAAAAAGCTGTAAGCACTGCCGATAAGGCAAAATTTATGTTGCATCACGCAACATAAATTTTTTTCTTCATAAAACACTTCAAACAAGCCTGAAATTAGCTTTTTCTCATTATTTTAAGCACTAACTTGCTAAAATAAACAAAAAATTTCGGAGAAAAATGTGGGTTTGGAGATAGAGCGTAAATTTTTACTCAAAAATTCTCAAATTCTAGATTTTCTAAAAGATGCTGGAGTAAGCTTTAAGCACCTTGAAATTTCTCAGTTTTATACCAAGATCACGCAAAATGAAGAGATCCGCTTCAGAAGTGAAGAGGGTAAATTTATAAAAACGATCAAGGTCGGCAAAGGTCTTATAAGAGAAGAAAATGAGGAATTTTGCGAAAAAGCGGAGTTTAAAAAGGCTCTAAAAAACCGCATTGGACGCGTCATCACAAAAGATAGATACATTTTTTGGCTAAACAATAATCCCTGCAACATCGATATTTTTAAAGATGACTTAAATGGGCTTTGCACGTTTGAGATAGAATTTAGTGATGAAAATGAGGCTGTATATTTTAAATTGCCATCATTTTTGGAGCAGTTTTGTAAGGCCGATGTTACCTGCGATAAAAGATATAAAAACAAATTTCTTGCCATTCACGCAAATGAAAATGAACAAATCGACTACAAAAGAGCCTACAATGTCTTTAAAAACAAAGAAATTTCACCAAATTTTACTGCGAATTTAAAAAGTGGCGAGGCACTTAGAGCTTTATTTTTAAGCATATATAAAGATATAAAGAGGCTAAAGAGTGACTATCTGCAAGATCACGACGAAGAAATTTTACACAACCTGCGAGTAAATTTAAGAAAAGTTAGGTCGCTACTTAAAATTTTTAACGGAGTTTTTGATGAGAAGGTGACGCTTTTTTTTGGAGAGAATTTTAAAATTTTGGCAAATTCAACCAACAAAAAGCGAGACTTAGACATATTTTTAGACTTTTTAAGCGAGCAAAAGCACGCAAATGAGCTTATTTACTTTGTGCAAAAGGCTCTAAATTTAGAGTATGAAAACGTTAAAAGTTACCTTAGCGACGAGGAAAACTACGCATTTTTAAAAGAGTGGGAGATATTTTTAAACGAGGGCGAGTTTTACAGGTCAAAGCTCTTTGACGTGAGCCTTTCGCGCCTTGGCTCGTTTAAGCTAAGAACGCTTCTAGTTTTGGCTCAAAAAAGACTAAAAAGCCTAGATCAAGACTGCCCAAATGATAGCTTTCACAAGATCAGGATCGAGCTTAAAAAGGTGAGATATGCCTACGAGTTTTTGAGTGAGATCTTTTATTTTGACGGGATTAAAAAGTATGAAGAGCGGCTAAAAGATATGCAAGAGATATTTGGCGCACTTCAAGACTATGATGTCTGGCTGGGCATCTTAGAGCGCTTGCCAGAGGTTGCCGGCAAAGAAAAACTTGAGAGCAAAATTTACAAACAAATTTACAAAACCAGAGAAGAGATACTAAAAAAGCGGCTTAAATTTATAAAAGCAACTCGCAAGATCTCGCGAAATTTAAAAATTTACTACATATAAAGGTCTAAAATTTATGCAAAAACAAGAAAAAATAGTTGATATGTTTAATCAGATCGCCCCGACTTACGACGTCGCAAACAGGGTGCTAAGCCTTGGCGTGGATGTGAGCTGGAGGAAATTTGCTTGCAGATATATGCTAGAAATTTTTAAAAATAAAAGCATAAATATCGTCGACGTGGCTTGCGGCACTGGCGATATGATGGGGCTTTGGAGTGAAATTTCAAAAGAATTTGATGTGGAGATAAAAAACCTAACTGGCATCGACCCATCAAGCGGTATGCTAAAAGAGGCGAGGGCGAAATTTCCAAATTTTAAATTTATAGAGGCATATGCTGATAATACGACGCTTGCAGGCGGTGAAGCTCAAATTTTAAGTATAAGCTACGGCATCAGAAACGTGGTCGAGCGAAAGGCTGCACTAAGAGAGTTTAATAGGGTCTTGGACAAGGGAGGCTACGTCGTCGTGCTTGAATTTACAAAGCGCCAGAAAAAGGGCTTTATAACTGCGCTAAGAGATTTTTACTTAAGTAAAATTTTGCCAAGTATAGGCGGCTTTATCTCGAAAAACAAAGAGGCATACGAGTATCTGCCAAGCTCGATAGAAAATTTCCTCGATGCAAAGAGCTTTTGCGATGAGCTTGTGGAGGCTGGCTTTGAGATAGAGCTTTGCAAGGGCTTTAGCATGGATATCTCGACACTATTTATCGCCAAAAAGGTCAAAGAGATCAATGCTTAGCGTATCTGAGCTAAACGAAAAAGCAAAGGCACTGCTTGAAGCTACGCTTGACTATGTCGAGGTAAGTGGCGAAATTTCGCGCCTAACAAAGCACGCTTCTGGGCACTGGTACTTCACGCTAAAGGACGAAAAGTCAAGTATCTCAGCTGTGATGTATCGTATGAATAACCAAAAGGTAAAATTCCTGCCAAAAGAGGGACTAAAGGTCAAAATTTATGGCAAAGTGACCATTTATTCGCCAAGTGGGTCGTATCAGCTAGTGGCTAGTGCTATGTTGCCAGATGGTGAGGGCGAGCTTGAGCTTGCGTTTAGACAGCTTAAAGAAAAGCTCGAAAACGAGGGGCTTTTTGACATCGGCGCAAAAAAAGAGATATCAAATTTACCTAAAAAAATAGCCCTTGTCACAAGCGCCACTTCAGCAGCACTTCAGGATATGCTAAAAGTCGTCACGAGCCGCTGGAGGCTAAGTGAAATTTATATATTTGACGCGCTAACTCAGGGCGAAAGTGCTCCAAGCTCGCTTATAAAAGCCTTGCGAAGGGCCGATAAATACGGCGTTGATGTGATCGTTTTGGCTCGTGGAGGCGGCAGCAAAGAGGATCTTTGGTGCTTTAACGACGAGGGTCTAGCACGTGAAATTTACGCTACCAAAACGCCAGTCATAAGCGCTATCGGACATGAGATCGACTACGTTATAAGTGACTTTGTGGCAGACCGCAGATCGCTTACGCCAAGTGCAGCCATGCTTGATCTATTGCCTGATGAAGAGGCGTTTTTCCAGTATCTTGATAGGCTCAGCGACGATCTTGATAGCGCATTAAATTTAAAGATCACAAAGAAGCAAAATCTGCTAAATTTACTACTTTCTAAATTTTCATCAAACGCCCTAAAAGCTAGGATCGAGCTAAAATTTAGCGAGGTGGCAAACAAGCAAAATGCCCTAACAAACGCCGTGCAAAGAAAGCTCTTGCTTCTTGGCTCAGCTCTTGGCTCGCTTGAGAAGGCTTATGAGATGAGGGAGCTCTTTTTTGAGAGCACGAAGGGGCTTATCGAGGTTAGAAAAGATGGCAAGAGGGCTGATCTTAGGGATTTAAATTTGAATGATGAGATCGAGCTTATCTCGCAAAATACACATAAAAAAGCAATTATCAAGGAGTAAAAATGAGTAGAAAAATCAACTTTAGCGCAGGCCCAAGCGCGATACCATTAGATGTTTTAGAGCACGCAAAAGCCGAATTTACCGACTACAGAGGCGAGGGCTACTCGATCATGGAGATCAGCCACAGAAGCAAGACCTTTGAGGAGATCCACTTTGGCGCGATGGATAAGATAAGAAAGCTTTATGGCATCGGCGATGAGTATGAAATTTTATTTTTGCAAGGCGGCGCACACTTGCAATTTAGCATGATACCGATGAATTTATATCAAGGTGGCAAGGCCGAGTACGCAAATACTGGCGTTTGGACAAACAAAGCGATCAAAGAGGCTAAAGTGCTTGGCGTAAATGTAGATGTCGTTGCAAGCAGCGAGGATGAGAATTTCTCTTACATACCTGAGTTTAAATTTAGCGATGACGCCGACTACGCCTACATCTGCTCAAATAACACGATTTATGGCACGCAGTATAAGGCTATGCCAAAGACCAAATCGCCCCTAGTTGTCGATGCTTCGAGCGACTTTTTTGCTAGACCGCTTGATTTTAGCAGTATTGGCTTGCTATACGGCGGCGCTCAGAAAAATGCAGGCCCAAGCGGCGTGACTATCGTCATTTTAAGAAAAGATCTAGTTGATCGCGTGAGCAGCCAAAACGTCCCTATGTTTTTACGCTACAAAACGCACGTAGAGGCAAACTCACTTTACAACACACCGCCAACTTTTGGAATTTATCTTTTAAATTTAACCATGCAGCACCTACTAGATCTTGGCGGACTTGCCGAGGTTGAGAAGATAAATGCCAAAAAAGCAAGCACGCTTTATAGCATAATAGACGGCTCAAATGGCTTTTACGTGGGACATGCCAAAAAATCAAGCAGATCAGATATGAACGTGAGCTTTACGATACCAAAAGATCATGCGCTTGAGCCAGTTTTTGTCGAAGAAGCGCTAAAAGAGGGCATGCTTGGACTAAAAGGTCACAGACATCTTGGCGGCATAAGAGCCTCTATCTATAACGCCGTTAGTCAAAGCGACGTCGAGAAACTTGGCGAGTTTATGAGAGAATTTGCCAGAAAGCACGGCTAATGAATAAGGCAAAAAAAGCTTACGATGAAATTCCTTATTTCTCAGCTGCATTTAGCGACTGCTCGCCTGTTAGGATAGAGGCGGTTGCTAAATTTCTAGGGCTAAAGGCGGCAAATTTAAAAGACGCTAGAGTGCTTGAGCTTGGTTCATCATACGGTGGCAACATCTTGCCATTTGCAGCTTCGCACAAAGAGGCAAAGGTCGTTGGCATCGACATCTCAAGCCACCAAGTAGAAGAGGGCAACAAGATCGCAAAGAAGATGAATTTAGAAAATTTCACCCTTCTTGAGCGCGACTTTTTGCATATGAATGAGCACGATATCAAAGAGCTTGGCGAGTTTGACTACATCATCGCTCACGGCGTTTATAGTTGGGTGAGCCCAAACGTGAGAGACGCGCTACTTGCAACGATAAAGGCGCTACTTAGCAAAGATGGCATCGCCTACGTCTCTTATAACACCTACCCAGGCTGGAAGAGCCTTGATATCTTAAGAGATTTCATGCTCTTTGCGAGCGCAAATAGGGGCGATAAAGACTCACTTCCTCACGTCAAAGAAGAGTTAAATTTCTTGCAGGATTATTTGAAATTTAGCCTGCAAAACCAAAGCGACGTTGTCTATAAAGACAGCATGAAGCTACTTTTGACGCAGTTAAATTTCTTGCAAGGCATCATCGCAAAGGGTAGCGACTACTATATCTTGCACGACTTTTTGGAGGCGAGTAACGAGCCAACTTACTTTCATAAATTTGCTAGACACATCGATAAACACGGACTTTGCTACGTCATAGACGCCTCACTAAACGATATCTTTGCAAGCTCGACCGGGATTTACCGATTTGACGCGCACATCGAGCAAAGCTACAACACTCGTATCAAAAAAGAGCAGCTAAACGACTTTTTGTTTAATAGATCCTTTAGAAAAAGCCTCATCGCTCACAAAGAAAGGCTAAATGGCACTGATGACTTTGACGCGGTGCTTGGAGAGAGCGAGCTAAATAGCCTAAATTTTGCCTACTTTAGCGAGCAACCAAGGACAAAAACGCAAGAAATTTTAAGCAAAGCTTATCCACAAAGCCTAAATTTAGACGAGGTCAAAGCCGCTCTTGGTGAAAGCGAGAGCGAGGGCTTTATGGGACTACTTGAAATTTTAAATGATCAAAACACTAAAATTTCATCATCAAAACTTATTACGCTTGATTATGAGCCTAAAAAAACTAGGCTAAAGCCTATGGCAGCGGCATATCTGGGCTATTTTCTAAATACTAGCTCGTCAGTCATCTCGCTCGCTAATGAGCTAAATGGCAAGCTTAGCTTAAGCGTTGAAGAGATCAAAGCCGCCTTGAAATTTGACGGCAAGGCTAGCTTTAAAGAGATTGCAAAGGGCGTAAATTTAAGCGAAGATGAGCTAAAAGAGCTTGCTTTTAAACTAAGCGAAGCCTACTTTTTTGAAGAAATTTAAAAAAAGAGCGTGGCAAATTTAGCCATGCTCTTACTCAAAAAACATATCTTTTAATATCAAACATATCATCGCTATGTAAAAGACCAAAAACCATTTTTTAAGTGTTTTTTTGTCGGTATTTTGCGTCTTTTTGGTGCCAAAGTATGCGCCTATTAGCGAGCCAAGGCCTAAAAATGCGCCCTCAGCGTATGAGATATGGCCATTTAGCGAGAGTGAGATGAAGCCCGCGATGGCTGCAAACATAACGAAAAATACGCCCATTGAGACCGCTTTTTTTAGCTCGTAGCGTAAAAAGCCTACCAAGATAGGAGCGATAAATACGCCTCCGCCGATGCCGATACTAATGGCAAAAACGCCAACAAAAACGCCAACTAAAAATAGCAAAAAGAGCGAATTATTTGCATTTGAGCCGTCGCTGTTTGGTGAAAAGTATAGTTTTATAAGCGAAAAGACAAATGTTGCTAGAAGCATAGACTCAAGTAAGAGTGCAGGCGCGTGCGATACGATGATACCACTAAAACTTGCTCCCACAAGACCCCCAAGCCCCAAAAATACGCCGCGGTTTAGCTTTAAAAGTCCAGCTTTGTAGTTTAGATACGAGCCAAATGTCGCGCTAAAGATCATCTGCATGACGCTTATGCCAATGGCATCTTTGACGCCGTATCCAAAGGCAACCATGATAGGAACGACGACTGTGCCGCCACCGATGCCAAAAAATCCAGCTATGTAACCAACGCCGATACCTAATATAAAAAGTTCTACAAAAAGCATTTTTTCTCCCTTGACTGGTGCAAATTTTAGCCAAGGGGCTCTTAAAAAAATAGTAAAAAAGGCGTAAATTTAAAAATTTAGCCAAAATTCTAAAAAATAAAAGCGAAAATTTTTTATAATCAATAAAAATTTAAAAGGAAAAAGATGCTCTTAGAACAACCACTTTTTTATTATGAAGCGATCAGAGAGAAATTTAAAAATAGCTACCTTGCTGAAGACAAGACACAGACGATAATCGGCATCGACTGCGAATATATCGACGAAAAAGATATGGACTTTTACGGACTTAGAAGCTACTTTGATACTAATCGTAACAAATCGCTCGCACCCTTTGCTGGGCTTTTTGGCGTTTTTGCTTATGATGGCGTGAGATATTTCGAGTATATCGGCGAAGGGAAAACTAAAAAATATGAATTTCCAAAATTTATCTATGCCGATGCTAAAGCATATCTGCACTTTGATAAGATGAGTAAAATTTACACTTTTTATGGAGATAAAGAGAGGTATTATGACTTTTTGTTAAATTTAAAGGCAGAGCACAGGGGCGAAAAAGAGTGTGAATTTAGCATAAAAACTGATCTTAGTGAAGAAAAGAAACACTTTGAAAAAATGGTTGAGGTGGCAAAAGAGTATATAAGAAGCGGTGATGTCTTTCAAGTGGTGCTTGGCGAGCTACTTGAAATTTCAACGAATATGAGCAGTTTGGACTTTTATAAAAGGCTAGCCACTGCAAATCCAAGCCCATATATGTTTCATTTTCCTACGCCTTATGGCGATGTGGTTGGCTCGTCGCCTGAGCTTGTTTTTGAGATGAAAGGGGAGCAAATTTTTGTAGCGCCGATCGCTGGCACAAGGCCAAGAGGCGGTGACGCAAACGCTGATGCGGCACTTGAAAATGAGCTTTTAAGTGACGAAAAGGAGCTCGCTGAGCACAAGATGCTAATCGATCTTGCCAGAAACGACATCGGCAGGGTTTCAGAGCCAAAGAGTGTGGTCGTGAAAAATGCGATGCATATTCAGAAATTTGAAAAAGTGATGCACATCGTTAGCGACGTCTATGGCAAGTGCGCTAGAGAGCTTAATCTCTTTGACGTGCTAGCTAGCATCTTCCCGGCTGGCACGTTAAGCGGTGCGCCAAAGATCAGAGCGATGCAGATAATCAATGAGCTTGAAATTTTTGAGCGAAATATCTATGGCGGAGGCATTGGATTTTTGCATTTTAACGGCGACGCACAAGTGGCGATCCTCATCCGCTCAGCCATCTTTGTGCCAGCTAAAAACGGCTTTAGCGACGTCTTTGTCGGAGCTGGAGCTGGCATAGTCTATGACTCAAAAAGCGAAAAAGAGTACGCTGAAATTTGCCACAAAAGAGCCAGCGTGGTAAATGTCTTTAAAAACAGCGCAAAAGAGGTTTAAATTTACAAAGTAGGAGGCTTTCATGCCAGGGCAAAATTTAATCCTAGCCATAACGATTTTTGTTTTTATATGTGCATGCTTTATGGCGTATAGGGACAATAAAAAGAATTTGCAAAAAGATAAATAATTAAATTTGCAAGGTGGCAAATCAATTTGCAAGAGCAAATTTGCGTTGTTTGGCTTTAAAAAGAATAACTAATGCTAAGATAAATTTATCCTAGCTGTAACGACCCTATTTTAGTAGGCACACTAAACCGCTAGCAAGATGAAATTTAGCTTTGATGATCGTATCCAGACAAATGTGGTGGCAAATTTCACGCAAATTTATGAGTATGAAAATTTACATATCAAAAAGGGCGAGCGTCTAGGAATTTCGAGCTTGGCTCAAACATTGTCATACTTGGCGAGAAATGCAACCAAGTATAATCTCTTTGAAAATAAAGAGCTAAAATTTACTGAGGCGATCAGACTTATAAAATAAATACGCTAAGCATATAGGTAAATTTTTATACTTGGTCAATGTTGTTTATTAGGATTGGTCTATTTGCCTAAACTTTGGTGGTGTTTTCACGTGTTCATTATATAAACCTAAAACAGTATCACAGTTTTTGATCCATAAACTCATAGTATTTAAAATTTATCATAGACGTGAAAGCTTGTAAGAGATAGTGAGCGCATTATTTTATCTATCGAAATTTCTCTAGGCTTTACTTTTTCTTAAGACTGAATTGGCTCATAAGATTATGACTTATCGTATTTTTAAAAGAATTTTATTAACTTGCAACAAAGAAGTTTAAATTTGCCTTGCAATCCAAGGCTTGAATATTTTATGTATAAATTTTAGCTATTTAGCCCAAAAAGGGCTAAATTTAGACATTAAACCTAAAGTGCATCACGTCGCCATCTTGCACGACGTAGTCCTTGCCTTCAAGTCTCATCTTGCCAGCCTCTTTAGCTCCGTTTTCGCCGCCATGTGCGATGTAGTCATCATAGCTTATCACTTCAGCTCTGATAAAGCCCCTCTCAAAGTCATTGTGGATGACGCTTGCTGCCTTTGGCGCTTTCCAGCCATTTGTGATCGTCCAAGCCCTAACTTCCACGACGCCAGCGGTGAAATAGCTTATCAAATTTAGCTTTGCAAAAGACGTTTTGATGATCTTTTCAAGGCCGCTCTCGCTCGTGCCAAGAGATGCTAAAAACTCATGTGCCTCTTCGTCGCTTAGACCTATTAGCTCCTCTTCGACCTTGGCGCAAAGCTTGATCACCTCGTGGTCTGAGGCCTTAGCATACTCTTTTAGCGCTTTTACAAATTTATTATCTTCGCTAAGACCCTCTTCATCGACATTTGCGCCATAAACTACCTCTTTAGCGCTTAGAAGTCTTAGCTCTTTGTTGAGCGCTAAAAATGCCTCGCTATCTCTTTGCTCAAAGCTACTTGCGCTTTTGCCATCATTTAGGTGAGCTAAAAGTAAATTTGCTATCTCAAGCGCTTCTTTAGCGCCCTTTGCGTTTGCTTTTGCTTCTCTTGTGAGCTTTTCTATCTTTTTGTTTAGCTGCTCGATGTCAGCTAGTATTAGCTCGGTTTGGATGATCTCTATGTCTCTTACTGGATCGACGCTGCCCTCGACGTGAGTGATGTTTTCGTCCTCAAAGCAGCGAACTATGTGCAAAATAAGCTCAGTCTCTCTGATGTTTGATAAAAATTTATTGCCAAGTCCCTCGCCAGAGCTAGCCCCTTTTACAAGGCCTGCGATATCTACGAATTCGATGGTTGAATATTGAATTTTATTAGGACTAACTATCTTTGCAAGCTCGTTTAAGCGTTTATCAGGCACTGGCACGATGGCTTTGTTTGGCTCGATAGTGCAAAACGGATAGTTCGCACTCTCGGCGTTTTGCGCCTTTGTAAGTGCGTTAAATGTCGTTGATTTGCCCACATTTGGTAGGCCTACTATTCCAACTGAAAGTCCCATCAATTCTCCTTGCTAAGTGCTTGTAAAAAGTATAAATTCATTCTCACGCCAGCCCCACTCGCACCTGCTTGGTTGTATCCCCAAGCCTTTTCGCGGTATGCTGGGCCTGCGATATCAAGGTGTAGCCACTTATCTTTATACTCATCTTTGATAAATTTAGCTAAAAACATGCTAGCTGTGATCGCGCCGCCATATCTGCTTGAGGCGCAGTTGCTAACGTCTGCGATCTGGCTTTTGATAAGCTCGCTAAGATAAGGGTTAAAATCAAGCGTAGTCGCTAACTCGCCGCTATCTTTTATCTTGTTTTTAAACTCGCTTTTTAGGCTCTCGCTGTTGCCCATGATGCCTGTTGTGTATTCGCCAAGTCCCACGACGCAAGCGCCAGTTAGGGTTGCCATGTCGATTAGGATGTCTGGCTTAAAGTCTTGTGCGTAGCTTAGGCAGTCAGCCAGCACTAAACGCCCCTCTGCGTCAGTGTTTCTCACCTCTATGCTAACGCCACTTCTTGAAATAAGCACGTCATCAGGCTTATAAGCGTTGCCACCGATCATATTTTCAGTCGCACCCAAAATGGCGTGAATTTCAAATGGTAAATTTAGCTCCGCTGCACCTTTTATGATGCCAAGAGCTGCTGCTGCACCGCTTTTGTCTGATTTCATAGTAAGCATATAATCAGCCGGCTTCAAGCTAAGGCCGCCGCTATCGTATGTTAGCCCTTTGCCGACAAAGATGATGCGTTTTTTAGACTTTTTAGGCTTGTAGGTTAGGTGGATGAGCCTTGGTTTATGCACGCTTGCGCGATTTACCGCCAAAAATGCGTTCATATTCTCTTTAGCTAGAAATTTCTCGTCATAGACCTCGCACTTTATACTTGCGATGTTTTTGGCTAAATTTAAAGCGTCCTCGGCCATCTTTTGTGGGGTATAAATTTCTGGAATTTCATTTACGATATCTTTTGTGAAATTTGTAGCACTTGCTATTATCTCTGCCTCTTTAAAGCCCTCATTTGCAGCTTTTAGATCGACTTTTTTGCCAGCAAATTCTTCAGTAGAAAAGATGATCTCTTTAAGGGTGTATTTCTCTTTTTTTTCTTTATATTTGTTAAATTCATAGCTTCCAAGCAAAAAGCCCTCAGCTAACGCCTCAAAGCTTAGCCTTTGGTACTCCGCTACGTAAGAAGCTAGCTTTATACTCTTGATGTTTAGTGATTTTAGTGCGTTATAAGCTTTAGCAGCTGCAACCCTAAGCTCGTCAAGATCAAGCTTAGAAAGTGGCACGTAAGCTCTTTTTGCCTCGCTTAGGACAAGGACGCTATCGCCTTTGTAATTGTTAAATTTAATAGCCTCTTTATCGCCTATAAATTTATGTTTTAACTCCTTATCTACTACGAAAATTAGTTCAATATCAGCTTTTATATCTTTTAATTTTTTATCAACTATTTGAAACTGCATGTCTTCTGTCTCTCCTTTCGTTTAAAATTTTATTTTCGATGCGCTTAAATGTATATATCAAAAGCCCCATAAATATAGCAACCACTGGGATAGCGACATACCAGTGCTCTTTTGCTTTTTGAAGCAGCACTAATATATGCTCGCCAAGTATCCAAGCAGGTATGGTGGTGATCGCCGCCCAGCACCAAGCGCTGATCAAATTTATAAAGGCGTATTTTTTAGCATCATAGCCGGTAAGTCCTATGCAAAGCGGTATGATGACACGAAAGCCATACATATAGCGTTGCAAAAAGATGATCGGCCAGCCGTATTTTTTCAGCATTATATGCGCCACTGCAAATTTTCTCCGCTGCGTGTGAAGCCTTTTGGCGATGTATTTTTTATTGTAACGGCCAAGGTAGAAGTAAATTTGATCTCCCACAAAGCCTCCAAGTCCAGCCACAAAGATAGCAAGCGCGATGTGCATGTGCGTGGTGTGAGCGAGAATTCCAGCCATTATTAAGGCCATCTCGCCCTCCATGATACACCAGACAAAAAGTATGATGTAGCCGTACTCTTTAAGCAGTTCTATAAAAAACTCTTCCATTCTAAACCTCTAAAACGCTGTAAATTTTAGTAAGCGACTTTAGCTTTTCGCTACCTTTTAGATCGACTAGATCTATGAGAAAGCAAGCTTCTACGCAGGTTGCGTTAGTTTGATTGATAAGCTCAACTGAAGCCTTTGCAGTGCCTCCAGTGGCTATGAGATCGTCCATTAAAAGCACTCTAGCGCCTGCTTTTTCTCCAAAAGCATCGATGTGAATTTGCACTTCATCTACGCCGTATTCTAGGCTATATTTTTGAGAAAGCGTGATAAAAGGCAGTTTTTTTGGCTTGCGAATAGGCACAAAAGGCAGCCTTAGCTTTGCTGCAAGCGCCGCACCAAAAATAAAGCCTCGTGACTCGATACCAGCAATATAGTCGATATTTGCGTCCTCATATCTAGCCACCAAATGATCTATCAAAAAGTTAAATGCCTCTTTGTTATTTAGTAGCGTCGTGATGTCGCGAAAAACTATGCCAGGCTTTGGAAAATCGTTTATGCAGCGGATAGAGTTTAGTAAAAATTCTTTGCCCTTTTGATCTAAAATTTTCATAAATTTCCTTAAATTTGAGGTTATAGTAGCGCTTCGATCTTGCCCTCAAGCTCACGTATGCGTTGTCTTAGCTTGTCGTTTTCTAGGCGGTACTGGGAATTTCTTGTGCGAAGTGAGGTTACGTCGTTTTTGGTTTTGTTTAGCTCGTCCGTCAAAATGTCGATGTTGCCTAGACTTCGTTGAAGTTGGATCTGAAATTTTCTTATGACGACCTCGGTATCTTGGAGGTTATTTTTCATAAAATCTTTTGTCGCACGCTCTTTTTTTAGAAGCGTTTTGAAGTAAAAAACCATGACGGTTAGGTAGATCGCAGCACAAACAAGAGCGGTAAAAACGATCCACTCGCCTATCATTTGCCTGCCTCAAGCTCTATTTTTTTGACTCTTCTTTCGTGTCTGCCGCCTGCAAACTCAGTCTTTAAAAAGGCTTCAACCGCCGAGATAGCCACGCCTGCACCGATAACTCTTGCGCCAAAAGCGATCACGTTTGCGTCGTTGTGCTCTCTTGCAAGTCTAGCGGTAAATTCGTCGTGACAAAGGGCACATCTTACGTTTTCGTGCCTGTTTGCAGCTATCGATATGCCTATGCCAGTGCCACAAACTAGCACGCCGTAGCAGTTAGGCTCAAGCTTGCTTACTAGCAAATGCGCATAATCAGGGTAATCAACGCTATTTTTATCGTTTGTGCCAAGATCAACCACTTCGTATCCAAGCCCTTTAATAGCCTCTTTAAGCTCGTTTTTTAGCTCAAAACCAGCGTGATCGCTAGCTAAGAAAACTTTGTCTATCTTCATGAAAAGTCCGTTAAATTTTTTGTTGATTATAGTCAAAGTTGCATTAAAATAAAATTTTACTCTCAGCCAAAATGAAGCTATAATTTACCAAAAATTTAAAGGAGAAAATGTGAAAAAAGTGCTCTTTTTAGCGGCTTCTACGCTAGCCTTTGCAAATGAAAATCTAATAGAGATCTACACAGATCAAACCATCATCACTCAAAAATTTAGTGACGCAAATAGCTCTTTTAGCGCCTTTGTGCCAGATGGTGTGCAAAGTGAGAACATCACTATAAATGGGGATTGTGACGCGAATGCTTATCTAAAAAAGATCAGCGAAGAAAATAGCCCAAGTTACATAAAATGGAAGCAAGAAGTCGCAAATTTAAATAACAAGCTTGAGGCGCTAAATGCAAGAGGTAGGTTTATAGAGCAAGCTTTGGTAGAAGAAAACAAAAGTAACGATGTGACAAAAAGGGCTGATGAGTTTTATAAATTTAGCCTAGAAAATATCGAGAAAATTTCAGCTACTAAAAGTGAGCTTGAAGCGCTTAAAGAAAATGAGCCAAAGAGCGAGATGGCTGGATTTTTGCAGCTTGATATGAAATTTGCTTGCGACCCAAAAGAGGCGACGCTTTCATATATGGATGATGAGGCCCCAAAGACGCTAAATGAAATTTATGCAGACACAAAAAACAAAAATATCTTGATAAAACAAGAAATTTTGCTCACAAACCCATTTGCAAGTGAAGTTAAAAATTTAAAGCTCACCATCTATCCAACCAGATATCAAAAGGCACTTGCTCCAAGTAAATTTTACCCTTGGTATGAGGAGAGTGAGGCGGAGGCTGATGGTTACGGCGCTTCAAAAAATATGCTAAGAGCTGCGAAAGTCGCTGCTGAGGTCGCTGATATGCGCGTGCAAAGAGATGAAAATGAGTTTGCCAAAATTTGGAAGATAGATGGGATAAATTTAGCAAAAGGCGAGAGCAAATATATAACTTACGATACACAAAAAATGGATGCAAATTTTAGCGTTTTTGCTGATTTTTACGGCTCACTAAAGGCATATAACGTAGCTAGCTTTAAGCTAAATGACGATCTAACTCCAGCTAAAACGCAGTTTTATGTTAATGGTGTGAGTGTTGGTAGTCCAAGTGAGTTTGAGATGAAAGCAAAAGATGAGCCAGTGCAGTTATTTTTAGGACAAAACGAGCTAATCGAGCTTAAAAAAGAGCGATTAAATAAATTTAAAAAGAGCTCGCTTCTTGGCAAAGACCGCATAAGCGAAGAGGGCTACGAAATAAGTGTCAAAAATAACTCAAGTAAGAGTGTCGATGTCACTTTGGTTGATCGCGTGCCAGTATCTGCTGACGAGGCGGTAAAGGTCGAGACAAAGGGCTTTGATAAAAAAGATATCAGCAAAGATGGCAAGGTGGAGCTTAAATTTAGTCTTGCACCAAAAGAGGAATTTAAAAAAGAGTACTCTTATAAGATCACAAAGCCAAAAATTTAGAGCAAATTTGCTCTAAATTTAGCTATTTATAAAGGCGCTTGCGATATCTAAAACGTATCTTGTTGGATAAAAGATAGTATCTTTTAAAGGCGAGACGAGGATGATGATAAGGATGACAAAGCCATATCGCGAGATACCCTCAAGCTTTTCTGCCAGTGCGTGAAAGCCAAAATTTCTAAGCGCATACTCGAGCGCGTGAAAGCCGTCAAGTGGCGGGATCGGATAGAGGTTAAAGATGGCTAACATCAAATTTAAAAGCGCAAGCGTAAATAAAAACTGAAGTAAAATTTCAAAGGTTTCTATGTTTAGCAAAGCTTTTAACACAAAAAGCGACAAGATGCCTAGGATGATGTTGTAACAAATGCCAGCTAGACTTACGTAGATAGCTGCCTTGTATCCGCCATTTCGCACGACTGTGTAGGTATTTACAGGCACTGGTTTTGCCCAGCCAAACATCATGCCAGTGCTTAGATAAAGCACCAGTGGCACGATGATAGTGCCAACAAGATCGATGTGTTTTATAGGATTTATGCTAAGTCTGCCAAGGCTTTTTGCGGTGTTGTCGCCAAATTTATAAGCGACATATCCGTGCGCGATCTCGTGACCGACGATGGCGATTATTAAAGAGATGACGATAGTGGCGACTTTTATGGGGTCAAAATTAGTGAAGTCCATCAACTTCTCCCTCTTTTAGAGCTTGTTTTGTGAAAAACTCATCATTTTCTATCGTATCTACAAAGCGTCCGATACGCTCCCAGCGCACATTGTAGTTATTGTCCCAGCTAAAATAAATAAACCAAGGCTGACCGACTATGTTCTTGTAAGCCACACTTCCCCAAAAACGGCTGTCGTTTGAGTGATCGCGGTTGTCGCCTATCATAAAGTATTCATCTTTTGGCACTTTTACGTAAAATGCATTAAAGTTAAAATTTGGATTTTGCGGTAGTGAGCTAATGAGCGCTGGCTTCATAAAAACGTTTGATTTGTTTGTATTTAGCATGAAAACCATCTGCTCAAATAAATTTACATTTTCGTCGTAATGGATGCCACTAAATCTATACGGCTCTTTTATGAAAAGTTTGCCATCAAGCTCGGCTATGTCGCTGCATGAGTAGCCAAATTTGCTCTCTTTGCCATTTAAATTCTCTCGGCAGTTTGCCTTTATGAAGCTATCTCCCTCTTTTGGGCGCAGATAGAGGGCTTTTTCAGTAAAAACGATCTCATCCTCGCTAGTTGCAAAGCAGCGCTTTACAAAGTGAGTTTTCTCATCGTTTGGATAGCGAAATACGACTATATCGCCCCTTGCAGGACCATCACCTGTGATGAGGTGTCCATTGTCATTTAGCTCAGGTAAAATTTTCACCTCAAGCCAAGGAATTCTTGGTGTTGGTATGCCATAAACATACTTTTTAGCAAATAAAAAATCCCCAACCAAAAGCGTATTTTTCATCGAACCAGACGGGATCACAAAGGCTTGAGCTACAAAGAAAATGACAAGCAAAACGATGATAACCGTGCCTGTCCAGCTCGAGCAAAAGTCATAAAATTTAGTAAAAGCTCTCTTCATTATCTCACTCTTTAATTTTTTTTGCCTGTGCAGCAAGGATGGTGTTGTTTAAAAGCATGGCTATGGTCATAGGTCCCACGCCGCCAGGAACAGGCGTGATATATGAGCATTTTGGTGCGACCTCTTCAAAATCCACATCGCCCACAAGCCTGCCATCATCAAGTCTGTTTATGCCTACATCAACGACTACCGCGCCATCTTTTACCATATCAGCCTTTAAGAAAAATGGCTTGCCAATGGCTGCAACTATGAGGTCAGCATTTTTGCAAATTTCTTTTAAATTTTTAGTCTTGCTATGCGTCACAGTAACCGTTGCAGAGGCATTTAGGAGTAAATTTGCCATAGGCTTGCCAACGATGTTGCTTCTGCCGATCACCACTGCATTTAGCCCAGCCACTTCTATGCCATACTCTTTTAAAATTTCCATCACGCCAAGCGGTGTGCAAGGCACGAAGCCGTCAAGCCCGCTAACAAGCTTGCCAACATTTACAGCGTGAAAGCCATCTACGTCTTTTCGTGGATCGATCGCTGCGAGCACGACATTTGTATCGATGTGCTTTGGTAGTGGCAGTTGAACCAAGATGCCGTGGATGCTATCGTCTAAATTTAGCACGTTTATAAGTGCTAGAAGCTCGTTTTGGGTTGTATTTTCGTTTAGACGGTGAGCCACGCTTTTTATGCCGTATTCGTTGCAGGCTTTCTCTTTGGCTCTAACGTATGTTTGAGATGCCTTATCTTCGCCGACCAAGACGACGGCCAAGGTTGGCTCGACACCAAATTTCTTTAGCTCATCGGCTCTTACTTTTACGCTTTCTTTGACCTTTAAAGATACGGCTTTTCCGTCTAAAATTTTCATATTTGATCCTTACTTAAAAGCTTTTTTAATCACAAGGGTGGTATCATACCTAAAAATAAATTAAATTTTTAAAAGAGAGGTTTATGAGGTCTGTTTTTTTGATTTTGCTTTTTTGCGTGGCGATTTTTGGTGCTGATTTTATCACAAAGACCGAGTACGCCAAGATGCTCTACCTAAATCCACGCGGCATAGGATGCGACAAATGTCACGGCGCAAAGGGCGAGGGCAGCCTGATCTCTAAATACAAGCACTTTGATAAAAAGGCAAACAAAACGGTCGATGATGAGCTTAGAGCACCAAAGATAAATGATATAGACTTTGAAAGCTTTAAAGCAGCTCTTACAAAGCCAAAAGGTGTCATGCCAAGCTACTTTTTGACAGACGAGGAGACGACTATACTTTATGAATACATCACAAATCAGATGAAACCTCCTGCAAAAGCGGCAAAAGTAGCACCTAAAAATTTGGCTAAGCCAGCAGCACCTGTCGCTACGCAAAAACAGCCAGAACCTGCTAAAGTCGCCCCAAGCGCAAAAGCAGTAGAGCCAGATAAGAGCGCTCCTGCAAAACCAGCTGAGCCCGCAAAGCCAGCTAACACGCAGGCACCAAAGTCACCAGCAAAGCCAGCAATAAATCAAAAAGATAATCAAAAGACAAATTTAAAAACACAAAATCAAAAGGATAAAAAATGACAAATAAAGAGGCATTTAGCGAAGCTAAAAAATATATCCCAGGCGGCGTAAACTCACCAGTGCGCGCATTTGGCAGCGTTGGTGGCGAGCCTGTGATGATAGATCACGCTAGGGGAGCTTATCTATACGACGTCGAGGGCAAAAAGTACCTTGACTTCATCCAAAGCTGGGGTCCGCTCATCTTTGGTCACTGCGACAAAGATATCGAAGAGGCGATCATCTCTGCTGTAAAACAAGGCGTCTCTTACGGCGCTCCCTCTCCAAAAGAGACCGCTCTAGCAAAACTAATATGTGATGAGTTTAAACAAATAGATAAAATTCGCTTCGTTAGCTCTGGCACGGAGGCTACTATGAGCGCTATCAGAGTGGCTAGAGGATATGCTAAAAAAGACGGACTTATCAAATTTGAAGGCTGCTACCACGGACACAGCGACGCACTTCTTATCAAAGCAGGAAGTGGCGCTACGACATACGGCAACGCTTCAAGCGGCGGCGTGCCACAAGACGTTGTGAAAAATACATTTTTAGCTATTTACAACGATATAGAGAGCGTAAAAGCCATTTTTGAGAACAACAAAGACAAAATAGGCGTCGTCATAATCGAGCCTATCGCTGGAAATATGGGGCTTGTGCCAGCTGATAAGAAATTTTTACGTGAGCTTAGAGTGCTTTGCGATAAATTTGGCGCAGTGCTCATTCTTGATGAGGTTATGAGCGGTTTTAGAGCTTCTCGCCTTGGCTCATATCCATTTCACGAAGTAGATGCCGACCTTGTCACATTTGGCAAAGTTATAGGCGGAGGCATGAACGTCGCTGCATTTGGTGGTAAGGCCAAGATAATGGACTGCTTAAGTCCAGAGGGTGCAGTATATCAAGCAGGCACGCTAAGTGGCAACCCAGTGGCGATGAGCGCTGGTATAGCGGCAATTTCAAAGATAAATAGCGACATAAATTTATACGCTAGACTTGAAAAACTAGCTAAAAAACTAATGGAAGGCTTCAAAGAGGCAGCAAAAAGCGCTGGCATCGCCATTCAAACCGAGGTTCGTGGCTCTATGTTTGGCTACTTTTTTACAGATCACGTGGTAAAAAACTACGACGATGCGCTAAAGAGCGACACAAAACTCTTTGCTAAATTTCACCAAGCGATGCTTAAGCGTGGAATTTATCTTGCACCTAGTCAGTTTGAGACTGGATTTATCTGCGATGCGATGAGTGAAGCTGATATCGATCTAGCGGTAAATGCAGCTAAAGAGGCATTTTTGGAGATAAAAGCTTAATGGCAAAATTTAAGATAAAAGATATCGTAGCAGGGGCTGAGCAGCTAAGCCTTGGCGTTTCAATCGTAGTTGCGATCTTGCTTGGCACTGGGCTAGGATATCTTGTAAAAAAGGCTACAAATTTCACGCCAGCGCTTTGGATAGGCTTTGCCATTGGCATCGCAGCTGCCATTTTAAATGTCTATAAAGCCTATAAAGCGCAGGTTAAAAGCCTAGATGAGCTAAAGGATGAGACAAGGTATAAAGGCTACACAAAAGACAATGATGACGAGGACGATTAGCAGGCTTTTTATTTGCTACTTTGCGCTTTGGCTAGCCCTTAGCGTGGTTGGCAAATTTATATCAAATCAATTTTTTATAAGCTCGCAAATTTCATTTTTTGCCTCGCTTATCATCCTAACGGCTAGTTTTTTTGCCTATAAAAACCGCATAAATTCAAGGCTAGAAAATGCAAGAGATGAAATTTTAGCCAAGATAGAAGAAGAGGACGAAGAAGATGATGAAATTTTGCCCCAGAATGAGGCAAAAGAATTTAGCCTAAAAGATGAAAAAGCAAGGCTAAAAAAGCAGAAATTTTCATTTAAAGATAGAAGCTTTGTGGCAGCCTTTATGCCTTATCGCTTGGTTGCGTATGCGATACTTTTTTTTGGATTTATATTTTTAAAAAATGAAAATTTACTAAACGTGCCTGGCTTTTTAGTGGGGCTTGCTCCGATGCCTATTGGAGCTTTTATCTTTGGGATAATGCAAAATAATTTAAGAAAGGACGCAGATGGCAAGTAGTTTTAGGATCATTCGCTCGATGGGACCGCTATTTTTGGGCATGAGCCTGCTTTTTATAGGAAACGGCCTAGTTATCGCCTCTTGTAGTGCGCTACTTAAGCAAAATGGCGTAGGCGAGCTTGCGATTGGACTAATTAACACTGGATTTTTCATAGGAGCGTTAATTAGCACGATCACAGCGCACAGGATCATCTCAACCACCGGCCACATCAGAGCTTTTGCTATCTTTTCAGCTATCTTTGCAGTCTCAGCCATGCTTCACGCCATAAGTGAAAATTTGATATTTTGGGCGATATTGCGAGCCTTTTTGGGATATTGCTACTACGCACTTTTGATGGTTATAGAAAGCTGGCTAAACGCTAAGATCCCAAACAAGATAAGATCGCGCGTCATCGCTTTTTACGAGTGCGTTTTTTACACGAGCTTTGGACTTGGAATTTTGATCTTAGCGCTTGATCTTAGCGCATTTGAAATTTTCATCATCAGCGCAGCCTTTATCATGCTCTCAAGCATACCTTTAAATTTAATCCGCATAAACCAGCCTCAAATCCCGCAGCGCCAACCTATAAACATCCCTAAAATTTTTGGCATCGTCCCACTTGCCCTTGTGGGAGCGCTAGTTGCTGGCTTAGCGATAAATGGCTTTTTTTCGATGGCAAGCCTCTTTGTCTTGCTTCAAGGATATAGCGCAAAAGAGGCGTCATTTTTTATGACCATAGCGATGGCTGGGGGCTTTTTAGCTCAAACATTTATCGGAGGCTTTTCAGATAAATATGGCAGACGCCCAGCGCTCTTGCTTTGCAGCGCCGTGGCATTAGTTAGCGCAGCACTCTTTTTGCTAAATGGCTCAAATTTGATCGTTCAATACATACTTTCATTTTTCTTTGGCGGCGGAATTTTTTGCACATACGGACTTTCGCTTGCTAGGGCAAATGACGAGATCACAGACAAGACAAAGAGCGTCCAAGTGGCACGTGCGCTACTTTTTAGCTACTCTTTTGCCTCACTTTTCTCGCCGCTTCTTATGAGCTATGCGATGAAAATTTTTGGCGCATTTGGCTTTATCTATGTCTATTTGGTGCTTTATGTTGGGCTCATTTTATTTGCACTAACGCAAAAGACTATACCACAGCACATGAGAAAAGAGTACAACGACAGGCTCGTTGCAAGGACGGCTGGGATCGCTACTATTCAGCAAAATGGCAATTTTGCCGATAGAGAAAATAAAAAGTAGAAAATGGACGTAGCAAATTCTCTAAACATATCAAACACCTCGGTTCAAACTGGGCAAAACGCCACCCAAAACGCGCCTGTCCGTAAAAACGAGGGTTCACTTTTTAAAAATCAGCCAGCTGCGACGCCAAGCGAACAGAGCGTTTCAAATGCCCTTGATAACGTTGGCAAGCTAGTTGCAAGGGTGCTTGATGATCTAAAAAGCGCTTCAAGTCTTAGCAAAGCTGAGCAAATTTTATCTCAGGCAAAAGATACGAAGATCGCTCCAAATTTAGCTAGCGAGCTCTCAGACCTTGCAAAAAGCTTAGAGGCAGAAGCGGCGCAAAATGAAAGCCCTGAGATAAAGAGCCTTGCTCTAAAACTAAAAGAATTTCTAAAGCCAATAGCCGATCTAAAAGCTGGCTCGCTAAATGATCAGATCAAAAACTCTGGTGTCATGCTTGAAGCAAATTTAAAAGATGCGCTTACTCCAGAGAAGCTGCCAAGCTCGATACAAAAGCTACTAAGCGATATAAAAAATCTCTCAAATCAAAATTTACTTAGTCAAATTTTAACTCTAAATGATGAGAGCTTGGACAATCAAAACTCATTTATGAAGCTTACTTCTATGCTTGAAAAAGCGAGCGGTGATGCTAAAAACATCCTTGATAACTCAAGCATAAAAACGCTTTTAAAAGATGTGGATAAGCTTGATAATGTGGCTAAATTTCTGGATAAAAACTTCTCAAAAGAGCAAAGTGCAGACGCTGTTAAAAATCAGACCAGTAAGATGGAGAATTTCATCTCAAATTTAAGCGAGAAGGTAGGAAATTTAGCGAGTGAAAAACTAAATCAAAGTGTGGCTTTTAGCTCAAATCACAAAGAGCTAAAAGCTATCCTTGAGAGCCTAAAAAAAGATCTAAAAATGCTAAATAACATAGGCGATGAGGCTGGACTTGTAAAGGCATTTAATGAGGTTAGCGACGTCTCGAAAGAGGGTAGCTTACAAGATAAGCTCCAAAGTGCGGCCAGACGCCTAGCTCACAGCCTTAGCCTAGCAGACCCAGAAGCAAGCACAGCTAAAAGCGATCTAACTGAGAGTAAGGCGCTTTTAAAACAGCTAAAACTTGCTACAAACGACATAAACAACATCACGACAAAGAGCCAGAGTGAAATTTCAAAGGTGCTAAATCAAGATGTAAAAAGCACGCTTTTAAACATAAGCGAAAAGAGTCAAAACGCCCAAACTGTAAATGCTGCAAACAAGATGATCTCGCAAATAGAGATGCACCAAATGGTCTCAAGCTTGCAAGGAGGCATACAAACTTATATGCCTTATATCTGGGACGGCGTGGAGGGCGGAAATGTCGCATTTAAGCAGGGCAAAAAGGATAAATTTTATGCCCAGATCGATCTAAATTTTAAGAAATTTGGACAGATAAATGTGATGGTTGGACTTGTGGATAAACGCTATATCGATCTATCGGTGGCAACGCAGACAAATGAGTTTAAAGAGCTTATCTTAGGAAATTCAAGCGAGCTAAAGCAGGCTATCTCAAAGCTTGGACTGATCGTTTCAAATTTTAACATCAAAACCTTGCCAAAGGTGAAGCTAAACGATAGATTTAAAAATTTTGGCGGCCTTGATGTGGGCTTTGATAAGAAAATTTGATGCAAGTAAATAAGAAAAAAGCCGTCGCTCTTGGCTACAACAGATCGCAAGATAACGCTCCAAAGGTGCTTGCAAGCGGTGCTGGCGAGATAGCAAATAAGATAATAAGCCTTGCAAAAGAGCATGACATACCGATCAAAGAGGATCCTGATCTCATTGAAATTTTAAGCAAGGTCGAGGTCGATCAAGAGATACCGCCAAATTTATATAAAGCGGTGGCCGAGATATTTAGCTTTTTATATAAGATTACAAATAAAAAGTAAATATTGCACTTTAATAGTGCTATAATCTCAAAATTAAGGAAATTTAAACATTAAAAAGGAGGTATTATGAAAATTTCATCAAAAGTGACGATGATGATCGTCTCGTCCCTACTGGTGCTTGGAGCCATCTTAGTCTTTCTAAACATTTACGAGCAAAACAAAGCGATAGAATTTTCTACCAAACAGCTAACTGAAACGGTCTTAGCCGATAAAAGGGCAGCTTTAAGTGAAGAGATGGATATTGTTTCAAACATTTTGCTAAAAATTCAAGAGGTCTATGACGACGCAAACGAGACCATAGAAGATCAGAAAGAAGATATCATCGACTATCTCTCAAGGGCTAGATTTGGTGATGGTAAGCTTGGTTACTTTAGTCTCTCAACAATAGATGGTGTGGTTATTGCAAACCCTGGTATACCTGAATTTAATGGACAAAATAGGCTTGATGCAACTGATGCAAATGGCTATAAATATGTAAAAGAGCTTATCGAAAAGGCTAAGCAAAATAGTAATGGAGACTTTGTAAATTTTGTTGCGAAGTCAAAGGATGGCAATATCGTAAGAAAGATAGCGCGCGGGCAGAAGCTAAATTTATTTCATGAGGATGTGCTTTTGATGTCTGTTGTTGATCTTGAGGGCATGTATAAAGAGATAGATAAAATTTCAGCTACCATGCAAGATGACGCTAAGGCAAACACTACAAATTTCATCGTCATAGCCGTAGTAGTTTTAATCATCTCACTAATAGTTGCCATGCTCTACTCTAAATTTTCTATCACAAAACCGCTAAATGAGCTAATCATGCGAGCTACAAACCTCTCAAGCGGCGATGGCGATCTAACAAGAAAACTAGAAGTTGTAGGAAAAGATGAGATAGCAAAAGCCAGCGAAGCCATAAATAAATTTATAGAAAAAGTAAGGGTTTTAATCTCGGAGGCAAAAGATATCTCAAATGAAAATAGCTCCATCGCAAACGAGCTTAGCTCAACCTCAGTCCAAACTGGTCGCGGGGTAGAAAACTCAAGTAAAATAGTTGAGGACGCTGGGAAGGATTGCACTGAGATACAATCATATATGAAAGAGTCAATCGAAGTTGCAAAAGGCGGCAAAGATGATCTTCAAAAGGCGCTAAGCTACGTTGATGAGACGCTAAATACCATCTCAAATTTATCTTCAGAGATCGCTCAGACATCTGATATTGAAAATCAAATGGCTGGCAAGATCGAGCAGCTTAGCCGTGATGCCGAGCAGGTAAAATCAGTGCTTGTGGTTATCAATGACATAGCAGATCAGACAAATTTACTAGCTCTTAACGCTGCCATTGAAGCGGCACGTGCAGGTGAGCATGGACGTGGCTTTGCAGTCGTTGCCGATGAGGTTAGAAAGCTTGCTGAGCGCACTCAAAAGAGCCTAACAGAGATAAACGCAACTATCAATGTCATCGTTCAAGCGATAAATGAAAGCAGCGAGCAAATGAGTATAAATTCTAAGCAAATAAGCGAGCTAACAGGCGTGGCAAACAACGCGCAAAACACCATAAGAGATATGAGCGATATCATGAGATCAGCCATAGGACTATCTGATAAAACTATCGAGGACTATATAAAGACTGGCAAGGATATTGACGATATAGTAAAAAGCATGGAGGGCATAAGTCAAATTTCATCTCAAAGCACAAGAAGCGTAGAAGAGATAGCTTCAGCTGCTGAGCACCTAAATAAGATGACAGATACGCTAAATGCAAAACTTGGCGAATTTAGAACTTGATTTGTGTAGTAAATTTTAAATTTAAAGGCAATTAGTGGCTCAAAAACTGGTCTTAATAGGGGCTTCAACAGGAGGTCCAGGTCATATAAAAAAACTATTAAAAGATATAAATTTAAATGGTGCGATGGTCGTCATCGCTCAGCACATGAACAAGATGTTTATAAACTCATTTGTCACGCAAATGGGCAGGGAGTGCAACATAAATGTTGAAATTTTAAGCGAAAAGACAAATTTAAGAGAAAATATCGTCTATATCTGTGATCAAAATTTTGAAATTTCAGCGACTTTGCCAGTTAGCGCAAAGCCACAACCTGAGATAAAAACGATATATACGCCAAATGTCGATGTGCTTTTTAACTCAGGCACACAGATCGCCAAAAATGTAAATTTACTTGCGATCTTGCTAACTGGCATCGGCGATGATGGTGCAGCTGGGCTTGATAAGCTCTACAAAGCAGGCGCAAAATGCATAGCTGAAAACGAAGAGAGCGCCATAGTTTATGGCATGCCAAAGCGTGCTAAGGAGCTAAATCAAAATTTAAAATCGTTAAATTTAATGATGATAAGAAAAGAGCTTGAGGAGTTTTTAAATGCTTTTTAACAAAGTGGATAAACAAAGCGAAGTTTTAGAGGCAAAAGCACCAAGCGACATGGATGGATTTAACGAATTTATGAGCACTATAAAGACGCTTTGCGGGGTCGATCTGGAGCCAAAGAGGGACATCACTCTGCAAAGAGTTAGTATATTTGCCAAAAATCGCCAGATAAAAAGCTTTAAAGATCTAGTTTCGATGATAAGATTTGACACGCTGTTTAGGCAAGATCTTTTAAATTTAGTCACCGTAAATGAGACATATTTTTATAGAGAGCTAGCACAGCTAAAAGACGTGATCTACTACGCAAAAGAGCTTGGGGAGGCTAGAATTTTATGCGCGCCTTGCTCAACTGGCGATGAGGTCTATTCGCTTGCTATGCTTGCTTATGAATTTGGTCTTAAACAAAGTGATATCCAGCTAACTGGCATCGACATAAACTCAGAAGCCATACAAGCTTGTAGCGTCGGAAGCTATGGCGAGAGGAGCTTACATAGGCTAAGCGAGTTTCAAAAGGAGAGATTTTTTATAAAAAAAGATGACAAATTTTTCATCAAAAAAGAAATTTTACCAAGGTGTGAGTTTAAAATTTTAAATGTTTTTGACGATGCGATGTTTAATCTTGGTAAATTTGACATCGTCCTTTCAAGAAATATGATGATATATTTTGACGACGAATTTAGACTAAAATGCGTCGAGAGGCTGCACAAGCTACTTAAACCAGAGGGGAGGCTCTACGCAGGACACGCTGATCTTGTGCCATACACCCCACTTTACACAAAGCGTTTTTCAAACGGAGCTACATATTATGAGCGTGCTTAAGGGTTAAATTTAACCCAAGCCGCTTTGCCCTTAGCAAGTTTTTATCAATTTTTAGCTAAAATCCCTCAAGCTAAATTTAAGGATAAAAATGAAAGACAATCTACTTGAATTAACTCAAGATATCGCTTCAGTTGATATCGAAGATTCTATAAAAAATAGCTATCTTGACTACTCTATGAGCGTCATCGTTGGACGTGCTTTGCCTGACGCTAGAGACGGACTAAAGCCAGTTCATAGAAGAATTTTATACGCTATGGATAACCTAGGCGTTGGCAGCAGAAGTGCTTATATGAAGTCAGCTCGTATCGTCGGTGAAGTCATCGGTAAGTACCACCCACACGGCGACACAGCGGTTTATGACGCACTTGTTCGTATGGCTCAGAAATTTTCTATGCGCTATCCAGTTGTTGATGGACAAGGAAACTTTGGCTCTATTGACGGCGACAGCGCAGCTGCGATGCGTTATACAGAAGCTAGAATGACTATGCTTACTGAAGAGCTTTTAAAAGATATCGACAAAGACACGGTTGATTTTGTACCAAACTACGATGATAGAGAGGTCGAGCCAGATGTTTTGCCTAGCCGTGTGCCAAATTTATTATTAAATGGCTCAAGCGGCATTGCTGTTGGTATGGCGACAAATATCCCGCCACACAGCCTTGATGAGCTAATAGACGGTCTTTTGCTACTTCTTGAAAACAAAGAGGCGACACTTGAAGAGGTGATGGAATTTATAAAAGGTCCAGACTTCCCAACTGGCGGTATCATCTTTGGTAAAAAGGGCATCATAGAGGCCTACCGCACAGGTCGTGGCAGGGTCAAACTAAGAGCCAAAACTCACATAGAAAAAAAGCCAAACAAAGATGTCATAGTAATCGACGAGCTGCCTTATCAAACAAACAAAGCAAGGCTCATCGAGCAGATCGCTGAGCTTGTAAAAGATAAACAGATAGATGGCATCAGCGAGGTTAGAGATGAGTCTGACAAGGACGGCATCCGTGTAGTCATCGAGCTAAAACGCGACGCTATGAGTGACATCGTGCTAAACAACCTATTTAAATCAACCACGATGGAGAGCACTTTTGGCGTTATTATGCTTGCTATTAATAACAAAGAGCCAAAGGTATTTAACCTTATCGAGCTACTTAAGCTATTTTTAAATCACAGAAAAACCGTTATCATTAGAAGGACGATATTTGAGCTTGAAAAAGCACGCGCAAGAGCCCACATCTTAGAGGGCCTAAAGATCGCACTTGATAATATCGACGAGGTGATCGAGCTTATTAGAAATAGTGCTGATACGGCGGTTGCTAGAGAAGGCTTGATGAGTAAATTTAACCTCTCAGAGCTTCAAGCAAACGCTATCCTTGATATGCGTTTAAGCAAGCTTACAGGCTTAGAGAGAGAAAAACTAGAGGCCGAGCTAGCCGAGCTTATGGCTGAGATCGCAAGACTTGATGAAATTTTAAAGAGCGAGACATTGCTTGAAAATTTGATCAAAGAAGAGCTTCTTGAGATCAAAAATAAATTTAAAGTACCAAGAGTGACTGAGATCGTTGATGACTACGATGATATCGACATTGAAGACCTCATACCAAATGAAAATATGGTCGTAACCATAACTCACCGCGGCTACATCAAGCGTGTGCCAAGCAAGCAGTATGAGAAGCAAAAACGTGGTGGCAAGGGCAAAGTAGCGGTCACAACATATGATGATGACTTTATAGAGAGCTTCTTTACTTCAAATACTCACGATACGCTTATGTTTGTGACTGACCGCGGACAGCTATACTGGCTAAAAGTCTATAAGATCCCAGAGGGAAGCCGCACAGCAAAGGGCAAAGCAGTTGTAAATTTGATCCAGTTGCAGCCTGATGAGAAGATCAAAGCGATCATCCCAACGACTGACTTTGACGAGAGCAAATCGCTAGCGTTCTTCACTAAAAATGGCATCGTAAAACGCACAAATTTAAGCGAATTTAAAAACATCCGCTCAGTTGGCGTAAGAGCTATAAGCCTCGATGAGAACGACGAGCTAGTAACTGCGCTCATCGCTCAAACATACGATGATATGCCGGTCACCGATCCTGAAAACGAGCTAAGCGTTGAGACAGAGGTGCTTGAAGTTGAAGAGCTTCAAAACGAGATCGACGAAGATAGTGTAAATGCCGAAGAAGACGCAAACTCAGGCGATGAGACAATGCTATTTGTCGTTACTAAAAAGGGTATGTGTCTTAAATTTAAGATCAGCAAGGTTCGCCAAATGGGTAGAACTGCACGCGGCGTAACTGGCATTAAATTTAAAGAGCCAGGCGATGAGGTCGTAGGTGCAGCAGTCATCGAAAGCAATGACCAAGAAATTTTAAGCATATCTCAAAAAGGTATCGGCAAGCGAACAACCGCTGACGAGTACCGCTTGACAAACCGCGGCGGCAAAGGCGTCATCTGCATGAAGCTAACAAGCAGAACAGGCGATCTAGTGGGCGTTGTGATGGTTGATGAAGAGCAAGATCTGATGGCTCTAACATCAAGCGGCAAGATGATAAGAGTTGATATGCAAAGCATCCGCAAAGCAGGACGTAACACAAGCGGCGTGATCGTGGTAAATGTAGATGGCGATGATGTTGTAAGTATTGCAAGATGCCCTAAGGCAGATGATGGCGAAGATGAGGATGAAGCACCAAGCGAAGATATGGGGCTTTTGGAATAAATTTTGCTATTAAATTTTAAATAAAAGCATAAAAAAGGTTGTTTATGAAGGTTAAAATTTTATCTTTTGCTTTGATGGTTGCTATTTTTGGTGGTTGCTCATTTAATGGCTTTATGGGCGAGCCAACTAGCACATCAAACCGCAACGTAGTCATCCAAAAGGTCGATAAAGACGATCTTAGAGAGGTGATGAAAAAAGAGAAGATGATATATGATAGCGCTCCAAGAGAGACCACTTTTAGAGCCACAGGCGAGGGCATAGCTCCGCTAAATTCGCTCTCATACGCTCAGTCTGTTACACTTGCGAAAAGAGCGGCGATGGCTGATGCTTATTCGCAGCTTGCAGGCAAGCTTTACGGCGTAAAGATCAATGCTGAAGACACCGTAAGAGATGCGATGCTAAACGACTCATCTATCACTTCAAAGGTTCAAGGTCTTGTCAAAAATGCAAGGATCGTGAATGAAAATTTCAAAGACGGGCTTTATAAGGTAAATATGGAGCTTAAGATAGACGAAGATAAGTGGCGAGAAGTCTTTTCTTACTAACGATACTTTTAAATTTCGCCTTTTGCCTGGAGGAGTTTATCTTCTGGGCGAAGGTCGATACGAAAAATCAAATAGTTGCCTTTGAGGAAATTTCATTTTCAAAGGCGATGACTTTAACACCTAATCCAAAACCAAAATTTCTTTGCCAAATAGACGCTTTTAAAGATGAAAATACCACAACTCTTGGCTTTTTAAATTTACACAAAGATGAAATTTTTGACTGCTTTGCCTTAAAAAAAGTGATGATAAAAAATGAGCTAAATGTCAAAAATGCACAGGTCACAAACGCTTCAAATTTGAAAATTTTGCCAGTTAGATTTATGGTGGAATTTAAGCCAAAATCCGCTATCATCGGCACACTTCAATAAAAAAGAGATCAAATGAATATCGTCATAGTAGAAGATGACATCAATATGCGAAAGTCGCTTGAGATCGCACTTGGCGAGTATGAAGAGCTAAACATTAAAAGCTACAAGAGCGCAGTTGAAGCTCTAAAAAAGCTAAGCGACGACGCTGATCTAATAATCACTGATATAAACATGCCAAAGATGGACGGACTTGAGTTCATTAAAGAGTTAAATGGCAAATTTGACGTCATCATAATGACTGGAAACGCCACACTTAACAAGGCGATCGAGAGCGTTAGGCTCGGCGTGAAGGACTTTTTAACCAAGCCATTTGACGTCTCAACTCTATATGAAGCGATAAAAAGGGTAGAGACGCTAAAACAAAAAACTCCAAAAAGCATAAAAAAAGTTGAAACTAAAAGCGAAAATAACGGCTTTTTAGCCACTTCAAAGGCGCTTGAAGCCACGCTAAATATCGCGCTAAAAGCTGCAAGAACAGACGCCTCAGTCATGCTTAGTGGCGAAAGTGGCGTTGGTAAGGAGGTCTTTGCTAAATTTATCCACGCAAACTCACCTAGAAAAGATGCGGCATTTATCGCTTTAAATATGGCTGCGATCCCTGAAAATTTGATAGAAAGTGAGCTTTTTGGCTTTGAAAAGGGCGCCTTTACAGACGCAGCGACTACCAAAAAAGGGCAGTTTGAGCTGGCAAATGGCGGAACGCTATTTTTAGATGAGATCGGCGAGATGCCTATAAATTTACAGCCAAAATTGCTTCGTGCCTTGCAGGAGCGCGAGATAACAAGGCTTGGTGCTACAAAGAGCGAAAAGATAGACGTTCGCATCATCTGCGCTACAAATGCAAATTTAGAGCTTGCTATGAAAGAGGGCAGGTTTAGAGAGGATCTTTTCTACCGCCTAAACACGATCCCGCTTTTTATACCGCCACTTCGCGAGCGAAAAGACGAAATTTTACCTATCGCGCAGGATGCTTTGGACAAATGCTGCAAAGAGTATGGCTTTGAGGCTAAAAATTTCTCAAAAGCAGCCAAAGAGGAGCTTTTGGGCTATGACTACCCAGGCAACATAAGAGAGCTCATCTCGGTCGTGCAGCGTGCGGCGATACTAAGCGAGGGCGATGAAATTTTACCAAAAGATCTATTTTTGCAAGCAAGAAGTAAAAAATAGGTAAAAATTTAAGTTTTTGGCTAGTAAAATTATGCAAATTAAGAAAATTAAAAGAAACCAAGGAGAGCAGATGAGAAAATTTAACGTAGCGGTCGTTGGTGCTACTGGAGCGGTAGGCGAAGAGCTTTTTAGAGTTATGGAGGAGGTTGATTTCCCAGTTGGTGAGCTTTTGCCACTTGCAAGTGCAAAGAGCGTTGGCATGGAGATCGAATTTAAGGGCAAACACTACAAAGTAAAAGAGCTAACCGAGAAAGTTTTTAGCGAGCACGAGATCGATATCGCATTTTTTAGCGCAGGCGGCTCAGTTTCAGAGAAATTTGCCAAATTTGCAGCCGACAGCGGCGCGGTAGTTATCGACAATACTAGCCATTTTAGGATGGATAAAGATATCCCGCTTGTCGTGCCTGAGTGTAATCCTAGCGACATCGCTATGTGGAAAAACCGCGGCATCATCGCTAATCCAAACTGCTCAACCATCCAAATGGTTCAAATTTTAAAACCCCTAAACGACGCTTTTGGCATCAACAGGGTCGATGTTTCTACCTATCAAGCAGCAAGTGGCGCTGGCAAAGAGGGTATGGAGGAGCTTGTTGTGCAGATGCAAAAGTTTTTTGAATTTAAGCTTGATGAGTGCGAGCCAAAGGTCTTTGCACACCGCCTAGCGCTAAACGTGATCCCACACATCGACGTTTTTTTGGATAACGACTATACAAAAGAAGAGATGAAAATGGTCAATGAAACGCAAAAGATTCTTCACAAAGATATCGAAGTGAGCGCTACTTGCGTGCGTGTGCCAGTGCTTAGAAGCCACTCTGAGGCGATCACTATCCACTTTGATAAGGACGTGAGCGCAGATGCGGCAAGAGAGGTTTTAAGCAAAGCTCCAAGCGTCGTCGTAGTCGATAATCCAGCAAAAAAAGAGTATCCGATGCCTACTATCTCAAGCGATACAAACGAGACTTATGTTGGCAGGATCAGGGTTGATAACTTTAGATCAAATGTGCTTCACCTTTGGTGCAGTGCCGACCAGATCCGCGTTGGAGCTGCGACAAATGCCGTCAGGATCGCACAAAAATGGACCACGATGCATGAGTAGTTTGCACTAAAATTAATTGCGATTTTGCGCCTAAAATTTAAGGAAAAAACTATAAAATACCCCCTTTTTTAAATTTCATAAAAAGGGTTTTTATTGCGTAAAATATTCGAGAGAATTTTGCTTGCAAGCAACAGCTTCACGCTTTTTCCAGTGATCTTTGGACTTTTAGGTGCGATCGTGCTTTTCATCATCGCAAGTTATGATGTCGGCAAGGTGCTTTTAGAGGTTTATAAATATTTCTTCGCTGCAGATTTTCACGTTGAAAATTTCCACTCAGAGGTCGTTGGTGAGGTCGTTGGAGCGATCGATCTATACTTGATGGCGCTTGTTCTTTATATATTTAGCTTCGGAATTTACGAGCTTTTCATCTCAGAGATCACACAGCTAAAGCAGTCAAAGCAGAGCAAGGTGCTTGAAGTGCATTCGCTTGATGAGCTAAAAGACAAGCTTGGCAAAGTGATCGTCATGGTTTTAATCGTAAATTTCTTCCAAAGAGTGCTTCACGCAAACTTCACAACACCGCTTGAGATGGCCTATCTTGCGGCTTCTATCCTAGCGCTTTGCCTTGGACTTTACTTCCTTCACAAGGGAGATCACTAAAATTTTAAGCGTTTTTACGCTTAAAATTTCTCCTACATCTTTTCTTTAGCTATTTTTGGATAATATCCATTTAAAAATTTAAAGGAAATTTGATGATTTTCATAGACGCTTGTTTGAAAAAACCGACCCAATATACGCCTGTTTGGATGATGCGCCAAGCTGGTAGATATCTGCCAGAGTATATGGCTGTAAGAGCTAAAGCAGGGGACTTTTTATCACTTTGTAAAGACTATAAAAAGGCTAGCGAGGTCACGCTTCAGCCAGTTGAAATTCTTGGCGTTGATGCGGCCATTTTGTTTAGCGATATCCTTGTCGTGCCTCTTGAAATGGGCATGGATCTGCGCTTTGAAAAGGGCGAGGGACCAGTTTTTACAAAGCCTTTGCGTGATGAGACCGCACTTGATGCGCTTAGTATCGAAAGATCGGTTAAAAGCTTAGCATACGTCTATGACACGATCAAGCTTACAAGAGAAAATTTGGCTAAAGATAAGGCGCTCATTGGCTTTTGTGGCGCGCCGTGGACGATAGCTACATATATGATAGAGGGTGGCGGCAGCAAAAACTATGCGGTCTGCAAAAAAATGCTCTACCAAAATCCAGAATTTTTACATCAAATTTTAGAAAAAGTGACGCAAGCGCTCATCCTTTACGTCAAAGAGCAGATAAAAGCTGGCGTAAATGCGGTGCAAATTTTTGACAGCTGGGCGGCTGCACTTGAAGAGCAGGCATATTTTGAGTTTGGATTTAACTATATAAACAAAATAGTTGATAGCGTAAAGGCTGAGTTTCCAGAGATCCCAGTCATCGTTTTCCCAAAAGGTATAAGCGGATATCTGGATAAAATTTCAGGTAAATTTGACGTTTTTGGAGTTGATTGGAGCACGCCGATCGAACTAGCGAAAGAAAAACTTAGCCCAAGATACGTCCTTCAGGGCAACATGGAGCCAACAAGGCTATATAGCAAAAAAGCGATCGATGAGGGAGTTGATAAAATTTTAAGCACGATGAAAGGCGCACCGCACATTTTCAACCTTGGTCATGGGATCTTGCCAGATGTGCCAGTTGAAAACGCAAAATATTTCATAAAAGAGGTTCAAAGAAAAAGTGCAAGATAGCACTATCGTCTTTGGGCCGATAAATTCGCGCCGTTTTGGCATGAGCCTTGGCATCGATCTAAGCCCAAAGCAAAAATCATGCAATTTTAACTGTGTTTATTGCGAGCTAAAGGGCGCAAAGCCAGTTGAAGAGATAGAAAATCCACCAAGTGTTAATGAAATCATAAGCGCTTTAAAAGAAGCTTTAAAAGTTCATCAAAACATCGATGTCATCACGCTTACAGCAAATGGCGAACCAACTCTTTATCCGCACTTAAAAGAGCTGGTGGAAAAAGTAAATGAGATAAAAGGCAAGGCAAAAACTCTCATCCTAAGCAACGGCTCAGGCGTAAGAGATCAAAAAATTTGTGAAGCCTTGCAAGGGCTTGATATAGTTAAATTTAGCCTTGATAGCGCTGTGCAAAGCACATTTAAAAAGATAGACCGCAACAAAAGTGGCATAGAAGTTGGCGAGCTTGTAAAAGCAATGGCTAAATTTCGCAAGGAATTTAATGGCGAGCTTGTGCTTGAAATTTTGGTCGTGGCTGGATTTAACGACAAAGAAGAGGAATTTATAGCGCTTAATGAGGCTATAAATGAGATAGCTCCGCACCGAGTGGATGTGGGCACGATAGATCGCCCGCCAGCTTACAATGTAAAAGGCGTTGATGCTAGTAGGCTTGAAGAGCTAGCAAGCAAGATAAAAGGCGTGCCAGTCACCATAGCTAGGGCTCACAAGATAGAGCAAAAGTATGAATTTAATAAGAGCGAAATTTTAGCCATGCTAGAGCGCCGTCCGCAAACTACGGCAAATGTCGAAGAAAATTTCTCAGAGCACTCAAAGCAAATTTTAAACAGCCTTTTGCAAGACGGCGTGGTTTTTCAAACTAACGTCGCTGGCGTTAAATTTTATAAATTGAGATGATAGATGAAGCGAATTTTAACTATACAAGACATCTCGTGCGTGGGCAAATGTTCGCTCACAGTCGCACTTCCCATAATCAGCGCCCAAGGCATCGAGGCGTGCATCTTGCCAACGGCACTGCTCTCAACACACACTGGCTTTAAAAATTTCACTTTTCGTGATTTGACTGATGAATTTGACGCTATAACGCAGGTTTGGCACAAAGAGGGCATCAGCTTTGATGGAATTTACACTGGATTTTTGGGTAGTTTTAGGCAGCTTGAGCTTATAGAGAAGGTCTTTGCTGAATTTGATAGCGGCTCTTTGCTAAGGCTTGTAGATCCTTGTATGGGCGATAATGGCAAACTTTATCACGGCTTTGATGAGAAATTTGTGGCAAAGATGAGGGAGCTTTGCACAAAGGCTCACGTCATCACGCCAAACATAACTGAGGCAAGTTTTATGTGTGAAAAGTCATTTTTAAGCGAGGGATACGGCGAGGATTACATTTTGGAGCTGCTTGATGGCTTGGCTAGTTTTGGTGCGCAAAAAGTCGTTTTAAAGGGCATTAGATACAAGCAAAATGAGTGTGGCATCATAGCATATGACGCAAAGACGAAAGAAAAAGTGGAGTATTTTCATGAGTATTTACCGTTTCATGCAAGTGGCACTGGCGACATTTTCGCTTCAGTGCTTTTTGGCTCGCTCATAAATGGCGAAAGCATGCAAAATGCTATCAAAAAGGCAGCAAATTTTGTGCTTGAAAGCATCAAGATCACGCTAAAAGATGATAATCGCACAAGATATGGTGTGCAGTTTGAAAAATTGCTTAGAAATTTTTAGCACTTTATGGCAGGAGGTGATTTAAATTTGTGTCATTATAACCCCTCAAAGTGACATAGTTAAAACAAAATTTCAGATTTATTTAAATTAATTTTACTTTTATATAAAAAGTTGAATAATTACGTAAATATTGATCAAGGAGTGATTTATGAAGTCTTTAAGGATTAAAATTTCTGTTATTTTGACAGCTGTGATCGTGCTGCTACTAATCGGCGTTAGCCTCATTAGTTATAACATAGCTCGCAATCTATATACAGAAAAAGTTGTGAAAGATGAGCTACCACTAGCTGTCTCAAACGTTGCAGGTGAGATCGGCTATGCCATAGACAAGATCATCAACACCTCTTATCAGATGACCAAAAATGACTATCTTCTAAAGTGGATCGACGAAGGCGAGCCAAAGGACGGACTAGCAACGCTTTTTAACTACAACACCGACCTTATGAAGGCGTTTAACCTCTCAACGGCGATGTTTGTCTCTGATAGAACACTAAATTACTACACAAATGACAAAATTTTAAAGCAGCTTAGCAAGGACAATCCACGTGATAGCTGGTATTTTGACGTTAAAAACGGCAAAGAGGTAAATTCTCTAAACATCCAAGTCTCAGAAGCTACTGGCTCGCTAACGCTTTATGTAAATAGTAAGGTTGAAAAAGACGGCAAATTTTATGGCGTCAGTGCGATAGGCATGAACCTTGATGACATCGTAAATTTAGTCACTTCAAAAACCATGGGCGAGGGCAGTAAATTCCTAATGGTTGATTCAAGTGGCGTTGTAAAGATAGAAAAGAGCGACAGGGTCGGCAAAGTAAATGTAAAAGACGTCCTTGGCAAAGAGAAATTTGACGTCTTGATGAATAAAAATGGCGGCGTCATCCATCACTTTAACGGCACGAGAAATTTGATAATTGGCTCAAAATATATCCCTAGCCTTGATTGGTACCTATTTGGCGAGATGGACGAGGATGTGCTTTTAAAAGATTTACATACGCTATTTTACTCAGCTATCGGCGTTATCTTAGCAGCGATCATCATCTCTGTGATAGTGTCACTTCTAATGTCTTCTTACCTCCTAAAAATCATCCTCAAACTAAAAACAGGCCTACTATCTTTCTTTGATCTACTAAATCATAAGACAAATAAAGCAGAGCCTATAGAGATAACATCTAAAGATGAATTTGGTCAAATGGCAGAGCTAATAAACAAAAATACAAAGGCCATTGAAGATGGTATGAAAGATCAAAGTATCTTCATCCAAAAAGCCAACACCTTTGTAAATGAGATAAAAGATGGTAACTATGAAGCAAGCTTAGAAGCTGATACAAACAACCCAGCTCTAAATCAACTAAAAAGTACATTTAAAGATCTACAACTTGCTCTTAAAAATGCAATATCAAGTAATGGTAAAGATGTACTTGATCTACTAAACACTTATAAAAACCAAGACTTTACAAAAAGACTTGATGATGATGGTAAGATAGCAAGTGGTATAAACTCTCTAGGCATAGAAATATCTAAAATGCTAAATGACAATCTAAACCAAGCTCAAGTACTAGAAGAAAAAGCTAAACTTCTAGCAAGCTCAGTTTCTAAAGTAGCAAGCTCAGCAAACACTCAAGCAAATAGCTTACAAGAAAGTGCTGCTGCAGTTGAACAAATGTCTAGCTCAATGAATGCCATCTCTCAAAAGACAGCTGATGTTATAAGACAATCAGATGAAATTAAAAACATCATAACTATCATTAGAGATATAGCAGATCAAACAAACCTTCTAGCTCTTAATGCTGCAATTGAAGCTGCACGTGCAGGAGAACATGGTAGAGGATTTGCCGTTGTTGCTGATGAAGTAAGAAAGCTAGCTGAGAGAACTCAAAAATCTCTAGGTGAGATAGAAGCAAATACAAATGTATTAGCTCAATCAATAAATGAGATGAGTGAATCAATCAAAGAGCAAAGTGAAGGCATAAATATGATAAATCAATCAGTTGCTCAAATAGATAATCTAACAAAAGAAAACGTAGTAATTGCTAACCAAGCAAACGAAGTAACATCAGAAGTAGATGAGATGGCTAAAGCTATAGTTGAAGAGGTTAGGAAGAAGAGGTTTTAAAAACACTTATTCTTTAGAGTTTTAAATAAGCTCTTATTTAAATAAAACTACCAAAATAAAACGATCTTGCTTTGGTAAAACTCTAAACCACTCAGGCAATTTGCTTGAGTGGTTTTAAATATATATTTTATTAGAAAAATGGCTAAAATTTTTAGTTATTTAAGCTATTTTTAAATGATTGCTAACTATAATACGACTTCTTTTAAGTGTTCCGGATTAGCTCAGCGGTAGAGTAGGTGACTGTTAATCACTTGGTCGCTGGTTCGAACCCAGCATCCGGAGCCATTCTTCTTTAAAAATCTTTTTAAAAACCCGATTTTAACTATGTTTCAGGAACTTTAAGTTTTCTTTTTTTTGTAATTTTCCCCTTTATTTCCCTTCGGTTTTATTTAATATTTTTAAAATATCTATCCATGATATTAAGGAAATGCAATATAGAAGTATGATCATAATTCTGGTATAAAAGAAGCTTACTCCTCTTTTCTATTCTCTGGTAAAACTAAATGACCATTTTTATCTATTAGGGAGTATTGGACTAATACTATATAAATTAGATCGTGGATTTTATAATTACCATAATCACCAGTATAGTCATCATATTTTCTTAAAAACTCAGCATAAGGATTTTTATCTGTCTTTTTAATACCATTTAGCTCTACTTCTGAATAAAGTATCGGCACATATTTTAAAGTATCTTCAAATACCTCTTTAAAATGTTCATAATCTTCGCCGTAAATTCTTTTAAATAGCTCTTTATCGTTCTCATAAAGCATCAGTGCAAGCTTAGCCATATAGCTTCTATAATATGACCTAGAGCAATGAATAGCACCAGATATGCTAAATGTTAATTTACAATTTTGTTTAAACTCTTTTGAAAATTTATTTATACACTCTTTTTTAGTTTTAGCTATTCTCTCTCTTGCTATCTTTTGAGCTTTTTCTTTTAAATTTGGATTTTCTTTTACGATTAGATTATAAAGATCAGCAAAATAGTTATCTCTAAAAGCAGTACTTCTTGACTGACATATAAAATCTTCTAAAGAGTACTCTTTAAATTTATATTTCTCTTTATCGTCATAGCATTTAAAGCTAGGAGTAATAAAGTCGGTACCATAGTCTGCATCACAAAAAGCTCCACCATCAACCTGCCCATAATCATCGCTAGCCTTTTTGGTAGCTATACTAGGGTTCATAGGCTCAAAAGCACTTAAATTAAGGCTTATTAGAAAGCTTATTAATAGTATGGTTTTAAATTTCATCTTTTATCCTTTATAAATTTATCTTACTCGTGATCGATAATGAAAATTCAGCTATAGCAGAATATTTTTATTGTCTAGCAATAAAATCAAAATCATAGCAGAAATTCTGATTACTCCTTCTTAGTATGTTTGCTTAGTTTGGTGTAACAAGTTGATAAATGCTAAGCTGTAATCTTAAACCAACTTTTTTACTGCTTTATAGTTTTCTTTGATTATTTCTAGGTAAAAACATTTATAGCTAGAAATTTTGTCAGTAGAGTGGTCTTAAAATAAATTTCCATTCATTCATCCTAGCTTCATTTAAGGTTTTTATAATGCGCTCATCCAAACGAAAGTTGGAAATCATAAATAAAAGGATCAAAAATGAAAAAGGTATTAAGCGCGGCAGTTTTAGCAGTAGTTTTAGGAGCGACAAGCTTGCAAGCAGCTATCACATCAAAAGAGGCTTTAAGCATAGCTGAGAAAAACTTCCCAGGCTCAAGCGTCAAAGATATCGAGATGAACGTCAAAAAGGGCGTGACATTTTACAAGATAGAGTCTTTTAAAGACGGAGTCAAACAAGATATCAAGATCGATGCCAACAGCGGTCAGATCGTTAAAGTAGAGAATAAAAATAAAAAACATATCTTGCCGATCGAAGCGGTAGATTTTTCAAAATTTGCTCTTAGCATCGACGAGGCTGTGGCTAAAGCTCAAGCGCTCGAGGCTGGCTGGAGCCTTGATGAGGCAGAGCTTGATAATAAAAATGGTGTTTGGATATACAAAGTAGAGCTTAAGCGCGACAGGAGCGAGAAAAAAGTGATCATAAACGCTCAAACAGGCGAGATAATCAGCAACTACACAAAGTGATCTAGCGCCCTTTTTGGGCGTTAAATTTTTATAAAGATGAAAAAAGATGAGTGAAAATTTAGAGAAAAATTTAAACGATAAAGTTGGCGATCAGGGTTTAGAGAAAAATTTGAACGAAAATTTTAGCCAAAGCGCGAGAGAAAATTTAAGTGAAAATACTGCTAATAAAAATAGTTGCGAAAATTTAGGAGAGAGCGAGCAAAGCCCTGAAAATTTAGATAAAAATTTAAGCCAAGCAGCTCCAAAATGCAAAGCTCAAAATTTCTTTAAAAAAACGCTTGAGCTTTCGCTTCAAGGTGTAGCGGATGCGCTTACCTACACTGGCAAGGCTGGAGTGTGGCTATCAAACGCTTCAAACCACCTAAAAGACGAAACGCAAAGGGCGGAGCTATCAAAGATAAATGAAGAGCAGTCCAAATTTGAAGGGCTAACTCACATCTTGCCAGAAAGAGTTAAAGAGCTCATCTTAGAGCGCCTAAAAGTAGAACCAGAAGATGTGGAATTTGAGCCGATCTATCTAGCGAAAAAACAAAGTTTTGGCACATTTTGCACGGAGTATTTTTATGAGGCAAGGGCTAAATTTAACGGCTTTTTATATGATTTTAAGATAGGCGCAGCAAATGGCGAAATTTTAAATCTAAAAATAAAAAGCCAAATTTGATAAAATAACTGGCAAAACCAAGTGAGGCAAAGATGAAAATTTTAGTCGTCGAGGACGAAAAAGACCTAAATAGCGTCATCACAAGGCACCTTAAGAAAAACGGATATAGCGTCGATAGCGCGTTTAATGGCGAGGAGGCGATGGACTTTACTGCGGTGGCGCACTACGATCTCATCGTGCTTGATCTTATGATGCCAGTGATGGACGGACTTACATTTTTGCAAAAGTCTCGCGCCGCAAAGCTAGCGACCCCTGTGCTGATACTAACGGCAAAAGACGATGTGGACGACGTTGTAAAGGGGCTTGACGCGGGCGCGGATGATTATTTAGTAAAGCCATTTGACTTTAAGGAGCTGCTAGCTAGAGTGCGCACGCTCATTCGCCGAAATAGCGGCAATGCGACTAGTGAAATTTACGCAGGTGAGCTAAAGATCGACCTTTCTAAAAAGTCTGTAGAATTTAGCGGCGAGCAGATCGAGCTAACTGGCAAAGAGTATGAAATTTTAGAGTTTTTGATGCTAAACAAGGGCAGAATTCTAACTCGCGACCAGATCAAAGAGCACGTCTGGGACTTTGACTACACGGGCGGTTCAAACGTCATCGACGTGCTTATAAAAAACATAAGAAAAAAGCTTGGCGAGTGTGATATGATCCAGACTAAAAGAGGACTTGGCTATGTTGTTAAGGATTAAGCAAACGCTTGCAAACATCCCAATAACGGCGCGCGTAACGCTTTGGTACTCGTTTTTTATCATCGTTATCGTATCAGCTCTTGTTGCCATCTCTGCGGTCGTGGCGGATGAAGTTTTTGAGGATGTGAGCCAAAAAAAGCTAGCCAAATCAGTCACCAAAATAGCCAATGATATGGATGAGTTTGAGCCATATGATGATGGGATATTTTTTATAAAATATAACGCAAAAGGCGATGTAGTCGGTGGTCTAGCACCAAAACACTTTCAAATTTCACTTAAAATGAACAGCGGTGCGGTGCGCCTTTATGAAAACGGCGAAAACCGCTTTTACTACTACGATATCGCAGCTAAAGGCAAAGAGCTCTGGGTCAGAGGCGTGATAAATGCGGAGAAATTTTTCAAAAAAGAGGGGCTATTTTTACTAGCGCTTGGCGTTTTTGTGCCGGTTTTATTTGCCTTTGTGCTTTATGGTGGCTATAAAACGATAAAAAACGCGATGAAGCCAGTTTCTACGATGTCAAAAACTGCCCTTGAGATAGGTAGTAACCAGGACTTTTCAAAGCGCATAGACCTGCCTGCTGGCAAAGACGAGCTACACGCACTTGCAAGTGTTTTTAACCAGATGCTTGACTCCCTCGAAAAGGTCTATCAAAGCGAAAAGCAGCTCACCTCAGACGTCTCTCACGAGCTGCGAACGCCGCTATCCGTCATCATGGCTGAGAGTGACTATGCCGCGAGCTACGCGCAAAATTTAGACGAGGCCAAGGAATCACTGGAGGTCATCTCTAGGCAGTCAAGGAAAATAACCTCGCTGATAGATCAAATTTTGGAGCTTTCAAGACTGGAAGCTGGCAGAAATTTGGAGCTAAAAGGTATAAATTTAAGCTCAATCTTGCAAAATTTAGCCAGCGACTATGAGAAGCTAGCAAATGCAAAGGGGCTGAAATTTAGCTACGAGATCGCACCAGAGATTGAAATCTTAGGCGATGAGCTGATGATATCTAGGCTGGTGGATAACCTTTTAAGCAATGCACTAAAATTTGCAGAAGCTAAGATTGAGCTAAATTTAACCCTCACAAAAACGCATGCATTTTTGTCTGTAAAAGACGATGGCTTAGGCATCTCTAAAAAAGATATCGAGCTAATCTGGAATAAATTTTATCAAGTTGAAAGCTCAAGAAATAAAAGCCAAAACAGAGGTAGCGGTCTTGGTCTTGCCATCGCTGCAAATATAGCTAAAATTCATGGCGCAAAGCTTGGTGTAAAAAGCGAAGCAGGAGCTGGAAGCGAATTTTGGGCAGAATTTGAGCTTGTAAATTTAAAATAAGTGTAAAATTAGGCTTTTTAATAAAACTATATTTGATAGAAGTAAAAATGATTGATTTTGAAAGAAAGTTTAAATGGTGGTTAGAGGCAGAATCGAACTGCCGACACGCAGATTTTCAGTCTGCTGCTCTACCGACTGAGCTATCCAACCACCTTGATAAAAGAAATTGGATTATACATTTTAAATATTTAAACTAAGTTTAAAAATATACAGGAAGCTTTTGTTTTTAAGAAATTTAAATCTAAAACTATAAATTTTAGCCTGACAGAGTTAAATTTAATGCACCAAATTTACTACACTTACATCTTTATCTATCTCGATAAAAAATGTTTGTGCGCCAGTTCCGCTACCATATACGCCTTTATAGACTTGATTTAGCGCATGTCCGCTACCATCAATCGCCACTTGGTTGTGCGTATCACCTAAAGCGCTATGCTTTAAATTTAGTGCTGCCACTTCGCTGTCTGTTGCTTGCGTGAAGATAGTGCCTTTGCCCTCTAGCGCCACTTTGTCATTATTGTCGCCTTTGATCTTTAGCACGGTATTTACGCTTTTTAGCCCACCATCTGTTACTTGTGAGTCTATGATATCAAGCACGCTTTTAGCATCCAGTCCTATCGAGACCGCCTGAGTGCTCTTGCTACCAAGCTGTAAAGCTTCAAAGCTCTTTAATTTATCGTTTTTTAGGTCAGCCACTCTGCTAAGATCGATATTTTCAGTAAAGATGAGCGTATCAGCGCCATCTTTTGCGTCTATCTTGTTGCCTTCATAGGTAAAGGTATTGTTTTGATCATCTCCCTCGTGAGTGATCTTGATATTTTTATCTATCTCAACGAAAAATGTTTTTGTGCTAGTTCCATCGGTGTATGTGCCTTTGTAGACGTGATTTACTGGAGTGTCGTAGGAGTCGATAATTGGCTTACCGTTTGCATCTTTATATGTTTTCCATACATCTGGGTTATGCGTTGGATCTGGCTGGAATTCTCTTACATGTCCGTTACCATCAGTTTCTACTTTATTATAGCTACCACCTATGGCTTTGCTGTGCTTCCAGTTTAGCAAAGTGACCTCTTCGTTTGTTGCTAATTCAAATTTATTTGTGCCATCGTTTATTAGTTTTACGATATCGTTGCTATCTCCTAGTATCTTTAAAACAGTATTTATGCTTTCAGTGCCAGATACGGTTGTTAGGGTTGAGTATTCGCCCTCTGTTATTCTTGTTGTTCTAGAGTCTATTATGTCAAGAACATTTTTTGTGTTAAATGATATTGAAACAGCTTGATTTTCTGTGCCTAATTGCAGGCGTTCGAAGCTTTTTAGATTATCATTTAAATTACTCACCTTTTCTAGTTTTGTATCTTCAACAAATATCAGCTTATCAACGCCACCTTTTGCGTCTATATTCTTGCCATTGTAGATAAATACATCGTTTAGGTTGCTACCTTCAAGGCTATCATTATTGTGTTTTAGATGTATTACTTTGTTGAAATCATCCGCATCATCACCAAAATATTTTGCTGGTTTGCTTGTATCTTTTTCTTGATTTATTAAACTTCTATACCCCTTTTTACCAGCTATAAGACCATCTTTTTCATCGCTAACATATCCTTTATCATGTAGAGCTTTTACATAGCTATCACTAAAAAGGTGTGTGCCGCTTCCTTGTGAGCCTATGATTTTATAGTCGCTAGCATTTTGTGACCTTTTTTTGATCATTATGTCTAAAAATGTATCTTGCGTCCTATCAACATAATCAACCTCTATCCTATAAAATCCTTTTTTAAGATTATAAATATGATTGCCTCCGTGAGGACCATTGTCGCCTGAACCAAACCAATATGCCCACTTTCCAAAACTTTCATCTGCTATTTTTACATCCACCATATCTTGAAAGTGTTTTGCAGCTATATTGTATTGGCCATCTTCTTTTATGTATATCCAACCTTTCATTTTCATGATCAGATCAGTTCCTATAGGCTCCGCCTCCTCAAGGACGTAGTTTCCTGTCTTGTTTAGATTATAATGCGCCCCAGTGTGATCGGTATCGCTTGCTTCTGGAGAGTGTCCTACTTTTGCTATATCGTTTGTGTTTAGCTCACCTGCGTGTGGTCTTGTTGATTTTAGCTTCCAGTCTTTACCTCCTTGAAAAGAAAGCTCATTATAAGTTGTAGTAGCACTTACGCCAGTTCCTGCCCATTTGGTCCATGCCTCATAGTGATTTGCTACGTGGTATCCATACCCTCCAGGAGAGATATTATCCGCTCTTGGACCAGTCGTAACTGCTGGGTCGTATGACCAAAATTCTGTATTTGTGCAGTCAAAAAACCACATATCAACATCAAGGCCTTTGTTTGCCACCATAGTCACGGTTTGAACGGCTAAATTTCCCGCATCATCTAGTCTTTCAACGATGTAGTTTTTGCTGCCAGTGTTTTGCGCTACGTTAAAGCTTCCAGAGTAGCTTAAATTTCTATCAAGTGTAAGTGTCGTCTTCTCAGATGTCTCAGCGTCTATGACCTCTACATCTTTTGATTTTTCATCGTGTGGATTGTTTGCAGCTTCGCCTTTACCGCTAAAATTTATAGCGTAGTTGCCAGAGCCGTTTTTTATATTATCAAAGTCAGATTCTATTAGCTTGTCAGGCTTTGAGTCAAGATCGACTGTGATAGTTAGGTTATCATCTCTTTGAGGCACGCCGTCAGTCCCCACGTAGGTGGCGTCTATGATATGGTGCGTTCTATCTAGCTTCTTGCCAGCTTTTTCAAAGTCTGCTATGACGGTGTTGTTCTCGATCTTGGCTATAAAGCTATCACTTACATTTGCGTTTTCGTCTTTTATCTCGATTAGCACGTAGCCTTTGCCGTCACTTGTGGTGTCAGGCTTATTTATACCAAATTTAATGTATGGCTGTTCGTCATTTGTAAGAGCGATGTTGTAGTTTATCTTTTGGGCCAGATTTGACTCATACTGGCTTGTCGAGATGATATGCTCGTAGTCCTCTTCGTTTAGGTATTTTGCGGAGTGGATATCAGCATTATCTATCTTTGTAACAAGCTTTACATCGTCTATGTAGTCCAGCACGCCAAAGGCAAATAGCCTGCCACTTGAAGTGCCAGAGATTGCACTTCCATCATCTTTTATAAGGGTTGCATCGACTAAGGTCGGACGCTTGCTACTTACTATCACATCTGGTATGGTGATAGCTCCATCACTTATCACTTTTATATCGCTTGGGTCTTTTTTGTTTATCATATGCACGCCATCATCGTCTAGGATGTAGCTTACGGTTGATTGTTTGTTGGTAAGCGGGTTTAGGATGCTTATCTTTAGCTCATCTTTTGGCACTGCGCTACTTGGGAGATAGACCTTTACATCAGAGGTCGTTATGGCTCCAGTGGTGTCATCTATGAGCCCATCTCCGTCAGCGTCTTTGACAAATTTCGCCACTGGGCTGTCACTAAATTTTATCTCATTTGTGTCGCTCTCGCCTTTGTTGCCAGCCTTATCCATCATAGTCGTCGTTATACTTGTGGTTTTGCCATGCTCTATTGGCACTGTGATCTTAAATTTACCATCATTTAGCGGCACTTCATTGTGATCAGGGGCGATTATCTTGCCGTTAGTATATGTGTAAATTTTGTGCGTTTTGCTGCCGTCTGGGTTGGTGACATCGATGGCTATCTTATCGCCTTCTTTTATCACGCTTGGGATTTTTATAGAGGCCTTGGTTTTTGTTGGGTCACCGTCATTGTATCTGTTTTCTGAGGTATCTATCCTGCCATCTGGTGTTCTATTGTTATGTCCTAGGTCACTATCAAAGCTTATCTTGGCTGATTTTACAGGAGGAGCTACTACGACGCTTGGGGTGGTTTGGCTACTTGTGCCATTTGGTTTTGGCGTGCCATGCTCGTCATTAACCGTTGTGCTTATAGATACACTTGAGCCAGGTGTCACTGGCACGCTTACGCCTGGCACTTCAAATTTACCATTAACTATTGGCACTACTACGCTTGGGTTATTTTTATCATAGACGCTTGTGCCATCGTCGCTTACTACAAATTCTTTTGGCGAGCCACCTATGTTTATAGAGACGCTCTCTTTTGGCTTTATAGTGCGAGGTAAATTTATCTCAACCTTTGAAGTGCCGTCTCCTATCTCGTTGCTACTTATTAGCCCATCGCCGTTTTTATCAGCTGTTAGCGTCACTTTGACGGTGTCACTTACATTGCTGCTTGGTGTAGTGCTTGTGGCTGAGACGTTGCCAAATTTATCAACTACGCCAGTTTCTATGCTGCTTCCTGCCGTGATGTTTGCGATATTTGGCACGCTAAAGCTAACCGCGCCATTTTCATCGGTAGTAAATGTATAGGTATTGCCGTCCTCGTCAGTTGCTGTGCCATTTTCTTTATCTAGCGTAAATTTCTTCTGGGTTGGTGGTTTGCCCGGTTCATTTAGCTTAAACGTGATCTTATCTCCAGTGCTAAGCTCGTCAGGCACTACAAATTTCATACCGCTAGTTTGCGTGCCGCTGCCATATCCTAGCTCGGTCGCATCTATCACGCCGTCGCCATTTTTATCAAGATCAAGCGTGGCTGTCACTTTTGAGATGGCTGGCGTGTCGTTTAGCTCATAGGCAGTTGGCGGCGCGGTAAATGTTCTGCCTCCAGTGGTGTATGAGCTTGTCACGGTCGTTTTGCCATGGTTTAAAATTTCAACCCCAGTGATCTCTGCTTTGCCATTTACGATAGGTATAGGAGGCGCTCCAGTGGGCATGCCGGTGCTATCAACTGGGATTAGCTCGTTTGTTATCGTATTCACTTTGTAGTTGCTAGTTTTGCCACCACCTTTCATGTTTGTCTTTATCGTGATGATGTCACCATTTTTAGCAACGTCTGGGATATCAACGCCTATGCTTGTGATGATTTTCTTGCCATCAGGAGTTTTTGGTAGTGAGTTTAGCTGCGCTCCTCCTAAAAAGCCCTTTTTCTCGCCAGTGTCGCTTGTAAGGTTAAAATTTAGCACGATGTTTGGCTCTGGTGGTGTAAAATTTAGGTTTTCGGCGCCAAATCCAGCGTATGAGACCCCGCCGATTTTTGCCTCGCCAACTGGCCATTTGACCTCGTCATGCCTAGCTTCAAGAGCGCGCAAACCAGTGTAGAAGTCATAGATATTTGAGTAGTGGCCACCTAGTTCAAATTTGATGCCACCACTGCCCACTGAAGCAGAGTATTGCGATGATGAGCCGTGAGGAGATAGCTCTTGATGGGAGATTTGATCATCGTCATTTGCGTGTTCTTTATGGTTTTCAAGGATGTTTGCGTTTTTTGGGATGACTAGCTCGCCTTTGTGCTCAGCAAAGACATTTATAGTGTGAAATACCGAGCTAAAGCCGACATAAGCCTTTTCACCGTCATCAAAAGCAATGGTAAGGTTCGAGTTTTCGCTCGTTTTTATATCATCACCAAGGTAAATTTCATCGCCTTTGTGTAGCACCCTCATAGTGCCGTCCCTGCTTATGGCGATGGCTTCACCCTTGATCTTTTTGATAACGCCGATCCTTATGGCGTCAAAATTTGGCATTTCTTCATCCCTGTAAAATGTGTGTATTGTAATATCGGAAAATCTCTTAAAATTTATATAGTTTTGTGGCTTTTTGGGATGAGGTCTTTAGCTCTTGTAAATTTACTACATCACCTCGACATGCACGTTTTTATCTATCTCGACAAAAAATGTCTGCCCAGCGTTGTTTTCGCCTCTATAGACTTGATTGACCGCTTCGCCACTTGGCTCTACTGCAAGCTTGTTATCATCAGCTCCGATGACGCTATTTTTTGCATTTAGGGCGGCTACTTCGCCATTTGTGGCCTTTACGAAATTTCCAACTAGCTGCACCACGTCGTCACTATCGCCTGAAATTTTAAGGATGGTGTTTAGGCTCTCTAAGCCATCAGGCCCTTTGGTAGGGTTGGAGTCTATCATGTCGCTTATGTTTTGCCCGTTTAGCTTTAGCTTTACTGCCTTTGTGCCGTCAAGCTCGATGCGCTCAAAGCTCTCAAGGCGCTTATCTAGCTCCTCTATCTTTGTTAGATCCACGTTTTGGGTAAAAAGTAGCGTGTCTTTACCACCTTTTGCGTCGATATCGTGTGAGTTAAAGATAAATTTGTCATCATCGTTGCTGCCAACGTCTTTAGTGCCTTCAAATTTTAGGTCAAATGGCTTATCAAAGTCGCTTGCATTATCGCCAAATTTCACACCATTTATTTCTTTTGCCTTATAGAATGTATCGCTCTCTTTTGTTACAAGGCCTTTTTGAGCAAGAGCCTCCATATAGGCGTTGCTGACTAGTTTTATGTTAGGGTCATCTGAAATAATTTTATTAGTAGGGCTGATGCCAGAGAATGCTGTAAAATTATAACTATATCTATCATCAGATACTTCTATACGTACTTTATAAAAGCCGTAGTCTTCTGTTAAATTTAGGCTACTTGTGCTTACGCCTTGTGAGGCATTGCCTTCATCTCTGCCGCCATTTTTACTTGCCGATCCAAATGGCTGCCATGAAATTTCTCTACCATCAAATTCAAACTTAATACTTTGCCTTTCAGGCTTTGCATCATAATAAAAATTGTTAATATCACTACGATTTTTTATAAATATCCAGCCATCCATGCTGACCATTACTCCATCTGCTGTTATCTTGGAATCATATAGTTTATAGTGTCCGTTTAAATTGTGTGGCTTGAAGGGGCTGGTCATATTTTCGCTTAGTCTATCATTGGCATAGTCTGCATTTGAAGCTCTGCCTATCCTAGCGAGCTCCATAGCTGTCGGAGTACGGTCGCGTAGTCTGCTAGCTTTAGCTGAATCTGATGTGTCGAAATATCCAGGATCAGCCTGTTGCCCACTATAGTAATATAGGTCATTAAAAGTACTTGTCGCACTTACGTGATGGCTTGCACTCCACTCTTTTAGTATGCTTTTGCTATTATGCTCTATATCATAATAATCAAGCCCTCGCCCGCCATTTCTAGCTGAGTCATAAAGCCATATATCTGCGTCTAGTCCTCTGTTTGTGACCTTTAACACATTTATGGTATCTATAAATGGCTCTTCTTTTGGTTCTGCAACGCCACCGCTTTTTTCTACCAGCGTGCTAGAGGCACCTGAGGCGCTTTTTAGCTCACTTGGCTGGGCGCTACTTACGTTTGGCTCTAAAGATCTGTGTTGGTTGTAAATTTGATGGATATTTGCGCTATGTCCGCTTGTGACAAAGCTCGCCGCACTTAAAGATATGCCCTCGCTTGCGCCAAAGCCGTTAGAGTGATCGCTTTGCTCATCTGCTTCTTTTGCTGAGATTTTTAAAATTTCATCTAAATTTATGCTTTGATGAGCGCTTAAATTTACCTGCTCGCCATCTTCTAAAGTGATCTTGGCATCTAAATTTTTAGTAAAAATTTTCTCACCAGCGTAAATTTCATCGCCATCTTTTAGCATTTTTATGCTTCCATCTTGGCTTATGACGTAAATTTCACCCTGAATGTCTTTTATGATTAGCTTTTTTTCTTTCATATCTTTCCTTGTTTTAGTCTAAGCCATATCGGATAAATTTATAAAATATGTATAGCTAAATTCTTATTTTGTGGAGATTGTAGTGAAAGATGCTAGGTATTATCATTGTTTTACGTCAAAGTAATATCTATAAATTTATGAAAGTATAAAACATGTTTAAAAAGCGCAGGGATAAATTTGCTAAAGTAAATTTATCGTTTAAAAAATAATTAAGATTTTAATCATCAAAAGGTTTAAAAAGGTATATAATGCCTTTTGCGATTTAAATGGAATTTATCTTAAAAATGGAGGTTTATCTTGAAAAATAATCTTAGTATTTCTCTTGTTTTATCAAGCATTTTATGTAGCTGCTTAGATGCTCAGGTCATGGATATAGGGACAAATTTTTATAGAGATTACCTTGATCTTGCGCAAAACAAAGGCATCTTTAAAGCCACAGACGCTCCACTAGAATTTGCCCAAAGAAACGGCGCTAAATTTACGTTTAATAAGATCCCAAACAACAACGCAAGAAATAATAAAGGCAACTTTACTGCGCTTGGGCGAAATTTTGTGGTGACGGCAAATCACACACTTCTTGCCTCAGCTGCTACAAATTTTAATGAAAACAGAGGCTGGTTTGGCAATACGCTTTATGAATACGCGACAAATTCTACACAAAAACTTTATGGCGCAGACACAACGTATCTTCGCACTTCAAAATACATAGTCGAAGGGCAGATCGATCCTTTGGATGTGCCAAATTTGGAGATCTCTAGCCAAGATCAAACAAAAGATGAGGCTAATGCAAACAAGATAGAAGATCGTTTTAGAGATATAAAAAATAGCGGCGGAGCTAGCGGCGAGAACATCCTTGCATACGAGGCTGGCACAGGCTCACTTGCCCTTGAAAAGCCAAAAAGCGATTCAGATGGCTTTGCTGAGGTGATGAGCGCTACTGAGTTTGAGCACCAAAATATAGTAAATAACGCACTTGGCGCAAGCGTAAATGAGATTGGAGTAGCGTACTCGGCAGTTTATAAGAGCCATTACTCAAGTGTAAGTAAGCCCGGGGTCTATCTATTTATGACTTCAAACAGAGGCTTTAGAAATAGACTTTTGCCAGGAGATAGCGGCTCTGGGTTTTTTGTCTATGACACGGTAGCTCAAAAATGGGTCTTAGTAGGCGTTTTAACCGGAGTTGAGGATAATAAAAACTACGCTTCTATCGTTACTGCAAGAGATTTTAACGACTATAAAAAAGGGTATGAAAATTTAGTAAGTGGCGTAAATGTCCTAGGTAACGCGCTAGTGCAAAATAAAGATAATATATTTAGTAGCGCAAATGGCTCAAATATCACGCTAAGCACTAACCTAGACTTAGGACATGGCGGTATCGTCGTAAATAGTGGCGACTTTACTCTAAATAGCACAAATGGTAGCAAGATAGCGAAATTTGCAGGTTTTGACATAGCTCGGGGCGCTAGTTTAAATTTAAACGTCACTTCAGACACAAGCGTGCATAAGCTAGGCAAAGGCAGCTTGATAGTAAGCTCAAGTGGCAACAAACCACTAAGGCTAGGCGATGGCGTGGTTGAGCTAAGGGCTTTAAACGCCTTTGATAAAATTTATCTAACAAGTGGCAGAGGGCTCTTAAGGCTTGGCGTGAATGAAAATTTAAATGATAAAATTTTCTTTGGCAATGGTGGCGGAGCACTTGATCTAAATGGCTTTGATCAGACTTTTAACAATATATCAGCTAACTCAAGCGATGCGAAGATAACAAATGAAAACTCACAAAGGGCGACGCTTACTATAAACGGCGAAAGTGGCAAAGATACGATATTTCACGCAAGCATTGATAAAAATATAGAGCTAAAACATAGCGGGCAGGGCAAGGAGCTTGTTTTTGACGTGGGATTTGACATTGATGGTGCTTTGAGCCTAGAAGATGCCAAGGTTACGCTCCAAGGTCATCCAAAGACGCACGCCATTGGCGATGCTAGCGTTTTAACTCCCCTAGCAAAGAGCAAGATAGCCGCAACTGGTCTAAGCGAGCCAGCCTATATGGATCTAACTCGCCCATCCACACTCTCTCAGCCTGATTGGGACGAGAGAAAATTTAGTGCAAAAGATGGCGTAAAGCTTAAATCAACAGAGCTTACCATAGGTAAAGATGCTAAGCTAAATGGCGACATCACAGCTAAAAACTCGGTCATAAATTTAAGTGGCGAGCTAACTCACTATATAGATAAATTTGATGGCTCAAACACCTATGATGATGGTTTAAAGTATCGCCAGGATATTGAGAGCAGAAAATTACTCGTTAAAGACGTTAAATTTGACAATAAAATCGTCATGGATAGCGATAGTCTGCTAAAAGTAGGAGGCGGTACAACTAAGCTAAAAGAGCTAGTTATAAACGGCAAAGATACGCCTTTAGCTAAAGATGTGCTCTTAGGCGATGGTAAATTTGAGGTAGAAAATTTAGAGGTTAGTGGCGCGCAAAAGCTTGGCTTTGAGCCTGATAGTGTCGTAAAAAAGAGCCTAAAGATAAAGAGCTTTGGCAGTGAAAATGAGCCAGTACTTGACTTTAAAAAGGTCTTAACCCTTGGCGCTGGGATGAAATTTGATGTTGATTTTACTGCAGCACTTAAAGGCGGCATGGCGCTTGATAAAACATATACTTTAGTAAGCGCACAAAGCATCATAAATGAGGGCGCTATCTTTAACAACGAGCAAAAATTCGGGGATTTGTTTATGACCTATGCCATAAATGGTGGCAATATAGTGATGAAGCTAAGTGACAAAAAGGGAGAAAATCCATCCGTTTCGCCAAATATAGTACAAGAGAGGGTTTCTAAATTTAGCCAAAGAGAAAATAAAATCCTAAGCATGCTAAAAGGCACGCCTGAATTTGTGCAAGCAATCTCGAGCGGTGACGACGAGGCGCTAAGAAAACTGGTGCAAAAAGCAGATAAAGAGATGAAAGAAATTTCTACTTCAGCTCTTAAAGTGAGCATAAAAGCTTTGCAAAACAGCAATGAGCTGATGAACTCTAGGTTATTTCAGGTCACGCAGCTAAGGGCAAAGGCTGATATCTCGCAGTTTAAGCTAGCTGGACTTGAAAGCGACATCATGCCAAGTGCGAAGATGGCTTACGAAGCAGCAGAAGCTAGCAGGGAGAGAAACAACTTCTGGGCAAATGTAAATGGTGCTTATTTTAAAGATAAAATAAGCGATGGCGACCTTAAATTTTATGGTACAAATATCGGCTATGACAGAGGTTATGACGAGTTTATCTTAGGTGTAAGCGCTGGAGTAAGCAAGGCTAAATTTAGCTCAGATATATTAAAAGACGATGCTAAAATTTATAGTTTTGGTGCGTATGGGCTTTTTGAAAGGGGACCTCATGAGATACAAAGCAATCTAAATTTTGCCTTTATAAGCTCAAAACGCAGCCTAGATGAGGCGCAAAAAGCTAGTATAAAAGGCAGAGGCATCCTCTCAAGCAACTACTATAAATATAAAATTTCACTCTCTAAAAGTGGCGAGTTTGAGCAAAGCATAAAGCCTCTACTTGCGCTAGAGCTTGGCGCTAACGGCACTGATGGATTTAAAAATGACCGATATGATCAAAAGAGCACCAATGACTTTAATGTGGCTGTGGCAGCAGGAGTAGAATATGCTTTAAACAGCGATAAAAACGCATTTAGCGTGCAATTTTTAGTAAAACAAAGTGTATATAACTCAGAAGATAAGTCTTATGTTTCACTTAATAATTCAAATGAGTATGTTGATTACAAACTTGATAACAATAAGCTAAGCTACAAGCTTACTTTAAACTCAGATACCAAGCTTAGCGAAAATTTGGTTCTCTCTTCTCAGCTAAGTGGCATGCTTGATAATGATAAAAACTACGGCATAAGTGGTGGTTTAAAGATCGAGTATAAATTTTAAATTTATGTCAAAGTAGATTTAAATTTCACTTTGACGTTATTAAAAAGCAGATTGTTTTAAATTTGGTAATTTTGAAATCTAATGAAAAATAGTGAAATTTAAAGCTTGAAAAAGTAGGTGGTGGGTTCACCAGGGACTATTGTATTAATAATATTCAGCAAATAATAGAGCCTTATGATCTAAAGTAAATACATCATTACTCTATAAAAATACTTTTTTTATCATCTAATAGGTCTTTATGATATTTACTATACATTAATTATATAAGACTTATAATTAGCTGTTTATTATTGATAAAAATATATTACACTTACGAAAAAGTATAAAGGAAGGGATACTATTGTCTTTTTGAAAAAGAGCTAAAAAAACAATAGACAATAGGTAAACCAAATTTTTGCTAAAGCAAAAATTTGGACTTTTATTTAAAACATGGGGGCAAGCCCCCAAACCCCAGACAGATAAAGAGAAAATAAATTTAAAATCACTCTTCAATATATTTAGGTTGATAATTCTTAAAAAAATGTTTATGACGTATCCTAAAATTTCTATTTTATTAAGTTCGTTTTGAGAAAGTTCAATATTGGAGAAATCATCTTTGCTTGAAAAACTTAAGGTTTTGATTAAAAGGGTTTATACGGCAATACTTAATTAATACCTCATTATTAACTCTTAAAACTAAGAGGGTATTATCTCTTGGGGTGTTATCTCTTACAATAATTAAAATATCTCCATCTGTTGCGAATGGCGTTGCCTTATTGTTTGTTACGGTAATAAAATTATAGTCATGTGGCTTTGATAGATTAAATAGTTTTGAAAAAGAATTTTTAATACTTTGTAAGTAAGGATCAATGCTTTCTTTTTGGTTTGCAAAATCATATAGATCATCATAAATTGTGCAAATACTTTCAGAATTAGCTCTTATTTGAAGCTTGCCATTGTCGGTTTCAATATTATATTTGCTGATTGCAGCAGCTATATCAATATCTGTATCAAAAGTAGTCAATTCCAAAACCAGTAGCTTCAGCAATTTTGTATTTGACTTGTATAGGAAGTGGGTTTATATTATTTTTCATAAGAATTTACCCCTAACTCTACTTATTCCGATCTTATCACCAAACTCACTCTGAGTAAGTCCATAGGCATTGCGTAATCTTCTTAGTTTGTCGCCGCATCCATTTGTTTTTCATAAAATTTTTCCTTTTTTTATTTATTTTTAGCAAATATAAAATTATTTGTTAATGTATTAAGAGTAGTATAAGGTTGTGAGATATAAAATGATATTAGATTTTTTAGGAGGTTATCTTTTTATGATTGATGTAGTAGATGAAAAAATAGAAAAAAAGAATGAATTTATTACTCCAGAGCAGTTCGAAGAATTATTTGGAATAAGCATAGATAAACAAACTAGGCTTAGATTTAGTGTAAATTATACTGAGAAACGTAAAGCAAAGATCCCTCCTTTACCATATATAAGAATAGGTAAAAGAATATTATATAGACTGGAGAGTGTAAAAGAATGGTTAATAGAACAGGAAAGAAGATAATGATTTGCAGTAAAAGAAAAAAGGTTGTGATATGAAGCGGAACCACCACCATAGCACAACCCACAAAAGCACTGATATTCTATCAAATAAAATCATAAATGTCAAGGAATTCACTGCTTTGGATATTGAAAATGCTAATTTTGAATGGTTGATACCGAATTTCCTTTCAAAACAGAGCTTAAATATGGTATATGCTGGTGCTGGTGCAGGCAAGAGCATGTTTGCTATCCATCTTTGTAATTACTTAGTGAAAAACAATGTTAATCTAGATGAAATTGTTTATATGGATGCTGATAACGGCATTGATATATTACAGAGTAGGCAAGTCGATAAAATTATGGATAATAGCAATGGAAAAATAAAATATATTCTCTCTAACAGCTCGCATAGATTTACTATATTTAAAAAGTTAAACAGAGAATTTAAAGCAGGTGAAATAAAAAATCGACTTATTATTATAGATAGTATTAGAAATTTTATAAAAGGTAGTCTAAGTAAAGATGATAATATAACAAGATTTATGGCAGACCTGCAAGGATTGAGAGACAAGGGTGCTACTATTATATTCCTCCACCACCAACCTAAGCAGGGAATGGATAAAAACGATGAGAATTATAAAGGCGCTACAGCCTTCATGGATAGTGTTGATGAAGCTTACTATTTACAAAACGAAAGTGACAGCTCTATTTCTATCAACGACAATGAAATGATTGTTAGCTTAAAACCAAAGAAAAAGAGAAGCCATACAAAAGAGATGGTTGCTTTAATTGATACCAGGGAATTAGATCTAAAATTTATTGAAGATGATTTTATTGGGCTAAGCGACAAAGAAAAGATATCTTTACAACTGGCACAAGAAATTATTGATCAAAAAGGTGAAATTTGTCAAAGCGATCTTGCAATAGCCATACAAAAACTTGCAAATAAAAACTACTATGAAACGGTTGGACGTAATACGCTTTGGAAATTATTTGACAAATTTGATGGAAAACTTTTTGATATTAAACGATTAAGAGGATATCAAAATTGTAATAAAAAGGTATTTGTGAGCAGAATAATGAATAAAACACCAAAATCAGAACAAGTAAATTTCGACGTTCATAAAATTGAAGTATCAACCAATGATTTTGAAAGTGCAAAAGTAGCCAATAGCAACCAGCTCTCTATAAACAAAAGCAATTTAAAGTTTTTAACTGCCATTCCCGTTAATATTGAGCCTATATCTAATGTTGATCAACATGGGTATTCAACAATACGAGCATCTGTAGGAGGCTATTGTGTAGATATTGAAATAATAAATAACGATCTTGATCCGCTAGTAAATGAGTTAAAACAATGTATAAAGGACTATGATAAGGAAAATTCGTATCCGACGTTTTTTGGCGGCGATGAACTATTAAATATTTTATTAAAAATTAAGACTATCAATGAATTAAAAATAGTTTTAAGAAGTGATGGCTAACGAATGATAGTTGATATCTTTTTTATTGGTTTTCTAATGGTCGTAATAGTATCGTTCTTAACCTTGCTTACTTTGGGTTATTTTGATACAAGTAAAGAATAAATCAAGAAGGTTATTCAAACATGATTATAATTAGATATTTTTTTATAAAATATGCTCAACTCTTTTATCTATTACTTATTCTTGCCTTGCAGTTTGTGGAATGTTTTTCTTGTTCAAAAACAATCGATATATTGGAAATTAGAAAGATATATCAAGAAACTGGACAATACCCTATTGAAGTTATTAATCCAGTAAGCTTGCAGCAGTTAAACGATATAGTTAAAGATTTCAATGGAACAATCATATTTTCCAAGAAAGGAAAAATAGTTTTAAATAAATAGTAGATTTTGCTCCTTTTTACAGATAAATTTTATCAACTTTTCTTTTTAGCTTACGTGCTAGAAATTTTCCATTATCATCTTCACCTATCTCATATCCAGCCTTTTCAACATCCGCTTTTAAGTTGGCTATATTAGAATTTAGCCTATCTCTTTGCGCAATTAACGAAAATATATATTTAGCATTATTCACTAGGTTTTGTAACTTTTGTTCTTTTATCATATTTCTTCTACTTTATCTGTTTTTTTATAAAAATTTTATTTCCCCAAAACTTGGTTATTAAACCACCTATCCAAGCAATGACTAAAAAAATTAACGAGAAGGATAATTAGCATTAAAAATATCAGCCTCATCCCCATTGTCCTTTGCGTAACCAACGATACTAAATGCGACTTTTTATAAATTCAATTATATTTATCCCATTAAGCATCGCATAAATAGGCGTTATGATCATCACTAAAAGACATATCATAGTCATAAAAAAATACTTATGACAAAGCCGATAGTAAAAGCCATTGCCTCTTTTTCATTTTCCTCATCTTCGATTTCACCTCTTAAAAATGGATATGACAAAAACATTCCAGTCGTCAAAAGCATAATCGAAAAAGCTGAAAACGTATAATTTATAAAATCTACGAAATTTGTTGATAATGTTTCTAGCATCATTCTTTATTCCTTTAGTCTCTAGCAGTTCATTTCATTAATTTTTATGGCGTTTTGCTATTTATTAATAAAATTTAAAACTCTATTCCTATATTGTGTTCTTTGATAAGGTTTAAAAAATCAATTTTAAACTGCTCATTTGTTTCAACTGCTTTTATGATCTTTATGCCTATATCCTTAAATTTTTGCTCATTTTCTTCTTTGATAGCATTTAATAATTGCTTTCTTTGCTCTGAAAGTTTCTTAAGTTGTTCTTCGTTTTTTAGAAGTCTCTCTGCTGCTGTAAGTTTTGACATTGTATAGCTCCTTTTTATGTTTTGATAATTTTTGACGTTTATATTTAAAAACAGAATATCAAATTCATGCATAACCTTTTTCTTTTTATTGGTTATTTTATTTGTTCTGATATTTTTTGTTATTATAACATATTCTTGGTATTTTTTGATAAAAGCTGTGTTATAATCTAAAAATGAATAAAGAAATAAAAGCAGTTACATAAAATAGTAGATTGCAGGATAGCCTTTTTCTCCTATTTTTGTAATACAAAATATTTGAGAAAAAGGCAAAATACTCTACGAGGCTCTTGTAATTTTTTTGCTTTGCAAAAATTTTTCTGGTAAATAGGAAATGGAGGGTTTTTTGAATTATGGCTAAAGAATTAAAAAAACTTTTAGATTAGATGTTGAGAATTTAATTACTACAAACCTTAAAAAGAAAAATGGGGGTAAAATCATTAAATGAAGCAATCAATTTACTTTTTGTTCTTTTTAGAGAGAGATAATAAAATTATTGATGCCGTAAAAAGAAAATTATCCACTTTTTAAAAAAATAAAAAGGTCTGAGCTTACTAGAGAAAAATATCAAAGAGGTTAAGAAATTTTTTACCGATGTTGAATTTAAAAATTAAAACAACTTGCAAAGGATAATGGTTTTTCTAGTGTAAATAAGTTTTCAAAATTTTTGGTTTTGAGCCACCTTTACGATGATAAAATACTTTAAGTAACGATACAATAAATGAATTTTGCAAAAATGAATTATTTGGTTAAACGCATTGGTATAGCATTTAAATATTTTTGTAAAAAGCAATTCAACAAAATACTTCTGCTTCTTTTGAAAAAGATGCTATTGATAATTTAATAAATAGAATAAATAAACAAGTTCAAGAGACTGACAATTTTTATAAAAAGAACAAAAAATATTTTTTTACAGGCTAAATTAAAATGAGTCATAAATTAAAAATCATATTTGGATGATGAAAAATTTTAAAAGCTATCTGGAGCGAGTTTGAGCAGAGAAAATATTTCGCTTCTCCTCAAAGTTTTTAAAGATAAGATTTGGAATAAGTATCTTTTAAGCAAAGGTTTTTATTTCTCAAGAAATTTACTAAAAAAATGAAAGAGAGCATACAACTAAACTTTTAACTAAAAGACGTGGATATAATTCTCAAGTCTTGATAAAAATTACTGGCAAGGATCAAAAATTTTCAATCAACTTAAAAAGCCATATAAAATATATTAGCCGAGACGGCTTACTTGATGTTTTTTATTAATGATCCTTTAGAAAGTGATAATGAAATTTTTATTAATGATATAAATGAAATAGCTGCAACATTCCAAGATGGGGTTTATGATATTCCCAATAAACATGATGTTGAAAAACTAAAATTAAAAGACGAGGTAGTGCATATGGTTTTTCTATGAAAGGTGAAAATAATATCCCTGTCGAGGAAATTAAAAATGCTGCAATAAAAACCATTAAAGAAAGATTTTTAAATAATCATTTTATATTAGCAGTCCATAATGACACAGATAATCCTCATTGCCATTTGGATTTAAAAAGTGTTGATTGTAATGGAAAAAGAATTAAAATTTCTCCAGCTGATTTGGATATGATGCGTGATGAGTTTGCAAAGAATTTAACCGATTTGGGATATAAAGCAACAAATTTTTCTTATAAAAATAAGAAATTTTCTAAGAATAAATTTCCAGACGTTTGGGATGGACATAAGCCGCATCATTACAAGATAACTGGATATGGTGAAGCAAAATATAATTTTTCACTAGATGAGCATACCGAAGAGTCGTATTATGTTAAATTTGAGACAAGTAAAGGGAAAGAAACTATTCTTTGGGGCAAGCATTTAAGGCAGTTAATGGAAGATTATAATATTACAAATGGAGATTATGCTAGGTTTGCAGTAACTGCTCAGGAACCGATTGTAAAGAAAATTTATGATAAAAAAACTAAACAATGGTGCGAAAAAACTCTTTATAGGAATGTGTGGGATTGTTCTGTAGAAGGAAAGAGAGAAGTTGAATTGACTCCCCTCAGTGAAGCTGAAAAGAAAAAGACTGAATATAAAATTCTTTCCAGAAGTGACACAAAAGTTGTTGCTCCATCCTCGCAAACAAAAGATGTTAATCCAAAACAAAATAAAACTGACTCAAGCAAAGCTCAAATTTTACAAGCCAAACAAAAGGTTGTGGAAAATACAACAAATATTGATAGCAAAAAAGCTAATAGTCTTAATAAAAAAGATTTTAACAGATAGACACATCTGCTTGTTATCTTTGGGGATTGTTTTAATTATCTCTATTTCTTTACGGTATAGCCATAACCTACATGTAGTCATGCTAAAATTTTCAATTTTAGATACCCAGACAAGCTCATAAACTGAGCTTTCGCTTCATTTTCTAGTCTTTCTTTTTCGCTTGGCATAAGATATATTGCAACCGATACCGGTTTTTCACCCACTTTTTTGGGACGTCCAGCATTGCTTTTTTTCTTTTCATTACTATCTGCAGCACCAGAGTTTATAAATTCTTCCACATTGCTACTTGCTGCAATGTTGGCATTGTTTACAAATGCAAATCCATTTTTCTTATCCAATATTCCCATTATCTTTCCTTTTCTTTTGTATTCTTGGTTTCTTTTATTTTTATGACTCCACTTTCTACTTTTTTGACATATGCTATACCAAGTCTAGACAGAACGGCTTTTGAACTATCATTTTGCTGTTTTTGAGATTGTGTTGCATCTCTTTGTATTACTGGCTCTAGTAGAGTATTGATACGCCTTAATACATCTTGAGTATAAGTATCAGTTATGTGAATTTTGTCTTGTGATATAAGTTTATGTTGCAAACTTTCATCTTTTAAAAGTAAATTTAGTTCATCCTCGCCACAGTAAAAGATCTTTTCTCGTATTCCAAAAAGATTTTCTTTGCTAAATTTGTCAGGATAAGTTTGTAGTAGATACCCTAGATCATAAAAATCTCGAATTTTATCTCTGCCACTAAAAGCAACTCCTTTCATTTTTATAAGCTCATCCACACAATAGACGTTAACACCATTTATATTTTCAAAATTTAAAGTCTTGGATCTCAGTAGGTCTTTGTTTCTGCTACTAACTTCTATTTTTAGTGGATAGCTGCCGTAATGAGAGGTTGCACCATAATCTATCATTGCTCTAAAAACAGTGTCGGTATCTTTTTTAATATTTATATTCCAATTACTAAAATCTTTATGGCGCTTTAGCTTGTTTATAAAATTCATATTGTTGGTTGTGCAATCCAAATCAATGTCTTCTGAATATCTATTTAGCCCATAATATAAACTAAGTGCCGTTCCACCTTTTAAAACAAAGGTATCCCCAAGATATGGCAAAATTTCTTTTATAAGTTTAACTCTATCTTTTTGATATTGCTCTAGCATCTTTTATCCTTAAAATATAGCTTTGTTAATTCAAATTTCATAAAATCATCAACTTTTTTGTTTTTATTTATAAGCTTTAAATAGTTGAAAAGTTCGCTTTCCTCGTTATCATCCAAGTAATCTTGCACGCAGTTCTTGAGACCAGCTGTTTCGCCTTTATAGACTAAATCAGCTATCGCTCTTGCATAATTTGCTACATACTCTTCTTTATCAAGCATCTTTACATATCGCCTTTGTATCCCCAAAGAACCTAAAATTTCATTATTCTCGTAAGTTTTTATATTGTTTTTATTGGCAAAATAAAGCAGTGGATGCCAGTCGGCGATTGAACCATCAAGCCTAGGTATATTTAAAGCTTCCCAGCCAGATATGTATGCCATTATTTTTTTCTTCCTTTGATTTTAGCCTTTTAATTAAATATATTATATTATTTTAAACTTTATAAAATAATATAATATTGTTTTTAATTATTAGCAAAATTGACAAGTTCGTTAAAGAAGCCTTCGAAATCAAGCTTTGCGTTTTCGTTATCTTTGCAATATTCGCTCACACCCATTCCTGCTGAAAAGGCATTTCTATATGCCTCACGTTCATAGATTATGCTATTTGCTAGAAAAATATCTTCTAACTTCTTTTCGCTAATATATTCACGTAGTGCTTCTACCTTTTTAGCTAGAAAAGGATTTGGTGAAGCTTTAGAGATAACTATTAGTGCTTTTGAATTCGGATTGTAAATTTTCGCTTGATTAAAAACTAGTATCATTTTGTTCAAAACGGCAATATCAAGATCGCTCGGAATAACTGGGATAATAGCAATATTGCAAACCGCTAACGCTTGTCTCATTTCTTGGCTATCACGTCCACCAGTATCAATTACTACACTATCATACTTTTGCTTTAAGCTTTGTATCTCTTTTAACATCGATGATCCAAGTTTTGAGACAGCATTAAATAGTAGTGGTAAATTTGCATCAGCTCTAATATCAGTAAAAACATCTATACTTCTTTGAGGATCAGCGTCTACTAAAAGAGTGTCATCTTTCATAAGACCTAATTTTATGGCTAAATTTATAGCAATATTTGTTTTTCCGCTACCACCTTTTTCATTGCAGACTGCTATTACCATTTTTTATCCTTTAGACTATGCTTATTGTTTTTTAGTTCCGTATTTCTCGACTAATTTTTCCCATTTACTTGGCTCATTTCCCCATTTTTGAGTCAATCTTGATTTTCTGTCATATGCAGTTTGGCAGTTTTTCATTTGTGTTGTATTTAAATTTGCATTTTTGTTTAACTCGCACCACTGAACCAATTCTACTAGCAATTGTTCATTATCCCTTAAATATTCAAATGTATATTCTTTATCGCCATACTTAGATCCTTCGCCACAACCAATAAGCATGATTGTTGCTGCTGCACCAAGTGCAATTTTGCCTAGTAATCTCATCTTTTTTTCCTTTGTATTAAATTATTTTTTACTATATTAAATTATTTTAAAATTTAATATATTAATAGTCACCATCTGTGACAAACTCATATTCTATTTGCCATTTTCCACCACCAAAGTGTAGATCGTTTTTAACTAATGGACAAGGTAAAAATGCTCCATCTCCTTGTGCTACCATTTCACTAAAACGAGGTAGTTTTTTTTCATCAAAACCATTCTCTAAAGCTTGATTTGAAAACATTAATCCCTCTCTTATTCTTTTTAAGAAATATTTATATCCCAACATATTGTTAAAGCCATGATGACTTAATACCTCATTTTTGGTAGCATTATTTTTTAGCCATTCAATGCTATCCTTTTTAACTAAAATTTGTAACTCAAAAAATTCTTGATACAAGATACCTTCATAAAGAAGTTGTTCTAAATTACTTTTTGCAATTTTTGCGACCTCTTTAAGCGAGTTAGCAAACTTACTGTCGGCAATTTGTCTAAACCATATTAGTGGAATTATCCTACGATTGCCTACGCCTAAAGACTCTTCAATGCCGCCATTACTGCTATAAAAAATTCCCCAAAATATTCTTTGACTAAAAAAATTAGCTAGTGCTTGATCTTGTTTTGCTACTAAGGCTTTTGTTGTGTCAAGCAGTCTTTCGTTTGGATAAAAGCCAAGCTTTTCGATAGCTTCGTCACCGATTTCTTCTATAAGGTGCGTATACCATACTCGAGCTGGAAAACTATTAGGATAATCTTGCGGTTTATTCGGCAGCATCTTTTCTCCTTTGTTTTAAATATAAAAGAATCTTAATATAAAAAGTTTAAAATAATATTAAATAATATAATATAATTTAATATTGTATATAATTATTTACTTCTAGATTATTGAGAAATTTATATTGTTTAATACTATATTAAATAATTTATAATTGTATTAAATTATTTAATACAATTATAAAATGTGCCATATTAAAGACTGATGCCAGTATCTATTGATCTGCTTTTTTCTTCTGTTTGTTTGGATAATTTATATTGTGGTTGCGTAAATGCTGGTCGTTCTACTTGATCATTATTGTTTCGCTCTTTTAGCTTTTCAAGCAACTTCTCTTTTTGAATTTTGTCCCAATTTTTATATTCCTCTAGTGCTGAACTTTTAAACTCACTTTTATACTGCCTGTCTACAATCATCTTCTCATTTTCGGAATTACAAATTTCAAGGTCTTTTTGAAGTTTGTTTAAAAGTTCTTGCTTTGGATAAACTTGGTTGCTTGCTAACCATTCTTTTAAAGTAATATTTGATTCTTTTAATTTTTCTAGATCATTTTTATTTTTCTCTAGCCTCTTTTGTAGGGCTTCATCACTTAGGACATTGTTTATTCTTGTAAAAAAGCCTCTAAGGCTAATTTGTTCTCTTGCGCTAATACCTTTTGATATATCGTCATTATATTCAAGAGATCTTGGTTCTAACTCTATATCGTATTCTTTGTTTACGAGCTTAAAAAATATAATATTTCCATTAAATGCTGTATTTGTAACTTCTCCAATAACTTTAAAGCCCTTATATTCTGCAACCTCTCTTGGCGTCTCTTTTTCTGCAAATAGTAAATTTATATTATCTTGCAAGATGTCTGCCATTTGATTTTGCTTTATTTCTATTTCGTTAGTATCTGTGCCATTTTTATCTTTTGGTATATTAAAGTCATACACTATTGGCTCAAAACCACCAGTTGCAATAGAGGCTTTATATTTGTTCATTTTACAAGTAAAGTTTTCGCTTGTATTTTGTTTTACTATATCTTTAATGATATCTATTTTAGATATTTGTATCTCTATGTTAGCCATTCTAATGTTGTTTTTCTCTTGCTCCTCACCATTAGAAAAAACTTGTTCTTTATATCGTTTGAGCTCATTTCTCTCTTTTTTTATAGCTTCATTTAATTCAAACTCTGTAAAGATGAGAGGATTTTCGCTGGCGACCGCACGTGCCTCATTTGAATTTAATAAATCCTCCTCAAAGCCATTTAAACTACGTTCTCCGACGACACCTCTTCTGAAATTTAATATAGCCTCGTTCTTTTTGCTCTGCAACTCCCAGTTCCTTTCATCAAACGTTCCAGGAGTAATATGTCTAAATTCTTTGATTATAAAGTTTTCTGGGTCGTTCTCATAAAAGAGATTACCTTGTCTAATCGCCCTTCCATTGCTTTGTGTTATATCACTTGGTCTCCATGGACAATCTATGTGGTGAAGTGCTGTGATGCGTCTTTGGACATTTACTCCTGTTCCCATTTTTGCACGGCTGCCCAAAAGAACTCTAACTTCACCATCATTAACTTTTTTAAAAAGATCCGCTTTTTCTTCGTTGCTAACTGCATCATGTATAAATGCTATTTGTTCTCTTGGTATTCCTTTATCAACTAGCTTTTTATAAATATCTCCATAAAGAAAAAATCTACTATCATCAAATTCATCCTTTTTTAGAACCTCTCCATTTTCATCAAGATCATCTACTGATACCTCGCTGTTTTCTAAAGTATCATTTATATTCTCGAATTCATCAACATATTCTGTTTTTTGCTCTTCTCTAGCTAATATCTCGTCTAGTTTTAAGTTAAATGATTTATCACTAGTGCTTTTTGGTGTTCCAACATCTAAGAATACAAGCTGAGTCCCCTTTTTATCACCCCAAGTTTGCCATTCTTTAAATATCTCATCAACCGCGATATTTATTTTAGAATTTGGGTAATCAGGGGCTGTTGGATCTATTAGTCTAAAATCAATACTTGCTTTTTTTGCGTCGTTTGTTACTTTTAGTGGGTTATCGATGCTTGGATCATATCCTCCACCTTCCATGCTAATAAGTCGCCCAGTAATTGAGTATCTAGGGTAAATTCCATTTTCATCAGCTTCCCCTATATAATCTGATATACGTTTAGATTTTTCACTTTTTACGTAAATCACTTCTTTATTTGGAACAAATGTCTTTGAAAAGGCTTTAATATCATCATTTGTGATAGTGTCTGTTGTTTGGCTTAGTATATTTGATAGCTCAGGTAAGTTTGTAAGTGATGAAAACCTTGCTTCCATTTTTATGCGACCGCTAGCATCTCTTACAGGGGCAATATCTATACCAGCAAAATTACTAGCCCAATTTGAAAAGCTATCTATGCCTAAATTTTCAAGCTCTTTTGGCTGCAAATATCTCTGCATATTATAAATTTCGCTAAGTGAGTTTGATACTGGAGTTCCAGTTAAAAACATTACTTTACCATCTTTTTTGTCGTTAATATAGGTAGTAAGTGCAAGCATATTTAATGCTCTCTTGCTTGAAGTATTAGCTCCTTTGCCTTTTGCATTCATCGGAGAGATTACGCCTAAATTTTTAAAGTTATGTGCCTCATCAACCACTATACTATCAACACCAAGCATTGAAAAATCCATTGTCTTGGATTTTGCTTTATCGTCAAATAGTTTTTCCACTTTTTTTTCAACTCTAGCTATCATTTTTTCAACTTGACGTGCAGAACGTCTGTTTGTTGATTCATCACGTTCCTCGTAATATCTAAGAGCTTCTTTTAGCTCATAAATTTCTTTGTCAAGTATCTTTTTTTGTGTTTCAAAAGGAACTGGTAGTTTTTCTACTTGTGTATATTTTATAACAACGGCATCCCAGTCATTATTTGCTACTTTAGCCAAAAACTCGTCTCTTTCTTTTGGGCTTAAAGAGTTTTCGTCTGCCACTAGCACATTAGCATTAGGAAATGCATCAAAAATACTTTGATCCCATTGGGTTACAAGATTGTTTGGAACGATGATTAGAGGTTTTTTTACAAGCCCAAGCTCTTTTTGCTTCATAACAGCAGCTATTGCTGCATATGTTTTGCCAGCCCCAACTTCGTGATCAAGTAAAATATTTTTTTGAACCATGCTTCTAAAAATAGAATCTTTTTGGTGCTTTCTAAGTTTTATATTGCCATCAAGCCCTAAAATTTCTAAACCATCTCCATTAAATTTGGCTTTAACGTAGCAGTTAAATTTGTCGTTGTAAATACGTTCTAGTTCTTTTGCTCTAGCTCGGTCGCTATATATCCATTCATTAAATTTGCTTTTTAGCATTTCAACTTTCGCATTTGCTTCAGCTGTTTTTTCTGGATTTATTACTTGTTTAAAGACTATGTTGCCTTCTTTATCTCTCTTAATATTACCTTCTTTATCTAGCAAAGGCTCATTTGTTTTTTCCATAATCTTTATAGGTGTATTATTTAGAGCACTTTCTATAATGTCATATACGCTTTTATTGTTACCTACATTTTGGTGTATTTCATAATTTCCATTAATTAGTCTTTGTGTGGTAAGTCCTTTGACTTCAACGGAATAGTTATAAGTTGCATATTGTGAAAGATGATATTTATCTCCGTCTATTTGCCAGCCCATTGAACCTAAATTTTGAAGTTTCCATGCATCATTATTATAGTTTGATGTCTTTAGCTCGTTCTTTAAAAAATCATCATAGTATTTTATTGGTATCCAAGAACTGCCAAACCTCGTGTCTATATCAACAAAGCTAATATCTTGTGGTATGACCTTGCTAAGTTCTTCTATATTGTTTTGCATTAAGTCCGCATAAATGTCTTGTAGATTTTTTGCTGATTTTAATTTTTCCTTGACATTTCCACTAAGATAAATTGGAGTAAAAATTAGCTCTCTTTCGCCTTTTGATAATTTTTCTGGATCGTAAAAAGCCAGTTTTTCTGCAATAATTTGATCTTCGACTTCGATATTTGATTTTCCTAGTTTTTTTGAAATATAGTTTGTATCGATCTTTCCAAACTGATACATGCTTACTAATACACCATCCTTTTCATTGTCAAACAAAATTTCAGGAGTAAAACCTATTGTTCGGCGAAGTAAAATATTAGCCTTTTCGCAGCTTTCCTTTATGGCTTCTTTGCCATCTCTTGCACGTTCAGGTTTTTTATAGTTTTTTTCTAGAGCTTTGACTTTGCTAAACTCTACATCTAGATTTTTAAATGATGCTGCCTTATTCCCAGATAAAAATCCTTCGCTAATATGATAGTTGTCTAGTAGCAAATTAAGCTGTTCTCTTGTTTGCTTTAGTTTTATATCATCGTCTTTAATATCTGTCTGCTCTAGTGCAATGAGCTCTTTGAGTTTGTCTCTTAAGGGTATATACTTTTTAATTCTATTTTGGATGGTAGGGCTTAAATCTTCAATTTTTGATGCTCTTATTTCTCCGTTTATCGACGAGGTTATTTTGCAAATTTGATCATTATAGATTAAAAGGCTATTTTCTTTTAAATCCTTAACATAATCATAGGCATCGTCGTAACTTTCTATTGCAAAGTCGATAATAGATGCCGGCTCTCTCCACTTATATACGTTAGTAGGAAGTTGATTTTCTATAAAATTTTCTATTGCTGTATCAAGACTAAAATTTATATCGTCTTTTGGATCATAAAAAATTGCTTTTCCAAATTGCCCATTTCTTAAGACCGGCTTAGCAAGTATGTTTTGGGGGTTTTCAATAAAATAATGGTTTATGCTTTGATTTAATTCTGTGCCATCTTGTGCTACTTGAGTTGATTTAATATTGGATATTTCTTTGTTATACTCAGGATGCTTGCCTTTTTGTAGAAAAATGATATCTGTTTCAGCCTCTGTGTGCTTAAAAACATTGTTTGGCAAACGCACTGCACCTAAGAAAGTATGATTTTGCGCTATCTCATCTCTTGCTGAATTGTATTTAGCATCCATAAAGTGACGACTTACTACAAAAGCACTTATTCCATCTTCTTTTAAACTGTATTGTGTGGCTTTTTGTATAAAGAAATTATGGGCTGAACCATATAAATCTTGATGCTTATTATCAAAAAGTGGGACATCTAAAAATGGAGGATTGCCAACAACTGCGTCAAACTGCTCATCATAAGTAAATTTTTCGTAGCCAATGTTATTATTTTTTTGATTCGGATATAAAATTTTGTTCATTTTAATTGTAAGAGGTTCAATATCAAGACCAGTAAAATGAAAATTATCGTTTTTGTTAAACGTAATAAACGAACCATTTCCTACACTAGGCTCTAGAATTTCTTTGTTCAAATCTGCTCTATCGGCATTAATACCAAGTCTTTCGAGACCTTTATACATTGCCGAAACGATATTTTTAGGCGTATAATATGCAGTTAAATTTGAACGTTTAGCAGCATCATATTCACTTTCGCTAAGTAGCTTCTTGAGCTCTTCTCTTTCATCTTTCCATTTTTCATTGCGTTCATCAAATAGTCCATTTATTCCTCCCCAGCCTGAAAAGTTAGCTATTGTTAGCTGTTGCTCTCTTGTAATATTTAGTTCTATTTCGCCTTTCTTAGCAAGATCTAATTTTGGGTAAATTTCGTTAGTAGTTTTAATTGCTGCAATATTTTTTCTAAATCTATCCTTTTCCCCACCTAGTTCTAGGGCATCGCTTAGTTTTAGGTCCTCAAAGGTATTATTGAATTTTTTTATAGGATTAATTATGGTTTCTTCATTTTGTGTAACATCTGTTGTGTTTATAGTTTCAAATAAGCTATTTTCTATCTCATTTATCTGTGCATCTATATCAATCGTTTTTTCTATAATTGAATTGAGATTACCTCCAAAGTATTCTGGATGAGCATCTGCCATACTAAATAGATCAAGACTATCATGTAGATTACTATCATTTTTCTGTTTTGCCATTTAAAATCCTTACAAAAAAATAAAATTTTAAAATAAAATTTTATCTAAATTTATGGCAAATGCCGATTTTTACATACTTTTATAACAATATATTATTATGTGAAATATTAAATATTTTTATACAATATTAAAATATTTAATATTTTTAATAGCCATTCATTTCTTTGTCTTCATTAATAAGCATTCTAATATATGCGGCACGAGTTGGAAAGAATTTTTTATTATAGATATAGTCTAAATATTTTAATTCATCTTCTTCTAAATAAATTACAACCTGTCTTTTCTTTGGTTTATATTGGCTATTATCTTTTTCTTTGTTGTCTGTCATCTATTAATTCCTTGTTTTTTTTCCCTCTCCTTGGCACTAAGTTTTAGAAAATCAGTGAAATCAAATCCTTTCTTTAGCTCTTTTTCTAATCCGTTTTGTTTGAGTATCTTTTCCCATTCTATTATTTCTACAACTTTACAAGAGTTATTTAACTGCTCTTTTAAAGCCTTTGCACCATTTTTCCCTGCCTCATCATAATCATATGCTACAACAATGTAACTATCTTTTAACATATCAATTTGAATTTGTTTTAAATGAGTGGCAGCACTCCCAAAGCTTATAGCCTTATATCCACGTGACAACATATTTAAGCAGTCTTTTTCACCTTCAGCTATGAATATAGGACTATCATCTCTTATATATTCTTTTAATGCTTGGATATTAAAGGCGCAGCGTGGTCTATTTTTGCTAAAAGTGTATTTGATATTTAAATTTGGATTATATTTCCAAAGCGTTACGATCTTGCCAGTCTCATTTCTTAATGGCATTACCAACCTATCTTCTTCTTTGGAGTAACCTATTTGAAATTTTTGAGCTATTTCTTTACGTTGATTATTGTCGCAAACTGGAAGCAGTTTATGTAAAAGTTCTTGATAGCGTGTAAAATTCTCACGCCTTTCATTTTCGTATTTTTTTACTATGTCGTCATCAAGATAATCTATTGTGGGTTCTTCTTTAATTGGTCTAGCATTTATAGCTTTTTTATGAATAGCAATATTTGTCTTTTGCCCATGATTTAGATCATGATCTATTTTTAAGTTGTCTAGAATGCCTGCTACTTCTAAAAATGCACTTCTTTCGTCGCAATTCTTTATTTCCTTATAAAATGCTATTATATCACCCCTAAAACCACTGCCAAAGTCTTTAATATAGCCATTCTTTGGATCAATAGAAGCAGAAGCGGTATGCTCATCTTCTCGCATCCTGAATTTATAGTGGCTATCCACGTCAAAACCAAGATATTCTAAAAAAGCCCTTGTATCATCTTTGTGTAAGTTCATTTAATTACTCTTCTTGCTTGTTTTAAAGTTCTTAAATTTGCAAAAACTTTACGAGAATATGGATTATTTTCAACTTTTCCGTTATAGCAGTTTAGTGCTTTATAATCCCAACCATGTTTATTAATGCAATTTCTTAGTATCATTGCTCCCATTTGAATGTTTGTTTCTGGCTTATATAGGTCATCAATGCTTAAATTTTTAGCTTTTAACGTTGTTTCATGAATTGAATTAATCTGCATCAACCCATAATCTATTGAGCCATTGTTGTTAATATTCTTTGCATTATTGGTAAAGTTACTCTCTGTTTTTGCTATAGCCCAAAGAAGTATCGGAGGGATATTAAACTCTTTGCCAAATTTATAAAAGAGCTTATTGTATCTACTTTCATCAGCATTGGGTATAGCTGAAACATTTGTCGCTATTATAGATAATGATAATATAATAATAAATAGTTTTTTATAGTATTTTATTATTTTAAATTGTTTTAAAAATTTCATCTATTAGCGCCTAAACTCTTTTGATTTGAGTGTTCCATAACTTTTTCTTTTGGAAGTTTTATTGCACCACTTTTGACCTTTTCTGTGTATGCCTTGCCTAATCTATTTATTACCTCTTTGTTATTTTGTGCTGATACAATATTATTTATATGTTTACCTATACCAGATATGCCAGCAACACGATTTAAATTTTGAGTAAAAGCTGTAATACTTTCATCTCCTATGCTTTCAGCCAATGCTGCAGTTGCTTCTATGCCACCTTTTAAACATTTTTCAAAATTATCAATTGTTGCAGGATTTTTAAAATTTAATCCTTTGCCCCTCTCTTTGCTTTGTTCTTCATTTTGATCTAAAATTAGATCGTTTGTTTCAGTGGATTTTATAAAAATTTTATTAGCTATTTTGCTGACACTACCTATACCACAATCATTGCAACCTATCTTTACCAAATGATCTAAGTCTTTTTGAAAGTGTCCTTCGCCAAGTCTTGCATTGATATGAATAGTTTTTCCATTAATATCAGTAAAGTTAAAGCCTATTTTTTCATGTATAGCTTTAAAATCCTTATTGTTTTCATCCATTAATGCTTTATCCATCATTTTTAGAGTTTGGAATAGGGCGATATTTTCATCTCCTCTAAACTCTTTGTTGGCAGCTAGCAACTTACTAAATTTATCTATTTGATAATTTCCATCTTTGTTTGTATCAATATCAATGCGTGAAGTTATATTTTTAGATAATGTTTTACTAAGAGCTAGTTCGGCTTCGTTGTATACTGATTCATGCTCTATTTTGTTGTAAAGTTCTCCATTGAGTTCTAGAAATTTACTAGCAACATTATCTATTATCTTATCATGAGGTGTATTCTTGTCAAAAATTTGATCATACTTTTCGAAAAAGCTCTCAAGTTGGTAGTTGCTTTGTGCTTTATTGTTCCTATCAATAATACTTGCGATTATGCCACCTTTTATATCCTTAAATTTTTCTTTATTTTCTTTTAAGTATTTTGGATCGAATTCATCCATGTTGTAATCAACATTTGAATACATTTCATTTAAAAATTCTGAAATTTGTTGGTTTTTATCCCCCATTTTTTCAATCTTCGACCTAACCTCATTATTGTAGAGTTCGTTTAGATTTTGATCTAGGTCACTGGCATATTGTTCTTGTAAATTGTTATCTAAATTACTTAATATTGAATTTTTGCTTTCATTGATATATTGTAAATTTTTGTAAGTTGGCATGTTATTCCTTTATTAAGACTCTATGGATGCTGACCTTTGGTGAGTGATACTCTTCTTCGTGATCATTCCAGTGTATACAAGCAAATTTTGTTTTATAGTTCGAGATGTGGTATTTTTTGTCGATAATATTTATAAGCTCTTCTAGTTTTTCGTATTCATCAGCATAGATGTATTGTGAATTTTTATCAAATGCATCAAAATAAATAACATTAGCTTTTATGTTTTCGCAGCCGCATTCATTTATTAATCGTTCTAAAGACAAACTAGCTTCTTCTCTAGTTTGTTCGTTCCTGCAAAGATCATATTTGGAATTTTTTTCTTCAATATTTTTTAGAATATTATTTTGTAATTTATAATAACTATTCCAAAAGCTGTGGCTGTTATCATGAATGCTATTTGGCTTATTGATTAAGAAATCACAATAACATTTGAAATCCTCTGGATCTTTAAAAGTTAATAAAATATCATTAAACCTTACCGTATTGATAATCTTTTTTAGGTCTTTTGCTTGCACTCTACTATCCTTATTTTTTCTCAAAAACCATCTCTTCAAGTTCGCCATTATCGTTTGTCTTAAATTTAGCATTGCACCAATTGCCATTTTTTAACTTGCCGTTACATGCAAAATAATTAAAACCTTTCGCACTGGTTCTAGGTAGTAGCTTACCACTCTTGCATTTTGGACATATAGGTGCATCACTTGGTATTTCTTGTTTTGGTTTGGTTTCAAGCTGTGGCTTGCCATCGTTATCGTAATAAAATGCTTTACAACCTTCACGCCATTGACTGCAACCCCACCAAAATACGCCTTTTTTATTTTGGCTTTCATGTCTTATTAAATATCCATTATTGCAAATAGGGCAAATTTGAGCATTATCTGGTTTTGTTTCAAAATTTCCCATATCGCTATCTTTTACCTTTGCTATCTCTTCCTTTATTTGTTGATTTATTTCTGTCAAAAAGTCATCCAAACTTAAGTCGCGGCTTTCGATCATTTTTTGTTTTTCAAACCATAAAGCAGTCATATCAACGCAGGTTAAAATTTCAGGTGCAACTGAAATTAAGTCTTTGCCTTTTTGTGTTGCATGTATTATTTGCTTTTTGTCATTGCTAACACTGATAAATTCATTATCTATCAAGCTTTTTATATGATTTGATCTAGTAGCTGGGGTTCCGATACCTCCATTTTCTCCTTTTTTGCCTTGATCCTTTTCAAGGAGTAATTTCTTAATGTTCGGATCTTTAGCATATTTGGCTACGCCAGTTAAGTCGGTGAGAAGTGTTGCCATCGTGTAAAATGGCTTTGCTCTAGTTTTTTTTGGCTCAAGTTTAATCTTTAAACACTCAGCCATAGAGCCTTCTATTAAATTATCCAACTTTGAAGTGTTTTCTATTTCATCATCATTATCATCATTATCATCTTTTTGTGGTTTAAGATAGAAAGTAAAACCTAGATCAGTTGTGGTATTTTGTGAGGCTGTAAATTTATATTCGTTAAGTTCCAAAACTATATTTGTTGCCTCATATTCTCTTGCTTTAAAAAATTGCAATGCAAATCTTTTTGCTATAAGCGTAAAAATATTTAATTCATCCTTACTTAGTTCATTTAAACACGCTTTTGCTCCAGTTGGGACAATGCCATGGTGAGCCGAAATATTTGCTGAGTTAAATGCTGCACCTTTTATAGTAAGATCCACATTGTCTAAAATCCCTTTTAGCTCAATATCGTCTGTATTTTTAAAAATTTCTTTTAAACTTTGTATAATAGCTGGCGACTCATCATACATTGTATCAGGTAGGTATTCGCAATCACTTCTGTTATAAGTTATTAAGTGAAATTTCTCTCTTAAGTTTTGAGTAATAGCAAGAACTTTATCAGGTTTTAAGCCAAATTCTTTTGCGCATTGAGCTTGAAGTTTTAATAAATTGTAAGGAAGTGGCGGTAGCTCTTTCTTCTTTTCGGTTTTCTTAATTGTAATTCTTGCGGATTTGTTTTCGCACTCTTTTAATATGTTTTGAGCTAAATCCTTATCTGTAATTTTATCATCAGTTTTTAGATTTGCACGAAAATCTATGCCATCAAAGCTTTTAAATTCACCACTAATTGCAAAGTATTCCAGACTTTTAAAATTTTCATTTTCTTTGTCTCTATTTACCACTAAGGAGAGAATAGGGGTTTGGACACGTCCTAAATTTAAAACACCATTTTGATACCCTTTATTTCTAGCCACAACGGTAAATGCTCTAGTTAAATTTAGTCCGACTATCCAATCAGCCAAGCTTCTTGCAAAACCACGTTGAGAAAGCCCATAAAAGTCATCATTTGACTTTATATTATTTAACTCTTTCTTGATACCAGCTTCACTAAGGTCATTTATTAACATTCTTTTTACTGGTAACTTATTATTTGCATAAGCTAAAATTTCATCAACTAAAATTTGTCCCTCATCGTCCGCATCACCACAATGAATAACTTCTGTTGTATCTTTTTCTTTTAATAAGTTTAAAATTATTTTAAGTTGATCTTTGCTCTTGTCAATAGGCTTATATTTAAATTTCTCTATTTCAAAGGGTAGATCTTCTAAATTCCATTTTTTATATTTTTCTGCATAATCGTCAGGCTTAAAAAGCTCCAAAATGTGTCCAAAAGCCCAAGTTATGGTATCGTTACCTTTTCTAATGAAGCCATTACCTTTACTTTCATTGCCAATAAGCCCTTTAGCTATTGCACGTGCAAGTTCAGGTTTTTTTCTGCTATAAATAATCTACCCATTTTTGTATCCTTCATTAATTTTAAATTGTTTTTAAATTGTTTTTATATTTTTTTATACATTTTTAAAAATTATTTTTTATTATAATTTTTTGAAGGGCTAAAAGTAGTAGTTTTAGCCCTAAATACAGCAAAAAAGTTGAAGTGAGACTATCTATCAAAACCTTGACTTTTTTGCTCTTGCTTTAATTCGCCATTTAAAATTTCAGCACCTTTGCTTACCGATTTTGTGACTGCTTTCATGGTTTCTGGCAATACGACTATGCCTTGTTGCTTAACAAAGTCATAATTCATTGTTACGGCTGATCTGTCTGGAATTTTATTAACGATTTCCATAAGTTTTGGATTTTTAGCCAATGTCTCATTTTTTTCAGCGACCAGACCCAAGTTAAAGCCTTTGGAAATATTGCTTAAAAATTCTTTCTCGAGGGCACTATCATTTGTAACGTCAAAAGAGTAACCTTTTACGCCATTTCTATTTTTTGTAGCAAAAATTCTCTCTTGCTGTTGAACTATTTCGCCAGCTTCGTTTTTAATCTCTGGGCGAATTGTGATTGCCATTTTATGAAGACTATAAGCTTGACCAGTCTTATCGTTTATGCCATTGTGTATCCAAGTAGATGCCGTATAGAAAGTGTGCTTTTCGTTTTGTAAGCCGCACTCTATTTTTACTGGGTGATTGCGACAATCAACACCATTGAGAAAATTTCTAGCATTTTCTATAGCATAAAATGCTTTTACTGCACCAAGTTCTATTTCTTTTCCATCTTTTTCGTATGGACGCTCCATGCCAAAGCCAATTAATGTTTTGTTTTGTTCTGGTAATTCAGTTTTGCTTATGAAAATTGTTGCAAGGTTCTTTTCGTTGCCGTTTTCTGTTCTGTCAAAATCTGCCATTGTTTTATCCTTTTAATTTAAAATTTTTATAACGCTATTTGATTAAGAAAATAGCGTAACCGATAATTCCACCAAGTGCCAAGCACATCATAAAAAGTAATCCTGTTAGTGTGTATCCTCCTTTTTTTAAATTTTTTAGTATTTTTGTTTCATTTTCTCTAATTTCTTTATACTCAGCTAGATTTACCTCAAAAACTTTTAACTGATTGTTTAAATTAGCGATCATATTCTCACTAAATCTTTTATATTCATCTCCAGTATCATTTAGCCTTATGTTTATCTTGTCCTTAAAAACCTCAATTTTATTTAGCTCTTCTTCAAAGAATTTGTTTTGATTTGCAGCAAAATTATTAAACTGCATAGTCATCTCGTTAAAAGCATTTTCTTGATCTTGCATGGTTACCTTGACTTTAGTGATGTCTGCGATGCTTTCAAATTCTTTATAGTCTTGAGCTATTTTCCTAATAGCAAGTGTATTATTCATGAGAGCCATAAATTCTTTACTAGGAGGATTTAGCATAAATTCATTTAGGTATTCAAAGAGTTGTTTAAGCTTTGCACTCTCATCCATAAGCGATTGAACCATTTTAACGTATCTACTGTAATCTGCATTATTTTCTGTTGCAAATCTTTCAAAGGCTTGTTGAACCAAATTTAGCTCACTATTAAACATGTTGAAACTCATGTCAACTCTTTTTTGGTAGTTGGAATAATCCAAGACAGAGACAACGCCTTTTTCGCTTATTTTCAATCCAGCTTTTTCAAATTTAGAATTTAGCTCTGCCACTTCATTCTTTAAAATATCAGCTGTTGTATTACGCTCATAAACTAGTCTTTCAAGTCTTTCTTGCAATTCTTTTTTGCCTTGCTCTACATCATCTAGCTCGTTTTTGGCATTTTCTGCCTCTTTTTGAAGCCTAGCTATGATTTCATCTTTGCTTTCGAGTTTTCTTATTGGTGCAACTTCAGATGAGCCAGTGCTATCAAATAGATTTTCATTTTCCATCAGTCTGCCCAGCATGTTTTACTAAAATACTTCTTCTCAAAGAATAGGTATTGAGATATATGTTGACGACAACTCTGTCGCCAATGGTAACTTTTATTTATGTCGCCACATTTCGAAAATTCTGGATTTGGTTGAATTTCTTTTTTATCGCTACTTAAAGCGTTGTATTGAGCTTGACTTATAGTTTGTAGCTCATATCCTCTTTTCCATATACTCTCGTCATAAAACTTGGTGTCGCAAGTATATTTCAAGTCCTTAATATTTGTATAATTATGACGAGCAAGTCTTTTACAATATTCAGGCATGTTTGGGCTTATTCTAATTTGAGTTTGATATAGTCCTTTCTCACTATCCCAGACACGACGTTTGTCCAAATTCTTGTTAAGATCGCTAGCATCACATCCCCCACCTATCTCTGATATAGTATCAATCAAACTTGCGTAATCTTGGTCTGTTTTTATAGCAGTATCGGTTGGACAAAGCTTTAAGAAATTTTTCCTCTTTTTTGCCGTTTCATGTGCCTTTTTTGCTCTTATTGAAAAGTATTTACTTAAACTTGCCGAACACTCACTTGGTCTTTCGCTACTTGATAGGCACAAAATAGCTTCGCATGCTAGTTTTGTATCCCCAGTAAGCTCGTCAGCCCCATATACGGCACTATTAAAAATCAAACAAGTTAGTAAAGCTTTTGATATAATCTTCATCGTTTTTTCCTTTCATTCCAAAAAATAAGATATTTACGCGTTTTTTAGATTGTCCAATACTATCTACTGGATGAATAGCAATATTCTTACAACCATTGCTTGCCAAGTAATCTTTGTAGTCTTGGGCTATCTTTTTATTTCCAATAACTATGATCTTATCAGCATTGTGTGCTACATAGAATGTTTTAACAATCATATTATTTGGTATATACTCATCGCCACTTTTTTCAAACATTAAGTTATATGTCCAGTTGTTTTGTTTTAAGAATGGGTCTAACGGAATATTGTGCCTTTC